>JAXHUE010000019.1:35000-37125 GCA_034189655.1 Chloroflexota bacterium | reverse complement strand
GGAGAGGGTGTTCAAGCATAGCCACCAAGGTTGACGTCGTCGTGCTCTCCTGATACAATCGGCGGAGTAGGGGTGGTACTATGGAGCGAGAGGGCAGCGATGAACGTAAAGGGACGCACGCTATCGAGAGGCGTCGCCATGGTCGGCGCCGGCATGTCAAAGTTTGGCGCCTTTAAGGACAAGTCGAGCCGGGACCTCTTCGTGGAGGCCTTCAAGGAGATGAAGGCCTCTATCGATAAGGGCCTGGATACCAGGGATATCGAGGCACTGTACCTGGGCAACCTGTCCAGCGACCTCTTCGAGGGGCAGGCGCACACCGCACCCATCATGGCGGACTGGGTGGGGTTGGTGCCCCGACCAGCGACCAGGGTCGAGGATGCCTGCGCCTCAAGCGGCGTTGCCCTCAGGGAGGGGGTCATCGCCATCGCGTCCGGGCTGTACGATATCGTGCTCGTGGGCGGGGTGGAGAAGATGACCAACCTGCCCACGGAGCGGGTGACCGATACCCTGGCCGCGGCGAGCGATATCACCTACGAGGCATCGGCGGGCTTCACCTTTCCCGGCCTCTATGCCGCCATCGCCACCGCCCACATGAAGCACTACGGGACGACCACGGAGCACTTCATGAAGGTGGCGATAAAGAACCATAGGAACGGGGCGCTGAACCCCAAGGCCCAGTTCAACAGCTCGATAGCGGATATCATGAACGGCCGCAAGAAGAAGGCGCAGGAGAAGGGGCAGCCCGTCCCCGACTGGAAGGAGGAGATAGACTTCTTGAAGGACGGCAGGGCCAACCCCGTGATCGCGTGGCCGATGAGGCTGTTCGATTGCTCCCCCATCACCGATGGCGCGGCCTGCATGGTGCTGGTGGCGGAGCACCTGGCCCGCGAGTTCACCGATAAGCCCCTCTACATCATCGGTACCGGCCAGGCGAGCGACCACGCCCTCCACGAGAGGGAGGACCTGGCATCCATAGCGGCGACCAGGATCGCAGCGCGCATGGCATACGATATGGCTGGCGTCGAGGCCGAGGACATCCAGGTGGCCGAGGTACACGACTGCTTCACCATCGCCGAGATAGTGGCCATGGAGGACCTGGGCTTCTTCCCGCCGGGGCAGGGGCCCAGGGCGGTGGAGCAGGGCGTCACTGCAAGGGACGGCACGAGGCCGATAAACACCTCCGGGGGGCTCAAGTCCAAGGGTCACCCCGTGGGGGCGTCGGGGGCCGGCCAGGTCATCGAGATCTGGCACCAGCTGCGGGGCACCGCGGGGGAGCGACAGGTTCCCAATAAAGACCTGCGCCTGGGCCTCACTCACAATGTCGGGGCCACCGGCGGCACCTGTGTGGTGCACATCTTCGAGAGGCGGTAAACACATGGAGCAGAGAGATTTTACCGGCGCATCTTTCTTTCAGTACCTGAACGAGAAGAAGCTCATGGCATCGAGGTGCAAGAAGTGCCAGGCGCTGTACCTGCCGCCCCGCGCCATCTGCATCAAGTGCTACGGCGACGAGATGGAGTGGGTGGAGACGGGGGGGAAAGGCACGCTCGCTGCCTTCACTGCCATCAACGTGGCCCCCACGCTGATGATAGAGCAGGGCTACGGCCGGGACAACCCCTACTGCACCGGTATCGTGGCACTGGAGGAGGGGCCCAAGATAAGCGCCCAGCTCCTGGGGCTCGATGCCGGCAAGCCGGAGGAGATCGAGGTGGGCCAGCCGCTCACCGTCGACTTCGTGGAGAGGGGCGAGGGGGAGGAGAAGAAGGTACATCTGGCCTTCAAGGCCTGATGGATGAACGGAGGCAACTTTCTATGCCAGTGATAGGCTGTCCCCAGTGTGGGGAGGAGGTCAAGGTCTTTCTCATCGATAACAGGTACGGCGGGCCGATGAGGTGCGCCGGCTGCCACGGGCTCTTCGAGGTCGAGATAGAGGGGGAGAAGATAGTGAGGTGGCAGCCGATGAGCGAGGAAGAGCTCAAGGCCAGGCAGGAGCTCGATGAGATGAGGAGCAAGTTCAAGGGCGGCTCCTAGAGGGGCCGGCGAGAGACATAGGCGGGCACTGGGTGTCCTGGTGGGTGGGTAGAAAATGAAGTGGGGGCGCATTAGCGGCGACGCCCCAACGGTT
>JAXHUE010000019.1:0-34990 GCA_034189655.1 Chloroflexota bacterium | reverse complement strand
AATTTCTTGGGGCGCCGCCCCCCCCCCCCCCCCACTTCTGTACTGACTGGGGGCGCTACCGCTCCCGCTCCACCACCGTGGCGATGCCCACCCCGCCGCCGCCGCACAGCGTCTGCAGGCCCCACCTCAAGTTGTGGCGCACCATGTGGTGCACCATCTCGGTGAAGTAGAGCACGCCGGTGCAGCCGATGGGGTGACCGATGGCGATGGCACCGCCCGTGGGGTTTATCCTGGGGTCATCGTAGGCCAGGCCGAACTCCTTGCAGAAGGCGAGCACCGGCGAGGCGAAGGCCTCGTTGGGCTCGAAGCAATCGATGTCGTCCATGGTGAGGCCGGCGCGGGCAAGCGCCTTCTTCATCGCCGGGATGGGGCCCAGCAGCATTATCACCGGGTCGTCGCCGGCGACGGCCATCGACCTGATGGTCACCATGGGCTCGAGGCCCAGCTCCCGGGCCCGCTCCTTGGACATGAGCATGGTGGCCGCTGCCCCATCGACGATGCCCGATGAGTTCCCGGCGGTGACCTTGCCCCCCTCCTTGAACCTGGGCTCCAGCTTCGTCATGCGCTCCCAGGCGGCCTCGGGGTCGTCCAGGGCCTGGCCCCTGACCGGCTCGTCTCTCTCGATCACCACGGTGGGCTGGTCCTTGACCTCGACGGTGACCGGGACCACCCGCTTCCTGTACCACTCCTGGTCACGTATGGCCTGCGCCGCCTTCTGCTGGCTCCACAGGCCGAGGCGGTCCATCTCCTCCCGCGAGAAGCCGTACTTTTCTGCCACCATCTCCGCCGATACCCCCATCATCACCAGCCCCCGCTTGGCCACCCTTGGGTGAAAGCGTACCGGGAGCCCTGCCTTCTGTGCCGCCTCGAAGTCGCTCATCATGGGGTAGTGGGACATGTTCTCCACGCCGCAGGCGATCATGATGTCGCCGCAGTCGGTCATGATGGCCTGGGCCTGCGAGTTTATGGCCTGGAGGCCGGCGTTGCAGTAGCGGTTCACCGTCCAGCCGGCGACTTCGTCGGGGAGGCCGGCGGCCATTACCCCCATCCTGCCGATGTTGCCCCCCTGCTCCCCTATCTGGCTGAAGCACCCGCAGGCCACGTCCTCTATCTGGACCGGGTCGAACTGGGGGCACCTCTGCTTCACCCGCTCCACCAGTGCCTCCAGGGCGGCGGCGATGAGGTTCTGGGCGGAGAACTCGGAGAAGGCCCCCTTCTTCTCCATGCCCTTCCACCCCGACCTCCCGGTGGGGGTGCGCACCGCCTCGACGACTACTGCTTCCTTGAGCTGCTTCATAACGCTACCTCCTCACCTTTCCTGGGAGTCCCTCCAGGCACTCCTCGGCCTGGGCAATGATGGTATCTACCAACTCCTTCACCGTGGGCAGGTCGCCTATCCTGCCCGCGACCTCGCCGGCGGCCATGAGCGCCCTCTTCTCGTCGCCGGCAAAGGTGGCGGCGAACCCCTCCAGCTCCTTGCGCAGCACCTCTGGGGCGACGGTGGTGATATCGTCGGGCTGCCCCATGAACAGGCCGGGGGCCTTCATGGCCGTGATCTCGGTGAGCTCCATGGAGGCCTCGCTCTTCAAGTAGCGCGCCGGGCCCACGATGCCCCGTGCCACGGTGGTATCGCGCTCCCCGCTACCCAAGACCTTGTCCTTCCACATCTGGACGAAGTCGCTCTCCTGGGTGGCGAGGAACCTGGTGCCCATCTGCACCCCCGCTGCGCCCAGGGCCAGCGCGGCGACCAGGGTGGCACCGTCGCTGAAGCCGCCGGCACCGATGACCGGGGTCTTCACCGCGCTCGCCACCGCCGGCAGGAGCACCATGGTGTGCACCGGCTCCCAGGCGATGTGAAAGCCGCCCTCGTGGCCGGAGGCGATTATGGCGTCGACCCCCGCCCGCTCGCAGCGCAGGGCGTGGCGCACCGAGGGGACTACGTGGAACCACATGACCCCCGATGGCTTGATCACGTCGCTCCAGGGCATGGGGTCTCCCGCCGAGGTGATGATCACCCGGAGCTTGTCCCTGACCTCCGGGTCTTGGTTGCGGATGTCGATCACCGACTGGATGACCTCCTTCGCCGGCTCCATCACCTCGGCGGATACCAGGCAGTTCACCCCGAAGACCCCTGGGGCCCCCCTGGTGCCCTCGGCGACCCGGCGCAGCAGGCGCCCCATCATCTCGGGGGTGGTGCCCGGCTCCCCGCCGGAGAGCTGCTCCAGTAGCTGCGGGGCCAAGGAGCCGTAGCGGAAGCCGCTGGTGCTCAGGATGCCCACTATGCCGGCGTTGGCCGCTGCCGTCGCCAGGTTGTTGGTGCTGTAGGGGCCCATCCCGGCCTGGATTATGGGATGGGGTATCCCCAGCATCCTGGTGAGCTCGGTCTCTATCATAGGATACCTCCCTATACTCTATCGGGCGCGGTACGGCGACATTCTACCTGAAACCCAGTGTGTTGTATAGCCTGTCGGGTGTGCCTTTGACAGGCCCCCGCGGTTGCACTAGAATCAGGCGGGGCGGTCATTCCGACCCCAACGACAGTCGTCATAGTCTGGGGAAAGGTGGTGCCATGGAAGAGAGAGAAGAGCAGCTGGGCGAGGATCTCTACGCCCGCAGGCTGGCCAACAAGGACACCATCAAGCGGTGGTACATGGGGGAGCGGGCGCAGCGTGCGGTGAAGGCCCTCGAGCGCAACGGGTTCCACGCCGTGTACTGCGAGGATCGGGAGGCTGCCCGCGAGGAGATACTCAAGCTCGTGCCCCCAGGGGCCAGCGTGGGCGCCGGCGGCTCCATGACGGTGAGGGAGCTGGGTGTCCTCGATGAGCTGGCGCGGCGCGGGCATACCCTCTACGACCACTGGAGGCCGGGGCTCACCCAGGAGGAGATACTCGATATCCGCCGCGCCCAGCTGAACTGCGATGTCTTTCTGACCAGCACCAATGCCCTCACCCTGGGTGGGGAGCTGGTGAGCACCGACGGCATCGGCAACCGCGTGGCGGCGATGACCTTTGGCCCCAGGAAGGTGATAGTAGCCTGCGGTGGGAACAAGATCGTGAAGGACATAGACGCCGCCTTGAAGAGGACGAGAGAGACGGCCGCCCCCCACGCCTTGAAGGAGAGCGGCCTGCCTCTGCCCTGCGTTCAGACTGGCGTATGCACCGACTGTGACTCGCCGCTGCGCATGTGCCGCGCCACCGTTATCCTGGAGCGCAGGCCGATGAACACCGATACCACGGTGCTGGTCATCGGGGAGGAGATGGGCTTCTAGAACACGCCCTTCTCCCGCAGCTTTGCGATGTCGTCCCAGCTATATCCCAGGAGCTCGATGAGCACCTCTTCGGTGTGCTGGCCCAGCTCCGGGGCCGTGGCCCGCACCTTTCCCGGGGTGTCCGACAGCTTGACCGTGACCCCGGGGACCTTTATCGTGCCGTAGCCTGGCTGCTCCACCTCATCGATCCAGCCGTTGGCGATGACCTGGGGGTCGTTTGCCAGGTCGGCACAGTCGTTCACCGGCGCCGAGGGGATGGGCACCGCCTTGAAGAGCTGCCACCACTCCTCTCTGGGCCTGGTGAGGAAGACCTTCTTGAAGATGGCCAGAATCTCTTCTATGTTCTCCTGCCTCGCGGCGGCGTTCTTGAACCTGGGGTCGTCGCGCAGGTCTTCGATGCCCATCACCCGGCACACGTCTGGCCAGTAGCGGTCGGCCTGGAGCACGGAGATGCAGAACCACTTGTCGTCCTGGCAGCGGTAGTAGTACCACAGGGGGCTGCGCAGCATCTTCCCCCCGGCGGTGGTGGGAAACCCCAGCAGCAGGTAGAGCTGGAGGAAGAGGCGGCCCATCTCGAACTGGCCGCTTAACAGGGAGGCGTCCACCTTCTGCCCCCGCCCCGTCTTCTCGCGGGCGATCAAGGCCAGCAGTATGCCGTAGGCGGTGAGCAGGCCCCCCACCTCGTCGGCGAACCCGGCGCCCAGGGGGTTGGGCTCGTCATCCCTGGTGAGAGACATCATCCAGAAGCCACCCCGTGCCTGGCCGGCGAGGTCCGCGGAGGGCAGGTCGCGGTCGGGCCCTTCGGGGCCCCACGCTGAGCTGTAGGCATATATCAGCCGTGGGTTGTGCTTACTCAAGACCTCGTAGGTCACCCCCATCTTCTCGGCGTGGAGGTAGCGGTAGTTGGTGAGGAAGACGTCCGACTTCTCCACCAGCTTGAAGAGGACCTCCTTGCCCGCCTCTGTGGTGAAATCGATCACCATTCCCCTCTTGCCGCGGTTCTGGTTCAAGAAGTAGAAGTTGACGGGGAGGTCCATGCCGTATATGGCGGCAAGGCCCCTACCCGGCTCTCCCCTGGGCTCTTCGATCTTGATGACGTCGGCCCCCATGTCGGCGAGCAGTGCGCCTGCGGTGGGCCCCTGCTGAAACGCGGTCCAGTCGAGAACTCTGATCCCTTCGAGAGGCATGGTCATCTCCTTCTCCTTTCCGCTGCCAGAGGCAGCCTCTCTCTTTGATACGTGGCGTCGGCTGGATGCCTGTACCGCACTAGTAGGGTGCGCTAGCCAGTGACTGGCCTGTTGCCTGCTATACCAGGGTCTTGCCCCACCTCTCGGCGAACGTGGGTTTCACCTGGGGGTTGACCAGGCCGTACGGCCACTGCCCCAGGCCGAGCACGCGCTCCACCTCGTCGATGGGGAAGCGGCGCAGCTCAGCTATGGAGGTATCGGAGTAGAATCCGAAGTGGCCGGTGTAGATGAGGTTGTCCAGCGTGAGCAGGGGGCTCTCGAAGTTCATCTCGGGCTCGGTCACGTCGAGGCCGGCGCCGGCGATGTGGCCCTCGTTCAGGGCGGTGTAGAGCGCGTCCTCGTCCACGAGACCACCGCGGGCGGTGTTGATGAAGCAGGCGGTGGGCTTCATCCGCTTGAACTGCGCCAGGCCGAACATGTGGCGGTTCTCCGGCACCAGCGCGGCGTGCACCGATACGAAGTCTGCCCGCTCCAGCAGGGCGTCTAGCGTGGGCACCAGCTCCACGTCGTAGCCGATCACGGTGGCACGGGACACGTAGGGGTCGTGGGCGATGACCTTTAGGCCGAAGCCCTGCGCCTTGCGCACCAGGGTGCGCGGTATGCGGCCAAACCCCACCAGGCCCAGCGTCTGCCCCCGCAGCTTGGAGACCGGCCCGCCGGGCATGTGGTCGGTATCGGCGGCCTTTATGTACTTGTTGCGCGACACGATGCGGCGGGCGCAGGCGAGGAGCAGGGCCATGGCGTGGTCCGACATCTCGTCCAAGCAGTACTCAGGCGCGTTGCACACGCAGATGCCGCGCTTGGTGGCGGTGGGGACATCGACCAGGTCGTAGCCGATGGCGGAGACGGCGATCACCTTGCAGCTCTTTAAATTCTCGATGACCCGCGCCGTGAAGGGCTCCATGACGGTGATGACGGCGTCGGCATCGCCCGCGGTGGCGATGAGGTCGTCCTCGGTGGGGCAGTACTTGAGCACGTACTCGGCGCCGATGCGCTGCATGACCTCCTGGTCGTAGGGGGTCTCGCCGAGGGGGGTGGCGTTCACTACCTTAAGGGCCATGGGTTGTCTCCTTTCCTCCTGGTTTAAGCGCGGGATATCGAGCGTCTCTATGGGCACATAGCCGCTGCTATCGTCTCTTGCTCTCCTTGTACGAGGCCACGGTATCTATGAAGGCATCGATCTGGGCCTTGGTCTGGGCCTCTGAGAAGTCGCGGGCATCGATGATGTCGCTCTCTATCACCAGTGTGGGCACCTTGACGTGCTCCTGCACCATGTTCTTCTGGTTGATCTGGCCTATGGTAGTGGCGCGGCAGGAGACGCTCCCGTGCATCACCATGCCGTCTATCTGGTAGTCCTCGATGAAGTCGAGTATGCGCTGCGTCTGGGGGTCGCCGCACCCCTCCAGCGCCCTCTCGTAGTAGTTGGTGATGCTATCGTACCAGCTCAGGGCCATGCGCTCTGTGGGGTCGGTGACCGAGTCCGGTATCTGGGGCGGCTCGCCCAGGTTGTACGCCATCTCGGTGACGAAGACGGCGCCCAGTGTCTCGAAGTACTTGTACATCCCCATGGCGTGCCACGGTGGAAGGCCGCCGCTCCACAGCAGGCGGTACTTCTCGTCGGGGATCACCCCTATCTTGTTGTCCACCCGGTGCTTCACCTCGTCGTACAGCTTGCGGTAGAAGTCCAGGGCCTCCTGCTCGCCGGGCATGAAGAGCCCGGGGACGATGCAGTTGAGCATGTCCTGCGCCGGCATGGGTGCCGGGACGGCCTTGCGCAGCTCGTGGACCTGCCACCACACCTCTCGTGTCTTTTCGGCGGTGGCCTGGATCTGGGCCAGCCTCTCCATGTCCATCTTCTTGCCGGTCACCTCCTCTAGGAAGGAGACGAGCCCCCTTATCCCGTCCAGGAGGTACTCGACGTAGTACCCCTTCACGGCCTCGATATCGGCGTCTATGGGGGGCCACAGCACGTCGAAGGTGTAGTACGGGGTGTTCATGTAGCGGCCCAGCGACTGGTACCACTTGTAGCGGGGGTCGCATATGGTGCTGCACCCGATGAGCATGTCGGGCTTGGCCATGCCGCCCAGCGGTGCCTCAGGGGGCACCTCTCCCCCCAGGTCCACCATCCTGTGGGCGTAGCCCAGCCCGGTGCGGGCGTAGCCACAGATGAGGTTGGAGAATCCTTCCCCCTCTGCGATCTCCAGGAATGGCTCGGCCGCGCCGCGAGAGGCGCACACGGTGGCGTAGTTCTCGGTGTATATCGGCGTGATATCCATGGCCAGGAGGGGCACCTCGGCCACGCACCCCACCATCACCCAGGAGATGGGCCTGCCGGCGAGGGCGGACTCGATGCCGCGCATGTACATCTTCGCCACCAGCTCCGAGGCCTCGTTGGCCGTCTTGGTGGAGCGTATCTCCTTGCCCCTCTTTCGGAATATGCTCTCTTCTGCCCGCTTCTCTGCCATTGCTCTCTCCTTCTAGCCGATCATCTCCAGGAATGCCTGGATCCTGGTCTTTAGGCGGCCGGCGGCCGCTATGTCGTAGTCCTCCTCCAGGTGGAGGAAGGGGACGCCCTGGGACTCCAGGTAGTCCCTCACCTCGGGGAGGTCGAACTCGTGGGTATCGCAGAACCGGAACACGTACGATATCACGCCGTTTACTTTGAACTCATCGATGAAGTCCATGAGGTAGCGGTACCGGGACTCGAGGTCGGCCTCGTGGCTCCCAGGCGTGTCCCGGTAGGTGCGGGGGCACCTGATCGCCTCCAGGTAGTATGAGGTGATGCCGTCCAAGGGGTCGTCGGTGGGCGCTATGTCGTCCCAGTAGTTCCTGGTGCCCACGCACAGGTCGTCGATGACCACGTTGGCCCCGGACCCCTCGATGAGCTCGATGAAGGAGGCATCGTCCAGCTCGGCCCCGTAGACCAGCACCCGGGCCGCCCGCGTGGGCGGTCGCTCTGCCCTCCCGCGGACCTCTGCGATGACGTCTTTGAGCAGCCCACGGTACTCGTCGGCGGGGATGGTCATCCCCGCGATCAGCACCTGGAGCATCTCGGTGCCGGTGAGGAGCGGCGGGTCCTCCCGGCGCAGCCGGGAGAGCTCCCTCAGCAGGGTGCGGTTCTCGTTGTGGAGCGCCACCGCCTCCCGCAGGGCGGCGGCCGATATCTGGGTGCCGGTGTATCTCTCCAGGCTCTTCTGGAACTGGCCCAGCTCTGCCTTGAAGAACCTGTGGGATGCCGGGTTCCTGATGATGTGGGGGACGTTGATGAAGTGGGAGTACTCTGGCCTGCGGTTGTACTGCCAGATGGTGTATATCCGCTCCACGGTGTCGCAGCTGTGGGGCACCACCAGGCCATCGAGGAAATCGTACCGCCCCTTTATGGCCATGTCGAAGCAACTGCGGATGAAGGGGCACATGATGGTCTCCAGGTAGGCATCGGCCTGGGTGATGGGCTCCCTCACGTCGCCGGTGATGCGGAAGGGGACGACGCCGGCCGCCGTCATCAGCTCGGCCGGGGCATAGGCGCAGAAGTAGCCGACCACCTTCTTGCCCTGGTAGCGCAGCTCCTCTGCCCTCTCCGCACGGTGCTCGTTGAGCTCCCTGACCTGGTCCAGGCCTTTCCTGGTAGTCACGCCTGTGTGCATATCACACTCCTCTGTTCTGTCTCTCCAGCAGGTGAGCGTTGGCAACGATATAGGTAGACCCCGGTGCCGCCCTCTGCGGCGGGGTCGGCGCTGTGTGTAAAGGTGTGTCGTGGGAATGGTGGGCGCGCAGGTCACCCATTGGGTGACTGGCGACGTTGGTGATGGGAACCGGGCACTCCGTGCGGAGCGAGGGGTGGTGACGGCCGACGGCACGGCCACTGCGATACCAGGTACAGGGTTCGAGTTGGGCAGCGAGAGGTGTGGCCTTGCCGTCCGTTCACTGTGGTTGCACCCGCTACACTTTCTCTTCTACGAACTTGTATACCTCTATGGCGAAGTCGGGGCACATCCAGCCACAGACGGCGCAGGCGTTGCAGTTCTCCTGGTTTACGAAGCTGGGTAACAGGAAGCCCTGGGGGGTGAACTTATCGCCGGTTATCTCGATACATCCTCGGTTGCAGAACTTCACGCAGTAGCCGCATCCCTTGCACAGCATCTCATCAATGACTATCTCGCCTCTGGCCATACTCTTCCTCCTGATCGAATGGCGTGTGCATGCTCGGACTGGACTGGAGAAGATGGTTAAATCTAGCACATCCCATGCCTCCCGTCAATATCGCCGCCCCCCCCGCGGGGCCTGGTCGCGGTGCCGCCCAGGCGTTGTTGACAGCGGCCAGAGGTTGCCAGTAACATTGGTGGCGAATAAGGCACGCGCAACGGATTGGTAGAGGGAGATATCTTTACAGGAGGTAGGTATGGCCGCGATGGCACTGGAGGGGATCCGGGTGCTGGACCTCTCTCGTCTGGCCCCGGGCCCGTTCTGCACCATGATCCTGGGCGACCTGGGGGCCGACGTGATAAAGGTGGAGGGCCCACGGGAGGGGCGACTGGCGGGCATGGCAATGATGGGCATGGAGGAGGAGAAAGGGACCGCCTTCAACGCCCTGGAGCGCAATAAGCGCAGCATCATGCTTAACCTGAAGGTGGAGGCGGCGCGCCAGGTGCTCTACAAGCTGGTGGAGGGGGCCGATGTGGTGGTGGAGGGCTTCCGCCCCGGCGTGGTGAAGCGCCTCGCCGTGGACTACGATACGCTTAAAGGCATAAACCCGGGCATCGTCTACTGCTCCATCACCGGCTTTGGCCAGGACGGGCCCTACAGCAACATGGTGGGCCACGACATCAACTACATCTCCATCGGCGGTGCGCTGGGCATCATGGGGCCGCCGGGGGGACGGCCTACCATCCCGTCGAACCTGGTGGCCGACTACGCCGCGGGGGGCATGAACGCCGCCATCGGCATCCTGGCGGCGCTGATCGCCAGGGGGCATACCGGCCGCGGCCAGCACGTCGACATCGGCATGGCCGACGGAGTGGTCTCCCTCATGGCGCACAGCCTGATGGGCTATTTCGCCAGCGGCCAGGTCCCGGAGCGGGGCAACGATATGCTCACCGGGGCCCTTCCCTTCTACGGCACCTACAAGGCCAAGGACGGCAAGTATCTGTCCATCGGCTCGCTGGAGCCGTGGTTCTGGGAGAACCTGTGCCGTGCCCTGGGGCGGGAGGACCTCATCCCCCACCAGCACGCGGCGGGTGAGGCGCGCGAGAAGATGTTCGCCGACTTCACCGAGATATTCGCCACGAAGACGCGCGACGAGTGGTTCGACTACCTCTCGCAGTGGGACATATGCGTGGGCAAGGTCTACGGCATCGACGAGCTCCACGGCGACCCGCAGCTAAAGCACAGGCGCATGATAGTGGAGCTGGATCACCCCACGCTGGGCACGGTGAGGCAGGCCGGGATATCGCAGAAGCTCTCTGATACGCCGGGCACCTTCAGGCGCTTCGGCCCCCTGCTCGGGGAGCATACCGACGAGGTGCTCGCCGAGGCCGGCTACAGCAGGCAGCAGAGAGAGGAGCTTAAGGCGCAGGGGGCCATCGGGTAGCGCTACCGCTCGCTGTACGAGGCGCGCGCGCTCTCTTTGAGCACCAGCGCTATCGCCCCGAAGGCGCCGGCGTCTATGCCCAGCCCTCCCAGCTCGATGCGGACTGCCCTCGCCGGGAGGTCGAAGGCGCGCTCCCTGACCACGCGGATGGCTGGCTCCATGATGAGCTGCCCCATGCGGCACAGCCCACCACCTATCAGGATGAGCTGGGGGTTGAAGATGTTGATCAGGTTGACCAGGCCCACCCCCAGGTAGTAGCCGGTGCGGGCGATGAGCTCGTGGGCCAGCCTGTCGCCCCCCTGGGCGGCGAGGTACACCGTCTGGGCGCTCACCCGGTCCCTGTTTCCCGCGGTGAAGTCGAGGATGGTGGTCTCGGCGCCGGCCTCGATGAGGCGCACCGCCTCGCGGGCCAGGGCGCTGCCCGATGCCAGCGTCTCCCAGCAGCCGATGTTCCCGCAGTTGCACCGCTGCCCGTTGTCGTCGATGGTCATGTGCCCCACCTCGCCGGCGGCGCCCGACGCCCCGCGGTAGAGCTCGCCGTTTATCACGATGCCGCCGCCGATACCGGTGCCCACCGTGAGCAGGATGAAGTGGTCGACGCCCTTCGCCGCCCCGAAGCGGTGCTCGCCGAGCGCGGCCACGTTGGCGTCGTTGTCCACGTAGGTGGGGGTGCCGAGCTCCCGCTCGACGATCTCCTTTAAAGGGACGTAGCTCCACCCGGGGAGGTTGGGCGACGAGGTGATGGTGCCGCTTATGGCCTCGCAGGCACCGGCGGCGCCGATGCCGATGCCCGCTATCTCGGTCCCGTCCGATACCTGCCTGATGGACTCCAGTATGTGCCTGATCACCTCCTGGGGCCCCTGGGACGCCTGTGTGTCCCGGAGATCCTGGCTCAAGACGGTGCCTGCGGGGTCGGCGAGTATGGAGAAGATCTTGGTGCCGCCGAGGTCGACCCCTACGATGCGCTGATCCGGTGCCTGCCTGGTGTGCATACCAGTGACTCCTTGGGACACGCTGGATAGTATAGTATAATTGCTGGGAGGGGATTGGTCAAATGCCCGGCGCTATGAGATGGAGGTGACGTTGGCTCACGACGCAGGGGGCGACGAGAGGCCCGCGGTGCTCGCCGTGGCGGGCAGCCCGCGGCGTAACGGTAATACTGACCTGCTGCTGCGACAGGTGGTGCGCGGGGCGGAGAGCGCGGGCGCGGAGGTGAAGACCGTGTTCCTCCGCGACCTGTGCATCGCCCCCTGCCGCCACTGCGATGGCTGCGTGAGGAAGAAGGGCCGGTGCGTCGTCGACGACGACATGCAGTGGGTCCACACCGAGCTGCGCCGCGCCGACCGCATCGCCATCGCCTCCCCCATATTCTTCATGGGGCTCACCGCCCAGACCAAGGCCATGATCGACCGCTGCCAGGCGCTGTGGGTGATGAAGCACGTGCTCAACCTGCCTGTCGCCACCAGCAGGGGAGGGGAGAGGAGGGGGCTCTTCGTCTCCGTGGGCGGCACCCGCGGCGAGAACCTGTTCCGGCCGGCCATGGCCACGATAAAGATATTCTTCCAGACGCTGGAGTTCAGCTACGGGGAGGAGCTCTTCTTCCGCGGCATCGACGGCAAGGGGGAGATCAGGCAGCACCCCACGGCGCTCGCCGACGCCTTCGCCGCGGGGCAGCGGCTGGCCCAGGGCTAGGGCCGTCCCGCTGGGCTAGAGCAGGTCGCGCTCGCTCATCTCCACGGCGCGCCTGAGCTCTTCCTCGAGCTGTGAGGGCAGGCCCTCGATGTCGACCCTCAAGAACCCGCGGACGATGGCGGCTACCGCCTCGTCGCGGCTTAAGCCCCGGGCCATCAGGTACTCCACCTCTTCCTCGGCGATCTTGCCCACCGCGGCCTCGTGGGAGAGCTCTACATCGGCGACGGTGGCATCGAGCTCAGGGATGGCATGGATGGTGCCCTCAGGGGACAGGATGAGGCCGCGGCACTCCAGGTGTCCCTTGGCCCCGGCCACCTGGCCCACCAGGTGCCCCCTGGCGACGATGTCCCCGCCCACGGTGACGGCGCGGGAGATGATCTCGGCCCGCGTACCGCTCGCGGCCAGTATCGCCCTGGAGCCTACGTCCAGGCTGGAGCCGGGCGTGGCCACCAGGACGCTGTTGAAGCGCACGATGGCGCCGGGGCCCACGCAGCGCGCCGTGGGGTACATCTGCAGCGAGTGCACCGGCTTCATGCACACGTAGTTGCTCAAGAAGATGCCCCCCTCTTCGACGACGATGCCGGTGCGGGGGCGCACCTCCACCTCCGGGGCGAAGTTGTGTATCATGGTAAAGGTGAGCCTGGCCCCTCTCTTGACATAAAACTCGGATATGCCGATGTGCAGCCCGGCATACGCGTCGGGCGACGTGGTGCACCCGGTGATGATGTGGAGCTCGGAGCCCTCCTCGGCGATGACCACGTTGTGCACGTTCTGGGAGAGGCCGGGCTGTGACAGGTACAGGCAGGCCTGGGTGGGGTGAATGACCTTCTTCCCGGGGAGCGCCCTGATGAAGTAGCCGTGGTGCTGGTGCGCCTGGGCCTGGGCGGTGAACCTGTCGGCGGAGGGGTCGACCGCCCGCCACCAGTAGTCGGAGAGCCAGGGGTGCCGCTCCAGGGCCTCGGTGCTGCTCATCACCTCGAGCCCGTCCTGCACCACGTTGCAGTGGACGACGGAGTGGTCCATCTGGATGAAGGTGCCGGAGCGCCCCGATCCGTCGCCGAGCATGATGCCGGCCTCTGTCATGCGGGCCCTGTCCGCTTCGGCGAGCCGGGAGGGGTCCTCCTGGTAGGGGCGCTCCTCGGCCTGGTAGGAGAAGGCCTCGAGGTCTATATCGTCTCGCTCTCTCCCGGTCATTTCTGACACGTGGCACACCTCTCGTAGCCATGGCTCTTGATGCTGGCGAGGAGCTCCCTGGGGTTTCCATGGCACCAGATGGTGCCGTTTAGCAGGACGTAGGCCTTGTCGGCGACGACGTAGTCCAGGATGTGCCCGGTGTGGGTGATGAGCAGGCCTGAGCTCGACCTGGTGCGCAGTCGGTCTTTCTGCAGCAGCTCGTTTATCATCTCCCCCACCAGGGAGATGTTCACCAGGTCGACGCCGGAGTCGGGCTCGTCGAGGAGGACCAGCTCCGGGCCCTGGGCGATGAGCTGGAGGAGCTCGGAGCGCTTGATCTCGCCCCCGGAGAAGCCGCGGTTTACCTCGCGCTCGAGCAGCTCCTCCAGGTTCAGCCGCGATGCCAGCCGGTCGACGATGTCGCCGTCCTCGCGGCCGCCGAGACAGGCCCGCACCACGTCCCTGGTCTTTATGCCCCGAACCGCCGGCGGGCGCTGGAAGGCGACGCCCATGCCCAGGCGCGCCCTCTCATCGACGGAGAGGGCGGTGACATCCTGCCCCTTGAAGGCTATGCAGCCCCCGGTTATCTTGTAGCGGGGAAACCCCATTATCGACATGAGCAGCGTCGTCTTGCCGCTGCCGTTGGGGCCGAAGAGGACGTGGGTCTCTCCCACATCGACGCTCAAGCTCACGTCGTGGATTATCTCCTTGCCATCTACCTCTACCGTAAGGTCGGTAAGCTGCAGCATGGCCCGTGCACCCTCGCAGGTTCCTTCTGTCGCGCTCATCACACTCATTGTAGTATCTCCCGGGCATTTGTGCAAGGATGGCCGCTTTCGCCGCGCCCTGGGCCGGTGAGGGTGCACTCCTTGGCAAATCACACGTGATATGATATGGTGTACTGATTATCGCCTCGTGGTGCCGAGGGAGGCTCCAGGGCTTGACGGGGCGACAGCCCTGTGTTATTATCACCATTATTATAGGAATAGTGATATAATTTCACCTCGGAGGGGAGCGGGTGCGTAAACCCTTGCGCGTTTTCAGAGAGGACGTAAGGACTGTCTTCGCCAAGGACCCGGCGGCCAGGAGCATCGTCGAGGTGCTGCTGTGCTACCCGGGGCTGCACGCCCTGTGGGCCCATCGATGGGCCCACTTCCTGTGGCGGCACCACCTGCGGCTCACCGCGCGCCTGCTCTCGCACATTAACCGCTTCTGCACCGGCATAGAGATACACCCCGGTGCCACCATCGGCAGGCGCTTCTTCATCGACCACGGCATGGGCATCGTCATCGGGGAGACGACGGAGATAGGCGATGACGTGCTCTTATACCAGGGGGTGGTCCTGGGGGGCACCAGCCACGAGCGGAAGAAGCGCCACCCCACCATCGGCAACAACGTGGTCGTCGGTGCCGGGGCCACGCTCCTCGGCGCCATCACCGTGGGCGACGGCGCACGGGTGGGTGCCGGCTCGGTGGTGGTGCAGTCGGTGGCGCCGGGCTGCACGGTGGTCGGCGTCCCGGGGCGAGTAGTGGGTGAGGCCCAGATACCGGCCCGTGACCTGGAGCACGGCAGCCTGCCCGACCCGGTCAATGATGCGCTGCGCTCGGTGCGCGGTGAGCAGATGGCGCTGGAGGAGCGCCTGCGACTGGTAGAGGAGTCGCTCGGTATGTCCCGCCCCCGGGCGGATACAGGGGGCAAGGACGGCATGCACAACAGTACAGTCGATGGATAGATAAGGCGCCTAGCGTTCATGGAGGATATCGAGGTGACGAAGACCATCGCAGAGATAAACGAGAAGATAGGGCGGGGCCAGGCAGTGGTGGTGACCGCTGAAGAGGTCATCGACCTGGTGGAGAAGAAGGGCGTTGCCCAGGTGGCGCGGGAGGTGGACGTGGTGACCACGGGGACCTTCGGCCCCATGTGCTCCTCCGGGGCGTACTTCAACGTGGGGCACACCCAGCCCAGGATAAAGATAGGTGGCGGCAGGGCCTACTTGAACGACGTCCCGGTGTACACCGGGATCGCCGCCGTGGACATATTCCTCGGTGCCACGGCCATCCCCGACGACGACCCCCGGAACCGGGTGCACCCCGGCCCCTTCAACTACGGGGGCGGGCACGTGATCGAGGAGCTGGTGGCGGGCAAGGACGTGAGGCTGGAGGTCACCGCCTACGGCACGGACTGCTACCCGCGGAAGAGGCTGGAGACCTGGGTCAACATAGCAGACTTAAACGAGGCGGTGCTCTTCAACGCGAGGAACGCCTACCAGAACTACGGCGTGGCGGTGAACCTCTCGGGCAGGACCATCTACACCTACATGGGCGTGCTCAAACCCAACCTAGGCAACGCCAACTACTGCTCGGCGGGCCAGCTCTCGCCGCTGCTCAACGACCCTTACTACGAGACCATAGGTATCGGGACCAGGATATTCCTGGGCGGCGGCATCGGCTACGTTGCCTGGCATGGCACACAGCACAACCCCACCGCCCTGCGCTCGGAGAACGGGGTGCCGCGAAGGCCGGCGGGGACGCTCGCGGTCATCGGGGACTTAAAGCAGATGAGCCCCCGGTGGCTGGTGGGGACCAGCATGATGGGCTACGGCTGCACCCTGACCGTGGGCATCGGCGTGCCCATCCCCATCTTAAACGAGGATGTACTGCGCCGCACTGCGGTACGCAACGAGGAGATAGTGACCCCGGTGATAGACTACGCCGAGGTCTTTCCCCAGCGCCGGCCCGATGTCCTGGACGAGGTGAGCTACGCCCAGCTCAGGAGCGGGCGCATCGTGATACAGGGTAAGGAGGTGCCCACGGCGTCGCTCTCCAGCTATCCCAGGGCGGTGCAGATAGCGAGCACGCTCAAGGAGTGGATCTCCAGGGGCGAGTTCCTGCTCACCGAGCCGGTGGCGCCGCTGCCCGGCGTGGAGTCGGGCGTGACCTTGAAGCCACTCAAGGAGCGCGCCATCGATGGGTGAGAACGAGTGAGGAGTGAGATATGGCTGTAGCGAAGAGGGTAGTGCTACACTTTCCCACCAGGCTCGTAGACCAGCCCATAATCTATCGGCTGGTGCGGGACTACAACCTGGTGCTCAATATCCTTAAGGCATCGGTGACCCCCAACGAGGAGGGGCTCCTGGTGCTGGAGCTCTCGGGCACGAGAGAGGACTACAAGAGGGGCATCGCGTACCTCCAGGAGGCGGGGGTCAGGATACAGTCGCTGGGCCAGAATATCGTGCGCAACGACGCCAGGTGTACTCACTGTGGTGCGTGCGTGGTCATCTGTCCCACCGGCGCCCTGGCGCTCGACCCCAGGACCGGGGAGGTGAAGTTCTACGAGGACAAGTGCACTGCATGCGAGCTGTGCGTCCTTCCCTGTCCACCGCGGGCCATGGAAGTGCACCTCTAGTGGTATGTACCAGCCGAGGCAGTACCGGCACTGGATAACGGGCGAGGGTCTGGTCTCATTCATCGCCGTGGTGGGGGAGACCGACCTCTGGATCAGGGCCCGCAGCGACCTGGGCGAGGAGGCGCGCGGTGCCATCGTGAGGTGCCGTGCCCCCCTGGAGCGGTACATCGCCGGTAACCCCGACTTTCTCACCTCGCTTCACCCCATCCCCGTCGCCGAGGACGCAGCGGACATAGTGAAGGAGATGGCCCAGGCGGCCAGCAGGGTGGGGGTAGGCCCCATGGCGGCGGTGGCCGGCGCCATCGCCGAGCGGGTAGGCCGGGAGCTGCTACGCTCTTCGCCAGAGGTCATCGTGGAGAACGGCGGCGACATCTTCATGAAGGTGGAGGGCTATAGCCGGGTGGGCATCTATGCCGGGGACTCCCCCTTCAGCGGGAGGCTGTGCCTGGAGGTGGCGCCCGAGGACACCCCCCTGGGCATCTGCACGTCGTCGGGGACGGTGGGCCACTCCTTGAGCTTCGGGCGGGCCGACGCCGTCATCGTGCTCTCCCCCTGTACCGCCCTGGCCGACGCCGCCGCCACGGCGATAGGTAACATGGTGAAAGAGGACGCAGATATCGCCAGGGGGCTGGAGTGCGCCCAGGGTATTGAAGGACTGCGAGGATTGGTTATAATAAGGGGGCCAGAGCTGGGGGTGTGGGGTGCGGTGAAACTCTCTGCCGTGGAGTAGGAAATGGCCGATGCGGAGGAGTACCTGGTGGTGTTCATCACCACCAGCAACCACATCGAGGGCGAGAAGATATCCCAGTTGCTGGTCTCCAACAGGGTGGCCGCCTGTGTCAACATCGTGCCCGGGGTGCGCTCCAAGTTCTGGTGGCAGGGGAAGGTAGATGCCACCAACGAGTCCCTGCTCGTGGTGAAGACCAAGGCGCACCTGATGGACCGCCTGTGCGAGCTGGTGAGGGAGAATAGCTGCTACGAAGTCCCCGAGGTCATCGCCCTGCCCATCGTGGCCGCAAGCCAGGACTACCTGGACTGGATGGACGGGGAGCTGGGGGCGGGGGCGTAGGGGCCTCCGCACCGCGCCCATCTCCTGTATAATTCCCCACTGAATAGCCCACTATATCCCGCATATATCATATTATGCTTACTATCGGCTAACATAGGACGTATGATGCCTGCATATGTAATTATAGTATAATCGATATCAATTAACGCTTATAGGGGCTACTAATCATTGCTATCATACAATATAGATAAATAATCACTAAAAAGCATAACTATACCTCAAAGGCTCCCCTTTCGCGGCGCTGGGTGACGGCCCTTTCGACCGGGGGCCGTGCCTAGAGCTCCAGGGTGGCGAGGGCCTCGACGGCTATCCTGATGGCTGCCTCGGTGACGGCGTCGATGTCGGCGAAGGGCAGCACCGGGGGGAGGCCCTGGTGGGGCTTATCGGAGACCACTAAGATGGCGGCCGACCGCACGCCGTGGTAGCAGGCGATGGAGAACAGGGCCGAGGTCTCCATGTCGATGCCCAGGGTGCCCTGCTGTGCCAGGCCGGCGATAAACTCCTGGGTCTCCATGAGGGGGGCATCGATGGAGAAGACCTCTCCCACCCAGGGCTCGCAGCCGTGGCGCCGCGACGTGGCGACGAGCAGCTCCACCAGCTCATGGTCGGGCACGGAGACCGTCCCTGCCCCGTAGTATGAGCTGGTTCCCTCGCCGATCCTGGCCCTGTCGGGGACGATGATGCTGCCCACCTCGATATCCGGGTGCAGGGCACCACAGTACCCCACACCTATGCCGTGGGATGCCGGCGAGTGGCAGAGGTATCGCTCTATGCTGAAGCTGGCCGCCGGCGCCCCCATGAGCGTGGGGGCAAAGAGCAGCTCCCGCCCTCCCCGCCTCCCCCGGTAGACCCGGGAGCCGTGGAGGGCATCCAGCCCGTAGCGCTCGGGCCGCGCCGGGTCGAATCCGGGCAGCCGCTCGAAGTTGAAGCCCAGGCGGAAGATGACCCCCTGGTAGTCGCCCAGCCCGCTTGTGCCCATCTGCTCGCGGAACTCCCTCTCTGCCTCGGCGTCCAGTAACACAGCCTCTCCTTTGGTCGTTTGCTGGAGACCACCCCTGTGCCGCGCTGGGTCAGAAGTCGTGGAGGGGGAAGATGTTCCTCTTTATCTCCTCGACCCTCCGCGCGGCGAAGACGCGTGTCTGCTCCCTGACCCTGCTGTCGATGGCGAGCTCGGCGTGGTCCCTGAGCCTCTTTAAGCCGTAGCGCTCCCTGAACTCCATGGGGATGTCGTCGGGCCACTCTCGGTTGAGCATGGCCCCGTAGGCCAGCGTCCACGACCTGGTGACCACGCCCATGTCGTACCCGCCGCCGCCGAAGGCGAGCCACCGCGGGGCCAGGGCGCGCAGCTCCTTGAGCACCGCGGTGTAGCCGTTGGTGGTGAGCATGAAGTGGGTGAGCGGGTCCAGGTAGTGGGTATCGCAGCCGAGCTGGGTGGCCAGTATGTCTGGCTGGTAGCGCTCGACCAGCGGCGGCACCACCTCGGTGAAGGCCCACACGTAGACGTCGTCGGTGGTGTGCGGGGCAAAGGGCAGGTTCACCGAGTAGCCCAGCCCCCTGCCGGTGCCCATCTCGCGTACCTCTCCGCTGCCGGGGAAGAGGTACTTTCCCCACTCGTGGAGCGAGATGGTGAGCACCCGGTCGCTCTCGTAGAAGGCATGCTGCACGCCGTCTCCGTGGTGGGCATCGATGTCCACGTATGCCACCTTGAGCCCGCTCTTCACCAGGTGGGAGAGGGCGATGACCACGTCGTTGAATACGCAGAAGCCGGAGGCGGCGTCGGGTGCGGCGTGGTGCAGGCCGCCAGAGATGTTGAAGGCGATATCGGCCTCGCCGCTGGCCACCAGCTCGGCGGCACGGAGCGATGCCCCCACCACCAGTGCCGAGGTCTCGTACATGCCCTCGTAGGGGGGGTTGTCGCCCTCGGCGCTGAAGTTGTAGGTGATGGCGTCGGGCACGTCCTCGCCGCGGCTCAGGCGCCCTACCGCGTCCACGTAGTCCGGGGTGTGGAAGGAGAGGAGCTCGCGCTCCTCGGCCACACGCGGCGGCACCAGGCGTGACCCCTTGAAGGCCCCGTAGCACTGGAGCAGCTCGTAGACCAGCTGGAGCCGGGAGGGACGGAACACGTGGTCTTCGCGCAGCACGTGCGTCGACTGCGACTCGTCGTAGATGAAGGCCGCCCTGGTCACTCGCTCACCCCCCTCTCCAGGGCCTCCAGCTCACTCTTCATGTGCTGCCAGTGGGTGCCCTGCCAGTAGATGCGGTGGCAGGAGGGGCATTGCACGTAGCGGGCCTGGGTCTGGAATACGTAGGGGGGGACCAGGCCCCGGACCTCGTCTCTGTCCCTGGGGACGAGGGGCTGGTTGCACTCCAGGCAGAGGGAGAGCTCTCTCCTCCGGTTGAGCCCCATGGTCTCGGCCACGTAGCGCGCCTGTGCCCTGGGGTCGTCGTCGTCGATGAGGAGGGCCTTGAGCCTGCCGCTGGTGACTACCCTCCGCTTCATGATCTGGGTGTCCTTGGTGAGCACCACCCGCTTCTCCTTGAGGGCGATGGAGATGAGCGTGTTATCGTCGATATCTTTGTAGAAGAGGGCATCGTAGCCCATCATCCTGAGCCACCGCGCCAGGCGGCCTACGTTGGCGTCAACGATGAACCTGGTCCTCACCGGGCACCGCCTGCGGGGGGGCTAGCCGGAGACCAGGAACGGGTTGAACTTGGTATCATGGTCGTAGACGTCTACGCCCTCCTTCCGCTTCAGGTAGCCCACGACGGCGTAGGTGAGGGGAGTGGCCGCCGCCTCGTAGCCGCTCTTGAACAGCCAGTGGGTGAGGATGATGGTGCCCAGTATCCCCCAGGGCTGGGTGCCGGCGAAGGCGATGGCGATGAACACCAGGGAATCGAGCCCCTGCCCCACGATGGTGGAGCCGATGGTGCGGGCCCACAGCCACCTCCCCCTGGTCTTTACTTTCATCTTGGCCAGCACGAACGAGTTGGCGAACTCTCCGACGAGGTAGGCGGCGAACGAGGCGAGGAGCAGGCGCGGGGTGTAGCCCAGGATGGCGTGGTAGGCCTCGTTGCCGGCCCACACCGGCGCCGGCGGCAGGAGTCCCCCCAGCCAGATGGCGAGGACGGCGACCAGGTTGCACAGGAAGCCCAGCCAGATGACCCGCCTCGCCCAGCGGTAGCCGTAGACCTCGGTTAAGATATCGCCCAGGATGTAGCTCAAGGGGAATATGACGATGGCGGCGGGGAGTATCAGGCTGCCGATGGCGATGAGCTTGACGGCGATGATGTTGGCTGCGATGAGGCAGGTGACGAACAGGCAGATAACGACTACGAGGCGCTGTGAGATAGCCATGCTAGATCCATCGCTTCAGGCGGAAGTAGGCCAGCATGCCGCCGGATATCGCCAGTGTTGCCAGGATGATGAAGAAAAAGGCCAGTGAGCTGTTCTGAAAGGGCAGGGGCACGTTCATGCCGTAGATGCCGGAGACCACCAGGAGGGGCAGGAGCACGGTCCCCAGCACGGTGAGCATCTTCATCACCTCGGTGGTGCTGTGGGAGAACAGGGAGTCGCTGCTCTGGTTGAGCCCCTCCACCACTTCTTTGTACTCGTCCAGCGTCTGCATGATCTTGCCGATGTGGTCGCCGATGTCGCCGAAGTAGACGTCCAAGTCCTCGTGGAGGAAGGGGTAGTCCCTCTTCTCCAGTGAGCGCAGTATGGTGGGCTGGGCCCTGATGATGCGGCGGTAGGCCATGATGTCGCGCCGCAGCACCGAGATGTCCCTCACCGAGTCGCGCGCCTTGTCGCTGAACAGCCTGTCCTCCACTGCCTCCACGTTGGCGATTATCTTGTTCATGATGGGGAAGCAGTAGTCGACGAGGCGGTCGAGGATGCGGTAGAGGAGGTAGCCTGAGCTCCGCTCCATGTTCTCCTGGCGCGCCCGCTCGTTCTGCTGGCAGTCCTTGAAGAGCTTGGAGAGCGGTTTTAAGTCGCCGGAGTGCACCGATACCACGTAGTCGCTGCCGATGAAGACGGAGACCTGGCTGGGGGTGGTCACCCGCGCCTCCTTGTTGAACACCGGGAAGTGGAGCACCAGGAACAGGTAGTTCTCGTACTCGTCGATCTTGGGCAGCTCGATGCGGGAGATGCAGTCCTCTAGGTCGAAGGGGTGGAACAGGTAGCTATGGGCCAGGTAATCGATGTCCCTGGCCGTGGGCCTCTCCACGTTGATCCAGGTGAGCCTGCCCCAGTCCACTCTCTCTATATTGAGGTCATCGTCTATGGCCATCTCGCTCATAGAGGGCACCGCCGGTGGTCTGGCCCTGGGCCGTTTCCATGCCCATTGTACCACAATCTCGCCAGGTGGCAACAACGATGCGCCTTTGAACCCATTGCGCTCACGGGGACGGCGCCGGGGGGTGGGGCTACGCGGGCCCGCCGCGGCCCAGGAGGTGGCGCAGGATGACGATGGCGGCGCCCTTGTCCAGGGGCTCGTTGTTGCTGCCGCACTTGGGCGACTGGACGCAGGAGGGGCAGCCCTCCTGGCAGGGGCACTCCGAGATGGCCTTGAGCGTGGCCTGCCACAGCTCCTCGATGAGCTGGTACCCCTTCTCGGCGATGCCGATGCCGCCGGGGTGGGCGTCGTAGATGAATATCTGGGCCCTCCCGCTCTCGGGGTGGAGTGGCGTGGACATGCCCCCGATGTCGCTGCGGTCGCAGAGGGCGAAGAGGGGGAGCATGGCGATGGCGGCGTGCTCGGTGGCGTGGAGGCCGCCGGCGAGGTCGAGGCCCGATGCGGAGAGCTGGCGGTGGGCCTGCTCGGGGCAGTCGAACCACAGCCCCACGGTGGTGAAGGTCTGCGGCGGCAGGTCGAGCGGCTCCTCGGAGATGGTCTCCTCGGTAAGGTGCCGCTTGCGGCGGAAGCCGGTGACCCTGGTGGTGACCTGGACCGTGCCCAGGCATACCGTTGACTGGCCCACCTCCCTGTGCCGGGAGGTGGCGATGATGGCGATATCGGTGATGTCCCTGGCCTGGGTGTAGTAGGGGACGTCGGCGGGCTGGGCGTAGGCGGTGCGCGAGGGCAGGTCGAGCCCGGTTATCACGTAGGCATCGCCCTGGTGGAGGTAGATGGCACCGGGGTGGACCTGGAAGAAGGCCACCGCCTCCTCCACGGTGTCCAGCTCGCGGCCGCCCTGTGCGGTGTCGACGACGGTGTAGCGCTGTGCCGAGGCGGAGCGCAGGCCCACCCCCTCTGCGGGGTAGGGGATGGCGGGCGAGGGGTACCACCTCCCGTGGCGTGGGCGCAGGAGCCCCTGCTGCACAAGCTCGTCCCGGGCCGGGGCGAAGCCGGGGCCGAAGAGCTCCCCGTCCACCTCGTCCAGGGGCCGCTCCCAGGCGGCACACAGGAGGTGGGGCCCCAGGACATAGGGGTTATCGGGGTTGGTGAGGGCGTTCTCCACGCTGTGGCCGAAGAAGGCCTCGGGGTGGCGCATGAAGTACTGGTCGAGGGGGTTGTCGAGCCCGATGAGAAACGAGAGGGAGCGCTCCCCGCGGCGGCCGCTGCGTCCCGCCTGCTGCCAGGTGCTGGCGATGCTCCCCGGGTAGCCGTTTAAGACCGTGGCGTCGAGGGTGCCGATGTCGATGCCCAGCTCCAGCGCCGAGGTGGCGGCCACCCCCAGGAGCTCGCCGTCGAAGAGCTGGCGCTCGATGAGGCGGCGCTCCTGCGGCAGGTAGCCGGCGCGGTAGGGCTTCACCTTCTCGGCGAGCCCCGGGTGCTCTGCGCAGAGCTGCTCCCTGGTGTAGATGTATATCAGCTCGGCCAGCTTGCGCGAGAGGGCGAAGGTGATGGTGCGCAGGCCGTGGCCCACAAGCTCAGTGAAGAGCAGGGAGGCCTCGGTGTTGGCGCTGCGCCGCTGGCTGCGGGCCAGGTCGATGAGCGGCGGGTTCCAGAGCACGAAGTCCTTGCCGCCGTACGGCGAGCCGTCCTCGTCGACCACGGTGAAGGGCAGGCCGGTGAGCCTCTCGATGTGCTCCCTGGGGTTGGCGATGGTGGCCGAGGCGCAGATGAGCTGGGGCCGCGACCCGTAGAGGGCACAGATGCGGCGCAGGCGGCGCAGCACCTGGGCCATGTGGGAGCCGAAGACGCCGCGGTAGACGTGGGCCTCGTCGATGACCACGTAGCTCAGCCTGCGGAAGAGGTGGGCCCACGACCGGTGGTTGGGCAGTATCCCCAGGTGGAGCATGTCGGGGTTGGTGAGCACGAGCTGTGCCCCCCGCCGTATCTCGCCCCGCTCCTCCACCGGGGTATCGCCGTCGAAGGTGGCCATGGCGAGCTTGAACGGGGCGGCCAGCTCCCCCAGGCCCCTGAGCTGGTCCTGTGCCAGGGCCTTGGTGGGGAAGATGTAGAGGGCGCGGCCCCTGGCCTCGGTGAGCAGGCGCTCCAGCACGGGCACGTTGTAGCACAGGGTCTTGCCGCTGGCGGCGGGGGTGACGATGAAGGTGTTCTCGCCGCGGCGGGAGGCGTCCACGGCCTGTGCCTGGTGGTGGTAGAGGGGGAGCAGGCCCAGCGCCCGGAGGCGGTCGTGGAGGGCGGGGTGGAGGGGCCGCTCCAGCTCACCGTAGCGCGGCTTTCGCGGGGGCAGGCGCTCGATGTGGGCTATCTGGTCTCTGTAGGCCGGGAGGGCCCTCAGGTGATCGAGGAAGGCCACGGTGTCCACGCCGAAAGTCACCTAGAGGCCGTTGATGATCTCGATCTCGTAGCCCAGCATCTCCACGTCGAACCTGCTCCTCTGGATGAACTCCACCACCTTGGAGATGACCTCGTTGGCGTGCTGGGGACTGGAGCTCACGCACGCTATCCCCAGGGTGAACACCTGCCACAGGTCGTGGTCGTCGACCTCGGCGATGGAGACGTTGAACTTGCCCTTCACCCGCTCCTGGATCGACTTCAAGGTCTGTCGCTTCCCTTTGAGAGAGTGGTTCTCTGCCAGGCGGAACCTGACCTTGCAGCTACCGATGTTCATGGCACCCCCCGTCCCACGGGCCTTCAAGTGTGGGAGCTCACTGCGAGAGAGGGGATCGCGCCGCTAGCGGCGGTCTCTCATCTTGTGGAAGCACTCGTTGCAGAAGACCGGCCGCCCGCTCCTGGGCTCGAATGGGACAAGGCATTCGTTGCCGCAGGAGGCACAGATGGCGGAGAACATCTCGCGTTCCTCGCCAGAGCGGTCGCGTCGCCTCAAGGAGCGACACTCGCGACAGCGGGAGGGCTCCCTCTCCAGCCCGCGGGAGAGGAAGAACTCCTGCTCACCTATGGAGAAGACGAACTCCCTTCCACAGTCGCGACACACCAGGGTCTTGTCCTGCATAGCCATGTGAGGCCTCCTCCCTTAATTTCATGGTTGCCCCTTGCCGATGCAGCTTCAAGCCCCGGTATCTGGGTTCTATAGAGCCATCCTGTGTCGGAGCAAACCAAATGGGCCGCAGAGCGCCCCTTCCGGGCTGTGACCCCCTTACACAGCCTCAACGCACTACAGTATATACAAACAGCGGCCCCAATGCAATCACCCTCTATGATGCTTGTTGCAATGGGTATGGAGTGATACAATGAAATATTACCACCCGGTGGGAGAAAGGGCCATGCCCTCGGATACCATCTTTGTGAAGGGTGCCCGCGAGCACAACTTGAAGGACATCGACGTCGCCATCCCCCGCGATAGGCTGGTGGTGATAACCGGCGTATCGGGCTCGGGCAAGAGCTCTCTGGCCTTCGATACCATCTACGCCGAGGGCCAGCGCCGCTACGTGGAGTCGCTCTCGGCCTATGCCCGCCAGTTCCTGGGCAGGATGGAGAAGCCCGACGTGGACTACATCGAGGGCCTGAGCCCGGCGATATCCATCGACCAGCGGGGGCCGGGGAGAAACCCCCGCTCCACGGTGGGGACGGTGACCGAGGTGTACGACTACTTGAGGCTCCTCTTCGCCCGCATCGGGCACCCCCACTGTCCCCAGTGCGGCCAGGAGATAGCGCAGCAGACGGTGCAGCAGATCGTGGACTCGCTGCTGGCGCTGCCCCAGGGCAGCGGCGTGGTCATCATGGCGCCGCTGGTGCGGGACCGCAAGGGGGAGCACCAGGGCATCTTCGATGACCTGCGCCGCGCGGGCATCGACCACGTGCGGGTCGATGGGCGGGAGTACGACCTCCTGGTCGACGAGGTGGCCCTGGACAAGTATCGCCGGCACACCATCGAGGCGCGCATAGACCGGCTGGTCATCGACGGTGAGGGGCGCAGGGGCCGGCTCGCCGACTCCGTGGAGACCGCCTTGAAGCTGGGGGGCGGGGTGGCGCTGGTGTCCGTGGCCGATGGAGAGGAGCTGGTCTTCTCCGAGCACTTCGCCTGCGCACGCTGCGGCACGAGCTTCGGGGAGATGGAGCCGCGCACGTTCAGCTTCAACAGCCCGCACGGCGCCTGCCCGGCCTGCACCGGCCTGGGGGTGCGCATGGAGATAGACCCCGACCTGGTAGTCCCCAACAAGGGCCTCTCCATCGCCGAGGGGGCGATACGACCCTGGACCAGGACGGGCACCATGAGCCCGTGGTATACCACTATGCTGGAGTCGGTGGCCCGCAGGTACGGCTTCTCCGCGGATGTGCCGGTGAGGGAGCTCTCCGAGGGGCAAATGCGGACAGTGCTCTACGGCAGCGGCAGCGACACCGTGCCCATGAAGCACGAGAGCCAGACGGGGATGGTCTACAAGGTGAACGCCCACTTCGAGGGTGTCATCCCCAACCTGGAGCGGCGCTACCGGGAGACGGAGTCGGAGTACATCAGGCAGGAGATAGAGCGCTACATGACCACCCACCCCTGCCCCGCCTGTGGGGGGCGGCGGCTCAAGCCGGAGTCGCTGGCGGTGACGGTGGCAGACAGGGACATCGCCGAGGTGGCGGCGATGTCGGTGGAGCAGGCGGCAGGGTGGCTCGAGGTCTTGGGCGGCGACGGCACCGCGCCGCCGGCGCTGGGCGAGCGCGAGCTCATCATCGCCCGCCAGGTGCTCAAAGAGATAAGGGCACGGCTGGGCTTCCTGCGCGACGTGGGGCTGGAGTACTTGAGCATAGACCGTGCCTCGAGCACGCTGTCCGGCGGCGAGGCACAGCGCATCAGGCTGGCCACCCAGATCGGCAGCGGCCTCATGGGGGTGCTCTACATCTGCGACGAGCCCACGGTGGGGCTCCACCCCGCCGACGACTATCGCCTCATCTCAACGCTCAAGAAGCTGCGCGACCTGGGCAACACCATCCTGGTGGTGGAGCACGACGAGGCCATGATACGCGCCGCCGACCACGTCATCGACATGGGGCCGGGCGCCGGCGAGCGCGGGGGCGAGGTGGTGTGCAGCGGCACCGTGGAGGACATAGAGGGCTGTCCCCAGTCCATCACCGGCCAGTACTTGAGCGGGCGCAGGGAGATACCCCTCCCCGTGGCCAGGCGCAGCGGGTCGGGGCGGGAGCTCGTGGTCCGCGGGGCGCGGCAGAACAATTTGAAAGGGATAGACGTGCACATACCGCTGGGGCGGCTGGTGTGCGTGAGCGGCGTCTCCGGCTCGGGCAAGAGCACCCTCGTCGACGATGTCCTGTACAAGAGGCTGGCGCAGGTCTTCTACCGGGCCAAGGAGCGCCCCGGCGAGTGCGATGCCATCGAGGGGGCGGAGCACATCGACAAGGTCATCAACGTCGACCAGTCGCCCATCGGGCGCACCCCGCGCTCCAACCCGGCGACCTATACCGGGACCTTCACCCCCATCAGGGAGCTGTTCGCCACCGTGCCCGAGGCCCGCATGCGCGGCTACGGGCCGGGCCGTTTCTCCTTCAACGTCAAGGGGGGGAGGTGCGAGGCGTGCCACGGCGAGGGCTACATCCAGATAGAGATGCAGTTCCTGCCCGATGTCACCGTCCCCTGCGAGGTGTGCCACGGCAAGCGCTACAACCGGGAGGCACTGGAGATTCGCTTCAAAGGGAAGAGCATCGCCGACGTGCTGGAGATGAGCGTGGACGAGGCCTACACCTTCTTCGAGCACTTCCCCAAGGTGAGGGGCAAGCTGGAGACCTTGAAGGCCGTGGGCCTGGGCTACATCAGGCTGGGGCAGCCAGCGACCACGCTCTCTGGCGGCGAGGCGCAGCGGGTCAAGCTGTCCACCGAGCTGTCGAGGCGGGCAACGGGGAGGACGCTCTACATACTGGACGAGCCCACCACCGGCCTCTCCTTCGAGGACGCCGCCGCCCTGCTCAAGGTGCTGCACCGCCTGGTGGACGTGGGCAACACCGTGATCCTCATCGAGCACCACCTCGACCTGATAAAGAGCGCCGACTGGATAGTCGACCTCGGCCCCGGCGCCGGCGACCGCGGCGGCTACGTCATCGCCACCGGCACCCCGGAGGAGGTGGCCCGGAGCGAGGGCTCCGCCACCGGCCACTACCTGAAGGGTGTGCTGGGGAGGCACGAGGAGGGCAGGGCCTCCGCTGCTGCGGCCACGGGGTGAGGTGGCGATATCTGTGCCAGTGCGGTATAATCTCCTGGGGGGTGGCACACCCCGCCGCGGTCGCTGGCGGACAGACACGGAGGCCTATGGACAGAGAAGAGGCGCTGGACTCGGTCAAGGCAAACGTTGAGAACGGCAACGTGATACACCACATGCTGGCCACTGAGGCCGTCATGCGGGCCGTGGCCAGGTACCTCAGTGAGGACGAGGAAGAGTGGGGCCTGTGCGGGCTCCTCCACGATATCGATGTCGAGCTCACTGCCGATGACCCCGGCGCCCACAGCAAGCTGGGGGCGGACATCGCCAGGGAGCTCGGCGCCAGTGAGAGGGTGGCCCACGCCATCCTCTGCCACAACGAGGCCCACGGCATACCCCCCCAGACCCCACTGGAGAAGGCCATCTGCTGTGTCGACCCCCTCACCGGCCTCATCGTTGCCGCGGCACTGGTGCGGCCCGATAAGAAGCTCGACGGCCTCACCGCGGAGTCGCTGATGAAGCGCTTCGGCGAGAAGAGGTTCGCCGCCGGGGCCCGCCGCGAGCAGATAGCCACCTGCAGCGGGCTCGGCCTGGGCCTGGGGGAGTTCGTGGCGCTGGGCCTCGAGGCCATGCAGGGCATCGCCGAGCAGATAGGGCTGTAGGGCACACCGGGCGGGCGAAGCGCCGGTGGGGCCTCTTTTTTTCCCCGTGATGCCATCGGGCGCGCCGTGCGTTGCCGCTGGGCCCCTTCTCGACATAGTCCCGAACGACAGAGCAGGAAAAGGAGAGAGGTATGCCGGAGCTGAGAGAGGTCGTCGTGGTCGATGCCGTCCGCGCCCCCACGGGGAGGGCGGGGTGGGGAGGGAAGAAGCAGGGGATCTTTCACGATGTGTCGGCGCAGACCATGCTCGCCCAGGTGATGGCAGAGCTCATACGGCGGGTCCAGGCGAAGGCGCCCGCGTTCGACGTGGGGGATATCGAGGACATCGCGGTGGGCTGTGGCAACCAGATAGGCGAGCAGGCGAGGATAGGGTGGCTGGTCAGGATCGCACTGGGGCTGCCAGCGGAGGTGGCGGGCTGGACCATGGAGCGGGCCTGCCCGGCCAGCCTCCAGGCCATAAACGCCCAGGCCCAGGCCATCATGTGTGGGCACGGCGACGTGATGATAGCGGGCGGCGTGGAGATGATGTCGCGCTACCCCCTGGGCTCTAACCTCGATGCCGCGGTGAAGGCGGGGATACCGGTGCTCTCTGACCCCCGGGTAGCGGAGCGGGGATTTGTGCTGATGGGCGTCGCCGCAGAGATGGTGGCTGAGCGGTACGACCTCTCGCGTGAGGCCATGGATCGCTTCGGGCTGTGGAGCCAGCAGAAGGCGGTGCAGGCGGTGCGGGACCGGGAGTGGTACCAGAGGCGAGTGGTGCCGATAACGGTGGAGCGCGACGGGCAGGCCGTCGTGGTGGAGCGGGACGAGGGGCTGCGTGAGGAGGCCGTGGACGACCCGGAGGCGGCCTGGGAGCGGATGAGCCGGCTTGAGCCCAGGTTCAAGGAGAACGGCCTGGTCACCGCGGGCAGCTCCTCTGGCATCGTCGACGGGGCGGCCGCGGTGATGCTCATGTCTCGCGAGAAGGCCGACGAGCTGGGCCTTGAGCCCATGGTGAGGGTGCGCTCCGTCGCCGTGGGCGCGTGCGACCCGGTCATCATGCTCCTGGGGCCCATCCCGGCGATGAGGAAGGCGCTGGCACGGGGCGGCCTCACCATGAGTGACATGGACGTGATCGAGACCAACGAGGCGTTTGCCTCCCCGGTGCTGGCCCAGTGCCTCGAGTTCGGGCTGGCCTTTGACGACCCGCGCATAAACCCCACCGGCGGGGCCATCGCCATCGGGCACCCCATTGGCGGCAGCGGGGCGCTCTACTTCACCGAGATGGTGCACCACATGGTGCGCCACGACCTGAGATACGGCATACAGACGCTGTGCGGCGGCGGCGGGCAGGCCGCGGCCACCATCGTGGAGAGGGTGGCCTGGAGCTGATGACACGGGGCACGTGAGCCGGGCGACATACCGGCGGCCGCGGCCGACGACCGGTGGCGCGGTAACGATGTCGGGGGGTGGTGGGACGCGGGTCGTGGTGGGCGCTCACGGGGTAGGGCCGCGTCTGGGGCGGCGGTACCACAGATCGAGCTGGGAGGCAGAGGGAGATGAGCCTGTGGATACCCCTCATCGTGAGCATAGTATCTCTGTTCGCAGGCTACGCGCTGTCCCGCTTCAGCGAGAGGAGTCGCCCCTGGGTGATCCTGGAGTCCATCCACTACTCGTACAACTGGGAGGACGAGGTCGTTGTGGGCAGGGAGGCCAGCCGTGCCTCCAGGGCCTCTCTCTTCCTCATAGACCTGGAGGAGGGGGATCAGCCCTTCGGCCTGGTGCAGAGGGACCAGGAGATAGCCGAGTACATCGCGGCGGTGGCACAGGATACAGATGGCTGCCTCGGCCGTGGCAGCGCTGCCCTCGCAGAGGCGGGGGACGAGAGAGATACCAGGGAGGTGCTGCTCTCACTGCTCCGGGACGGCGGGGTCTCCGAGCTGCTCGATTTCGCCTGCTATCGCCAGCTCGTCCCGATACCGGCGTTCGATGACGGGATAGAGCCGAAGCTGGGCTGGCTCCGCAGCGAGGAGCGCGGTGGCTGCCTCTCCTTCGATTTCCCCGACGCGGTGGTGCTCCTGGGGAGCGGCCTCGACATGGAGCAGCACAAGATAGCGGGTCTGGCCCCGCTGGCAGAGCTCATCTCTCGCCTGGAGCGCGAGAAGCTGCGGGCGGTCTTCAGCTCTCTGGTGCCGCTGTGGAGGGAGCAGAGGAGGGCCAACGAGGTATTCCTGGAGCATACCACCCCCGTGGTGAATGCCTATGCCCGGTGGATGGCATTCTTCGCCATAACCAACTTCGGCGAGGCGCCGCTGCTCCTGTTCCCCTACGCCTCTATTGTGGTCAGGGCCAGAGGGAGGCGGTCCTTCGAGGTCCCGTGCCACCTCATGATAGCAGACGGCTCTGGAGGCCTGTCCGCGATAAGCGGCGTCTACGTCGTCAGGCCACTGGCCACGGAGATGCTGGCGCTGGAGACGGAGCAGAGGCAGAGGGAGCTGTACGACAGCGCCCAGCTTCGTCAGCTCTACCGCAGCAAGGACGCGCAGGCCTGCATCAGGCTGAGCTTAAAGGGCAGGAATATCCCCTGGACGCGGAGGCCCCGGAGCAATGCCATACCCTTTGCCGAGTACCTGCGCCGCTAGCGTTTGCGTCGGCCGCCGTGCCCTACAGCTTGCGCACCGGGAACCTGATCTCGGTGAGGAGCTCCTCCGGGGGCGTTTCGTGCGGGTTGGACAGGTAGACCTCCTCGGGGGCCCCTGCGATCTCGTACCCGTTCCCCATGATCCAGGTGACCACGTCCCCATAGACCGGGCCCAGGCCCTCGTAGGGCCCCTTGTACACGGTGGAGGCCACCTCTCTCGCCTCCACCCGCTTCACCCCCAGGCCGCCCTCGTCGGGGCCGCTGGGGGCGACATCGCCCGCTATCGGGCTCTGTAGCTCCCACACGAGCTCCTCGGCGGGCACCTGGCCGGGGTCGTTGTAGTAGAGCCCCAGCGGCGGCCCCGATGGCTGGTACCCCTTCTGTGAGACCCAGGCGTAGAGCCGGTCAAACGAAGCGCTTATCAGGTCGAAGGGCCCCTTCATCGAGATGAACGCCACCGTCGTCGGCTCCGTGCTCTTCACCGTAATCTCGCTCGCCATGTAGACCTCCTCGTCGATATAGGTATCGCCGCCAAGCACGTGTGTGCTGTGTCGGTGCTAGACCATGTGAACCGTGGAGCCTTCTTCGGTCTTGGTGACCTCGATGCGCACCGGGAAGCGCTCCTTCATCTCGTCGATGTGGGTGATGACGATGATGCGCTCGAAGTCGTCCTCGATAGAGCCTATGGCCTCCACCACTCGCTCGCGCCCCGATGCGTCCTGGGTGCCGAACCCCTCGTCGATGAACAGCGTGGGCAGGGGTGCCCCGGCGCGGCGGGCGAGCAGCCGGGACAGCGCGATGCGCAGGGCGAAGTTGATGCGAAAGGCCTCGCCGCCGCTGTAGGTCTCGTAGCGGCGCGTGCCCAGCTCGTCGGAGATGTTGATGTCCAGGGTCTCTACCGTGTCGCCCTTCCTGGTCTGGCGCTGCGCCTCCAGCTTTATGTGCATCCTGCCGTCCGTCATCCGGGCCAGCAGCCGGTTGGCCTCCTCCTCGATCTCGGGGAGGGCGCTCTCGATGATGAGGGCCTGGATTCCCTTCTTGCCGAAGGCGACGGCGAGCTCGTCGTAGAGCGCACGCTCCTGCGATGCCCGGAGGAGCGCCTGCTCTTTGTCCCGGCGCGCCTCCTCCTTTGCCGCGAGGTCCTTGAGCCTGGCCTCGAGCTCCACCGCCTGGTCGCGCTCCCTGCGCTCCCGCTCGACGTAGTCGTCGAGCAGCGCCTGTGCCTGGCGGAGGTCGCTCACCACCTGGGGGAGGCCGGCGATATCCGCTATCAGGGAGCGCTGCCTCTCGACGTCGGCCTGGAGGGTGGAGCGCCACCGCTCCAGGGCCTCCTCGGCGTGGGTGAGGTCTTCCCTCTCCTTGGGCAGGTTCCGCTCTGCATCGAGGTGCGCCCGCTCCAGGGCCTCCCTTCGCCCCTGCCACCGCGAGCGCTGCTCCCGGATGGCGCCCTCCAGACTTTCGGTCTCGTGCCGCAGGGAGGCGAGCCGCTCTCCCAGGTGTTTCACCTCCTCCTCGTTCGAGCGGAACAGGTGGGCCTTCTCCTGGCCCTGGGTCTCGTAGCTGGCGATGGTCCGCTCTCGTCCCTCTGCCGCAAGCTCCGTGCCGCAGAGGGGACAGGTGGCCTCGTCGCCGGAGAGCATTACGATCTTGGCCTTTAGCCCCTCCATCTCCTCCTTGAGCGCCTTGTTGGTGAGGGTGAGGTAGTGGCTGCGGTTGGATGCCTCTTCATACTCCTGCTTTCGCTCTGCCAGCCGCTCCTCCATCTCGGTCACCTGGCGCAGGTGGGCGTCGGCCTGGGCCAGGTCATCGTGGTGGCCGGCGAGCACTGCCTCGAACTCCTCTATCCTGGCCTGGTGGGCCGCTATCTGGCGCTGGAAGAGGCCCAGCTCGGCCTTCACCTGCTCGATGCGGAGGTTGGTCTCTTCCAGGTGCTGCCGCTCCAGGTCTAGCCCCTGCCGCTGCTCGCGGAGGCGGCTCACCTTCTCCTCTTGTGTCTTGAGCTCCTTTTTAAGCGCGACGAGCACGCCCCGCACATCGGCGAGCTTCTGGGAATGCTCATCGCGGTGGGCCAGCTCGCCGTCGATGGCCTCGATGTCACCTCTCAGGGCGTGCTCGTCGCGCGCCCTCTCCCGGGCCAGCATCTTGGCCCGCTCCTCGTACTCCTGGTAGCGGCCCAGGCCCAGGATATCGGCCAGGACCTCCTTGCGCCGGTGCGGCTCCATGACGGTGAAGAGGTCGGCACGCCCCTGGAGCAGGAAGGCGCTGTTGGTGAATGTCTCGTAGTCCATGCGCAGCAGGCCTACTATGGCGCGCTCCGTCTCCCGGATGGAGTTGCCGGCGATGGAGCGGTACCCGCTCTCGGTGGCGACCTGGAGGTCGAGCATGGGCTGACCCGGCCGGTTGGGCCTGGCCCTGGTGCGGGCGCGGAGCACGCGGTACCTGTCATCGCCCAGCATGAACTCGAAGTCCACCTCCATGTCCGACCTTCCCAGGTGGATGAGCTCGTCGTCGCTCTTCGCCCGTGCCCTGCCCCAGAGCGCCCAGGTGATGGCATCGAGGAGCGCCGACTTGCCGTTGCCGTTGTCGCCGCAGAGGCATGCCACGTGGATGCCCTCGAAGGAGATGGGCGGTACGTTGTCGCGGTAGCACATGAAGTTCTTGAGCCGCAGGCGCAGCGGGACCACGGACGACCTCCGATTGTGTGCCTGCCACCATTGTGGCATCTTGGGGGGACATGGTCAATAGCTCGGTGTCAAGTGGCCTGGGGGCGGGGGTGGTGGGCAAAGAGCACAGCAGGCCGAGCGAATGAGGGCGAGGGTCCAGTCATTTCGCTGTCTCGGCCTGCTGCGCTACGCAACACGTGGTATAGCTATTCGCCGCGGTCTCGCCTGTTCGGGGAGGCCTCACCAGGCGATGCCCACGTGACTAGGTCTTGAGTGTGGCCAGGCCTCCCTCTTTTGCCGCGGGCTCGGGCACCATCAGTATGTCGTCGATGGATATGCCGTCGAAGCAGACGCCATCGGTCTCGGCGGCGAGCTTGCCCGTGGGGCACAGTCCGAAGCACTCCCTGCAGCTCATGCACTCCTGCTGCGCTATCTCAGGGAAGAAGGCCACCCTGCGCTCGGTGCCCCTCCCGACGAAGCCGATGGCGTGTACCTGCTTGACCTCGGCACAGTAGCGCACGCACAGGCCGCAGAGGACACAGTAGGTCGCTTGATCAGCCACGAACCGCGACTCCTTGGCTCCGTACTCTTCGGCCAGCTCCTGTATCGCCCGGCACGGTGCCACGGGCAGCAGGAGCTCGAGTATGCCCTTGCGCAGCTTTCTCACCTTCGGAGAGTTGGTCCTGACTACCAGGCCATCCGCCACCGGATAGTTGCATGAGGTGACCATCCTGGTGGAGCCGTTTCGCTCTACCTCCACGGTGCAGAGACGGCAGGCCCCGTAAGGCGAGAGCGCCTCGTGGTGGCACAGGGTGGGGACCTCTATGCCCATGTCCCTGGCCACCTCCAGTATTGTCATTCCCTCCCTGGCCACCACCTTTTGGCCGTCGATCTCCAGGCTGATCTGTGAACCCTTCATCTCATCGTCTCCTCTGCGCTGCCGCGGGCGCATGGTGTGGCACCGTCGCCCACCGTCATCGCTTGATCACCGCGTTGAACTTACATATGTCGTAGCACAGGCCGCACCTGGTACACTTGGCGGGGTCTATGACGTGGGGCTTTCTCTTCTCGCCGCTCACTGCCTGCTCCGGGCAC
>JAXHUE010000018.1:0-37814 GCA_034189655.1 Chloroflexota bacterium | reverse complement strand
CGGTGATGAAGGGCAGGTTGAGCTCTGTCTGCATGGTGGTGGACAGCTCGCACTTGGCCTTCTCCGCCGCCTCCTTGAGCCGCTGCAGGGCCATGCGGTCCTGGCGCAGGTCTATGCCCTGCTCCCGCTTGAACTCGGCGACGATCCAGTCGATGATGCGCTGGTCGAAGTCGTCGCCGCCCAGGTGGGTATCGCCGTTGGTGGACTTCACGTGGAAGGTGCCCTCGCCCAGCTCCAGGACGGAGACATCGAAGGTGCCACCGCCCAGGTCGTAGACGGCGATGGTCCGGTCTCCCTCCCTGTCCAGGCCGTAGGCCAGCGAGGCCGCCGTGGGCTCGTTGATGATGCGCAGCACCTCGAGCCCGGCTATCTTGCCCGCGTCCTTGGTGGCCTGGCGCTGGCTATCGTTGAAGTAGGCGGGCACGGTGATCACCGCCTGCTCGATGCGCTCACCCAGCTTGGCCTCGGCGTCCTCCTTCATCTTCTTCAGGATCATGGCCGAAATCTCGGGCGGGGCGTAGGTCTTCTCTCCCATCTTGACGTGGGCATCGCCGTTGGCGGCGGCCACTATCTTGTAGGGCAAGAGCTTCATGTCGCCCTGCACCTCGGCGTCTGTGTGCTTGCGCCCCATTAAGCGCTTTATGGACGATACGGTGTTTTCAGGGTTGGTGACGGCCTGTCGCTTCGCCGCCTGTCCCACATACCGCTCGCCACTCTTGGGGCTCACCGCTACCACCGACGGGGTGACCCGGCCGCCCTCGCTGTTCTCTACGACCACGGGGTCTCCGGCCTCCATGACGGCCATGCAGGAGTTCGTGGTCCCAAGATCGATTCCCAATACCTTTGCCATCTCTCAATGCTCCTTTTTATGAGTGGTCTTTTCTATACATCAGTCGCACGTGCCGCGTGCGCTGGACACGACGACCTGCGCCGGGCGGAGCACCCTGTCGTGCAGCCGGTAGCCCTCCCGGAGCACGGCCCTCACCATCCCGTCGTCGCCGTCCGCGCCCCCCTGGCACCACACAGCCTCGTGCAGCCTGGGGTCGAACGGCTGGCCCTGGGCAGCGATGGGGCGCAGCCCCTCCGCCTCAAGCACGGCTTGCAGCTTCCTGCGGATCAAGGCCATGCCCTGCACCCACTGTGAGTCGGCGAGACCCTCGGGCACCGAGTCCAGGGCATTGCCTATATCGTCTACTATGGGCAGCAGCCTGAGGATGAGGTCCCGGTTGGCCGCTCTCTCATGCTCCTCCCTCTCCTGCTCCACACGCCGCTTGTAGTTTACGAAGTCGGCCTGTACCCTCTTGAGGAGGTCACTGTAGTCCTCCTGCTCCCCAGGCTGCCCCTCTTCTCGGTCTATGTCCGGCGCCGGCGTCAGGTGAGTGCCCTCACCACGCCCACCGCCGCCTATGGGCCCATAGGGCCGATACATATCGTCCTCCACGCCGCGTCCTCTGTGGCCACGAGTAGTAGAAGTACGCCCTCCACATCGTTCGAGCGCCTCCCCTCCGTGGCTTACTGCCATTGTATGCCCTGGAGGCCTTTGCTGTATGTGACTTAAGTCTCACGGGATAGAGTGCGGTAGTGGTAAAGAGTGGTGTACGCGGGGACTGTGACGGTGAGGATGAAGGGGCCGCGGGGAATGGGAACGGGGCGATGGCGAGGCCGCTACAGCCCCTCGATCACGATCTCGAAGGGGCAGGCTATGGCGCCGGTGACACAGACCGCCTCGCACATGGTGCAGTAGTCACACTCGACGCCGGGCACGATGGCGACCACGCCGTTCACCAGTGTCAGGCCGCCGCGGGCGCACACGGTTATGCACACGCCGCACCCGTCACAGCGGCTCTGGTCTATTACCGGCATCTCAAAGAGCACCTGTCCCCTCCACTACTATCGATGATACCATTTGAAGGCCGCCCCCTGCTGCGACCTTTGTCTCACGGGGCAACACCCGCCATCTCCCTCAAGGCCTCCCTGTCGCTTATCACGATGCGGTGACGGTCGATCCTGATAACGCCGTCGTCCTCCAGGGCCTTGAGCGAGCGGCCCACCATCTCCCTGGCCGTGCCCGCCATGGCCGCCATCTCCTGCTGGGTGAGCCTGGGCCGGGGGCCATCCCCGTCGCCGGCATACTCCATGAGCAGCTTGGCCACCCTGCCGATGACGTGGCGGAAAGAGAGGTCTTCCACCAGGGAGACGAAATAGCGCACCCGCTCGCCGAGGAGCTGTATCACGTTCAAGGCGACGCGCGGGTACTGGCCGACGATGGACTCCACATCGCTCCTGCTCACCCCCAGGAGCGAGACCGGCCCCATGGCCACGGCGCTGGCGATGGTGGGCCCGCCGTCGAAGACGGGCACGTCGTTGAACGACTCGCCGGGGCGAACGATGCGCAGTATCTGCTCCTTGCCCTCGGCCGAGGTCTTGAGCTCCTTGACCGCCCCGGACACGACGAAGTAGAGCGCCTCTGGCTGCTCACCCTCGGCCAGGATGAGCTCGTCCCGCTGGGCGGCCCGCTCGAAGGCGAGCCGCCTCACGGCACCCAGCTCAGCAGCGCCCAGTCCGGAGAAGTAGGGTACCGACCCCAGGAAATCCCTCTCGACGTCCATCTACGCCATGCATCCCCAGCCCGTGGGCTGGGGTGTGCGCTACAGCTCCTCCAGTATGATATCGGCCTCGCTGCCACACACCTTGCACACCAGTGTCCCGGTGGTCGGCGTGCCCTGCGGCTGTTTCTTCACCACCACCTCGGCCTCGCCGCCGCAGTGCTCACAGGTGCACTTCTTCTTCTCTTCCGCCGTCATGGTCTCCCCCCTCTCGCCTGGCCGTGACCTCTACGGAATCAGCTTAAACCTCTCCCTGGGGGCACCGCACACCGGGCACCTCTCAGGGGCCTCGCCTTCAACGGTGTGGCCACAGACGCTGCATATGTGGATGTTGCCGACCTTGACGTCGCCCTCGGCCTTCACCGCCTGCAGCGCCTCGGTGTACCACGCCGAGTGTATCTTCTCTGCCTCCAGTGCGAAGTGGGTGCTCTGCTCTGCCCCCCTCTCGCCCTGGAACTTGGCCACCGTGTTGTAGACGGGGTACATCTCCTCTATCTCGAAGTTCTCGCCCTCGATGCACACGCCGATGTTGGCCTCCGAGTCGTTGATATCGCCCAGTACCCGGAAGTGATTGGTGGCGTGGACCTGCTCGGCGTAGGCGATGGCGCGAAACATGCGCGCCAGGTTGGGCCTTCCCTCCTGCTCAGCGACATCGCTGAAGATGAGGTACTTCATGTGCGCCTGGCTCTCGCCGGCGAACGCCGTCTTCAAGAACTCCTCTGTCATCTTCTTCATGGTGACACCCACTCCTCTATTCCTCTACGCGCTCGAAGGCCTCCTTGGGAGCGCCACATACCGGGCACTGCTCCGGAGGCTCCTCTCCCTCGTGGATATAGCCACATACGGTACATCGCCACTTCGTCGGCATCTCTTCTGCTCACTCCTTTCCTTTTATCCTGCTGGCCACCTGCCCACCGAAGGCGCGGCACCGCTCTACCGTGGCCTCGTCGGGCACGTACTTGATGGCCAGGTCTGAATCGAGTATCTCGACCCCGGCGGCACGCAGCTCACTCTCTATCGCCTTCACCGCCCCCCCGGCCCAGCCATGAGAGCCGAAGGCAGCGCCCACCTTCCCCCTGGGCTTGAGCCCCTTCAAGTAGCACAGGAAGTCGGCCACCGTGGGGAACAGGCCGTTGTTGAGGGTAGGGGAGCCCACGAGCAGGGCCCTGGCATCGAGAACCTCGTGGATGACATCGCTGCGGTCGGTCTTGGAGAGGTTGAACAGCCTGGCCTCCACCCCCTCCGCGGCGATGCCCTCCACCAGGGCCCGGGCCATGGTCTCGGTGCTGCCCCACATGGTATCGTAGATCACCAGGGCCTTTGCCCGGGCATCGCCGCGGCCCCACGCGCGGTAGGCGTCCACTATCTCGCTGGCGTGGGAGCGCCACACCACGCCGTGGCTGGTGGCGATGGTATCGAACTTCAGGCCGCCCAGCTTGTCCACGGCCTTTACTATCAGGTCTCCGAAGGGCATGAGGATATTGGCGTAGTACTTGGCGGCCTGTGGCATGACCACGTCGAGCCCCACCTCGTCGTCGAACCTCTGGGAGCTCGCGATGTGCTGGCCGAAGGCGTCCATGGAGAACAGCAGGTCATCCCCGGCCAGGTAGGTGGCCATGGAGTCCGGCCAGTGCAGCATGGGGGTGGGGATGAACACCAGCTTCCTCCTCCCCAGGGAAAGCTCGTCGCCCTCCTTCACCGGCGTGAGTTCCCAGTCGGCGTGGAAGGTGTCCTTGAGCCCCGACTCGCCGAAGCGCTCCGCGGTGATGAGGGTGGCCTTCCCGGCCTCCTTCATGACCATGGGCAGCGAGCCGGAGTGGTCCATCTCCACGTGGTTGGACACTATGACGTCGATATCCATGGGGTCTACGATCTGCCGTATCCGTCCCATCATCTCCTCGTAGAAGGGGGCCTTCACGGTATCGATGAGGGCGATCTTGCTGTCTAAGACGAGGTAGGCATTGTAGGTGGTCCCCAGGTGCGTAGAATAGCCGTGGAAGTTCCTCACGTTCCAGTCGATGGCCCCTACCCAGTAGACATCGTTCTTTATGGTCACCCCTGCCATATGTACACCCTCCCTGGTCTATAAAGTAGGCACTACCGTAGCCTGGCGAAGTCGAAACCATCGCCACGCAGGTCACTCTTAACGGGCCCGATGTCCCTCCTGGTCTCGATGGCGTTCATGAGCTCCCAGCGACCACGCACATCGCCGAGGAGGATGCAGCCGATCAAGGTGTTGCCATCGAAGACCAGCTTGCGGTACACCCCCTTCACGGGGTCGGCGGCCACCTGGCACTCGTGCACACCCTCGGCATCTATGTCGCCTGCGGACACCAGGTCGATGCCCAGCACCTTGAGCGTGTTGGTGGGCACCGTCCCCTCGTAGACATCGGTGCCGCCGGCCATGCTGGTGCCCGCCACCTCTCCCTGCCGCTGCGCCGCCGGCCATATGCCATAGCACACCCCGCGGTGCTGGGCGACGTCGCCGGCAGCGAATATGGTGGCGATGCTGGTCTCCATGCGGTCGTCGACGATGACCCCCTTCTCTGTATCGAGGCCGGCCTCCTGTGCCAGCCTGAGGTCGGACCTCACGCCGGCGGACACCAGGAGCATGTCGGCCTCCACGGTACGCCCGCTGGAGAGCCTGACCCCCTCCACGTGGCCCTGGCCCAGCACCTCGCGACACTGCTCCTCCAGGTAGAACTGGAACCCCATCTGCTCCAGCAGCCGCTGGAGGATGGCGGCGCCATCTGTATCGACCTGGCGCGGCAGCAGGCGGGGGAAGGTCTCCACCACGCTCACCTCGAGGCCAGCCCGCCTCAGGCCGTTGCCCGCCTCAAGGCCCAGGAGGCCGCCCCCGACGAGGAGGGCCCGCTGGCAGCGCGCGGCATACCCCTTGATGACCCTGGCATCGCCGATGGAGCGCAGGGTGAATATGCCCTCCTTGCCCTCCATGCCCTCCACCGGGGGCATGAAGGGCCTCGCGCCCACCGAGAGCAGCAGGCGGTCGTAAGGATACGTGGTGCCCCTGGTGGAGCGGACCTCGCGCGCGGCGGGCCTCACCTCCTGTACCCGCTCCTCCAGGTGGAGCGTTATCCCCCTCTCCTCGTACCACGACAGGGGATGGAGGATGATGTTGCCCTCCTCCACGGCGCCGGCGATGAACTCGGGGAGCAGGGGACGGGAGTAGGCAGGGTAGGGCTCATCGGTCAAGATGTCTATCGTGCCCTCCGGGTCCAGGGCCCGCAGCCTGGCCGCGGCCGATGTGCCCGCTATTCCGCTTCCCGCTATCACGTACTTCACTACGTTACCTTCTTGAACCTCTCTCTGGGGGCGCCGCATACCGGGCACTGGTCGGGCAGCTCGCCGTCGGAGACATAGCCACAGACGCTGCAGACGTAGTACTCGGTGTCCACCTCCCCCATCATGTGCTCCAGCGCCTTCTCGTACAGCTTGGCGTGCCCCCGCTCCACGTCGCGCGAGTAGCTGAATACCATGGCGACGTGCTTGTTATTCTCCTCGTTGGCCTCCTTTATGAACTGCGGGTAGGTCTCCGAGGCCAGGTTCTCACGCTCGAAGGCGCTCTCCAGGTTGTCCTGGGTGGCATCCACGCCGCCGAGGAGGCGCAGGTGGCTGAAGGCGTGCACTGCCTCGGCCTCGGCGATGGCGCGGAACAGCCTGGCCACCTGGGGATAGCCCTCCTCATCGGCCTTTAGGGCAAAGGCCATGTTCCGCAGGTGGGCCTGGGACTCGGCAACGAAGCCCCGCTTTAAGTTGCCCAGGGTCTTTTTCCCCTTCACTCCTGGGATCTCGTGGGGAACGAGCTTCTCCGCCGCGGCACCGCACACGGGGCAGCGCTCCGGCCTCTCCTCACCGAGCTCCACGTGACGACAATTGGTACACTTCCACAAAGCGCGCTCTACCTCCTTACTATGATGTATCCCCCCACGGCTCTACCAGGCGAGCACGTGGACCGCGGCCACTACGCCCACATCGCCGCTACTCTACATACTCCATGGCCGCGGGCGCAAGCTCGTAGTCCTCACCCTTCCTCACCACCAGTGCAGCGCCCTCCAGTTCCCGCAGGCCGCTCCTCACGGCGAACACGGGGCGACCGGTCTCCATTGCCACCTCGTCGGGCGGCCTGGGCCCCGCCTTCAACACGCGCAGTAGTGCCAGGCCCGACCCCGTGGGCTTACCGTCTGGACTTATGCAGGCCATGCTTCACCTCCCCACGCGGGCCTTCACAGCTTCTTCTTGCACAGGTACCAGTCCACGCACTCGTAGCCCGCCCCCATCCGCTCCTCGGCGCCCTCCGTGGTGCTGGGCGCAGGCACGATCACCGTGTCGCCCGGCCTCCAGTTCGCCGGCGTGGCCACCTTGTGCTGGTCGGTAGTCTGAAGCGCGTCGATGATCCTCACTACCTCGTCCATGTTGCGCCCGGTGGTGAGCGGGTAGTACAGCATGGCCCTCACCACCTTGTTGGGGTCGATGATGAAGACGCAGCGCACCGTCTCCGTCTTGCTCTGGCCGGGGTGCACCATGCCGTAGCGCTGGGACACCTCTTTATTGAGGTCGGCGATGATGGGGAAGGTGACCTTTATCCCCATCCTCTCCTCGATGTTGCGCACCCAGGCGATGTGAGAGCTCACGCTGTCCACGCTGATGCCCAGGAGCTCCACGCCGCGCCGCTGCAGCTCGGGGTATACCTCGGCGAAGGCGGCAAACTCCGTGGTGCAGACAGGTGTGAAGTCGGCGGGGTGGGAGAACAGGATGAGCCACCCCCCCCGATAGTCATCGAGCCTTATGGTGCCGTGAGTGGTCAGGGCCTCGAAGTCAGGCGCCGGCTCACCCAGCCTGGGCAGACGAACGGTCTCTTCCATTTCACTACCTCCTCCAGCTTACGCTCTCTACAAAATCATCCCCGCCGACCATGCTGCTGTCTCAACGTCCACTATCACCCCCTCACAGCTCCATCTCTTTGAGGTCAGGAGCCACGGTGAGATGGGCCTCCGTCACCGCCTGCACCTGCTCCGGGGTGAAGCCAGAGGCTACCTCCTTGAGCACCAGCCCCTCGCCGGTCACCTCGATGACGGCGAGGTTGGTGACTATCAGGTTTACCATTCCCTTCGCCGTGAGCAGGTACGTGCACTCCTTTAATATGCGCGGCTCGCCCTCACGGGTGGTGTGCTTCATCACCACGATGACCTTCTTGGCCCCCACGGCGAGGTCCATAGAGCCTCCGATGTTGCCACAGTGGGTCATCTTGCGCGCCGGGTTGTTCCATCCCGCCAGGTCGCCGTGCTCCGACACCTGGAGGGCACCGAGCACCGCGACATCGATGTGGCCACCGCGGATCATGGCGAAGGACTCGCCGATGGAGAAGAACGAGGCCCCGGGCAGCACTGTGACCGGCTCGGCCCCGGCGCTTATCAGGTCCTGGTCTACCTCATCGGGCAGGGCAAAGGGGCCCTGCTCCAAAATGCCGATCTCGGCCTCGAGGGTGATGTCGCGGCCTTCTATCCAGTTGGATACCATGGTAGGTATGCCGATGCCGAGGTTGACATAACTACCATCAACCAGCTCATTGGCCACCCGGAGCGCCATGAGCTCCTCAGGAAGCCCGGCCGAATAGTCGATGCTCATCACTCCTCCTCCGTAAAGCTGAATGTAATGACGGGCCTCTCCACCTTGACCACACGCTGCACGTAGATACTGGGGGTGTGGATGCAGTCGGGGTCTAGCTCCCCGGTCTCCACCAGGTTCTCCACCTCGGCAATGGTGATCCTGCCCGCCATCGCCATCTCTGGGTTGTAGTTCCTCGCCGACTCGCGATACACCAGGTTCCCCATGCGGTCACCCATGTAGGCATGAACGAAGGCGAAGTCTGCCTTCAAGGCAAGCTCCAGTATGTACTCCTTGCCATCGAAGAAGCGGTGGTCCTTGCCCTCGGCGACGATGGTGCCCACCCCGGTAGGGGTGTAGAAGCCAGCGATGCCGGCACCACCGGCCCGCATCTTCTCGATGAAGGTGCCCATGGGATAGGTCTCGCACCGCACCTCGTGGGAACGGACCTGTCGCTCAAACTCAGTCACACGACGAGGGGAAGGGAAGAAGGCGTAGTTGACGATGGCCTTTCGTATCTGGTGCCTGGCGGCGAGGAGATCGAGGTCGTTGCCCACACCCACGGACTGGGCAATCACGGTGAGCTTGCCCGTGCCTTTCTCTACCAGGGCACGGGTGAGCTCTGCCGGGAACCCGGTATACCAGAAACCGCCGAACATGATAGAGGCACCTTCGAAGACATCGGCTACCGCCTCCTCCACGTTAGGGAAGACTTTGTCCATCCTATCGCCTCTCTTTGCGTTTTATACATCACACCCCCAGGGCGACCAATGCGGAAAGCCCGGGGTGCCCCCACCGGCCCCACTTCAGCCAGCAGATTTGCGCACGTAGACCTTGTACTGTCCCGCCTCTTCCTCGATACCCAGGCACTCGTTCCCTGTCGTCCGGCACCAGGCGGGCATATCCTCTTTTATGCCCTCATCGTCGGCCAGTATCTCCAGCACCTGGCCCCCCTCCAGCTCCTTCATCTTCTTCGCCGTGTGTGCGATGGGCATGGGGCAGTAGAGGCCGACGCAGTCCAGCGTAGCATCCACTTTCATACGCGCTCCTCCCTCTAGACGAACAGGCATATGCCCCCCTCCCTCGCCTCGGCGAGGAAGGTGGCCACGCCGGCCCAGCTATCTACCTCCGGGATGAAGGCCTCCTTGTCCAGCCCCATGATGCCGATGGAGGTGGTGCACACGATGAACCTGACCCCCAGCTCCCTGGCCATGGCGATGAGCTCCCCGACCTGGGGGAAGTTGACATCGCGCATCAGGCGCTTCATCATCCAGGTGCCCACCCCCCACATGTGGAACCTGGAGAGGTGGAGCCGGTTGGCGCCGCCACGGTTCATCAGGTTGAGCATGCGCCTCATCACCCCCCTGCTGTGGATGGGGCCCTTCTCCTTCTTGATGATGTTGAGCCCCCAGAAGGTGAAGAACATGCTCACCTCCATCCCCATGGAGGCGGCCCCGATGGCGATGTTGAAGGCGGCCAGGGCCTTGTCCAGCTCGCCGCTGAACACCACCAGGGTCACCCTCTCCTTCTCTGCCATCGACTATCTCTCCCCCAGCGGCTGGCCACAGCGGTGGCACACCGTGGCCTTCCTCTCCACTACCGCGTGACAACCGCCACAGCGGCGCAGCTCCACCTGGCACGGCCGGCAGTACGGCGCCGGGTCGTCCAGTATCTCCTGGTCACAGAAGGGGCAGGCGTTTGGTGCCTTCTTCTGCTCTTTACGCTGCGTCATCCTTTTTCCTCCTCTTGCGGCTGGTCTTCACCTCTATGCCCTGCTTCCTCATGTAGTCGTCGATGGCCTTGTTGAGCGCCTGGGCGCCGAGGTTGGAACAGTGGTACTTGTTCTTGGGCAGTCCCTCCAGCTCCTGGGCCACGAGCGCCGGCGTGATCGTGCGCGCCTCCTCGATGGTCTTGCCCATGGCCATCTCGCTCACGATGCTGGAGACGGCGATGGCGGCCCCGCAGCCGAAGGTCTTGAACTTGACGTCGCTCAAGTGCCCGTCGTCGACCTTTATGTAGAAGGTCATCATGTCCCCGCACACCGGATTGCCCTCCTCGCCGATGCCGTCGGCGTCCTCGATCTCCCCCACGTTGCGCGGGTTCATGAAGTGGTCCATCACCTTTTCACTGTACTGTGGCATTCTCGCTCCCTCCCCCCTGCTCCTTCATATACTTGGCGTACAGGGGCGACATCTGGCGCAGCCGCTCCACGATGGGAGGCAGCGCCCTAACGACATGGGCAACGTCTTCCTCTCCGTTCTGCACCCCCAGCGTGAACAGCAGGGAGCCCTGCGCCAGCGCGGCGGGGATGCCCATGGCAGTGAGCACATGGGATGCCTTGAGCGCCCTCGAGGTGCACGCCGAGCCGCTGGAGGCAGCGACCCCCTTGCTGGAGAGGAGCATGAGCATGGCCTCCCCTTCGATGAACTCGATGCAGAAGCTGGCGTGGCCGGGGAGGCGCTCCGTGGGGTGCCCGGTCACGATGGCGTGGTCTATGGATGAGAGGAGCCCCTCGATCAGGCTGTGGCGCAGCCGCACGAGGTGCTCTGTGCGGGTAGGCATGTCGCGCCGGGCGAGCTCCGCCGCCTTACCCATGCCCACGATGGCGGGGACGTCCTCGGTACCCGACCTCCTCCCCCCCTCCTGCACCCCACCTTCGAGGAGGGGGATGATGCGTGTCCCCTTCTTCACCCACAGGGCACCGGCGCCCTTGGGGCCGTAGAACTGGTTCGCCGCCAGGCTCATGGCATCGACCCCCAGTGCGGCGACGTCCACCGGTATCTGCCCCGCGGCGGCGACGGCATCGGTATGGAAGAGGCAGCCCTTTCTCCTGGCCGCCCTGGCTATCTGGGCCACAGGCTCGATGGTGCCCACCTCGCCGTTGGCGAGCATGACCGAGACCAGGACGGTATCATCACGCATGCTCCCGGCCACCCGCTCCGGGTCGACCACCCCGTGGCGGTCTACCGGCACCTGGGTGAGCTCGAAGCCCCACTTCTCCATCGTCCGCGCCGAGTTCAGCACCGAGAAGTGCTCGACGGCCGAGACCACGATGTGACTCCCCCGCTGCTTAAGTGCCTGGGCCAGCCCCTTGATGGCGAGGTTGTTGGCCTCGGTGCCGGAGCCGGTGAAGATGACCTCCTCGGGCCGGCCCCCTATCAGGGCGGCAACGTGTCCCCGTGCCTCCTCGATGGCCTCCCGGGCCTCGTCCCCCCAGTCGTGGAGGGACTGTGGGTTGCCGTAGGCCTCCTTCAAGTAGGGGAGCATGGCCTCGAGCACCTCAGGAAGCAGTGGTGTGGAGGCAGCATTGTCCAGATAGGCCTTCTTCATAGCACGAGCCCCTTATCCTTGCATACCTTCGCCGAGACCTGGCCCTCACTTGATGCGGGCCTTCACGGCACCCCAGTCTACGTTCTTGAAGAAGGCCTCTATGTAGTCGGCGCGCTTTAGGCCATAGTCTATCATGAAGGCATGCTCGAAGACATCGCACACGAGTATCGGGGCACAGCCCGCGGGGTGGCCGACCTCGTGCTCGTTTATCCACTGGTTGAACAGCCTGCCGGTCACGTTGTCCTGGTAGAGGATGGCCCAGCCGATGCCCCGCATCGTCGCCGTGGCCCTGAAGTCCTTCTCCCAGGCCTCGTAGCTCCCGAAGTCCTGTGCCAGCCTGGCCGGCTTCTCGCCGGCGCCCTTGCCGCCCAGGTTCTCGAAGTAGTACTCGTGGAGCCGCATCCCGTTGAACTCGAAGCCCATCCGCCGCTTGAGCTCGGCGTACTCAGGCGTGGCAACCCTGTCCTCCTTGAGCATCGCGGCGAGGGCGTCGGTGAGCTTATTGGTGTTGGTGACATAGCCCTGGTACAGGGTGAAGTGGTTGTTCAGCAAGGTATCGCTGAACCCCTCCATGCCCAGGAGCCTGCTGTAGTCCTTTGCGGTGTACGCCATGGCGCACCTCCTCTTAAATATGTAAGTCTACAAGAGCCGCCTCTCCCCCTCGAGCCCGGCAATGCCCTTTAAGGACATCGCTCACACAGTGACAGGCCCCCCCACCGTCTGGGATGAAGCCCCACATACCTCTATTTTAACAGCTCCATGTCCTCGTTACAGCACACCAGGGTGCCGCCGCCGACCTTGGTCACGGTCACCTCGTTGCCGCAGACGTTGCAGCGATACTTCTCTCCCTCTTCCTTGACCGCCATGTCGCTCCCTCCCCGTTTTAGACTCTTGTCCCGTAGCCTGCCGTGATGGTGGTCACCATCACCCCTGTCGTAGCCTCTGCAGGTACCTGTGGGCCTGGAGCGCCGCCTTGGCCCCCTCGCCGGCGGAGATGACGATCTGCTTCTCCGGTACGTTGGTCACATCTCCCGCGGCATAGAGCCCAGGGACGCCGGTCTCACAGGCGCAGTTTACCTCGATCTCGCCCCTCTCGTTGATGGGTGCCAGGCCCTTCACCAGCGCCGAGCTGGGGATGAGCCCGACCTCGATGAGCACCCCGTCCACCTCGAGCTCCCTCACCTCGCCGCTCCCTGTATCCCGTATCTTGATGCCGCTCACCAGGCCATCGCCCACGATCTCCGTGGTCTCGTACCCGGTCAAGACGGTGACATTGGGCGCCGCCGTCACCCGGTCTCTTATGACACGGTCGCCAGAGAGCCTGGTTGAGGATACCAGGTAGACGTGCTCTGCTATCTTGATCATGTCGTCGGCGACCTCGAGGGCGGAGTTGCCGCCGCCGATGACCACCACCTTCATCCCGTCGAAGAGGGGGCCGTCGCATATGGCGCAGTAGGTGACGCCGCGCCCGCGGAGACGCTCCTCGCCGGGGACACCCAGCGGCCGCGGGGCCTTGCCGGTGGCGACGATGGCGGCCCTGGCCTGGTAGGCCTGGCCCTGCATTGTCCTCGCCTCGAACCCCCCTTCGATGGGGGACACCGAGGCCACCTCCTCTCCGGTCTTCACCTCGATGGGGAACTGCCTCACCTGCTCCTCGAACTTGGCCATGAGCTCCGGGCCACTTACGAACTGATAGCCCATGTAGTTCTCCACGCTGCTGGAGTTTAGGGGCTGGCCCCCCAGGTCCTTGCTCACCAGGAGGGTGCTCATCTTCTTGCGCGCAGCGTACACCGCCGCCGTCATCCCTGCCGGGCCGCCGCCGACTATCATGACCTCATACATGGAGCGCCCCCTAGGACGTAAGTCCCAGCTTGTCCTTGAGCCAGCCCTCGTCGAAGCCGACGACGAACTCCCCGTCGATGTCGATCACGGGCACTGCCAGTTGGCCTGTCTTGTTCACCATTTCCTGGCGGGCAGCCCTGTCCGCTGCCACGTTGATCTCCTCAAACTCTATTCCACTTTGCTGGAGGAACACACTGGTCCTCTTGCACCAGGGTCAGGTAGGCGTGGAATAGACCTTGACCGTTCGCTCACTCATAGGTCACCTCCACTTATCTCGCGTGAGGGGGCCCAATTATAGGCCACCGCCGCATATAGTTCAATCCTCTACGCTATGCCCCGTTCCGCAGGTAGGCAGTCATCTTCGGCGCCATGAGAGGGGCAAGGCGCGGCAGCATCGGGGGCATGATGGCCGCCATGACCTCGGAGAGCATCTCCGGCAGCATAGCCTCCATGGCCGGCGGCATGTTGGGTATGGCCTCCCTCATCAGCTCCAGGGCCCGCGGCATGAGCGCCGGCAGCATGGAGGGCATGAGCCGCGGCATGAGCACCGGGATCATGCGCTCCATCAGGGCGAACATGGGGCCCTGCAGGGGGCCGGGCATGGCCTTCATCATCGACATCATGCCCTTCATGATGGGCGGCATCGCCTCCATGATCTCGGGCATCATGCGCCCCATCATGTCGGTCATGCCCTCCACGGTCATGATATCGATGGCGGTGCCGAACACGTCCCAGGCATCGAGGACGGTGTGGGTGGGGTCGTGGCACTCATAGCCCAGGGCCTCGACGACCACGTCGGTGAAGTCGAGCACGCGCACCGGCGAGCCCTTGGCCCGGGCACCGACGCGGAGCTGCACCTCGCAGCAGGGACAGGTGGTGAGCACGGCGTCGGCGCCGCACTCCTCGGCCTCGGTCATCCTGACGTCGGCGATGGCGTCGGCCGCCGGCGGGCGCCCCACGCGGCTCAACACGCTGCCACAGCACAGCCCATTCTCGCGGTTGTGCTCCATCTCCACCAGCTCCACGCCCGGTATGGCGCGCAGCACCTCCCGAGGCTCGTCGTAGATGCCGCCGTGCCGCCCGATGTGACACGGGTCGTGGAAGGTGAGCCGGCCCCCGTCCTTGGGGATATGGCTGAAGGTGAGCCGGCCCTGGCGCACCAGGTCTGCGGCGACCTCGGTGATGTGGCGCACGCGGACATTGTACTCCAGTCCCAGCGTGGGCGCCCACTCGCGGTAGTAGTGGTTCAAGGTCACCCAGCAGCCGGGGCAGGAGATGACCACCTCCTCCACGCCGCGCCTCTGGAGCTGCCTGATATTGTGCTCCACGGCCTTGGCGAAGAGGTCCCACTTGCCGGCGCTGTAGAAGGGGATGCCACAGCAGGCCTCGTCCTTGCCCAGGTAGGTGAAGTCGATGCCACCCTCCTTGAGGATGTGCACCGCGTTCTGAGCGATATCGTTCTCCACGAACGAGGCGGTGCACCCCGCCCAGTACGCCACCTTGCCCCGCTCAAGAGGGGTGACATCGTCGGGGAGCCAGCGGTCCCGCTCCGCGCGGGCGCCGGCCCAGATATTGGACTCGCGCAGGAAGCTGGAGGCCATCATCTCGAAGCCGGGGAAGGTGTGGTACCCCTTCTCGTGTATCACCAGGCCCCGCATCTGGTCCCACATCTCCTGTATGGGTATCTGCACCTGGCACACGTCGTTGCAGCGGCGGCAGGTGGTGCACAGGAGGAAGGAGTCGAGCATGGTCTGGTTGAACTGGGCGTTGCCCGCGAGGTACTCGCGGAGGAAGTACCAGCGCCCCCGCGAGGTCTCGCTTTCCCACTGCCGCCCGAAGTACTGGTCGCACACGTCTATGCAGTAGCCGCACTGGGCGCAGGCATAGGCCTCGTAAGCGATCTGGGGCGGTATCTTCTTGGCCAGCCTGGGCCGGTGGCTGAAGAGCCTCCTCCCCAGGGCGAGCAAGGGGCTCCCGACCTGGGCCGCCCACAGGGTGAGGTGCAGGAGCCGGGGGTTGCGGTTCTGGGGCAGTATCTTTCCCGGGTTCAGGATACCCCTGGGGTCATGCCTGCCCTTGTACTCGGCGAGCCTCCGCACCTTGTCGGCGCCCAGGTTCTGCTCGGCGTAGGCGGTGAAGTAGAGCCCGGTGGAGTAGGGGCGGCCGCCATGGCGGCGGGCGATATCGATGATCTCCAGGGAGCGCGGGAACTCCAGCGTGTAGGCCGGGGAGCGCTCGTCGCCCAGGATGTGCCCCAGGATAGAGACCTCGTCGTGGCCCAGCATGGTGGCGGTGATGGCGATGCCGGGGAAGCGCCCCTCGATCTCCTCTATCACCCGCTCCACCCGCGATACCGGCACCGAGACCACCGACTCGCTCGATATCAGCGAGGGGCCCAGGCGCTTTAAGCGGATGGGGAAGAAGCGGTCGTTCCACTCCTTGGCCGTCTCCGCCTCGTCCTCGAGCTGGCCCCCGTTCTGGGCGATCACATCCTTGAGCGGTGCCTCGATGGCGCCATGGCGCGACTGCGGGTAGACGAAGAGTATGCGGCACCTGTGCTCACCGCTGGCCGTGGCCTGGGGTGGCTCCTCAGCGGGCTCCCCCCAGCGTGGCTGTATCTTGGCGGCGGCGATCTCGGCCTCCTCCTTCTTGGCCACGAAGGTGGCCGTGGAGAAGCTCACGTGCCAGAAGTGCAGTGACCTCTGGTTGGCCTGGTGGAGCGCCCTCATCATCTGCGTGAGGCTGGGGAAGGACGCCACCACGGGCACCATTGCCTCGGCCGTGCGGGTCTTCACCACCACCTCTGTTATTATCCCGGTTATGCCCTCGGCCTCGGTGACCAGCTCCAGCTCTGCGCCGGACACCTCTCTCACCTCTCCGTCGGGGGCGACCAGCGTGACCCGCTCGATGTTGTCACCGATCTCGCCGAACTCGTAGCTCCCGATGCCGCCACCGCCCTCGGCCACCCACCCGGCGACGGTGGCGCTGGGGGCGCTGGAGGGCAGGATACGCGTGGCCAGCCCGTGCCTGGCCAGCTCGTACTCCAGGTTCTTCCAGACCACCCCGGCCTCGACGCGGGCAGTCCCCCGCTGCTCGTCGACCTCCAGTATGGCGCGCATCCGGCTCATGTCGACCACGATGCCGCCCCGCGCCGGGACGGCACCGCCCCAGCCGCTGGTGGCGCCGCCGCGCGGGGTGAGGGGTATGCCCCTCTCCCTGGCGAAGCGAGTGATGAAGGCGACCTCGTCGGTAGTCACAGGCTGGACCACGGCCTGCGGCACCGTCTTTATGATACGCCGTATTATGCCGGGCAGGCTCGCGGTGTCGTGGGAGTAGACCAGGCGCTCCGTATGCTCGAAGCTCACCCGCTCGCCAAACCTCTGCTCCAGTCCCTCTCTGTCTTTTGCCCTCACGATACCCTCCTTAAATAGATAGCGTGATGATGAGTTCAGGCCCCCAGTCCCTTGGCCAGCGTGCCGCTCCGCTCAAGCTGGTTGAGCAGCACCTCCTGCACCAGCTCGCAGGCCTCGGCGATCCTGGGGTCGGTGAGGCGGTAGTAGACCGTGGTGGCCTCGCGACGTGCCTCGACGATGCCGCGGTCGCGCAGGATGGCGAGGTGCTGTGACACGTTGGCCTGGCGCACCCCCATCTTCTCTGCGAGCTGTCCCACCGACCTCTCACCGTGGCGCAGCTCCTTGATGATGAACAGCCTCTTGGGGTCAGCGAAGGTCTTGCACAGCTCTGACTGTAGCTTGAGCAGCCCCATGGCGTTCACGTCAGGCATTCCATCTCCCCTCCACAATGTATTCCTATATTCTAATATTCATATACATTGTATCTGGGGACGGCGGCCCCTGTCAATGCCCCTGTATCGAGGGCCGCGGCGGCCGGAACCTCCTAAGGCGCAGCGAGTTGAGCACCACGGTAATAGAGCTCGCCGCCATGGCCGCCGCCGCCAGGATAGGGTTCAAGAACCCGTGCTCGCCCAGTATGAAGTGAAGCCCCGACGGCACGCCGCCATCGCCGAAGGCGAGGTAGAGCACCCCCGCCGCCACCGGTATCAGGGCCGTGTTGTAGGCGAAGGCCCAGAAGAGGTTCTGCCTGATCGTCCGCAGGGTGCTGCGGGACAGCGAGAGCGCCGTCACTATGCCCCCGAGGTCGCCGCTGATGAGCGTGATATCTCCGGTCTCCATGGCGATGTCGGTGCCGGTGCCGATGGCGATGCCCACGTCTGCCTGGGCCAGCGCCGGGGCATCGTTTATGCCGTCGCCCACCATGGCCACCACCCTCCCCCCGGCCTGCAACCTCCTTACCTCATCGGCCTTCTGGTCGGGGAGCACCCCGGCGAGGACACGCCCGATGCCCGCCTCACGGGCGATGGCCCGGGCAGTGCGCTCGTTGTCCCCGGTGAGCATCACCGTCTCTACGCCCATCCCGTTGAGCGCGCCCACCGCCCCCCTGGCATCGGGCTTCAAGGTATCGGCGAGCGCGATTATCCCCACCACCTTGCCTCCCACGCCCAGGAACATCGCCGTCTTCCCCTGGTCGAAGAGTTGCTCGGCACGCTCGCCGATGCCGTTCACGGAGAGGCCTCTCTCTTCCATGAAGCCCAGGTTGCCCAGGAGGAGCCGCTCCCCCTCCACCACGGCCTCCACGCCCTGGCCGGGCACGGCGTTGAAATCGGAGGCGGGGGCAAGCTCCAGCCCCCGCTCCACAGCGGCCCTGACCACGGCCTCCCCCAGCGGGTGCTCCGAGCCGCGCTCCGCCGACGCCGCCAGTCTCAAGATGGCCTCTTCAGAGTATGATGGTATGGTAGCGATGTCGGTGACCGTGGGCACGCCGCGGGTGAGGGTGCCCGTCTTGTCCAGGAGCACGGTATCTATGCGCTGGGACCGCTCCAGGGCCTCGCCGCTCCTGATGAGCACGCCGTGCTCCGCCCCCTTTCCGGTGCCCACCATGATGGCGGTGGGGGTGGCCAGCCCCAGGGCGCAGGGACAGGCGATGATGAGCACCGCGATGAAGTTCAAGAAGGCAAAGGTGAGCGCAGGGGCCGGCCCCACGAAGTACCAGACGAGGAAGGTGACAGACGCAATAGCTATCACTGCGGGCACGAAGTAGCTGGCAATGACATCGGCGAGGCGCTGGATGGGGGCCTTGCTCCCCTGGGCCTCCTCCACCATCCTCACTATGTGGGCCAGCGTGGTGTCCCGGCCCACCCTGGTGGCCTCGAAGGTGAAGCTGCCGGTGCGGTTCATGGTGGCGCCGATGACCTCGTCGCCCACCTTCTTGTCCACCGGGATGCTCTCGCCGCTTATCATCGACTCGTCGATGCTGGAGTGCCCCTGCCTCACGACGCCATCCACCGGCACTCGCTCGCCGGGGCGCACCACCACCAGCTCGCCGACCCCGACGTCATCGATGGCGATCTCCCTCTCCTCGCCGTCGCGCACCACCAGCGCCGTCTTGGGCTGCATCCCCATGAGCCTCCGTATGGCGTCCGATGCCTGCCCCTTGGCCCGCGCCTCGATGAAGCGGCCGAGGAGGATTAAGGCGATGATCATGGCCGAGGTATCGAAGTACAGGTTGGGCGCCACGTTGGCGCTGGAGAAGATACCGGGGAAGAGGACGGCAACGACGCTGTACAGGTAGGCCGCCGAGGTGCCCACCGCGATAAGGGTATTCATGTCGGCGGTGCGCTGGCGCAGCGCACCCCAGGCCCCACGGTAGAAGCGCCAGCCGGCCCAGAACTGCACCGGCGTGGCCAGGGCCCACAGCAGGTAGGGCTTGACCACGAAGGCGGGGCCAAAGCCAATGGCCATGATGGCCACGGCACACGCCGCGGCGAAGAGCACGCGGTTACGTAAGGCCGCTATCTCCCGCCGCGATGCCGCGTCCGCTGCGGCGCCGGCCCCCACCTCAGGGCCCAGCTCGTAGCCGGCCTCTCGCACCGCCCGCCGCAGGTCGGCGATATCGGTGCCCTCGACGTACTCCACGGTGGCCCGCTCCGAGGCCAGGTTTGCGCTCGCCGAGACCACGCCGGGCACAGCGGAGAGCGCCTTCTCCACCCGGGCCACGCACGAGGCGCAGGTCATCCCCTCTACCGGGAATATGGCCTTGCTGGTCGCCACCCCGTAGCCCAGCTCCGAGATGGCGCCCTTGATGACGGCCACGTCCACCTGCGATGGGTCGTACTCCACAGACGCCCGCTCCGAGGCGAAGTTCACGTCGGCACGCTGCACGCCCGGCAGGTGTGCCAGTCGCCTCTCTATGGTGGCGGCACACGTGGTGCACGTCATCCCGGTCACCGGTATACGGGCCTTCTCCGGCCTGTTTTTACCCGGCTCCTCGCCCATCGCCCTCTCCTCTACAACACACCACCCGCCCAAGCCGCTCCAGCGTCGCCATCCGCTTCCAGGTCAAGGCTGCCCTCGCCTGGCCGGGGCAAACGGCACCACATCACCCCCTCGCCCCCTGAAAACCCGTGCCCTGTGATGGTATAGCGCATTCCTCGCGCTGTCAATATGCTCTTGTGCGATTGCGGCCTCTCACTGCGGACACAATGCATCGCCCGGCATAAAAAAAGGGGCACCCACGCGGCCACGGCACCTCGGCGCGAGAGTGGCTCAGTTCCTGTTGTCCTCGCCGTCGGGCAGGACATCAGAGGTGTCGAAGGGGTCGGCCAGCGAAGAGGCGCTGTCCTCCCAGGAGAAGTCGCCCTGGTAGTTGAAGAACTCGCGCTCCTCGCCGCAGTACCTGCACACCCCGCGGCTGGTAGGGCCCAGCGCCGGCTCTATGAGCCAGTAGTGCACGCAGCTGGGCCCCGCCTCTTGGCGCTGGGCGGGCTCGACACTCCCCGTCCCTTCTTGCACTCTATACACTGCCTCGTGCCTTGCATCTCGACGTACATTCTTGACCCTGGTCGCCATGATCCCACCCCCTCCATCGAATAGCACCACCGGTCGAGACTAGTGTAGGGCAGGAGGGGACACCTGTATGCGACTTTTGTCTCACACCAGTGAAAGGGCACGATCGACAGGGACCTCCGTGCCTCCACCCTTGACAGCGGCTTCATGGTAGTCTATACTATCTCCACCCTGACATAGACCACGGGGAGCCCTTTACCTCCTCAAGGTTCATCCTTTTTTCTTTTTCCCCCCTATAGCATGGTCCCGAGGGGGCCACTATTTCGTAGAGAGACCCGCACCACGAGCCGGAGGTCTCATCTACGTCCCGTAGCTCGCTCCACGCACCCGGCACACAGACAGACCGTCCTGCCATTGGTGAAGTGTTTTCACCAACCACCTGCTGGAGAGACAGGGCAGTCCTATCGTCCCAGCGTGCCACCGCCATCAAGTCTCGGTAGTGCGAGGCCAATGGCACACCACGGGGCCACCGCTGCAGCGAGATACACTGCCCACCCATACGTCGAGACGAGAGACTTTCTATCGCAGGCAGTACGCCGACAGCCTTACCGAAAGGAGGGAGCCATGGGACACTGAGCGTAGACCAGTGTGGACTGCAATCGCGGCAGAGAATGGAGGTGTTACTGTGACAAGGCACGATACGCTGATGGAGGGATGCCGCGTCCTCGACCTGGCCGAGGACGGGTGCTGCCTCGCCGGCAAGATACTGGGTGACATGGGGGCCGATGTCATCAAGATCGAGCCGCCGGGGGGCAGCCCCACCCGAAACAAGGGGCCATTTCACAAGGACATCCCAGACCCGGAGCGGAGCCTCTTCTGGTTTGCCACCAACCTCCACAAGCGGGGGATAACCCTGAACCTGGAGACCGCCGAGGGGAGGGCCATCTTCAAGAGGCTGGTCGAGGCCTCCGATATCGTCATCGAGGGCTTCGCGCCAGGGTACATGGAGGGCCTGGGCCTGGGCTACCGAGACCTGGAGCGGGTGAACCCGGGGATAGTCATGACCTCTATCACCCCCTTCGGCCAGAGCGGCCCCTACGCCCACTACAAGGGCAGTGACATCGTGGGGGTGGCCATGGGAGGCATGCAGCGCCTCTTCGGCGACCCCGACCGGGCGCCAGTCCGCATAAGCCAGCCCGAGTTCTTCCTCTTCGGCGGACTCCACGGCGCCCTGGGCTCGCTCATGGCCTTCTACCACCGGGCGATGAGTGGTGAGGGCCAGCACGTGGACGTCTCCTGCCAGCAGGGGATAGTCCTGGCGCTGATGATCACGTCAGAGATATGGGACATCCTGCACATCAACTACCGGGGCCGCGCCATCGAGATGATGAGCATCCGGCCCCCCGACGCCCCACCACTCCGCCTGCCCCTGGTGTGGCCGTGCAAGGACGGCTACGTGCTGTTCATGATCGGCGGCGGCGAGCTGGGGGCCGCCCGCTCCTCGAAGAACATGGTGGAGCTGGCCAACGAGCATGGCTACGCTCTGGAGCTCACAGACTACGACTGGATAGGCTCGTGGGACACCCGCACCATGGACCAGGAGCAGTTCGACCGGGTGATGAACCCCATAGCCGAGTTCATGCTCACCCAGACCAAGATGGAGCTCTTCGAGGCGGCGGCGCGACCGGACAAGGAGTTCCGGCTGGCCCCCATGAACACGGTCAAGGACGTGCTGGAGTTCCCCCAGTTCCTGCACCGTGGGTTCTTCGTCCAAGTGGAGCACCCGGAGCTCGGGGAGACCCTCACCTATCCGGGGTTCCCCATCAAGATGTGGGGGCCGGGCCAGGAACCAGTCGCGCCCTACCGGGTGCAGCGGCGGGCCCCCCTCCTCGGCGAGCACAACAGCGAGGTCTACGAGAAGAGGCTGGGCATGAGCCCAGAGGAGCTGGTGCTGCTCAAGAACCACGGGGTCATATAACGAGAGGCGAGGTGCGCGAGATGACGGAACAGAGCTCTATACCCAAGGCACCCACCAGGCAGATATTCGAGGGCCTGAAGGTGTGCGACTTCACCTGGGTCGGCGTCGGCCCCCAGATAGGCAGGGAGCTGGCGGAGCACGGGGCCACGGTCATCCGCTTCGAGAGCCACCGCCGGCCCGACAGCCTGAGGTACGCCTTCCCCTACCGCGACTTCATCCCCGGCGTCGATCGCTCTGCCTTCGGCATGGCATACAATACGCAGAAGTTCAGCCTGAGCGTAGACCTCTCCATGCCCAGGGGGATCGAGATCGCCAAGAGGGCCATCATGTGGGCCGATGTCGTCGGCGAGTCCTTCGCCGCTGGCTCTATGAAGAAGCTGGGGCTGGACTACGACACCGTGGTGCAGTGGAACCCGGACATCATCTACTACTCCACGTGCCAGATGGGCCAGTACGGCCCCCACTCCACCTACGGGGCGTACGGCATGTTCGGCGTCGCCATCGGCGGCTTCTCCCAGGTCACCGGCTACCAGGACCAGCCGCCCAACCTCCTGTTCAACAACCACAGCGACTTCATCGCCCCCTTCTACATCATAACCAGCGTGGTCGCCGCACTGCTCTACCGCAAGCGCACGGGAAAGGGGATGTACATCGATGCCGGGCAGGCGGAGTGCGGGGCCACCTTCCTGTCACCGTCCATCCTGGACTACCTGGCCAACGGCCGCATAGCCGAGCGCACGGGAAACCGCGACCCGTACCACGCCCCGTGCGGCGCCTTCCCCTGCCGCGGGCTCGACCGCTGGATATCCATCGAGGTGACCAGCGACGAGGAGTGGCGCGCCTTCTGCGCCGCCGTCGGGCACCCGGAGTGGAGGGACGACCCGCGCTTCGCCACCCTCCCCGCCCGGAAGCAGAACGAGGACGAGCTGGAAGCCCTCATCGCGGACTGGACCGGGGACTACACCGACTACCAGGTCATGGCCATGATGCAGGAGGCCGGGGTGCCGGCAGGGGTGGTGCAGACCTGTGAAGACCTCTTCGCCGACCCCCAGCTTAAAGAGCGCCAGCACTACCGGTTCTTAGAGCACAAGGTCATCGGCACCATGGCATTCAACGCCCCGGCCTACCAGCTCTCCAAGACCCCAAACTACATATGGAAGTCGGCGCCGTGCCTGGGCGAGGATAACGAGTACGTCTTCAAGGATGTCCTGGGCTACAGCGACGACGATATCGCAGACCTGCTGATAGACGGGACTATCACCACCGAGGCCGACGTCGGGGAGTTCAAGAGCCTGCTCTAGAAGGGCCAGGCCCAGGTAAAAAACGTGTCGGACGGTGGGGGGTACACGCGTGCCCCCCACCGCCTTCTATGCGTAGCCTCCTGGGGACTCCTGGGCAAGTGAATGGTAGCGGGTTTTACGCCCGGGCCACTACAAAGACGGCAGGGGGGAAAAGGGGCCCCTCACGCAAGGGGTCTCACCAGGGCATCTGCCCTCTACCAGGAGCGGGGCGCGGCGACACGAGATACAGACGGGGCCTGCCTACGGCGTATCCAGCTCGCAGCTCTCCAGCAGGTGGTGGTAGTACCGGGCGATGTCCTCGTCCTCGATCTCGCCCTCCACCTGGTTCAAGGGAGAGAGCAGGGCCTCCTGGTAGATCTTCTCGATGTCGGGGAGCAGGGCGGCGAGGCTGGCATCGCCCGCCTGGGCCTGCGTCGCGATGGGGTAGAGCGGCCCCGCCACGAGCAGGCCGCCGATGACCATGCCGATGAGCACCCCGACGACCAGAACCTTTTTCACGATAGCATCTCCACGCACAGCAGCATTCGACCTGTAGCTATCATCGTACACGTACCAGGTAAAGAACAGGTTACAGCCAGCACGGACAGGTTAAAGGGCGCGTTACAATGGGGTTACAATCCAGTTAATGCCCGCGTCCCGGTGCGTAGCGGGGCCCGGCAAAGGGCTTACCGCCACAGCCCTCGACAAGAGGCCACCGAGCCAATAGAATAGGGGGGCGGGTGCCTCGTCAGGCCACGGGGCCCCCCTTTGAAAGGGCTGCCGGGCACGGCCTCCCCTCTGGCTCAAGAGGGGGCAGGCCGCACTTGAGCAGGGCGCTTTGGGAGATGCGACAGAGCGGCCATTTCCGGACGCGAACCAAGATAGTGTGCACCATCGGGCCGGCCACGTGCTCACCCCGCATGGTGGAGCGGCTCATCAGGGCAGGCATGGGCGTCGCCCGCTTAAACCTGTCCCACGGCACCTTGCAGGAGCACTCCAGGTACGCAGAGACCATCAGGCGCGTATCGCAGAGGCTGGGGGTGCCCGTCGCCATACTCATGGACCTGCCCGGGCCGAAGTACCGGGTGGGGAGGCTCGCCGAGCCTGTGACCCTGAAAAAGGGCGCCCTGCTCACGCTGACCCCCAGACAGGCATCGGGAGAGCGCAGGGAGGTCCCCATCAACCTGGACACCCTCTCCCAGGGGGTGAAGCCGGGCGACACCGTCCTCCTCGACGACGGCGCCATGGAGCTCAAGGTCAAGGCACTCCAGGGGGGAGACGTCCTGTGCACGGTGGTGGTGGGCGGCACGCTGACATCAGGCCGCGGCATCGCCGTGCCCGGGATGCGCAGCATCGGCCCCTTCGTCACCGAGCAGCTCAAAGGCCACATCGCGTTCGCCGCAGAGCAGGGGCCCGACTTCGTCGCCCTCTCCTTTGTGAGCAGCGCCCAGGACGTGGAGCAGGCGAGGGAGGTCCTGCACCAGGGAGACGCCCACATCCCCATCATATCCAAGATAGAGCGCAGAGCGGCGCTCTCCGATTTCGCACGCGTCCTCGAGGCCAGCGACGGCATCATGGTGGCGCGGGGAGACCTCGGGGTGGACATCCCCCTCGACCAGGTGCCCATCGTACAGAAGGGGCTCATAGAGAAGTGCAACCGGGCAGGTAAGCCGGTGATCACGGCCACACAGATGCTGGAGTCCATGGTGAAGGCGGCGAGCCCTTCCCGGGCCGAGGTGACAGACGTGGCCAACGCCATCTTCGACGGCACCGATGCCGTCATGCTCTCCAGCGAGACCTCCATAGGCAGCTACCCCATCGCGGCGGTGCGCATGATGGCACGGGTGGCGCTCACCACAGAGCGGGCGCTCCCCTATCCGCAGCTCCTCTCCGAGCGCGGGCAGGGGCTCAAGCCCCACACCGACGAGGCCATAAGCTACACGGCGTGTCACACTGCGAGCCAGCTTGGGGCGGCGGCCATCGTGGCCTTCACCTACTCTGGGAGCACGGCGCAGCGGGTCTCCAAGTACCGGCCCCAGGCCCCGATCCTGGCGGTGACCCCCAACGAACACGTGGGCAGGAGGCTCCTGCTCTGCTGGGGGGTGCGCGCCCTCTCCATGGGTCAACCTTCTTCTATCGAGGAGATGTTCGCCCTGGGGGCCACGCTGCCCAGGGAGCTGGGCATCGCCAGGCCTGGAGACCTGGTGGTGATCACGGGGGGACTCCCCATCGGCATCGCCGGCACCACCAACCTGCTCAAGGTGGAGCGGGTCCCCTAGGAGGGGGCCACCAGCCCTGGACTTCTGTATCAGGAGGGGCAGATGAGGCTACACGTGGCAGTGGGGGCCGACCACGGCGGCCTCCTGCTCAAAGAGCGGCTGCTCGCGCTGCTGCGCGAGCGGTTCCAGGTAGCAGACGTCGGGGCCCACAGCCTCGACCCCGACGACGACTACCCCGACTTCGCCGAGGCAGTGGCCCGCGAGGTGGCATCGGGGCGGGCCCACCGCGGCATCATAATATGTGGCAGCGGCGTCGGCGCCTGCATCGCCGCCAACAAGGTGCCCGGCATACGGGCCTGCCTGTGCCACGATACCTACTCGGCACACCAGGGGGTGGAGCACGACGACATGAACGTCATGTGCCTGGGGGCACGCGTGGTGGGGGAGGAGCTCGCCGCTGAGCTGGTGCTCGCCTTCTTGAATGCCCGCTATAGCGGCGAGGAGCGGCACCGCCGCCGCCTGGAGAAGGTCATGGCCATAGAGCGTAGTGCCTGCGGGGGAGGGGCGGAGAAACGCTAAAGGGGCCTCGCCCCAGACCGGCGAGGCCCGCCGCCCGCTTCTCAGCCGGGCCCGGAAAGGAGACAGTCAATCTCGCGATAACAGTGTGCAACACGCAAGGACGGGGAGACCAGAAAGCCAGATACCGAAAAAATGAGAAGGGGGAAAAGATGGATTTCACCATTCCCGACGAGTACAAGATGATGCAACAGATGGCACGCAGGTTCATGGAGGACGAGATTTACCCCCTGGAGAAGGAGATCGACGAGACCGACCGCGTCCCCATGGACGAGTGGCGCCGGCTGGTGGCACAGGCAGTGGAGCTGGGCCTGTGGGCCCCCTTCGTCCCGGAGAAGTGGGGGGGAGGCGGCATACAGAGCACCATATGCAACGTGATGCTCTCCGAGGAGTTCGGCAAAGGCCCCTTGGTGTTCGCCCTGTTCTTCCTGAACGGCTCTCTGTCCGACCTGGACTCGGCATCTGACTACCTGAAGGAGCAGTACCTGCTCCCCCACATCAGGGGGGAGAAGTTCTTCGCCGGGGCCTTCACCGAGCCCACCACCGGCGGCTCAGACCAGTCGGCAATGCTCACCACGGCGAAGAAGGACGGCGACAACTGGGTGATAAACGGCTCCAAGACCTTTATAAGCGGTGCCGACTTCGCCGACTTCTTCATGCTCGCGGCGCGCACCGCGCTCGACAAGCCCCGCGGCGGGGTGACCCAGTTCTTCGTCGATAAGGACCAGCCCGGCCTGAAGATAGGCCGCGAGCAGAAGACGCTGGGGAACCGTGGGCTCACCCAGTACGAGATCTACTTCGACGACTGCATCGTCCCCGATGCCAACCGCGCCGGCGCGCCGGGAGGGGGGATGGCGGGGTGGATGCGGATGATCGTGGTGCCACGCCTCAGGGTGGCGGCGTGGGGCGTGGGCGGCGCCCAGCGCTGCTTCGAGCTGGGCATCAACTGGGCCAAGGAAAGGGTGACCTTCGGCAAGCCGCTCTCTTATCGACAGGCCATCCAGTGGATGGTCGTGGACTCCTGGGCCGAGATACTGAGCACCAGGCTCTTCCTCCACAACACGGCGTGGCGGCTGGACCAGGGCGAGGACGTGCTCGCCGAGGCCGGCATGTGCAAGGTCATGGGGTCGGAGCTGGGACAGCGCGTGTCCGACCGCGTTATCCAGATATACGGCGGCCACGGCTACACCAACGACTTCCCCATGGAGAGGATATGGCGCGACCAGCGGGGCTGCCGCATCTACGAGGGAGCCAACGAGATCCTTCACTACCTGGCGGCACGGAAGCTGCTCGATGTCCCCTCTATGATCAACCAGTAGCTTGCGAGGGGCCGGGCACGGCAGAGACCGCACCGCCGCCTGCCCAGGCCGGCCGAACGATACTGCCAAGGGAGGTTATCGAGTATGGGCACTACCATGGCACTGGAAGGGATCAAGGTGGTCGACATGACGCGCCTGGCGCCGGGACCGTACTGCACCATGTTCCTGGCCGACATGGGCGCGGACGTCATCAAGGTCGAGCCCGGCGGCGGCCGGGCGGCGATGGCGCTCCTGCCCCAGTCGGCGAGAGACGAGGAGCGGCGGCGGGCCTTCAACCCGGAGGGGCGCAACAAGAGGAGCATCACCTTAAACCTGAAGATACCCCAGGCCCGCGATGTCTTCTACCGCCTGGCCCGGGACGCCGACGTCCTGGTCGAGGAGTTCCGCCCCGGGGTGGCCGCGCGGCTCGGCGTCGACTACGAGACCATAAGCGCCATGAACCCCAGTGTGGTCTACTGCTCGCTCACCGGCTACGGCCAGAACGGCCCCTACCGCGAGATGGCAGGCCACGACATAAACTACCTCTCCATAGGCGGCTTCCAGGGGATCACCGGGGAGCCCGGCGGCAGGCCGGTGGTGCCCACCAACATCATCGCCGACTACTCGGCGGGGGGTATGCAGGCCGCCATCGGCATCCTCACCGCGCTGGTAGCACGGCAGCGCACCGGCAGGGGCCAGCACGTCGACGTCGCCATGCTCGACGGCGTGGTCTCCCTGATGCACACCGAGGCGTCGCACTACTTCTCCAGCGGAGAGGTGCCGGGCCTGGGCAGCCTGCTCGGCTTCCTCCAGGGCATGCCCTTCTACGGCCTCTACCAGACCAAGGACGGCAAGTACATAAGCCTGGGCGCCATCGAGCCCTGGTTCTACGAGAACCTGTGCAAGACGCTGGGGCGGGAGGACCTGGTACAGTTCCAGTGGGCCGACCGCGAGAAGCACAAGGAGATACAGGCGGAGTTCCAGAAGATATTCCTCACCAGGACCAGGGACGAGTGGTTCGAGCTCTTCAAGCAGACCGATACCTGCGCCGCCCCGGTGCTGGGCGTGGACGAGGTGTTCCAGGACCCGCAGGTGCTCCACCGCAAGATGATGGTCGAGCTGGACCACCCCACGCTGGGCAAGGTGAGGCAGGTGGGCATCTCGATAAAGCTCTCCGATACGCCGGGCGCGGTGAGGAGCTTCGCCCCTACGCCGGGCCAGCACAGCGACGAGATACTGGCCGCCCTGGGCTACAGCTCAGACGAGATAGCGGGCTTAAAGTCAAGCGGCGCGGTGGCCTAGAGAGGGCGGTGCGTCTCCGGGGGGCGGCTTCCAGTCGCCCCCCAACCGGGGCAGGGCGTCGCCTCGCCCATGGTGCAGACGACAGGGCTAACTCTTGACATAACGGTGCAGGCACACTGGCCTCAGGCAGTCCGGGGCCTTAGAAGTGGTGGACGCGCCCGCAGTGGGGGCACTGGATGTTGGGCCGCTTTAGGTTGGGCGGTACCTTCAGCTTGGTGCCGCACTTGCACTCGATGGTGCGGTAGCTGTTGAGCCGCCACATCATGTCCTGCACCTCGCGAGTGCGCTCTACCTTGTCCTGGGCCAGCTCTGCCGGTGCCTCCTCGGGGGCCGCCCCCCGCAACGCCACCGCACCGGGGGCCGCGGCCAGGGCGGCAGGGGAGAAGGCCCCCTTGCCCCCGCCATGGACGCGGCGAAAGGCGCTGTCGTAGTCGCGTAGAGAGGCGCCGCCGGCCATGGCGCGCAGGATGCGTACCCGCTCCGATATCGGGGGGTGGGTGCTGGTCAAGTCGCTCGCCGCCATCCCCTTCTTGCGGAAGGGATTGATGATGTACATCGGGGCCAGCGCCTGGTTGGCCGACTTGAGCTGTACCGTCGAGGCGGAGAGCTTCTCCAGCGCCGAGGCCAGCCCCTCTGGGTAGCGGGTATAGAGGGCAGAGGAGGCGTCGGCCAGGTACTCGCGCCTCCTGGAGATGGCGAAGTAGATGAGCTGGGCGATGATGGGGGCCAGTATGATGAGCGCCAGCCCCACGGCCAGCATGATGAGCTGCCCGGCACCACCGCCCCCCCCGGCACCGCCCCTCCTGCCGCCGGCCACGGAGCTGAAGAAGAGCAGGCGCGTGGAGTACCAGGCCAGGATGACGATGGTCCCCAGGAGGACGCTGCACAGCGACATGAGCAGCACGTCGCGGTTCTTGATGTGGGCCATCTCGTGTCCGATCACCCCCTGGAGCTCGTCGCGGTTGAGCCGCTGCAGGAGACCGGAGGTGATGGCCACAGAGGCCCGCTGGGCATCGCGGCCGGTGGCGAAGGCATTTAACGCCGGGTCATCTATGATGTAGATGTCGGGCATCCGCTCAAGGCCCGAGGCGATCCTCATCTCCTCGACCACGTTGTACAGGCGGGGGTTGTCGTCCCGCCCGATCTTCCTCGCCCTGGAGAGCGCCAGCAGGATGCTGTCCCCCTGGAAGTAGGCCACCAGGTTCATCACCGCCCAGACAAGCACGGCCACGACCAGGCCGCCGATGCCGCTGCCGAAGAAGGTCATCCCCAGGACATAGCCGAGCCCCAGCAGCAGCACCCCCATTGCTGCTACCAGTATCGCCGACCTGATCTGGTTTGACCTTATCTGCTCCCACATGGCGGGCCTTCTCTCTCGCTAGCTGAAGCTTACCTTGGGCGCCTCTCTCTCACCTGGCTCCTCGACCTCGAAGAACTCGCCGGGCTTGAAACCGGTCATCCCGGCGACGATGTTCGAGGGGAACATCTGGGTCCTGTTGTTGTAGGAGTAGACCGAGTCGTTGTAGAACTGGCGCGAGAAGCTTATCTTGTTCTCGGTGGAGGTCAGCTCCTCCTGGAGGGCGAGAAAGTTCTGGTTGGCCTTCAAGTCAGGGTAGTTCTCGGCCACGGCGAGCAGCCGTGACAGCGCCCCGCTCAGCCCGGCCTCGGCCTTGGACTGGGCGCCCACGCCGCTGCCCACCGCCTTCTGCGCCAGGTTGCGGGCGTTGGTGACCGCCTCCAGTGTCTCCCGCTCGTGCTTTGCGTAGCCCTTGACCGTCTCCACCAGGTTGGGGATGAGGTCGTGCCGCCGTTTAAGCTGGACATCTATCTGCGCCCAGGAATTGCTCACCTGGTTGCGCGACCTCACCAGGCTGTTGTAGGTCACCCCGAAGTATATCCCGATGACTACCAGCAACCCGATCACGATGTAGAGCGCTACCATGACCGACCTCCATAATTATCGCTTCACTCACTCCCGGAAGCGGAATACCTCTCCTAGAAAGGTGATGACCCGCTCCTGCGAGCCTCCCTCTGCGGCAGGCCGCCTGGGGAGCTGCGCTATCAACTGGCCCACCTCTCCCTCGTCGAACCAGAGACCGTCACCACGGGGGCACACGTCGATGAGCACCTCCGGGTCGTGGCCCACCGTGGCCTTCCTCATCCTGTGGCCGCAGATGGGGCACCTCCTCTTCCGCTCCGCAGACCTGGCCTCTGGCGAGGTGAGGATGCCCTCCAGGGAGAGCCCCTCCCCCTCGACCTGCATCCTCCCCAGCAGGAGCTCCAGCTCCCCGGCATCGAACCACACCCCGGCGCAGCTGGTACAGTAGTCCAGCTCGACCTTCTCGTGCTCCACCACTATCATCACCTGGCCACAGGCAGCACACTTCACGGCGTTGGCCCCCTCGATAAAAGCCCCCTACAGTGTAAATTGCGGCGGCAGCGGTGTCAACTCGCGCCCACGGGCGACGAGAGGACGTGCCCGATGTGAGAAAAATCACATACAGCGATGGCATATACCGCTATCCTTCTAAAATAGAGATAGTGTAACCATCGACGTATCAATCGTTAGTAATTAAGGAGTGTCCCATTGTCCGAGGTTAATGCCCGCGAGAGGAGAAAGGCCCCGGAGTTCCCCGGGGGCCTGGACTGGCTCAACACCGACAGGCCGCTCACGTTGAGCAGGCTCAAGGGAAAGATAGTGATCCTGGACTTCTGGACCTACGGCTGCATCAACTGCATGCACGTCATCCCTGAGCTCAAGAGGCTGGAGAGGGAGTACCCCTCGGAGCTGGTGGTCATAGGTGTCCACTCGGCGAAGTTCCCCAACGAGGGCGACACCGAAAACATCCGCCAGGTCATCGCGCGCTACGGGCTGGAGCACCCGGTGGTAAACGACAGGGACTTCGTCCTGTGGCACACCTGGGGGGTGCAGGCATGGCCCACCCTGGTCATAATAGACCCGGCAGGGAACGTGGTGGGGGGCCACAGCGGCGAGAACATATACCGCCTCTTCAAGCCGGTGATCGACTCGCTGATAGCGGAGTTCGACTCCGCCGGGCTGCTCGACCGCACCCCGCTCTCGCTCGCGCGGGCATGGGAGGGCCTCCCCGAGGGCACACTCTCGTTCCCAGGCAAGGTCCTCGCCGACAGCGCGGGCCGCCGCCTCTTCATCGCCGATACCAACCACCACCGCATCGCCATAGCCGACATCGAGAGCGGCCAGATATCGACCTTCATCGGCAGCGGCCGGCCCGGCCTCGCCGACGGCGACCGCGAAGCTGCCGCCTTCCACTACCCGCAGGGGATGGCACTCTCCGCGGACGGCGCCACCCTGTACCTGGCCGATACCGGCAACCACGCGCTGCGCCGCATCGACCTGGCCACAGGCGAGGTGAGCACGCTGGCCGGGACCGGCCTCCAGCCCCATCGCTACCCGCACCGGGGCGGCACTGCGCCCACTGTAGCCCTGAGCTCGCCGTGGGACCTGGCGCTTATCGGGGATATGCTCTACATCGCGATGGCCGGCTCCCACCAGCTCTGGCTCATGGAGCTCTCCCGCGGGACGCTCCGCCCCTTCGCCGGCAACGGCCGCGAGGGGACCAGGGACGGCCCCCTGGCCTTAGCCGAGCTGGCCCAGCCCAGCGGCCTGGCACCAGACGGTGCGGGGCACCTCTACTTCGCCGACTCCGAGGCGAGCTCCGTCCGCTGGGCAGACCTCGACCCGGCAAAGGGCAGTGTAGGCACGCTCGCCGGGAGCGGGGCCAGCCTCTTCCACTTCGGCGATGTCGACGGCGTTGGCCACACCGCCCGCCTCCAGCACCCGCTGGGCGTGGCCTACCACCGCGGCACGCTCTATGTGGCCGACACCTACAACAGCAAGATAAAGCGCATCGACCCCGAGACCAGGGCCACCACCACCCTCCTGGGCGGCGGCCACGGGTGGCGCGACGGCAGGGCCCCCCTCTTCTACGAGCCCGGCGGCATAGACGCAGCCGACGGTAAGCTCTACGTCGCCGATACCAACAACCACGCGGTGAGGGTGGTAGACCTCTCCACCCTGGAGACCACCACGCTGATACGCACCTAGCCCCGCGTACGGCAGCATGCCCGCCCGGGCGCTGTTCCATCGCCCGTCTCTACAGGCACGGCAGACGCAGCGGCCTGCTCGAACGAGATGCCTGGGGACGCTCTTGGGGAGGGCGGTGAAATCGCCGGGGGGCACGAGAGCGGTGAAGGCCGCTACTGGGACTGGTCTGGCCTCACCATCAGGTATCCCGCGCCCGGCTTGGTGACGATGAGCGTGGGGCTGCTGGGGTCTTCCTCTATCTTCTGGCGCAGTCTCCTGATGTATACCTTGATGTTGCCGGCGGCGGCATCGCCATCGTCGCCCCACACCTCGCGGGCGAGGCCGGCCTGGGTCACCACCCGTCCGGCGTTCCTCATCAGGTGACGGAGTATTATGGTCTCGGTGGCGGTGAGGACTATCTCCTTTCCGTGGACGGTAAGCTGGCGCGTTGCCGGGTGGAAGCGCAGCTCGCCGCAGACCAGGGGGGGCTCCTCATCGGGAGAGAGCTGCCTCCTGATGAGCGCCCTTATCCTGGCCAGGAGCTCCATCTGGCGGAAGGGCTTCACGATGTAGTCGTCGGCCCCCCACTCCAGCCCGCGGACGATGTCCACCTCTTCCGACCTCACCGTGAGGACCAGGACGGGGACATCGGAGAAGAGACGAACCTGCTTCAGTACCTCGAAGCCGCTCACATCGGGCAGCCCCAGGTCGAGGATGATCATGTCGGGAGACTCGCTGGCGGCCATCTCTATGCCCCTCTCGCCGAGGTGAGTGGAGACCAGCCTCGCCTCAGGCCAGCGTATCTGGAAGGCCAGGGATATGGCCTCCACGATCTCACGGCTATCCTCGATGATAAGGACTTTCATATGCATCCTCCCGGATGAACCGTCGCTATTGCTGCGCGCCCCCCGCCAGTGGTATGGAGAAGCTGAACGTTGAGCCCTCGCCAATGCTGCTCTTTACCCAGATATGTCCCCCGTGAAGCTCCACCAGCGTCTTGCCCAGGGCCAGCCCCAGGCCCAGGCCACTCAAGCGCTCCCTGTCGGTCTCCACGCGATGATAGGGCTCGAACAGCCGCGCCTGCTCCTCCTGTGGTATCCCGGGGCCGGTATCCTCGACCTCGACGATGAGGAAGGAGCCCTCGGCCCTGGCCCGCACGGTGATGGTGCCCCCCTCAGGGGTGAACTTGAAGGCGTTGTCGAGCAGGTTGAGCAGCACGTGCCGCAGGTGGACCTCGTCGCCCCATATGTCGGGGAGGGCGGGTGGCAGGTCGACGACCAGCACCTGGCCGTGGCTGGCGGCCACCGGCGCCACATCGTCGGCCACACCTCGCAGCAGCGGCAGTGGGGCCATCCGCGCCGGCCGCAACGTGAGCATGCCCAGCTCGCCCCTCGCCAGGTCGAGGAGCTCGTCGATCCTCTTGCTCAGGTTGTCGGCACCGGTGTTGACGTTCCTGGCCAGGCTGAGCAGCGGCTCCTCCTTGAGCTCTTCCACCAGGAGGTCGCTCGAGGCGAGCACTACGGTGAGCGGTGTCTTGAGCTCGTGAACCAGGGCCCTGGTGAAGTCTACCCGCCGCTTCATCTCCTCCTCCAGCTCCTGCCTCAGCCTCCTCTCCTCGTCGAAGAGCCTGGCCTTCTCGATGCCCACCCCTATCTGCTGGCCTATGGCCCGGAGCAGGTCTACGTCGTCGGGGCCGAACCCGCGCCTGGAGTGACTGCCAACCGTGATCAGGCCGTAGAGCTGGCCCTTCACCGAGAACGGGACCACGGTGACTGACTGCTCCCTCATCTCCAGTGCCTTCTGCAGTTGCTCCTCGTCTATCTGGGACATCTCCATCTGGGCAATGATCTCAGGGGGCAGTCCCCTGTGGGCCCTCAGTCGCAGTGACTTCTCATCCAGGTCCATGAGGTATATACAGCCAGTGTCGGCGTCCATCACCTCGACGATGTTGGCCAGGGCGTTGTCCAGCAGCTCCTCCAGGTGCAGGGTCTGGCTCACGGTCTGGGCGATGGAGAGGAGGGCCCTCAGCCTCCTGGTGTGGTGCGCTATCTCCTCCTCGGCCTGCCTGCGCTCGATGATATCCCGTATCAGCAGGGCCACCGCAGGCCGGCCCTTGAACTCGATATCCTTCATCCTTATCTCGGCAGGGAAGCTGGAGCCGTCCTCCCTGGTGATGTCCAGCTCGAGCTGCTGCCGCAGGCCGCCGCCGCTCATCGCCGTTCGATACCCCTCCATGACGGCCTCTCTGACCTCGGGCGCGACGAAGTCGATGATGGAGCGCCCCTCGAGGCCGCCTTGGGGCACCCCCATGTACTCGTCGCACCTCCTGTTGGCGAAGACGATGGTGAGCCCGTCGATGATGAGATACCCCTCGTCGACGTCTTCGACCAGGCCGCGGTACTTCTCCTCCGAGTCCACGAGCTCCTGCTGTGCCCGCAGGCGCTCAGTGATATCGGCGAGGGAGACCGTTATGCCCACGGCCTTTCCTCCCTCGTCCACGATGAGGCTTGCCTTGAGGCCCACGACGAACTGGGTGCCGTCCTTCCTTCTCCCCAGCAGCTCCAGCGCCCGGACGCCCCCACCCGACGAGAGAGACTGGATGAGCCCCCGCGCCCGCTCCTCCTCGACACACAGCTCGGCGAAGCTCGTGCCCACCACCTCGCCGGGGCTGTGGTACCCCCATACGTTCAAGAAAGAGGGGTTGACATAGGTCAAACGACCATCGAGGTCCGTGGTAGCGACGGCGCTTATGTTTGCCCTTATCGCGGTCTCGGCGATGAGCAGCCGCCGCTTCTCCTCCACGCCGGCGCTCACATCGCAGAGGCAGGCGACGACGCCCTCCATCTCGCCGCCACTCTCGAAAAGGGGGACGGCACTGGTGGCGAACCAGGTCACCGTCCCATCGGGGCCGCCGATACCGCTCACGACACCGGTGACCGGCCCCCTCTCGGACAGGGCCCTGCCGATGGCGGTCTCCTCTGGAGGGAGCGGGCTGCCGTCGGGGCGGAGGAAGCGAAACCTGGCGTCACGATAGCTGGCCCCCTCTATCTCGGCACCACCCAGCCCCAAGGCGTGCCCCGCAGCCGGGCTGGCCTGCACGATCTCACCGTCCGGCGAGACGGAGAGAATGACGTCCGCCACGTGCTCCAAGAGACCCCACAGGCCTCTCTCCATCCCTTTGGTGACCTCGCCCTGCGCCCTGCCCCCTTGTGTCACACCTCGCCTCCCCAATTGCACACGCCCAAGCCGATGGTTACCACGCCCGGCTCACGTGACCGCTACCCTGAAATATCAGCCGTCATATCCTACCGCTTTCGTGCCATAGTAGTCAATCCTTGATGGGCCTGACGTACCGCTATCCAGGCAGAGACGGGCGTTACCACGCGAGTGGGGCACTCTCAACTGCTGCGGGGACGAAGAGGAGCGGCGGCCGGCATCACCAGAAGACCTGCCATATCATCGGGGCCACTGGCCCGGAGGAAGGGGAACTCAAAAAAAAAGGCGGACGGCAGCGTGCCATCCGCTTCTGTCACCATGAACCATGGTGCGATTCACAGTATGCTACGCCAGGTAGCTACCCCTCCCTCCTCCTGTAGCGCCACACCGCGAACGAGCCGAGCAGGACTATGGAAGCCAGTATGCCAATGATGAGCCACCAGTTTATCCACAGGTAGCTGTTGAACTCACCGCTCAAGCCGCCCACGACCACCTCGTAGTCTCCTGACACATTACCGGGAAGGGCGAAGAACACCCGCTCGCTCTGGCCTGGGGCCAGGGTTACCTCCTGGCTGGCCACCGCCTCCCCGTTCACCTGGAGCCCTACGACGCGGCTCGCTTCATGCCCGCCGGTATTGGTCACATCGACAGAGACCTCTGCCTGCTCACCCACACGCACGGCGAAGGTCAAGAACGACCACACCTCCGCGCGCGAGGTGGTGATGGAGAGGTCGCTCACCTCGAAGCTGGGGACCTGGGCCAGGATGGCAAAGATGGTGAAGTGGTTTGCCGTGCCGGTGAGGCTCCCTAGCTCTGCCAGCTGGCTGCTCTGGGTCTCTATGGGCTCCCAGACGAGCTCGCTGCTGAGGTAGGCCATCGTCACCGAGAGCAAATCACCAGGCAGGTCACTGACCAGGTAGTCCATGGTGATCAGAATCGGGCGATCGAAGCTTATGCCCGACGGCGTGAAATCGTACGCGGGACCTACCAACTCGGTGCCCATCGGCAGGTACAGGGTCTCTACCTCCTGGATCTCGATCAGGGTGACCACATTCCCCTCGCTATCGAGAACCTGAGTGCCCCTCTCGATCTCCAGGATGCGCATCTCATCGAAGTCTGGCGCGTAGCAGTACTCGCAGATACGTCCATCCGACGTCATCGGCACCTCTGTGATCTCACCCTCGAAGTCGACGGTGAGCTCGAGGGGACAGGGATCGATGCCCGCTCCACCGAAGTCGCCACCTATGGGAGGAGGACTCGGCGTGAATACCGGCGTCACCGTCGGCGTCACGGTAGGCGTCGGCGTGACTGTGGGCGTCACCGTCGGCGTCGGTGTCACCGTCGGTGTAGGCGTGACCGTCGGTGTTACCGTGGGCGTGGGCGAAGGTTTAGGCGTCCGAGTCGGCGTAGGCGTAGGCGTAGGCGTTGGCGTGGGCGTCGGCGTTGGCGTTGGCGTTGGCGTTGGCGTTGGCGTTGGCGTTGGCGTGGGCGTTGGCGTCGGCAGTCGAGGCCGTTGCCATAGCTTACCACCTTGCTGAAGCGCGTCCCCCTCAAGGCGGCGTAGTGGATGAACTCTATAGAGGCCCCACCGCTCTGCATGAACATACCCACAC
>JAXHUE010000017.1:35579-37847 GCA_034189655.1 Chloroflexota bacterium | reverse complement strand
AAAAAGAGGTTGCATTTTGCGGATAATTGTAGTAGGATAGCGCTGGAACCGCGGGGGAGCTCGAGAGGGCTGAGAAGCGGCACCGCAGAGATGGAAGAGCCGCTGACCCCTGGAACCTGATCTCGGTAATGCGAGCGTAGGGAAGCGGTCAGAGCGAGACCAAGGGTCTGGAACCGTACCTAGGCTCTTGGTTTTTTGCGTTTATAGAGGGAGGCGGTGATGACACAGCTAGAGCTTGCCAGAGAGGGGCGACACACAGACGAGATGAAAGCGGTTGCCCAGGCAGAAGGCGTGGACGTCGATTTCATCAGGGAAGGGATAGCCGAGGGGCGGATAGTGCTTCCGGCCAACATAAATCATCCCATGGAGCAGCTCTGCGGCATAGGGAAAGGGCTGCGAGTGAAGGTCAATGCCAACATCGGCACCTCGTCGGACTATGGAGACATCGAGAGCGAGCGAGAGAAGCTGCGGGTCTCCGTCGAGCACCGGGCAGACACCGTGATGGACTTGAGCACCGGGGGCGACATCTCGGCCATTCGTCGTGCCATTCTCGCCGAGAGCCCCATCCCGCTGGGGACGGTGCCCATCTACCAGGCCGGCATCGAGGCCATTGAGCGCAGGGGGTCGATAGTTGCCATGAGCGCTGACGACCTGTTCGGAGTCATCGAGCAGCAGGCCGAGGAGGGGGTAGACTTCGTCACCGTTCACTGCGGAGTGACCCAGGCCGCCATCGAGCGGTTGAAGCGCGAAGGGCGAGTGATGGACATCGTATCGCGAGGAGGGGCCTTTCTGCTGGGCTGGATACTGTACCACGAGCGAGAGAACCCCCTGTACCAGCAGTACGACAGGCTGCTGGAGATCGCGCGGCGGTTCGATGTCACCTTGAGCCTGGGCGACGGGCTGAGGCCGGGGAGCATCGTCGATGCCACCGACCGGGCGCAGGTAGAGGAGCTTATAGTGCTGGGGGAGCTCGTAGAGCGTGCCCGAGAGGCCGGGGTGCAGGTGATGGTAGAGGGGCCGGGGCACGTGCCGCTGGACCAGGTGGTGGCCAACGTTCAGATAGAGAAGAGCCTGTGTCACGGGGCCCCGTTCTACGTCCTGGGGCCCCTGGTGACCGATGTAGCCGCCGGCTACGACCACATTGCCGGGGCCATAGGCGGGGCCGTTGCCGCCATGGCCGGGGCCGACTTCCTGTGCTACGTCACCCCGTCCGAGCACCTGGGTCTCCCCGACCCCGACGATGTGAGAGATGGGATAATCGCCTCGCGGATAGCGGCCCATGCTGCCGACATCGTGAACGGGGTGAGAGGGGCATGGGAGTGGAACCGGGACATGTCGCGGGCGCGCAAGCGTCTGGACTGGGAGGAGCAGGTGAGGCTATGCATCGACCCGACCAAGGCGCGGCGAGTGCATGCCCATCACGAGAGCAGCGGGGCTGCGTGCAGCATGTGTGGCGATTTTTGTGCCATGGAGCTTGTTGCCGAGTTTCTGGGCACCAGTCCGGGCACGTGCTAGGGGAGCAGAGCGAGGGAAACGCCGAGATAGGAGGAGAGAGGTGAAGCTAGACGACATCACCATATCGCGGGCCATAGTAGAGACCTTCATGGCGGAGTTTCTCGATGCCATGGAGCTGGACGTCGCCATTGCCGGGGCAGGGCCTGCCGGCATGGCCGCGGCCTACTACCTGGCCCGTAGCGGAGCCAAGACCGCGATATTCGAGAAGAACCTGCGGGTGGGAGGTGGCATGCCTGGAGGGGGGATGATGTTCAACCGCATCGTGGTACAAGAAGAGGGCAAGGCCGTTCTCGACGAGTTCGGGGTGAGGATGGTCGAGTATCGAGATGGGTACTACACTGCCGACGCCCTCGAGGCCGTATCGAGCCTGTGCTCCGGGTGCATCAAGGCGGGGGCCAAGATATTCAACCTGATGAGCGTTGAAGACGTGATGATACGGGAGAGTGACCGGATAGTGGGCCTGGTGCTCAACTGGAGTGCTGCCACCATGGCCAAGATGCACGTCGACCCCCTGGCCATACGGGCCAAGCTAGTGATAGATGCCACCGGGCACGATAGCGAGGTATGTCACGTTGCGTCGCGTAAGCTAGGAGTTCGGCTTGCCAGCGAGAGTGGGGGAGTGATGGGAGAGAAGTCCATGTGGGCCGATGTTGGCGAGCGCACGATAGTAGAGAACACGCGCGAGGTCTATCCCGGCCTGATCGTTGCCGGGATGGCCGCCAATGCCGTATTCGGCTCGCCGCGGATGGGGCC
>JAXHUE010000017.1:34326-35479 GCA_034189655.1 Chloroflexota bacterium | reverse complement strand
CTGCTCGCTACGAAAAAATGAAGGCAGAGATACTATCCATAGGGACAGAGATCCTGCTCGGCCAGATCACCGACACCAATGCCTCGCACCTGGCCTTCCAGCTCCCCGTGCTGGGCATCGACCTGCTGTGGGTGACCCAGGTAGGAGACAATCTAGGCCGGCTCGTTGAGAGCATAGAGAGAGCATGGCTTCGCTCCGAGCTCGTGCTCACCACCGGCGGGCTAGGCCCTACCGAAGACGACCTCACCCGCGAGGCCATCGCCCAGGTACTAGGAGAGGAGCTTCGAGTAGACCCCACCCTGGAGCGAGAGCTTCGGGAGTTCTTCTCCGGCCGCGGCTTCACCATGCCAGAGAGCAATATAAAGCAGGCCACCCTCGTCCCCTCCGCCGTTGCCATCCCCAACCCCCGGGGCACAGCCCCCGGCTGGTGGGTAGAGAGAGATGGCAAGCTGCTCATCGCTATGCCCGGCCCTCCCAGCGAGATGCAGCGCATGTGGCAGAAAGAGGTCTCGCCTCGGCTCAAGGCGCGGCTAGGGCACGGCATCATCCTCTCGCGCACGCTAAAGACCCTGCTCATGGCCGAGTCAGCAGTGGACGAGATGGTGAGCCCCTACCTCTCGTCGCCCAACCCCAGCCTTGCCGTATATGCCAAGCCCGACGGCATTCACCTGCGCATCACCGCCAAGGCAGACACCCTAGAGGAGGCCCAGGCCCTGGTCGATACACGAGAGGCCGACGTGCGCTCCCTCATCGGGGACAACGTGTGGGGCCTCGACGAGGACACCATGGAGGGCGTCGTGGGGCAACTGCTCGCCGAGAAGGGGCTCTCGCTCGCCGTCATGGAGTCGTGCACTGGCGGCCTGCTCTCCAGCATGATCACTGATGTCCCCGGCAGCTCCAGCTACTTCAAGGGGGGCATTGTGGCCTACGCAAGCGAGGTCAAGACCGCTCACGGCGTAGACCCGGCCTTAATCGCCACCCACGGGACTGTGAGCGCTGAGGTGGCCGCTGCCATGGCCCATGCTGCCAGAGAAGGCCTGGGCGCCGATATCGGCGTGGGCTTGACCGGTGTGGCCGGCCCTTCTCCAGTGGAGGGCAAGCCCCCTGGCGTAGCCTATATCGCTATAGACGACGGGCAGGAGGTGCGGGTCGC
>JAXHUE010000017.1:21706-34226 GCA_034189655.1 Chloroflexota bacterium | reverse complement strand
GGGCTTTCTCTTCCTCCTCTTTTCCTCCCTACATTGTGGGAACGGCACCCCTCCCCGGTGGGGCTCAAAACATTGCATTGTGCGCTAAAGTGTGGTATTATCCCTTAAAGTTAAGGTGAGCGCAGACGGCGCCTGAGGGGGGGACTGGTTCTTTGTGGACGAAGGTGAATTATTGTCCGTGGAGGAGATGACCAGAATCCTGAAGGTGAGTAAGCCCACCGTACAGAGGTGGTGCCGCGACCGCAAGCTGCCCGCGGCAAAGATCGGGAAGGCCTACCGCATTAGAAAAGACGACCTCGAGAGGTGGTATGAGGGAAAGCTGACCGAGAGCCCTCGGATGGATGCATAGGCCTCCCAGCTAGAATATAGCTTTGACAACATAACGAAACTCCAGCCCTCTTCGAGCGGCCCCCTCTTAAGCGAGACCGCCGAAGGGGGGGGGTTTTTGTTTTGTCACAGAAAGGGGGTAGAGATGCACCTGATTGTCGACGGCTTTGGGGGCAACAGGAGTATGCTGGAAAGTGAGGAGCTGATGTACCAGCTCCTGGACCACTATCCCGCGCAGATCGGGATGAACAAGGTGGCACCCCCCCATGTATATCGCTACGTAGGCTCAAAACCCGAGGATTGGGGGATTTCGGGCTTCGTCCTCATCGCCGAGAGCCATATCAGCATCCATACCTTCCCTGAGCGAAACTACATCAACATCGATGTCTTCTCCTGCAAGGACTTCGACCCTGAGCAGGTGCTCAAGGATATCCAGGGCTGGTTCCAGCTCTCTGAACTCCGCAGCTACCTGCTCAACAGGGGACTTGAATACTCACACCCGCAGCACCGCGCCGAGGATATGCTGCGCTCGGAGCCCTAGCACTATCCCTGCCAAAGGATGGCCGGTGACGAGAAAATTCAATACCCCGGTAACCCCTCTCTCTGTGACCCCCGGAAGCTCCATTTCCGAGCTGGTTGCCGGCATGGGCGGGACCTCCTTCCAGGCACGAAGCCTGTCCCGCGCCGTGGACATCTGGGCCCGGATGATAACGGAGGAGGTCACCATCTTCTTCGGGCTCGCTGGGGCCATGGTCCCCGCCGGCATGCGCGGGGTCATAGTCTACCTCGTCCAGCACCGCTTCATCGACTGCCTGGTCTCCACCGGCGCCAACCTGTTCCACGACCTCCACGAGTCCCTGGGCAGGCACCACTGGCACACCTCTCCCTGCGTCGACGACGATGAGCTGGCCTCCTCGCGGATATACCGCATCCACGACGTCATCACCTCGGCACCGGAGTTCGACTCCACCGAGGACTTCGTCATCGACTTCGCCTCCACCCTGGAGCGGGACCGCGCCTATACCACCCAGGAGTTCTACTACCTGATAGGGAAGGCCCTCCTCGACCAGGGGGCGGAGCAGGGCATCCTCTCCGCCTGCGCCGCGGCCGCTGTCCCCATCTACTGCCCGGCCCCCGGCGACAGCGTCTTCGGCGCTGCGCTCGCCGGTGCACGGGTGAAGCGGGGCGTCCCCTTCCTCTTCGACGTGGTGAAGGACATCGTGGAGCTGGTGCAGATAGTGACCGCCGCCAGCGCCAGCGGCGTCATCTTCGTCGGCGGCGGCACCCCCAAGAACTTCATCCAGCAGGCCCAGCTCTGCGGAGACCTGTTCGATAGAGAGCTCAAAGGGCACCGCTACGCCATCCAGGTCACCACCGACTCCCCGCAGTGGGGGGGCCTCTCCGGGTGTACCTTCGAGGAGGCCCGCTCCTGGTGCAAGGTCGCCCCTCAGGCACCCACTGCGACGGTGAACTGCGATGCCACCATCGCCCTGCCCATCATGGCCAGCGCCCTGGCCGAGCGCTGCGCCGACACCATAGAGCACAGGGCGAGGCCCACCTTCACCCTGGGGCCCGAGCTCGCCGTAGGCTAGGAGAGAGATGGACAGCTCGCTGTTTCACCCCCCGCTCACCTTCGCCGCCGTGCCCCCGCCGTACGGAGAGCTGGAGGGCGCCCGCTGCGTCGTCCTCCCCGTCCCCTACGACAGCACCACCGAGTGGCGCGGCGGCTCCCGCGACGGCCCCATGGCCATCATCGATGCCTCCCAGTACCTGGAGCACTACGACCTGGAGCTGGACTGGGAGCCCTACCTGGTGGGCATTCACACCCTGCCCGAGCTGGAGCCCTCCTTCGCCGGCCCCGAGCCCACCATCGAGCGCGTCCGCGCCGTGGTGAGCGAGCTTGCCGCCCAGGACAAGCTGGTGGCCATGCTGGGGGGAGAGCACTCCATCACCGTGGGCGCGGTACGCGCACTCGTCGAGCGCCACCCCGGCCTCTCTGTGCTCCAGCTCGACGCCCACGCCGACCTGCGCTCGGAGTACATGGGCACCCCCTACAGCCATGCCTGCGTCATGCGCCGCGTGGTGGAGAGCTGCCCCATCGTGCCCGTGGGCATCCGCAGCATGAGCATAGAGGAGCGCGACTTCATCTCCCAGCAGGGGATAGAGCCCTTCATCGCCAGCGGCGCCCCGATGACCCAGGGCGAGCTCTCTTCCATCGTGCGCTCCTTAAGCGGCGAGGTATACATCACCGTAGACCTGGACGTCTTCGACCCCTCCCTCATGCCCGCGGTGGGCACCCCTGAGCCGGGGGGCCTGGGCTGGCACCAGGTGCTGGACATCGTGCGCCTCGTCGCCGGCGAGCGGCTCATCGTCGGGTTCGACGTAGTGGAGCTGTGCCCCGCCGAGGGGCAGCACGCCTGCGCCTACCTCGCCGCCCGGCTGGCCTACAAGCTCATCGGCTACGCCCTGCACCGGGAGCGAGGTGCCCATCCCCACCGCCCCCCCATGTGAAAGGCCCCGTGCCCACCGGGCAGGCGCTACAGCAGGCATATGCCCGACGGCCCCCACCGATTGACTACGCCCCGCCGATGGGGTAATGTGGAAGGGAGAGGAACTACCAGAGAGAGTGAGTTAAAGATAGCGCATGGGCAGGTCGATCCAGATAGGCACGCTCTTCGGCATACCCTTTCGCCTGGACTATAGCTGGTTCATCATCTTCATCCTGGTCGCGGTATCGCTTTCTTACGTCTACTTCCCCACCCAGTACGCCACGTGGCCCCCTGCCATGTACTGGGTGATAGGCATCGGCACCTCGCTGCTCTTCTTCGCCTCGGTGCTGGCCCACGAGCTCTCGCACAGCCTGGTGAGCATGGCCGGGGGCATCCCGGTCAAGAGCATCACCCTGTTCATCTTCGGCGGGGTGGCCCACGTCGGCCGCGAGGCCACGCGCCCCCAGCAGGAGCTCTGGATGGCGGCGGCGGGCCCCCTGTCCAGCCTGGCGATAGCCGCCCTCTTCTACGGGCTGTACCTGCTCATCGCCGGGATCAACGTCTACGTCGCGGCGCTGGCACTGTGGCTGGCCATCATCAACGCCTTCCTCGCCGTCTTCAACATGATCCCCGGCTTCCCGCTGGACGGCGGCCGCGTGCTGCGCTCCATCGTGTGGATGATAACGGGGGACTACATGCGGGCCACCCGCATCGCCACCTACGGCGGCTACGGCGTCTCCTTCCTGTTCCTCGGCGGCGGCATCGTGTTCATCCTCCTCGGCGGCTGGTTCGACGGGCTGTGGTTCCTGTTCCTGGGCTGGTTCTTAAACAACGCCACCCGCGCCACCTACCAGCAGGTGAGGCTGCGCCACGCCTTGAAGGGGTTTTCAGCCCGCGACGTGATGGCGCGGGAGTGTCCCGCCGTCTCCCCGCACCTCACCTTGAGGGAGATGGCCCAGGGGGTGCTGCTCACCTCGCACAGCCCCTGCTTCCTGGTCGCCGACGATGGGCGGGTGAGGGGGATGCTCACCCTGCGCCAGGTACGGAGGGTGCCTCGCGAGGAGTGGCTCACCACCTCCGTGGCCCAGGCCATGACCCCGGTGGAGCAGCTCTCCACGGTGCGGCCCGACGACGATGCGGTGAGCGTGCTGGAGCGCATGGAGGAGGAGCGCCTGGAGCAGGCGGCGGTGATCGAGGAGGGGCGGGTGCTGGGCATCGTGGACCACGATACCATCGTCCGCTTCGCCCAGCGCCTGAGCGAGCTCAAGATGTAGGCCCGGCAAAGGCCAGCCGGTATATGTCGTCGGCCAGGGCCACCATCTCGTCCCTGGCCACCAGGGGTGCCTGCCACCTCTGGGGTATCGCCCCCAGCCCGTAGGCGGCCCCGGCCAGCGCACCGCACACCGCGCCGGTGGTATCGGCGTCGCCCCCCAGGTTCACCGCGGCGGTCACCGCCCCCTCGAAGGACGACGAGGTGAGGAAGCACCACAGCGCCGCCTTCAAGGTGTCCAGGCAGTAGGCAGAGGGCTCGATGTCGGCCATGGTCATGGCCGGCACCTGGGCCAGCGCCGCCGCCACGCGGGGCTCCTCGACCAGGGGCCGGACGGCCTCGATGAGCGGCCCTTCCTCCCCCAGCAAGAGACGGGCGATGGCCAGGTTGAGCGCCGCCGCCCCCCAGCACGCCTGGGGGTCCCAGTGGGTGATGAGCGAGCTCTCGATGCTCTGGGCGATGAGCCGGGCCTGGTCGCGGCAGCTCAAGAGGGCGACGGGGGCGCAGCGCATGATGCTGCCGTTGCCCGCGGAGAGGCCCCCCAGCACGTAGTGGGCCCACCTGCCCGCCTCCCGCCACGTCGCCCCGCCCTTCAAGGCATCGAGGGCCAGCCAGGTGGTGCGCCCGATGCCCCGCGGCCCTTCCTGGAACCACGCAAGGAAGCGGGCGGCGACGTCACCAGGGTCGAAGCCGCCGCGGGCCACTATGCTGCGGGCGATGCACAGCATCATGGCGGTATCGTCGGTCCACTCCCCAGGCCGCAGGCCCAGCCAGCCCCCGCCCACGAGCTGGTCGAGCCAGCCGTAGCGCTCGCTGATCTCGGCGGCGGGGAGGCCCTCGACTGGTGCCCCCAGTGCGTCGCCCACGGCGAGGCCCACCAGGCAGCCGCGGAAGCGGTCGATGGTGCCCTCGGTGTCCATCACGGCCCATGATACCCCCGGCCGATGGAGGGGTCAATAGCAGGGAGAGACGGCCCACTTGCGCCGTGGCAGGAGAGAACGAGAGGCCCACGCGCGGGGGTACCCTCGTATGCCGAGGCAGCGCTGACAACGCCCCTTTTTTGGTCTATAATGAGGGGCATCCCGTATCTGTTAAGGAGCAGGGCTCGTGGACATTCCAGGCTTAAAGGCCACCGCAATCGCGGAGGTGGAGCGCCGCCGCGATGAGCTCATCGCGCTCAGCGTGCGCATCCACGACCACCCGGAGCTCGGCTTCGAGGAGAGAAAGGCCTCGGCCTGGCTCTCCGAGTACCTGGAGCAGAACCGCTTCACCGTGGAGAGGGGCTTCTGCGAGCTGGAGACCGCCTTCCGCGCACGATGCGGCGGCGGCGAGCCGCGCATCGCCTTCCTCGCCGAGTACGACGCCCTGCCCGGAATAGGCCACGGCTGCGGCCACAACATCATCGCCGCCGCCGCAGTCGGCGCCGCCTGCGCTATGCGCGGCGTCGTCGACGAGGTGGGGGGCACGGTGCTCGCCATCGGCACCCCCGCCGAGGAGGGCTACGGGGGCAAGGTGCTCATGATGAAGCGGGGGGCATTCACAGACCTCGATGCCGCCCTCATCGTGCACCCCGGGAGCCTGGACATCGCCAGCATAGAGGCGCTGGCATGCATCGGGCTGGAGGTGGAGTTTCACGGCCGGGCGGCCCACGCCGCGGCCCAGCCCCACCAGGGCATAAACGCCCTGGAGGCCATGGTGCTCGCGTTCAACGGCATCAACTCGCTCCGGCAGCACGTAGCGGAGCGGGCGCGCATCCACGGCATCATCACTCACGGCGGCGAGGCGGCCAACATCGTCCCCGACTACAGCGCCGGCCACTTCCTGGTGCGCGCCGAGGACGAGGCCTACCTTGAGGAGCTCCAGGAGAAGGTGCTAAACTGTTTCCTCGCGGCGGCACTGGCCACCGGGGCTCGCCTGGAGCACCGCTGGCAGGAAGAGGCACACTACGCCCCTTTGAAGGCCAACCGCGTCCTCGCCGAGGCCTTCGCCGCCAACATGGCGGCCCTGGGGCGCACCATGATGCCCCCGCTCGGCCGCGGCTTCGGCAGCTCGGACGTGGGCAACGTGAGCATGGTGGTGCCCAGCATCCACCCGCTCATCGCCATCGCGCCACTGGAGGTCGCCACTCACTCGGAGGGGTTCACCCAGGCCGCGGTCTCGGAGGAGGGGCACCACGGCCTCCTCGATGGAGCCAAGGCCATGGCGATGACCGCCATCGACCTCCTCGCCCGTCCCGAGCTCATGGCCAGAGTGAGAGAGGAGTTTCTGGCCCCCTGACCGGGGGCTGGCTGAAGCGATGGAGTGCTACCTGGGCATCGACGTGGGGGCGGCCAGCGCCAAGCTCGCCGTGGTGGGCCGCGATGGGGGGCTCATCGACTCCATCTACCTGCGCACCGGGGGCCAGCCCGCGGCGGCCATAGGGCACGGCCTCGCCGAGATGGCGGGGCGTCTGCCTCCCCAGGCACGGGTATGCGGCAGCGGCACCACCGGCAGTGCCCGCCACCTGGCGGCAGCCCTGGCCGGCGCCGACATAGTGAAGAACGAGATCACCTGCCACGCCGTGGCCGCGGTGCACTGCCTCCCCGACGTGAGCACCGTGATAGACATCGGGGGGCAGGACTCCAAGCTCATCATCATCCGCCGCGGGCAGGTGGTCGATTTCGCCATGAACACGGTGTGCGCCGCCGGCACCGGCAGCTTCCTCGACCAGCAGGCACAGCGACTGGCCGTGGGAATCGAGGGGCTGGGGCCACTGGCACTCGCCAGCAAGCGGCCGGTCACCATCTCCGGGCGCTGTGCCGTCTTCGCCGAGTCGGACATGATACACAAGCAGCAGAGCGGCCACCGCACCGAGGACATCGTCTACGGGCTGTGCCTGGCGCTGGTGCGCAACTACCTCGCCGACGTCGGCCCGGGCAAGGAGCTCGTCCCGCCCGTGCTGTTCGTGGGGGGGGTGGCCTTCAACCAGGGAATGGTGCGCGCCTTCCACGAGACCCTGGGCGTTGCCGTCACCGTGCCCCACCACCACGAGGTCGTGGGGGCCATGGGCGCAGCGCTCCTGGCCCAGGAGCGTGTGGCGGCCTCCGGGGACGGCTCGCGGTTCCGCGGGTTCGCCGTGGCCTCGTCCCGGTTCCAGAGCTCCTCGTTCGAGTGCAAGGCCTGCCCCGCCCGCTGCCAGGTCTCCCAGCTCTTCCAGGACGGCAGGGTGCTGGCGCGGTGGGGGGGGCTGTGCCGGATATGGGAGGAATCGACCAACCAGGTAGGAGTGACATGAAGATAGCCCTGGACGCCATGGGGAGCGAGAACGCCCCCCGCGAAGAGGTAAAAGGGGCGGCACAGGCCTCGCGTGAGCAGGGGGTGGAGGTGGTGCTCGTGGGCAGGAGGGCCGCCATCGAGGCCGAGATGGAGAGGCAGCCGCTCAAAGGGGCGCGGCTCTCCATAGTAGAGGCCGACCAGGTGGTGGCCTTCAGCGACCACCCGGCACGGGTGGTGCGGGACAAGCAGGACTCTTCCATAGTGGTGGGCACTCACCTGGTGCAGCGCGGCGAGGCAAGCGCCCTGGTCTCCGCAGGCCACAGCGGTGCCGTGATGGCGGCGGCGCTGTTCATCCTGGGCTGCATCGACGGCGTGGAGCGCCCGGCACTGAGCTACCTGTTCACCACGGCGCAGAACACCGTGCTCCTCCTCGACGTGGGGGCCAACGTGGACTGCAAGCCCATCTTCCTGATGCAGTTCGCCGCCATGGGCAGCGTCTACATGGAGCGGGTGTTCAACCTGGAGCGCCCCCGGGTAGGGCTCCTCTCCAACGGCGAGGAGGCCACCAAGGGCAACACGCTGGTCAGGGAGACGCTGCGGCGGCTCAAGGAGAGCGACCTGAACTTCGTCGGCAGCATAGAGGGCCAGGATATAACGAAAGGCATCGTGGACGTCGTCGTGACCGACGGCTTCACCGGCAACGTGGTGCTCAAGGCGGGAGAGGGGCTGGGCGAGATGGTGCTCCACCTCCTGCAGCGGGAGCTGGCGCACAAGCCCTACCTCTACATACCTGCCTTCTTCCTGCGACCGACGCTGCGCGCCATCGTCCGCAGCCTGGACTACTCCGAGCAGGGCGGCGTGCCCCTCCTCGGTGTGAACGGCAACGTGGTGGTGGCCCACGGGCGCAGCAGCGAAAAGGCCATAAAGAACGCCATCCTCATGGCCAAGCGGGCACAGGAGCGCGGTGTCCTGGAGGCCATGCGGCACGGCATAACGCACACATCATAAGGAGAGAGCCATGGGCAGTCCAATGGCAGTAGACGAGAGCACCTTCCAGGGCGCCGTCCTGGAGGCACCGACGCCGGTGCTGGTGGACTTCTGGGCACCGTGGTGCCCCCCCTGCAAGGCGGTAGCCCCCATCATCGATGAGCTCGCCACGGAGTACGACGGCAAGGTGGGCTTCGCCAAGGTGAACGTGGACGAGGCCCCCACCATCTCCTCGAAGTACGGCATCTCCTCAATACCCACCCTGCTCCTGTTTAAAGGGGGCCTGCCTATGTCCGGGGTCGTCGGCTTCCGCCCCAAGGCAGAGCTCAAGAGGCTGCTCGACGAGGTCCTGGGCTAAAGCAGACCCCACGAGCCAGAGGAGGTAGTTATGGAGCCAAGCTACGACGTGGTGGTCATCGGCGGCGGGCCGGCGGGCTTGACCGCCGGGCTCTACCTGGCCCGCGCCCGGGTGCCGTCACTCCTCGTCGAGAGGGGCATAGTGGGCGGCCAGATAACCAACGCCGAGCGGGTGGAGAACTACCCCGGCTTCCCCGACGGCATAAGCGGCTTCGACCTGGGCATGCTCATGCACCAGCAGGCCACCGCCTTCAGCCTGGAGACAGTCTTCGCCGAGGTCACCGCCGTCGAGCTCGACGGCGAGGCCAAGGTGGTGAAGACCACGGAGGGCGACGTCCGCGCCCGCGCCATCATCGTCGCCAGCGGCGCCGCCGCCCGCCGCCTGGGCGTCCCCGGCGAGGAGCGTCTCACCGGGCGCGGGGTATCGTACTGCGCCACCTGCGACGGCCCCCTCTTCTCTGGCCAGGTGCTCGCCGTGGTGGGGGGCGGCGACTCGGCGGTGGAGGAGGCGCTGGTGCTCACCCGCTTCGCCTCTCGCGTCACCATCATCCACCGCCGCGACCAGCTCCGCGCCTCCAGGGTGCTCCAGGAGCGGGCCTTCGCCGAGCCCAGGCTCGAGTTCATGTGGGATACCGTGGTAGAGGAGATTGCGGGCACAGATAGGGTGGAGCGGATACGGGTTCGCAACGTAAAGAGTGGTGAGCGGGGGGAGGTGGAGGTGGCGGCCATATTCATCTACGTGGGGATATCGCCCACCACCGAGTACCTGAAGGGCCTGCTCGCGCTCGACGAGCAGGGCTCCATACCCACCGACGCATCCCTGGAGACGGAGGTCGCGGGCATCTTCGCCGCCGGCGACATTCGCCAGGGCTCGCCTCGGCAGGTGATAACCGCCGCCGGAGACGGTGCCACCGCTGCCCTCTCTGCCGAGAGGTACTTACACAGGTAGGGCACCGCCTCCGCTATGCGTCCTCTATGCCCAGTTCCTTCAAGTAGCTGATGGCGTCCTGGGCGGTCCTGATCCCCTCAGCGTCCTCGTCTGAGATCTGGATCTTCCTGCTGTCGTCGCTGAACTCCTCTTCGATGGCCATGATGAGCTCCACCAGGTCCAGGGAGTCAGCATTGAGATCATCGACGAAGGAAGCGGAGGGCACCACCAGCTCTTCCTCCACCCCCAGTTGATCGATGATGATCCTCTTCAAGCGGTCGAAGATAGTGGCCACCCTTCCTCCTTTCCGTTGTTGCCTATTGCCTCTATTCGCCTCGGCGCTCAAGCGAGCCCAGAACGCCGTTCACGAACCGCGGTGAGCCCTCGCTGCCGAAGGTCTTGGCCAGCTCCACCGCCTCGTTGATGGCGGCCTTCACCGGGACTCTATTATTCAATAAAACCTCGAAGATGGCAAGCCTCAAGATGTTCCGGTCTACAGCGGGGAGCTGCGCCACCGGCCACGCCGGGGCGTGGCGAGCGATCACCTGGTCTATGCTCTCCCGGTTCTTCACCACACCGTGGACGAGCTCGGCGGCGAAGAGGGCCCCCTCCTCGGGGAGCGCGGCCTCCTCCACCAGCCTCCCGATGGTCTCACCGGGGTCATGGGCTACCATGTCCGCCTCGAAGAGCGCCTGCAGGGCAAGCCTCCTCGCCCTTCTCCTGCTCCCCATCGCCTATCGCCTCTTCGTCGTTCACCTGTAGTGTATTGTATCCCATCCCCAGAGGTCGCGGAATGGGCCGACGAAGGGGCCCAATCCCCCAGGTCCTAAAAAGCCGGGCCGATGACTGCCCACTAACAACGAAGGGCAGTGCCTGCCCCTCATCTGGGATATCCCGTCACCACGCGAAAGGCCTGTGACCTCATGAGCGCAGGGCGTCCACGGTCTCTATGTCGCGCACGCTCACTATCTCGGCCTCTCTGCTTATCCTCTTGATGAGCCCACTGAGCACCTGGCCCGGCCCCAGCTCGACGAAGGTGGAGACCCCTGACTGGGCCATGAACTCCACGCTGCGCTGCCACTGCACCGGGCGGCATAGCTGGGCGATGAGCTCCTCCCTCACTCCCTCGGCGGTGGTCACGGGCTGGGCGGTGCAGTTGCCCACGACGGGCACCTGGGGAGCGCAAAGGCTGAGCTGAGAGATGGCATACGCCATCCCCTCGGCGGCGGGCTGCATCAGGTCGGAGTGAAAGGCACCGCTCACCTTGAGCGCGGTGATGTGCTTGGCCCCCATGGTGCGCGCCAGGTCCATGGCACGGGCCACCGCCGTCCTGGTCCCGCTGACCACTATCTGCCCCGGCGAGTTGAGGTTGGCGATCTGGGCCCCGGTCTCCTGGCATATCTCCTCGATGGACACATCGTCCAGCCCGATGATGGCCGCCATGCCCCCGGGCGTCCGCTCCCCCGCCGCCTGCATCAGCCTCCCCCGCTCCCGGGTGAGGCGCACCGCATCGCCGAAGTCGAGCACCTGGGCCGCCACCAGCGCGGTGTACTCCCCCAGGCTGTGCCCGGCCATGAACGCCGGGCAGATGAGCCCACCGGCCACCTGGGAGGCCACGCGGAGACAGGCTATGCTCGCCGTGAGTATGGCGGGCTGGGCGTTCACTGTCTGGGCCAGCTCTTCCTCCGGCCCCTCGAAGCAGAGCCGCGAGAGGGTAAACCCCAGGGCCTCGTCGGCCTCCTCGAAGGCCTGCCGCGCCTCGCTGTAGGCGCTGTACAGGTCCTGCCCCATGCCAACGCGCTGCGCCCCCTGTCCCGGAAATACGCAGGCGATGGCTCCTTCCCTGGTATCATTATCCATGAATAACTCCGATATAGGTTGCGTTGAGCCTGGCTATTATCTGCTCCGCTTGAGCGACGATGTCCCTGATGATGGCTGCGGCGGGCCGTATCTCCTTGACCAGCCCGGCGATCTGCCCCGCCATGACCGAGCCGAGGTCTACATCACCTTCGATGGCGGCCAGGGGCAGCTTGCCCTCGCCGTAGCGCTCCAGCTCCTCCACCGATGCCCCCTCCAGCTCCATGGCCTGGAACTGGCGGGTCATCTTGTTCTCTATACAGCGCACCGGGTGACCGGTGGCATATCCCGTGACCACCGTGGAGCGGTCGCGGGCCTCGAGTATCTTCCGCTTGAAGCTCTCGTGGGCAATGCACTCCTCGGAACACACGAAAGAGGTGCCCATCTGTGCCCCCACCGCACCCAGGGAGAGCGCCGCGGCCAGGCCTCGCCCATCAGCGATGCCGCCGGCGGCCACCACGGGCACCGCAACGGCGTCTACCACCTGGGGCACCAGGGCCATGGTGGTGGTCTCGCCCACGTGCCCCCCTGACTCTGTACCCTCGGCAACGATGACGTCGGCACCGGCGCGCTCTAGCCGCCTGGCCAGGGCCACGCTCGATACTACCGGCATCACCTTTATCCCCGCCTCTTTGAAGCGGGGGATGTATACCCCTGGGTTGCCACCACCTGTGGCCACCACGGGGACTCGCTCCTCTATAATAATGCTCACCACCTCTTCGACGAAGGGTGACATGAGCATGATGTTGACGCCAAACGGCTTATCGCTGCGCTCTCTGGTGAGGGCTATCTGCTCCCGCACCCACGCCGGCGGGGCATTGCCCGCCCCGATGAGCCCCAGCCCACCTCCGTTGGACACCGCGCCCACCAGCTCGGCGGTGCCCAGCCAGGCCATCCCCCCCTGGATGATGGGATACTCGATGCCGAAGAGCTCACATATTACGGTCCTCATTGTGTCGCACCTTGTGCCGCGCTGTCAACCCTCTTTTCGAGCTTGCGATACGCCTCTCCACATGAGGCCCGCGACCCCCTCACATTCTTCCCCACTCT
>JAXHUE010000017.1:18350-21606 GCA_034189655.1 Chloroflexota bacterium | reverse complement strand
AGCCCACGACCCCCCGCCGCGGTGCTATCTCCTGCCCTTCCCCTTACCCTCCACCTCCAGCACCTCCCGGCCGGCGTAGCTGCCGCACGTGGTGCAGACGTGATGGGCCACCTTGGGGCTGTGGCACCGGGGACAGGTATCAATGGAGGGCAGGGAAAGCGCAGTGTGGCTGCGCCTCTTGCCCTTTCGCGCCTTGGAGGTCCTTCTCTTGGGAAGTGCCATTATCTCTCCTCTCCGCCACCTCTGCCATGGGCCCCGCCCGTGGCGATGACTGCCCCCTCGCCGTCCCCGCGCCCACAGGGGCAGGGGCCCAGGTTCAGGTTGTGACCGCAGCGTGGACACAGGCCGAGACACCCCTCCCGGCACAGTGGCTTCATGGGCAGGGCCAGGAGCAGCGATTGGCGCACCGGCTCCCCCAGGTCGATCTCCTTGCTCTCGTCGATGACGAACTCCTCCTCATCGCGCGAGGCCGACGGAGAGACGACGAACTCCTCCTCGATGACCAGGGTGAGTGGAAGATCGAAGGGCTCGAGACACCGGCTGCACGATACGCTCGCCGAGGTCTTAAGCCTGCCGCTGGCGAAGATGCCCCTGTCGGTACGGAGCAGGGTTATCTCGCCACGTGCTGGGGGCCGTTCACTCTCTATGCGATAGCGCCTGGTAGCGCCGATGGGCTCTTTGAGCTGCTGTGATACGTTGATCCTCATCTCGCCCTGGCAGACGTACGGTTGACTTATTATGAGGGATAGCCCTGGCAACTGTCAAGTGTCCGCACTCACCGAGGGATAGCCTCGCCACCATGCCATCCCAAGTTGCAGAGGCCAGGCGTTTGTGCTACGATATACCATTAACACTACTACATGTACTGGACATTAGAGAGGTGACCTCCATGCCGAAAGTGTACTTTGTCGACGTGACCAACCGGGATGCGGTGCAGACCTCGCGCATCATCCTGGCCAAGCTCCAGAAGACCATGGTAAACCTGTACTTGAGCGAGATGGGCATCCACCAGTCCGAGTTCGCCTTTCCCTGCGTGAGACACGAGAAGAACTACATCGAGGCCAACCTTGAGCTCAAGGAGATGGGGGTGATGCGGTCGCTCACCCTGGAGGGCTGGTGCCGCGCCATCGCCTCCGACGTGGAGCAGGCGCTCAACACCAGGGTAAGAGACCTCAACATATCGATATCGACCTCCGACCAGATGATAACCCACAAGTTTCGCGGCCGCCTGGACCGCGACAAGGTCATCCAGGAGATGACCGAGGCGGCGAGGGGCGCCCGGGACGGCGGGGTGAGGACGCTGGGGGTCAACGCCGAGGACGCCTCCCGCACCGACATGAGCTACCTCCTGGAGTTCGCCCACGCCGCGAAGGAGGCCGGCGCCGACCGGGTGCGCTACTGCGATACCCTGGGCTTCGACAACCCGATGAGCATATACGATCGGGTCAGGGCCATCGGCGAGCAGGTGAAGATCCCCGTGGAGCTCCACTGCCACAACGACCTGGGCATGGCGGTAGCCAACTCCGTGGCCGGCGCCCGCGGCGCCATCGATGCCGGCGTCGACGCCTACATCAACACCTCGGCCAACGGGCTGGGCGAGCGGGCCGGGCAGGCCGACCTCCTGAGCTGCATCCTGGCGCTCAAGTTCGCCCGCGACATGGAGAGCTACCTCATCGCCGACTCCCTGGACCTCACCGTGGCCTCCAAGCTCGCCGGGTACGTGTCGTATGCCTTTCGCATCCCTATCCCCATCAACCAGCCAGGGGTGGGGACCAACATCTTCGCCCACGAGGCCGGGATCCACGCCGACGGCGCCCTCAAGGACCGCCGCAACTACGAGCTGTTCGACTACGAGGAGCTAGGCCTCAAGGAGGAGGTGAGCATCTTCACCGGCCGCGTCATCACCACCGGCGAGTTCGGCGGCCTCGCCGGGTTCCGCCACGTCTATGACAAGCTGGGTATCTCCTTCGAGAGCGACGCCCAGGCGCAGCGCGTGCTGGAGCTGGTGCAGTATGCCAACGCCCACACCCAGTCGCCGCTCACCGACGACGAACTGCGCTTCATCGCCAGCTACCCGGAGCAGACGCGCAAGATACTCACCGCGACCCCCTAGCGCAGGGAGGGTGCCGTCGCCAGGCGGGGCCCAGAGAACGTGGTGCATGTCCATCGCGCTTTCGGCCAGAGAGGTGGAGTATAGCGATGGCAGAGATAGCGCTGGTGCCCATCGGGCAGGTGCACAACGCAGTGACCGAGCCGCGGCGCGGCGGGTGGGAGGATATCCCCTCGGAGCTGGTGCTCGACGAGGGCTTCACAGACTTCCTCGACGGGGTGGAGGGCTTCTCCCACCTCATCGTGGTGTACTGGATGCACCGCCTCCCCGCCATGGAGCACCCGCCGGCGAGGGTGCACCCCATGGGGCGGGCCGAGCTGCCCCTGGTGGGCCTGTTCGCCACCCGCGCCCCCTACCGCCCCAACCCCCTGGGGGTGACCGTGGTGCGGCTCGTGGAGCGGCAGGGCCCTGTGCTCAAGGTGGTGGGCCTGGACGCCCTTGACGGCTCGCCGCTTATCGATATCAAGCCCTTCATCCCCCCTGCCGACTCTCCCCCCGACGTCTCGGTGCCAGAGTGGGCTGAGAGGCCCTAGATGAGTGACGAGGGCAGTGCCGCGGCGCCCCTCGCCGTATACCGCCTCCTGCTGGAGCGCTATGGGCCGCAGCGCTGGTGGCCTGCCGATGGCCCGTTCGAGATGATGGTGGGGGCCATCCTCACCCAGAGCACCGCGTGGGTAAACGTAGAGCGGGCCATCCACAACCTGAAGGAAGCGCAGGCCCTGGACCCCGTGGCCCTCGACGAGACCCCCATCGACGAGCTGGCCCGCGTAATCCGCCCCTGCGGCTACTACAACGTAAAGGCCCGGAGGCTCAAATCCCTGGTTCACCACCTGGTGACGGACTTCGGCGGCGACCTGGGGCGGCTCTTCGCTTTAGACACCGCCCAGCTCCGCCGGGAGCTCCTCTCCATCCACGGCGTGGGCGAGGAGACCGCGGACTCCATCATGCTCTACGCCGCCCAGAGGCCGGTCTTCGTCGTCGATGCCTACACCCGGCGCATTGCCGGCCGGCTGGGGCTGTGCCCGCCCCACGCCAGCTACGGAGACCTCCAGGCCCTGTTCACCGGGGCCCTGCCCGCTGACCAGGCCCTGCTCAACGAGTACCACGCCCTGCTGGTGCGCCACGGCAAGGAGGCCTGTCGCCCCG
>JAXHUE010000017.1:0-18250 GCA_034189655.1 Chloroflexota bacterium | reverse complement strand
GCAGCAATACAATGCCCCGCTACGAAAAACCTTGACACCCCCTTACTAGAGAATATACTATGGCCCTGCTCCCCTACCCGTTTACAGGAGGTACGTCATGACCGAGCATGAAGGGATGCTCGCCCCCTACCGCGTCCTCGACCTCACCGACGAGCACGGCCTGCTGTGCGGCAAGGTCCTGGGCGACCTAGGGGCCGACGTCATCATAGTAGAGCCACCCAGGGGCAGCCCGGCGCGGGGCATCGGCCCCTTCTACCACGACCAGCCCGACCCCGAGCGCAGCCTGTACTGGTTCGCCTTCAACACCAGCAAGCGCGGTATCACGCTGGACATCGAGAGCGCCGACGGCCGGGAGCTGTTCCGGCGGCTGGTGGCCACCGCCGACGTCGTGGTCGAGGCCTTCCCCCCCGGCCACATGGAAGGCCTGGGGCTGGGGTACGAGGCGCTCAAACAGATAAACCCAGGCATCATCGTGACATCGATAACCCCGTACGGGCCCAGCGGCCCCTTTCGCGACTACAAGGAGTCAGACCTGGTGCTGATGTCGCTGGGGGGCCTCACCTTCATAAGCGGAGAGCCCGACCGCCCGCCGCTGCGCATCACCTATCCCCAGGCCTACCTGCACTCCGGGGCCTATGCCGCGGTGGGCACCATGATGGCCCTGTTCCACCGCGGGATGAGCGGGGAGGGGCAACACGTGGACGTCTCCATGCAGGAGTGCTGCGAGTGGGCCTCGTACTTCACCCCGGAGTGGTGGGACATGGCCCAGACCAACATGATGCGTGCCGGGATGTGGCGCGTGTTCGGCCCCGCGGGCAAGATGAGGATGGTATACCCCTGCCAGGACGGCTACGTGAGCTGCTGGATGCTGCTCAGCTTCGCCGCCAGCCGCGGCCAGTACCGGCTGGTGGAGTGGATGGATCGCGAGGGGATGTGCCCCGACTGGCTGCGCGGGCTCGACTTCCGCGCCATGGACGCCTCCAACGTAGAGCAGGGGCTCCTCGACGACATGGGAGAGGCCTTCACCCGCTTCTTCCTCACCAAGACCAAGCAGGAGCTGTTCGACTGGGCGCGGGCCAACGAGCTCTTTCTGGCCCCGTTCAGCACCGCCAAAGACCTGTGGCAGAACCCCCAGCTCGCCGAGCGCGGCTTCTGGATGGAGGTAGAGCACCCCGAGCTGGGCACCGCCGTTACCTATCCCGGCCCCTTCTTGAGGTCGAGCGAGGCCTCGCCCACGGTGCACCGCCGCGCCCCGCTCATCGGGGAGCACAACATAGATATCTACTGCGGGGAGCTGGGCCTCTCCGCCCAGGCCCTGACCACACTGAGAGGGGTCGGGGTCATATAGTCCAGGAGGGCACATCATGCACAGGAAACAGGTACTGGAAGGCATCAACGTCGTGGAGCTCACCCGCATCATCGTCGGCCCCCACACCGGGAGGATGCTCGCCGAGCACGGGGCCACCGTGGTCAAAGTAGAGACCATGCTCCACCCCGACACCGTGCGCCTGGCCGCCCCGTTCAAGGACAACGTGGGCGGCGTCGACCGTGCCGGGTATTTCTCCAAGTACAATGCCAACAAGCTGGGGATGACCTTGAACCTGGACAAGCCCAGGGGCATGGAGGTGTTCAAGCGGCTGGTGGCCTGGGCCGACGTGGTGATAGAGAGCAACGCCCCGGCGGTGATGCCCAAGCTGGGGCTCACCTATGAAGACCTGAAGCAGATCAGGCCCGACATCATCATGCTCTCCACCAACCAGCTGGGGCAGACCGGGCCCTGGCACAACTACAAGGCCTATGGGGCCCAGGCGGCGGCGATGGCGGGCTTCTACTACCTCACCGGCTACCCAGACCAGGACCCGCCCGGCGTGTTCGGCGCCTACACCGACATGGTATCGCCGCAGTGGACGGTGTGCGCCATCCTCGCCGCGCTGGACTACCGGCGCCGCACCGGGAAGGGGCAGTACCTGGATCACTCCCAGTTCGAGGCCGGGGTGCACTGGCTGGCCACCACGGTGCTCGACTATGCCATAAACGGGCGCATCGCCGAGCGCATGGGCAACCGCGACCCCTACGCCGCCCCCCACGGCGTCTACCGCTGCGCCGGGGAGGAGCGCTGGTGCACCATCGCGGTGCGCAGCGACGAAGAGTGGCGCGCCTTCTGCCGCGCCCTGGGCCAGCCGGCGTGGGCCCAGGAGGAGCGGTTCGCCACCCTCCTCGGCCGCAAGCACCACGAGGACGAGCTGGACCGCCTGGTGGAGGAGTGGACCCGGGGGCGCTCCCCGGAGGAGGCGACGGCGGCCCTCCAGGGGGTGGGGGTGCCCGCCGGGGTGGTGGCCACCAGCGAGGACATCCACGGAGACCCCCAGCTTGCCCACCGCGGCCACTTCGTCACCCTGGAGCACCGGGAGATGGGCCCCGTGGTCTACGACATGCCCCCCTACCGGCTCTCGCAGACGCCGGCGCAGCTCACCATGGCCGCGCCCTGCATGGGGCAGCACAACGAGTACGTCTGCCGCGAGCTCCTGGGGATGAGCGCCGACGAGCTCGCCGACCTCGTGGCCGAGGGCGTATTCGAGTAGCCCGCCTACCGGGCGCGCGCCCGCCGCGCCTGTGCCAGGTGCCAGAAGGCGAAGCAGATGAGGCCGATCACGATGACCGAGAGGAAGCTGATGGTGCGGTCTAAGAGGGCGATGGACCAGGCGCTGGCGCGGGGCAGGGCCACCATGAGCAGCCCGGCCACCCCGCTCTCCACCAGGCCCAGGCCTCCAGGGGTGAGAGGTATAGCCGTTAGGAGCGCCGCGGCCAGCGCGGCGAAGAGGAGCAGGGGCACCCCGATATCCCCGATGTTGAACCCCAGCGCCTGAGTGACCAGGAGCAGCCGTCCCGCCTCCAGGAGCCATATGCCCACGCTCAAGGCGCTCAGCGCCGGCAGGTGGCCGAAGCTGCCCAGGGCCCCCTCCTCGAACAGGGCGTAGACCGACTTCACCCGCTTCGGCAGCCGCCGCTCCAGACGCCTGCCGAAGCGCCCCATGCCCCCGATGAGGATGGCGATGAGCAGGAGGAGGCAGATGCCCACGATGAGCACCGTCCCCGCCACCTTCATCCCCGGGCTCCCCGCCACCAGGAGCCAGATGACGGCGGCGATGGCCATGATGAAGATGACGATGATGTCGAGCACCCGCTCCGAGAGCACCGTCCCTATGGTCTTGGAGAAGGTGACCCCGGCGGACTCCCGCAGCAGGTAGGCGCGGTAGGCGTCCCCCAGGCGGGCGTAGAGGATGCTGTTGGCAAACCAGTTTATGACCATGATCTGGGTGAGACCCCAGGTAGAGGGCAGGGCCACACCGTTGTCCCGGCGAAAGCCGGCACTCTCCAGGAGCAGCCGCCACCGCCAGGCGCGCAGGGGAAAGGTGAGGTAGTAGGAGACGAAGGCCAGGGCGTAGAACAGCGGGTTGCACCCGGTGATCAGGGCCCACGTCTGGTAGAAGTCGACGTCGAGCCGCTCGAAGACCAGGAAGAGCAGGCCGAAGGCGACGACGAAGGAGATGAGGGTGCGGTAGTCGAAGAAGCGCCGCCCCAGTGATATCTCCTCTTCCCTCTCCTCCTCCTCTGGTCTATTCTCGTCTTCCACCTATAGCTCTCTCTCCGTTCTCTCTCGCCCTAGAGCGGGCGTTTGCCGGGGATGCCGGCGCGCCTGGGGTAGCGCCCCGGCGTGGGGGACACCTTGTCGATGGCCACCAGCACCCGTTCCCCTTCGAGACCGTTTGTGGCCACCGCCCTCACCTCGCGCAGCCTGCCCCCTACCATGGCGATGGCATGAGCGGCCTCGGCCACCTCGCGGTCGATTGCCCCTTTTTTAAAGGCGACCGCCGTGCCGCCAGGGCGGCAGAAGGGCACGGTGAGCTCGGCCAGTGTGGCCAGCCGCGCCACCCCCCTCGCCAGCGCCAGGTCGTAGCGCTCGCGGTGGTGCTCGTCGTGGGCCAGGCCCTCGGCGCGCACCGCCAGCACCCCCACCCCGTCGAGGGCGAGCGCGGACACCAGGTGCTCCAGGAAGCGCGCCTTCTTGCCCACGGACTCGACGAGCTGAAGCTCGATGTCGGGGAAGGCAATCTTGAGCGGGACGCCGGGCATGCCGGCGCCGCTGCCGACATCGATCAGGCGCAGCGCGGGTGCCAGGGGACCGGTGACCAGGACGACGGTGAGGGAGTCGAGGAAATGGCGGAGCTGCACCTCCTGGTAGCCCTCGATGGCGGTGAGGTTCATCCTCCGGTTCCAGGAGACGAGTTCCCCATAGTAGCGCTCGAAGAGCTCCACCTGCTGCCGGGTGAGGGACAGCCCCAGGTCGGCTGCGCCCGCTATGAGTCTATCCACGATGAACCAAGCGTGTCCTGCGGTAGTTTCTGAATTATACCACCCCGCCGCGACGAAGGCAAAGGGCCCACGCCCGCCCTGTGCCCGGGGCACCCGTGCCCGTTGCAAAAAGGCGATTTTGTTGACTTTACCCCCCAGAGAACGTACAATATCCCTCGTGGCCCCCGGGGCTCACCACCGCAGGCCTCGCTCCAGCCCCGCACTTATTTGCAGAAAGGGGAGCGCGAATGGACTTCAGGTTCACCCCCGAGCAGGAAGCGATGAGAAGGGAGTTCGAGGAGTTCTTCAAGGAGGCCGTCAGGGAGGCCCCGCCGGGATGGGGCGCGGGCATGGAGCAGGTGTACGATACCGACGCCGGGTTCGCCTTCCACCGCTCCATGGCGCGCAAGCTGGGGGAGAAGGGGTGGCTCTCGCTGCCCTGGCCCAGGGAGTACGGTGGGCAGGCCCACTCCATCATAGAGCAGCTCATCTTCAACGAGGTGCGTGCCTACTACCGGGCCCCCGGGGTCGACCTCTTCGGCGTGGGCATGCTGGCCCCCACCCTGCTCATGTGGGGCAGCGAGGAGCAGAAGAGGCACTACCTCCCCCAGATCGCCAGGGGGGAGATACTGTGGTGCCAGGGGTGGAGCGAGCCCAACGCCGGCTCCGACCTGGCCGCCTTGACCACCAGGGCGGTGCGCGACGGCGACGACTACGTCATAAACGGGCAGAAGATATGGACCAGCGGCGCCCACAGGGCCGACTGGTGCTTCATGCTGCTCCGCACCGATGTGGAGCAGCCGCGCCACCGCGGGCTGTCCTTCTTCCTGGTAGACATGAAGACCCCGGGCATCACGATGCGCCCGCTGGAGGACATGGCCAGGAACCACATGTTCAACGAGGTCTTCTTCGACGACGTGCGCGTGCCCGCGGAGAACATGGTGGGCGAGGAGAACCGCGGCTGGTACGTCACCCTCATGACCATGAACTTCGAGCGCAGCGGCGTGGCCCGCATCGCCGAGACCAGGCACCTCCTTGAGGAGCTGGTAGAGTTCTGCAAGGAGACGGTGAGGAGCGGCAGGCCGCTCTCGGAGGACCCCTTCGTGCGCCACCGCCTGGCCCAGCTCGCCATCGAGATCGAGGTGGGGCGCTCAATGTCCTACCGCGTCGCCTGGCTCCAGCAGAAGGGGGAGATGCCGGCGCGGCAGGCCTCGGCGGCAAAGCTGTACGGCACCGAGCTCATGCAGCGCGTGGCCTACACCGGCTACCGTACCCTGGGCATGTACGGGCAGGTGAAGGGCAGCTCGCGCTGGGCACCGCTCATGGGCAAGTTCGAGAACGAGTGCCAGACCTGCATGGGCCACAACATCGCCGCCGGCAGCTCGGAGATACAGAGGAACATCATCGCCACCAGGGGGCTGGAGCTGCCCCGGGCTTAAGAGCTCCGCGGCCCCCGCCGGGTGGAGGAGGGGCAAGAAAGGCCAAAGTATCATTACGCAGGAGGGACTTACATGATAGGGATCAAATCGTATGGCGCCTACATCCCCTACAATCGCCTGGCACGAAGTGAAATCGCCAAAGTGTGGGGTGGACCGGCCATCCCCGGCGAGCGGGCGGTGGCCAACCACGACGAGGACAGCATCACCATGGCAGTGGAGGCCGCCTTCGACTGCGTCCGCGGCCTGGATACCAAGGGGCTGGGTGGCCTCTTCTTCGCCTCCACCACAGCGCCCTACCGGGAGAAGCAGTGTGCCACGCTCATCGCCAAGGTGCTGGACATGGACGGCACCATCCGTACCGCCGACTTCGGCGACTGCCTGCGCGCCGGCACCACCGCCATCCGCGCCGCCTACGACACGGTGAAGGCGGGCTCGGCCAGTGACGTGGTGGTGACCTGCGCCGACACCCGCATGGGCAACCCCTACTCCATGCTGGAGCAGTCCCTGGGCGACAGCGCCGCCGCCTTCTTGATCGGTGACGGCGACGTCATCGCCGAGATCGAGGACTGCCTCTCCACCTCGTACGAGCTCACCGACGTGTGGCGCACCGACGAGGACAGCTTCGTCCGCGAGTGGGAGGACCGCTGGGTGGTCATGCACGGCTACTCCAAGAACGTCGAGGAGGCCGTGACCGAGCTCTTGAAGCGCAACGGCATCGCCGCCAAGGACATCACCAAGGCAGTCATCTACGGCCCTGAGCCCAGGAGCCACGGCGCGCTGATGCGACGCCTCGGCTTCGAGGGGGAGCAGGTGCAGGACACCTTCTTCACCACCGTGGGCAACAGCGGGACACCGGCGTCCCTGCTCATGCTGACGGCCGCGCTCGAGGGGGCCAAGGCCGGCGACCGCATCCTCCTCGCCAGCTACGGGGACGGCGCCGACGTCATGCTGCTCAAGGTCACCGACAAGATAGCCAAGGTGAACGGCCATCGCGGCGTCGCGATGAACATAGCCTCCAAGGCGGCGCTGCCCAGCTACGGCAAGTATCTCTCCTTCCGCCAGCTCGTCCCGCTCCCGTCCCAGGCCAGCCTTCGCGGCAGTGGGTCGGCCACGGTGATGTGGCGCACCAACAACTGGGTCTTGAGCTGCCACGCCTCCAAGTGCCGCCAGTGTGGCATGCTGACCTATCCCCCGCAGCGCGTATGCTACGGGTGCCACGCCAAGGACGACTTCGACGAGGTGGCCCTGTCCCAGATGAAGGGAAAGGTTTTCACGTTCTCCGTGGACAACCTGGCCGCCGCCGGTATAAACCCGCCCATCGTGCAGACCGTAGTGCACTTCGAGAACGGGGCCCGCTTCTACTGCATGATGACCGACTGTGACCCGCAGCAGGTGAAGGTGGACATGCCCGTGGAGATGACCCTGCGCCGCCTCCACGAGGGGGCCAACTTCCATAACTACTTCTGGAAGTGCCGACCAATAAGAGAAGGAGGGCAAAATGGGTAGCATTAAAGATAAGGTGGCCATCGTGGGGATGGGGTGCACCAAGTTCGGCGAGCTGTGGGACAAGGGCTCCGACGACATGATCGTCGATGCCGCCTACGAGGCCTACGAGGACGCCGGCGTCGGCCCCGACGATATCCAGGCGGCGTGGGTGGGCACGGTGGCCTCGGGAATGCTCGGCGAGTGCCTCTCCTCTCCGCTCAAGCTGCGCAACATCCCGGTGACCCACGTTGAGAACGCCTGCGCCACCGGCCACGAGGCGCTGAGGAACGCCTCAATGGGCATCGCCAGCGGCATGTACGATATCTGCATGGCCCTGGGATTTGAGAAGCTCAAGGATACCGGCACCGGCGGCCTGGGGGTGGGCCGCGGCTTTCACCCCACCCTGGAGATGAGACGCACCGCCCCCGGCACCTTCGCCTTCATCGCTACTCGCTACTTCTACACCTACGGCCTGAGCCCCCAGGAGGGCAAGGAGGCCATCGCCAAGATATCGGTCAAGAGTCACCACAACGGCGCCCTCCACCCCAAGGCACACTTCCGCCGCGAGGTCACGCTGGAGCAGGTGCTGAACGCCCCCATCATCGCCTGGCCGCTGGGGCTGTTCGACTGCTGCCCCACCACCGACGGCGCCGCCTGCGCCATCGTCGTGCGCGCCGAGGACGCCAAGAAGTTCCGCTCCGACCCGGTATACATAAAGGGCATCGGGCTCTCGTCGGGCCAGATGCTGCCCCACTTCCGCCCCAACTTCGGCTGGACCGGCTTCATAGAGAACCAGGAGGCGGGGCGGCAGGCCTACGAGCAGGCAGGGATCAAGGACCCGCGCAAGGAGGTGGACCTGGCCTGCGTCCACGACTGCTTCTCCATCACCGAGATGGTGGTGTACGAGGACTTGAAGTTCAGCCCGGAGGGCAAGGCCAAGGAGGACATCGATGCCGGCACCTTCACCCTGGAGGGGGAGCTCCCCATCCAGCCCGACGGCGGCTTGAAGTCCTTCGGCCACCCGGTGGGGGCATCGGGCCTGCGCATGACCTACGAGGGCTACAAGCAGATCCAGGGCAAGGCCCAGCTCCCGGAGCGCCAGCTCAAGAACGTGAACCTCGCCCTCTCCCATACCCTGGGCGGCCCGCCGCAGGTCTCCTGCGTCACCATCATCGGCCGCGAGCCGGGATAGGGCCCGCCAGCCCACCCGTAGAGAGCATGGGGGCAGGCCTTCCCCTGGTGAGGCCTGCCCCCTCTGTCACACTAGCTTGGGGGGTGGAGATGACGGCGCTGCAAGGTATACGCGTGCTCGACCTGACCCGGGTGGCACCGGGCTCACTGTGCACCATGATGCTGGGGGACATGGGGGCCGAGGTCATCAAGGTAGAGCAGCCCCCGGTGCCCGGGGCGCGCCGCGCCGGCTCGGGCATATCCCCGTCCGGGGAGGAGGGGAGGCGCCAGGCGGCGTACTACCCGATGAATCGCAACAAGAAGAGCGTGGGGCTCAACTTGAAGAGCGAGGAGGGCAGGGAGGTCTTCCACCGCCTGGCCCAGAGCGCAGACGTCGTCTGCGAGGGCTTCCGCCCCGGCGTGATGGCGCGCCTGGGCGTCGACTACCACAGCGTATCGCAGGCCAACCCCGGCATCATCTACTGCTCCATCACCGGCTACGGGCAGGACGGCCCCTACCACCACCTGCCGGGCCACGATATCAACTACATCGCCACCGCCGGTGCCCTGGACCTGATCGGCAGCGCCGACGGCCCCCCGGTGGCCCCGCTAAACCTGGTGGGTGACTTCGCCGGGGGCACGCTGCACGCCGTCATCGGCATCCTGCTGGCACTCATCGCCCGTGCCCACACCGGTCGCGGGCAGCACGTAGACATCTCGATGACCGACGGCGCGCTGGCCCTGCTCACCATGTTCACCACCGACCTCCTCTCAGGCGGCGCCGCCCCCCGGCGCGGCGACGGCCCCTTGAGCGGGAGCGCCCCCTACTACGGGGTGTTCCAGACCGCCGACGGCGGGTACATAAGCCTGGGCTGCATCGAGCCCTGGTTCTGGGAGAACCTGTGCCGCCACCTGGGGCGCGAGGAGCTCATCCCCCACCAGCACAGCGAGGAGCGGCGGGAGGAGATAGTGGCCTGGCTCAGGGAGGTATTCCGCACCAGGACCAGGGAGGAGTGGTTCGAGGAGCTCAAAGACAAAGACATCGCCATCGCCAAGGTGAACACCCTGGCCGAGGCCCTCCACGACCCCCAGATGCGGCACCGCAACATGCTGGTGGCCATAGACCACCCCACCCTGGGCCGCATCGAGCAGGTGGGCACCGCGATAAAGCTCTCAGCAACCCCGGGCAGCGTCCGCAGCCCCTCCCCCCTGTTCGGCGAGCACACCGACGAGGTGCTCGCCGCCGCCGGCTACGGCCCCCACGAGGTGGAGAGGCTGCGCCACGAGGGCGTGGTGAGCTAGCACTCGACCTTGACGGTTGCCATAGCACCATGTATACTTTATTTTTGCAGGAGTGTACGGCCCTCAAAAGAATTACGAGAGCATATGGAACATGGTTATTTAAGACACTCCTTACAGCGAAAGGAGGGGACACTGGACCATCATCCGTCGAAAGGCAATCACAGCCCTAGAAACAGGATAGAAGGAGGTACTTAATGGTAGGGATCACTTCATATGGTGCCTACGTCCCCATGCATCGTCTCGCCCGCTCCGAGTTCAACCGGGCGTGGGGCGGCATGATGCAGATGCCCGGGGAGAGGGCTGTCGCCAACTTCGATGAGGACAGCGTGAGCATGGCCGTGGAGGCCTCTCTGGACTGTCTGACCGGGATCGACCCGTCGACCGTCGACGGCCTCTACTTCGCCACCACCACCTCCCCGCTTCTGGAGAGACTGGGGGCCTCGATAATGGCCACCGCCCTCGACCTCTCCCCCGAGGCGCGGACCGCAGACATCACCGGCTCCCTGCGGGCGGGCACCACCGCCGTGGCCCACGCCGTGGATGCCGTCGGGTCCGGCTCGTGCAAGAGCGTGCTGGTGGCAGCATCAGACCTGCGCCTGGGAGCAGCAGCAGGCGACTTCGAGCAGGCCCTGGGCGACGGCGCCGCCACCCTGCTCTTCGGGGACAAAGACCCCATCGCCACCATCAAGGGCAGCTACTCCTTGACCGACGACTTCTCCGGTGTGTGGCGCGCCGAGGGCGACCGCTTCGTGCGCTCCTGGGAGGACCGCCTGGTGCTCGACGAGGGCTACTCCAGGGTCCTGCCCAAGGTAATCGGCGGCCTGCTCAAGAAGTACAGCCTGGACCCCAAGGGCTTTTCTAAAGTAGTCTATGACTCTCCCACCGATGTCAGGCGGCACCCCCGCGTGGGCACCAGTTGCGGCTTCGATGCCTCCCAGATCCAGGACCCCATGTTTATGCAGATAGGGGTCACTGGCGCCGCCATGACCCTGATGATGCTGGTGGCCGCCCTGGAGGAGGCCAAGGCCGGGGACCAGATACTGTTCGCCAGCTACGGCAACGGCGGCGACGCCTTCTGGATCGAGGTCACCCCCCAGATAGAGAAGATGGGTACCCGCCGCGGCATCAAGAACAACCTAGCCTCCAAGCGGATGCTCAAAAACTACGAGACTTACCTGCGCTGGCGCGGCCTGCTCCAGATCGAGGCGGCACGCCGCCCGGAGAGAGGCCCCACGTCCCAGGCGGCGTTGCGCCGCGACGACCGCATCATCCTGGGCCTGCACGGCGTGAAGTGCAAGGTGTGCGGATACCCACAGTACGTGGGGGTGAGCGGGCTCGGCGGCGCCACACCCGTCCGGGTGTGCGTCAAATGCCAGGCCAAGGACCAGTTCGAGGACTACCGCATCGTGGGCCACAAGGCCAAGATCTTCAGCTTCACCCACGATAACCTGGCCGACCACCCCGACCCGCCAGCCACCGTCACCGTGATCGACTTCGAGGAGGGCGGCCGGGCGCTGTTCGAGATGACAGACCGCGACCCCGAAGATGTCCACGTGGGGATGCCGGTGGAGCTCACCTTCCGCAAGCTGTTCTACGACGCCCCCCGCGGGATACACAACTACTACTGGAAGTCCAGACCCATAAGAGGCTAGAGAAAGGAGGACGCAATGGCGGAGAGTATCAAAGATAAGGTAGCCATTGTCGGCATGGGCTGCACCCGCTTCGGCGAGCGCTGGGACTGCAGCGCCGGGGACCTCGTAGTCGATGCCGCCTACGAGGCCTACGCCGACGCCGGCATCGAGCCCAAGGACATCCAGGCGGCGTGGGTGGGCGTCACCGAGGGCATAGCCGGGTTGACCCTCACCGTGCCCCTCAGGATGCAGTACAAGCCGGTGACCAGAGTGGAGAATATGTGCGCCACCGCCTCGGACGCATTCCGCAACGCGTGCTACGCCGTTGCCGCTGGCGTCTACGACATAGTGCTGGCGTTGGGCGTGGAGAAGCTCAAGGACTCTGGGTTCAGCGGGCTGGGCATGAGCGCGGGATCGGCCACGGCCAACATCCAGCCCACCACCACGGCACCGGGGATGTTCGCCATGCTGGCCACCACCTACTTCGCCCGCTACGGCTTAAGCCCCGACGAGGGCAAGAAGATGCTGGCCTACATCCCGGTGCGCAGCCACCACAACGGGGCCTTAAACCCCAAGGCCCACTTCCAGCGCGAGATCACCATGGAGCAGGTGCTCAAAGCCCCCATCATCGCCTGGCCGCTGGGGCTGTTCGACTGCTGCGGGGTGAGCGACGGCTCCGCCGCTGCCGTCATCGTGCGCGCTGAGGATGCCAAGAAGTTCCGCCCCGACCCGGTGTACGTCAAGGCGCTCCAGATCTGTGTCGGCCCCTCCGAAGGCCAGACCAACACCAAGTACGACTACACCCACGTCGAGGAGACCTATCAAGCAGGGCTGGCGGCCTACGCCGAGGCCGGTGTGAAGGACGCCCGCAAGGAGATCAGCATGGCCGAGGTCCACGACTGCTTCTCCATCACCGAGGCCACCATCATGGAGGACCTCCAGTTCAGCCCGCGGGGCAGGGTGAAGGACGACCTCGAGGCAGGCACCTTCACGCTGGAGGGAGACCTGCCGGTGCAGCCCGACGGCGGCCTGAAGTGCTTCGGGCACCCCATCGGGGCCTCGGGCCTGCGCATGCTGTACGAGATGTACCTGCAGCTCCAGGGCAAGGCCGGCCCACGCCAGATCAAGAACCCCACGCTGGGCCTGACCCACAACATGGGCGGACAGCCGCCGGGATGCACGGTGAGCTGCATAATCGTGGGACACTAGAGAGAGCGTAAGAGGCGGATGGAGGTGACACCACCTCATCCGCCTCTCCTTTCCCCCATTCGGCAATATACCTTGTAGGAGGTGGTGCCGTGGCGACAAAGGCGTACGTGCTCATCGAGGTCGCTGTGGGCAAGACCAGAGAGGTCGTGGCCTCCCTGGAGAAGGTGGAGGGCATAACCAACGTCGAGGCGGTCACCGGGCCCTACGATGTCATCGCCGTGGTGGAGAGGCCCGACATAAACTCCGTGGGCGACCTGGTGACCAAGAAGGTCCACTCCGTGGGCGGCATCGCGCGGACGGTGACCTGCTTGAGCGTCCAGCTCGGCTAGTCCTGGGGCGCGCGTTTCGCCCGATACCCGATTATTGACTTTCGCCGCAGAACAGGTATAATAGTGGCTTGGCGGAAGTGCTCCTCCTTGTGAGGGAATCGCCATACTACAAGGAGCTCGTGGGTTGGTTCTTCGCTGTACCCAAAAAGGGTGGTATGTGCCGATTTTTCGAGCCTGCCTTAAGGGGGTTCCTGTACCATAAGTAAGAGAGTGCCTCTTGAGAGGACCCGGAGGTCTTTACGAGAGGCGCTTTTTTTTCCCGCGCCGCGGCGCGGCTGAGGGGCGCCGGTCTCGGTCGTGCCCGTCCATCCACGGAGGGCGTGGACCGCACTCACCAGTGTGACCGCGGGCCTACCCTTGATAGGGTCTTGTCCTACTGAAAGGAGGGTTTAAGAGTTGGACTTCAAGTTCACCCCCGAGCAAGAGAAGCTGAGAGAGGAGTTTGAGAAGTTCTGCAAGGAGGCCATGAAGGAGGCCCCCCCAGGGCTTATGCCTGGGCTCGAGGGCATGTTCACCGACGAGGGACATGTCTTCCACCGCAAGATGGGCAAGAAGTTGGCGGAGAAGGGGTACCTGGTACCGGCCTGGCCCAAGGAGTACGGCGGCCAGGACGCCCCCATCCTTGACCAGCTCATCTACAGCGAGGTGAAGGGCTACTACCGCATCCCCGGCACCGACGTCTTCGGCGTGGGCATGCTGGGGCCCACCCTGCTCGCCGTGGGCAACGAGGAGCAGAAGAAGGAGCACCTGCCCCCCATCGCCCGCGCCGAGCGCTACTGGTGCCAGGGCTGGAGCGAGCCCAACGCCGGCTCCGACCTGGCGGCACTCACCACCAGGGCGGTGCGCGACGGCGACGACTACGTCATAAACGGGCAGAAGATATGGACCAGCGGCGCCCACAAGGCCGACTGGATGTTCATGCTGGCCCGCACCAACCCTGAAGAGAAGCGGGGGAAGGGCCTCTCCTTCTTCCTGCTGGACATGCAGACGCCGGGCATCACCATCCGCCCCCTGCACGGCATGGACGGGACGCACATGTTCAACGAGGTCTTCTTCGACGACGTGCGGCTGCCAGCCAGGAACCGCGTCGGCGGGGAGAACGAGGGGTGGGCCATCACCAGGGCCACCATGAACTTCGAGCGCTCCAACGTGGGGGAGATGTCCTCGGCCAAGCGCGACCTGGAAGAGCTGGTGGAGTACTGCAAGGAGACCGAGAGGAACGGCAAGTCCCTCGCGGAGGACCCCTTCGTGCGCCACCGCCTGGCCCAGATCGCCATCGAGATCGAGGTAGGTCGCTCCATGTCATACCGCATCGCGTGGCTCCAGGAGAAGGGCGGCTTGATCGCCTCGGCCCATGCCGCCTCAGCGGCCAAGGTCTACGGCAGCGAGCTTTCGCAGCGCATGGCCTACCTGGGCTGCCAGCTCATGGGCCTCTACGGGCAGGTGAAGACGGGCTCCAAGTACGCCCCGCTGAGAGGGCGCTTCGAGAGCACCTACCAGTCCTGCCTGGGGATGAACATAGCGGCCGGCACCTCGGAGATACAGAGGAACCTGATCGCGTGGGTCGGCCTGGGCCTGCCCCGAACGTGATCTATGTCCAGCATATATGTAATGGAAGGAGCGGAAGGATGAACCTCGACTTCACCGAAGAGCAAGAGATGCTCAAGACATCGGCCAGAGATTTCCTCACCAACGAGTGTCCCAAGACGCTGGTCCGGGAGCTGGAGGAGGACGAGAAGGGGTACTCCCCGGACCTGTGGAAGAAGATGGCAGAGCTGGGGTGGATGGGGCTTATCATCCCCGAAGAGTACGACGGCATGGAGATGCAGTTCCTCGACCTGGTCATCCTGATCGAGGAGATGGGGCGCAACATCGTGCCCGGTCCCTTCTTCGCCACGGTAGTCTTAGGCGGCCAGACCATCCTCATCGGCGGCAGCGAGGAGCAGAAGAAGGAGCTCCTGCCCAAGATATCGAACGGCGAGCTCATCATGACCATGGCCATAACCGAGCCCAGCGCCAGCTACGGTGCCTCAGGGGTGAACCTGAAGGCCCAGGCCCAGGGCGACGACTACGTGCTGAGCGGCACCAAGCTCTTCGTGGAGAACGCCCACATCGCCGACCTCATCATCGTAGTGGCCCGCACCAAGGAGGGGGGCAAGGCCGAGGACGGCATCACCCTGTTCCTGGTCGACGGCAAGAGCGCGGGCCTGAAGGCAGAGATCGTCCCCACCATCGCCGACGACAAGCTGTGCGAGGTGACCTTCAACAACGTCAAGGTGCCCAAGAAGAACATCATCGGTGCCGTCGACAAGGGCTGGCCCATCGCGGTAAAGGTACGGGAGCAGGCGGCGCTGGCCAAGTGCGCCGAGATGCTGGGCGGGGCCGACGCCGTCCTGGATATGACCGTGGCCTACGTGAAGGACCGGGTGCAGTACGGTCGTCCCATCGGGGCCTTCCAGGTCATCCAGCACTTCTGCTCAAACATGTGGATAAGCGTCGACACCTCGCGCAACATCATCTACGAGACGGCGTGGAAGATCAGCGAGGGCATCCCGGCATCCATGGAGGTGGCCGCGGCCAAGGGGTGGCTCAACGAGGCCTACAAGTTCGTCGCCGAGCGCGGGGTGCAGTGCCACGGCGCCATCGGCACCACCAGGGACCACGACATGGGGCTGTACTATCGCCGCGCCATGGCCGCCGACCTGGCCTACGGCGACACAGACTTCCAGAGGGAGCTGGTGGCCCTGCAGATCGGCCTTTAGAGGACCCAACGCACACGTTAAGAGGCTACCTATATCCCCCAGTCCCCAGAAAGGAAAGAAAGGGGTATATATGGACTTTCGATTCACCCCGGAAGAGGAACAATTCAGAGAAGAGGTAAAGGCCTTCCTGAAGAAGGAGCTCACCACAGAGTTCTTCGATGATCTTGAGAACCGCGGCGACACCGAGTTCTCCCGCGAGTTCTCCAGGAAGCTGGCACAGAAGGGATGGCTGGCCATGGCCTGGCCCAAGGAGTACGGGGGCGGCGGTGCCACCATGATGGAGCAGCTCATCTTCAACGAGGAGCTGGGCTACAACCACGCCCCCACCGGGTCGCACCGCCAGGGCATAAACTTGATCGGCCCCTGCCTCATCGTCCACGGCACCGAGGAGCAGAAGAAGCGGTTCTTGAAGGACATCACCGCCGCTGAGGCGGTGTGGTGCCAGGGCTTCTCCGAGCCCAACGCCGGCTCCGACTTGGCCTCCCTGCAGTGCCGCGCCGTGGAGGACGGTGATGACTACGTCATCACGGGGCAGAAGGTGTGGACCACCAACGCCCACCGCGCCGACTGGTGCCACCTGCTGGCCCGCACCGACCCCGACGCCCCCAAGCACAAGGGTATCAGCTACTTCCTCATCGACATGAAGAGCCCGGGCATCACGGTGCGCCCGCTCATCAACATGCTGGCCTCCCACGATTTCAACGAGCTCTTCTTAGACGAGGTGCGGGTGCCCAAGGAGAACATGGTGGGGGAGGCGAACCGGGGGTGGTACGCCAGCCAGACCACCCTGAGCTTCGAGCGCTCCGGTGTGGGCATGCCGGCGCAGTGCCGCCGCCTGCTCGAGGACATCATCGAGTACGCCAAGGAGACATCGCTCCACGGCGAGCCGCTGGCCAAGGACCCGTCGGTGCGGTACAAGCTGGCCAACAAGGCAGTGGAGATCGAGGTGGGCAAGATGATAGCCTACCGCGTCGCCTGGATGCAGAACAAGAGCATGATCCCCATCCTGGAGGCCTCCATGTCCAAGCTGTACGGGACCGAGCTCATGGTCGACCTGGCCAATGTGGGCCTCCAGGTCCTGGGTCTCTACGGCCAGCTCGACCGGGAGTCCAAGTGGGCGCGCTTGCGGGGCCGCCTGCTGCGCACCTACCTGTTCGCCCCCGGCGGCACCATTGCCATGGGCACGTCGGAGATACAGAGGAACATCATTGCCTATCGCGGCCTGGGGCTGCCCCGGGCCTAGCACCTGGTGGCGGGCACCTCTTTACAAAGGCGGCACCAGGCGGCATAATAGAGGGCCGAAAGGGGCCCTGTAAAAAAGAGTAGAAGGATACAGCCTTGGAGGGCGGTGCCATCGCCTGCCCTCGTGGAGCCAAGAGGGCGCGGGGGTATATCCGGTGGGGCGGCCCCGTTGCCACCGCCAGAAGGAAAGGAGTAGTTCTTATGGACCTGGGTTTCAGTGAAGAACAGGAAATGCTGAGGAACTCAGCGCGCGATTTCTTCTTGAACGAGCTGCCCAAGGACGTGGTCAAGGAGATGGCCACCGATGAGAAGGGCTACGTCCCCGACCTGTGGAAGAAGATGGCAGAGCTGGGGTGGATGGGCCTGGTCATCCCGGAGGAGTACGACGGCATGGGGATGAGCTACCTCGACCTGGTGGTCCTGCTCGAGGAGATGGGGCGTGCCTGTCTCACCGGCCCCTACTTCTCCACGGTAGTCCTGGGGGGCTACACCATCATGGAGGCGGGCAGCGAGGAGCAGAAGAAGGAGTTGTTGACCAAGATCGCTAACGGGGAGATCATCCTGGCCCTGGCCTTAACCGAGCCCAGCGCAAAGTACGAGGCCAGCGCCATCGCCGTCTCGGCCAAGGCCCAGGGCGACGACTATGTCATCGATGGCACCAAGCTCTTCGTGGAGAACGCCCACATCGCCGACTACCTCATCGTGGCAGCGCGCACCAAGGAGGGGGGTAATGCCGAGGACGGCATCTCCCTGTTCCTGGTGGATGCCAAGAGCCCAGGCATATCCACCACCGTGCTCAAGACCATGGCTGGCGATAAGCAGTGCGAGGTCATCTTCGACAAGGTGAAGGTGCCCAAGAAGAACCTGCTGGGCGGCCTGGACAAGGGCTGGCCGGTGATGGAGAAGATGCTGGAGAAGGCCACCGTAGGCCTGTGCGCCCAGATGGTGGGCGGTGCCCAGATGGCGCTAGAGATGAGCGTGACCTATGCCAAGGAGCGGGTGCAGTTCGGGCGGCCCATCGGCAGTTTCCAGGCCATCCAGCACTACTGCGCCAACATGGTGACCGATGTCGATGGCTCCAAGTTCGTCACCTACGAGGCGGCATGGAAGCTCAGCGAGGGCCTGGACGCATCCATGGAGGTCTCCATGGCCAAGGCATGGACCAGCGAGGCCTATCGCCGCGTCACGCTGCTCGGCCACCAGATCCACGGCGGCATCGGCTTCTGCATAGACCACGACATGCCGCTGTACTTCAAGCGGGCCAAGGCCGCCGAGCCCACGTTTGGCGACCCCGACTGGCACCGCGAGAAGGTAGCCCAGGAGCTGGG
>JAXHUE010000016.1:38049-40755 GCA_034189655.1 Chloroflexota bacterium | reverse complement strand
CTGTTCGGCCTCTCCGATGACGAGGTCGCCGACCTGGTGGCCGCCGAGGTGCTGGAGTCGACCTAGCGCGACAGATATATGCAGCCGATGCTCGCACCTTCGATTGACAGCACCCGTGCTTTGTGCTAGGTTTGTGCTGATGGCCCCCACCTCCACAGCCCGGCCATCGCCCAGGCGTTCGTTGCGCCTACCGTTCCCTCCAGGTGAGGGACCTCTCCAGGTGGGCATCCAGTCCATCCCCTGTGATTACCCGTACTATTCAGCCGACACCTGTCCCCGGCGGGGCTATGCCGGCACTTCCGCACTCATGTATGCCCTATCCACTCAAGGCGTAGCCTGCGAGAGGGCTCATGCATATCGTGCACGACCGCAAGACTATCGATCACGAAAGGAGCGGACATGGCGCAGCAGTTGCTATCGGATGTCACCGTGCTCGACCTCACCTGGCACATCTCCGGCCCCTACTGTACCAAGCTCATGGCCGACTACGGGGCAGAGGTAATCAAGGTGGAGAGGCCCGGCGAAGGCGACCCCGCCCGCAGGATGGGCCCCTTCCTCGGCGACGACCCGCACCCGGAGAAGAGCGGCCTCTTCCTCCACTTGAACACCAACAAGAAGGGCATCACGCTGAACTTGAAGAGCGAGTGGGGCAAGGAGTCCATCAAGAGACTGGTGGCAAAGGCAGATATCCTGGTGGAGAGCTTCACTCCGGGGGTGATGGAGAGGCTGGGGCTGGGCTACGAGGTACTTGAGCAGGTGAACCCGCGGCTGGTGGTGACCTCGATATCAAACTTCGGGCAGACCGGCCCCTACCGCCTCTTCAAGGCATCGGAGCTCATCCACAACGGCATGGGCGGCGATATGTACTCCTGTGGCCTCCCCGAGCGTGAGCCGCTGAAGCTGGGCTCGAACGTGGTGCAGTACCAGTCGGGCACCATGGCGGCGGCGGCCACCATGATCGCATTCTACGCCGCCCGGTACCAGGGGGTGGGACAGCAGGTGGACATCTCCATCATGGAGACCCAGCTGGGGACCATCGACCGCAGGGCCCCGCAGCTCCTCGCCTACCAGTACGTGGGCGAGGTCACGCCGAGGAATGACCCCAGGCGGCGCATGATGTACCCCTACGGCATCTTCCCCTGCCAGGATGGGTATGTCGACTTGGTCGGCGGGGTCCTCTTCTGGGGGCGGGTGGTGAAGGCCATGGGGCTCGACCCCGAGGAGATGGCCAGGTTCGGCAACCCCCTGGGGCAGTACAATGAAGAGCTGCGCGAGGAGTTCTACAACAACTACTGGTGGCCCTGGATACTGGACAAGACCAAGGAGGAGGTACTGGCGGCCACCCAGGGGGCAAAGCTGTACTCGGCACCGCTCAACACCGCCGAGGACCTGGTGAACGACCCCCACTGGAGGGAGAGGGGTTACTTCGTGGAGATAGACCACCCGGCCGCCGGCCGTCTCACCTACACCGGGGCACCGGTGCGGTCGCCGAGCTGGCAGATACGGAGGCCGGCGCCCCTCCTGGGGGAGCACAACGAAGAGGTCTACACCAAGATACTGGGCTGCTCCAAGGCCGACCTGGTGAGGCTCGCGGAACGAGGGGCGATCTAGAAGGAGGATATGAAATGGCAAGGCTACCACTGGAAGGGATACGGGTAACCTGCATCACCCCCATCTGGGCCGGCCCCTTCGCCGCCCAGCTCTTCGCCGACTGGGGCGCCGAGGTAATCGTGGTAGAGTCGGGCCACCACTGGCAGCCAGCGACCAGGGGCACCCTGGCCCACCCGCCACAGTTCATGGTGGAGCAGGAGGTCGGCGGCCTCATGGCCTACTGCCGCAAGGACGCCACCGGGAGGGGGTGGGACCGGAGCTGCCTGTTCAACCCCCACGCCCGTAACAAGCTCAGCATGACCATAGACCTGCGGCGACCCGAGGGGGTGGACGTATTCAAGCGGCTCATCGCCAAGAGCGACGTGTTCCTTGAGTCCAACGCCGCCGGCACCATGGACAAGATGGGGATCGGCTACGACGAGCTGAAAAAGGTGAAACCGGACCTCGTCATGTTCTCCATCCCGGGCATGGGCTCCACCGGCCCCAAGAGGCACTACGTCGGGTTCGGCGCCCACATGGAGGGCCTCTTCGGCCACACCTACCTGCGGGGATACCACGACGCCGACCCGCAGACCAACACCATCGTCTTCCACTACGACCCCGCCGTGGGGGCCACCGTGGCCTTCGCCACCATGATGGCCCTGCACCATCGAAACAAGACCGGCGAGGGGATATACGTCGATATGGCGGGGGCCGAGGCATCCATGCCCCAGCTCGGCGAGGTCATCATGGACTACACCATGAACGGCCGCATCGCCGAGAGGATAGGCAACCGCCACCTCACGGCAACACAGGGGTGCTACCTCTGTAAAGGCGCCCTCCCCAGTGCCGAGACAACGGCCGGGGACGACAAGTGGCTCAACATCACCATCAACACCGACGATGAGTGGGCGGCGCTGTGCCGGGTCATGGGCCGTCCCGACCTCGTCCACGACGAGCGCTTCGCCGACTCCTTGAGCCGGCGCGCACACCAGGACGAGTTCGACCGAGTGGTCGGGGAGTGGACAAGGGGCCACGATAAGTACGCCCTGATGCACATGCTCCAGGCGGAGGGGGTCCCCGCCGGCGCCGTGCTGGATCAGAGGGACTGCTACA
>JAXHUE010000016.1:12788-37949 GCA_034189655.1 Chloroflexota bacterium | reverse complement strand
ACGGCGCAGGCGACGGGGTTCAAGCCGCCCAGCAGTACCAGCCCCACGCGGTTCACGCCCACGGCGATCTGGCACACCGGCTCGCTGGTGCGCCCCATGACGTATACCCCGCCGATGCCCGCCTCCACCGAGGCGGCGATGACCTCGTCCACCAGCGAGCGGGACGGCGCCGGTATCTCCCGGAAGTTGGCCAGTATATTGCCACTGCCCCCCCTCACCACCTGCCTCACGCTGGTCATGCCGGCGCGTATGTACTGCTCGGAGGGGTCCAGGGACGTGCCGCCGTAGTTGATTATGGCCACGAAGCGCCGGGGCCTGGTATCCCTCACCTCCAGCACGCCGCCGAAGCGGGACTCCATGGGGACGCCGCGCTTTAACAGCACGCCGTTTATCACCACGCTGCACACGGTGGCCAGGCCCACCTTCCCCTCGGGGACGACCACACTCCCGATCTTCTCGCCCTCGGCGGCAGTGGCCACGAGCTCGCTGACACAGAGGCCCGCCTTGAAGGCATCCTTCATCGCGGCGAGGGCCCTGGGGAACTTGTCCTTCCCGAAGAGCGAGGTGTTTACCGGCACCTTGCCGCTGCGCCGCTGCGGGTCGAACGTGGTGCGGAAGGCCAGGAGCTCAAGCCGCTCCAGGATGAAGCCCACCTGGTCCGGCGCCAGCGCCATCCGCAGCTCCTCGATGCCGCGCGGCGTTATCATGCGGCCGTCGTGGCCCATGGGCTGGGTGTAGCCCCGCTCGTCCATTATCCTCAAGTGGTACCTGACCGCCCTCTCGCTCAAGAAGATGCCGTGGTTCTCAAGCTCCCTGGCGATGGTGATAGAGCCCAGCGGCTCGGACGACTCGGAGAGCACCCTGAGTATGGTGATGACCTTCTTCTCGGCATCGGAAGAGGCACTCTGCACCATGTGAACCCCCGAAAGGCCCCCTGCGATTGTGAGCGCAGCCCATTATAACACCTTCGCCTGGGAAGCGGAATACTCCCACCTGGCCCGGTGGACAGGGTGCCCTCCGTATAAGGACACCGGCGCGGCTGCGCCCGGGTGCCCCCTAGAGAACGGGCAGGTAGCGCTCGATCTCGTACCCGGTCACCTGGGTGCGGTAGAGGTCCCACTCTATCTTCTTGTTGGCGACGAAGGAGCTGAAGACGTGGTCGCCCAGGGCCTTGCGCATAAGCTCGCTGGACTCAAAGAGCTCGATGGCCTCCCACAGGCTCGCGGGCAGGGTGCCGATGCCCCTCCTCCGCCGCTCCTCCACGCTCATCTGGTACACGTTCTCCTCCACCGGCTCGGGCAGGGGGTACTCCTTCTCGATGCCCTCGAGCCCGGCGGCGAGCATGGCGCTGAAGGCCAGGTAGGGGTTGCACGCCGGGTCGGGGGAGCGGTACTCCAGCCTGGTGGCCTTCTCCTTGCCCGGCTTGTACTGGGGGACGCGGACCAGGTCGGCGCGGTTCCGCCGCGCCCACGAGAGGTAGACCGGGGCCTCATAGCCAGGCACCAGGCGCTTGTAGGAGTTCACCCACTGGTTGGTGACCACGGTTATCTCCGGGGCATGGCGCAGGAGCCCGGCTATGTAGCACTTTGCCGCCTGGGACAGGTTATACTTGTCGTCCTTATCGAAGAAGGCATTGCGCTCACCCTTGAACAGCGACTGGTGCACGTGCATGCCGCTGCCGTTTATGCCGAAGACGGGCTTGGGCATGAAGGTGGCGTACACCCCCTTGCTCAAGGCTATCTGCTTCACCACCAGGCGGTAGGTCATCACGTTATCGGCCATGGTGAGGGCATCGGTATACCTCATGTCGATCTCGTGCTGGCTGGGGGCCACCTCGTGGTGGGAGTACTCCACGCCGATGCCCATCTCCTCCAGCGCGAGCACGGTCTCCCTCCGCAGGTCGGTGGCGACGTCGAGGGGTGTCATGTCGAAGTACCCCCCCTGGTCCAGGGGCTGAGTGCCCTCCGAGTCGCGGAAGTAGAAGTACTCAAGCTCTGGCCCCACGTAGAACGTGTAGCCCATGTCGGCGGCCCGCTTCAAGTTCCTCTTCAGCACGTACCTGGGGTCGCCCTCGAAGGGGGTGCCCTCGGGCCTCAAGATGTCGCAGAACATGCGGGCCACGGCGCGGTGCTCCCTGGGCCGCCACGGCAGAAGCTGGAAGGTGTCGGGATCGGGCAGGGCGATCATGTCGCTCTCGTCGATGCGGGCGAACCCCTGGATGGAGGAGCCGTCGAACCCCATCCCCTCCTCCAGTGCCGTCTCCAGCTCCTCCACGGTGATGGCAAAGCTCTTGAGGAAGCCCAGGATATCGGCAAACCACAGCCTTATGAACTTTACATCGTGCTCCTTGGCCATCTTGAGGACATACTCCTTGCCCTCCCCCCTGTCTCTCGCTGTCATTGGCTCACTCCTTTCTATATAGCGCTCTCGTCCTCGTCGCCGGTCCTGATGCGCACCGCATACTCCACCGGCACCACGAATATCTTGCCGTCGCCCCTCTCGCCGGTGCGCGCCGCCCTCACGATGGCGTTTATCGCCGGGGCCACCTCCTCGTCGAGGACTACCACCTCCAGCCTCACCTTGGGCAACATCTCCACGCGGTACTCACCCACCCGCCACTGCAGGACGATGCCCCGCTGCCGGCCGCGCCCGCTCACCTCGTAGGCCGTCATGCCCGTGATGCCGGCCTCGGCGAGGGCCGTCCGCACCTGCTCCAGCCTCTCCGGCCTTATGGTGGCCTCTATCTTCTTCATGTCAGCGTACCCCCGTATGCCCTCTCCCCGTGCTGCGATATGTCGAGCCCCACCACCTCCTCGTCATCGCCCACCCTGAGCCCCACGGTGGCCTTCAAGACCTGTGCCAGCACCCAGGTCACCCCGAAGGCATAGGCCCACACCACGGCCACGCTGGCGAGCTGCCTGGCGAGCAGCATGGCATTGCCGAAGATGAGGCCGTCGGCGCCGGCAGCGTTCACCGCCGAGCTGGCGAAGATGCCCGTGGCGAGCGCGCCCCAGGTGCCACACATCCCGTGAACCGCCCACACGTCCAGAGACTCATCGACCCCCCACCTCATGCGCAGCGATATGCAGTAGTAGCCCACGGCCGCCGCCACCGCGCCGATGGGTATGCCGGCAATGGGGTGGACGAAGCCGGCGGCGGGCGTTATCGCTACCAGGCCGGCCACGGCCCCGGTGGCAACGCCGAGGAGGCTGGGGCGATGGTGTACCCAGCTCAGCAGGAGCCACGTCGCCGCCGCCGCTGCCGCCGCGACCTGGGTGGCGACAAAGGCGCTTGAGGCCAGGCCCCCGGCGGTCAGGGCGCTCCCGGCGTTGAAGCCGAACCAGCCGAACCAGAGCAGCGCCGCCCCCAGCATGACCATGGGGACGTGGTGGGCCGCCATGGTCTCCCGCTCCCCGAACCCGCGGCGCGGGCCCAGCACCATGGCCAGTGCCAGCGCCGAGACCCCGGCATTCACGTGCACCACCGTGCCGCCGGCAAAGTCCAGCGCGCCGAGCTGGCCCAGCCAGCCTCCCCCCCACACCCAGTGGGCCACCGGGCAATACACCAGCGTCGTCCACACCACGGAGAAGATGAGCAGCGAGCTGAACTTCATGCGCTCCACCACGGCGCCGGTGATGAGGGCGGCGGTGATGATGGCGAACATGCCCTGGAAGGCCATGAAGGCCAGGTGGGGCACGGTCTCGGCGTACGGCGAGGGCCCCTGCCCCACGCCGATGAGGCCGGCCCAGTCGAGGCCGCCGATGAAGCCGCCAACATCGTGGGCGAACCCCAGGCTGTAGCCATAGAGCACCCACAGGAGGCCGACGAGCGCCAGGATGGCGAAGCCCATCATGAGGGTGGAGACTACGTTCTTCCTCCTCACCATCCCGCCGTAGAACAGGGCCACGCCCGGGGTCATCAGCATGACCAGCGCCGAGGATACCAGGAGCCACGCCGTATCGCCACTGTCGATCGCCATTCCCACCTCCTGGAGTATCATCCTGACACCATGGTAGGCGACCTCTGTTTCCGCCGCATTAAGCCCCTGTTACGGTCCCGTTACACGATCAAGGAGGGGTTTTCGACCCCCTCCCTCTCTGCGATGCCCGCGCCCGCCCGGGGCCAGCCACTAGCAGTGGCCGCGCCACCTTCCGATGGCGTCGTCCAGCACCTCGGTGCCGAAGAAGCCCTGGAACAGGCGGAAGTAGTACAGCTCTTCCTTGGAGGCGAGCGGGGCACCTGCACGCGCCCCGCGCTGCCGCTGGAACTCGGCGTCCGATATCTCCTCCTCGGCGAGCTCGGCGACGAGGTGCGCAGAGCCGCAGCCATCGGCGAACTCGGCCTTGGTGCGCCACAGCACCTCGTCGGGGAGATAGCCGGTGAAGGCCTCGCGCAGGAGCCACTTCTCCATCCGGCCCTCGTCACACAGCTTCAAGCCGGGGTCGATAGCGGTGGCATACTCGACGAAGTCGATATCGAGGAAGGGCACCCTTCCCTCTATGGAGTGGGCCATGGTGGCACGGTCCACCCGCTGCAGGTTTACGTTGTGCAGGCCGTTCAGTATCCTCATCGACTCCCGCTGGAGCGCCTCCTCGCCATCGACATCCTTGAAGTAGTGGTACCCGGCAAAGACCTCGTCAGAGCCCTCGCCGGTGAGGATGACCTTGACCTGCTCCGCGGCGAGCCGCGATACGAAGTAGGTGGGGATGGCGCTCCGCACCAGTGGGGGGTCGTACGACTCAAGGTGGTATATCACCTGGGGCAGCACCTCCACCAGCTCGTCCCGGGTGTAGACATACTGGTGGTGGTCGGTGCCCAGGAAGCGGGCGACCTTCTGGGCATACGATAGGTCGGCCGAGCCCTCCATGCCCACGGAGAAGGAGCTCAAACGGTCGAAGTGGCGCCGGGCCACGGCGGCTATCACGCTGCTATCGAGGCCGCCACTCAAGAAGACCCCCAGGGGGACATCGGACATGAGGCGCTTCTGCACCGCCCGGCTCAGCTTCTCCCTGACGGCGGCGACGATATCTGCCACGTCTGCCTGGTACCCGTCGGCCGCGGGGACCTGGTAGTAGCGGGCCAGGCCCTCCCTCGACGAGAAGAGGTGCCCCGCGGGGAACTCGCAGATTGCCTCCGCCACCCCCGCCAGCGCCTTTATCTCCGAGGCGAAGAAGAGGCAGCCATCGCGCCTGCCCTGGTACAGGGGCTTTATGCCCAGCGGGTCCCTGGCCACCACGATGTCCCGCCCGTCGTAGAGCACGAAGGCGAACATGCCGTCCAGCCTCGAGACCGCCGCCGCACCCTCCTCCTCGAACAGGTGGAGGATGGCCTCGGTATCCGACCTGGTGCTGAAGCGGTGGCGGCCCAGCCCCTCCTTGAGCGCGAGGTGGTTGTATATCTCGCCGTTGCACACGATGCAGGCGGTGCCGTCCTCGTTGAAGATGGGCTGCCGCCCCCCCGTCACGTCTATTATGGAGAGCCTCTTCTGCCCCAGGACGATGTCCCGGCCTGTGTAGACGCCCTGGTCATCGGGCCCACGGTGGTGGAGCCGCCCCATCATGCCCTCAAGCTGGGGCAGCCACCTCTCGGCCCCGTCTCCATATATGGCTACTATCCCGCACATGACATCAGCGGTCGTCCCGAAACCGGTAGCCCACGTTCCTCACGGTATCGATGAAGGCGTGAGAGGGCCCCTCTATCTTGCCGCGGAGCCTGCGGATGTGCACATCCACGGTCCGCTCGCCACCGTAGTAGTCATAGCCCCACACCCTGTCGAGCAGGGCCTGCCGGGTGAACACTATCCCCCGGTTGGCGGCGAGGAAGCGCAGGAGCTCGTACTCCCGGAAGGTCAGGGGCACCGGCCGTCCGCACAGTGACACCTCACACCGCGCCACGTCGATGGCCAGGTCGCCGTAGCGGACAGGCCCGGCGCCGTCACTGCCACTGCGCCGCAGCAGCCGCTCCGCCCGCAGCGCCACCTCGGCGGCGTCCCACGGCCAGACGGCGAAGTCGTCCACCACCAGGGCAGGGTCGAGCCCGCGGAGCGCGTCCGCAGAGAGGAGGGCGATGACCGGGAGTTGCCCCTTCACGCTCTCCACCACGCGCGCCATCCGGGAGCGGGACGCGGCACCGTCCATGGCCACGAGGGCCAGGTCGGGCCGGCAGGCGAGGGTATCAGCGAGCGCCGCCCCCTCCACGGCGGTGGCGACGGAGCAGATGAATCCCCTCTGGCCCAGCTCCGAGCCCAGCCCCCGCACCCGCTCTCCATCTTCAGCTATGATGACTGCCCTGAACACGCCACTCTCTCCCTGGAGACACTCCATTCACGGCCACATCCTTCGGGCCAGGCGTGGGCCTTTTAGGCGGGGCCTCCCCGCCAGGCCTGCCCTTCCTAGTACGCATACAGTCGACCGTAGGGCCTGAGCCACCGGGGGAACAGCTTGACGAACTGCCGCCCCCCTATATCCTGGGCATCGAGGCCGAAGTGGGCGCAGAACTCGCCGATCAACTGTCCCAGCACGGCGCTGTCCCCCTCGTCGAGCTCGGCGACGCCCACCTCCCTGCCCAGCTGGAACTGCTCTACGGTGCCCCTCACGTATATGACCCCGCCGTGCATCCCGGTGCCGATGAAGTGGGCCCGGTGGGGCTCACCCTCGTCCAGGGTGAGGCCCAGCAGCACCAGCACCCCCCCGGCCATGTACTCCCCGGCGAAGTCCTGTGCGGTGCCGCCGATGACCAGCACCGGCCTCTTGTCCCCGAACTCCTTCATATGGATGCCGGCGCGGTAGCCCACGTCGTCCCTGATAAATATCTCACCGCCACGTGCCGAGAGGCCGGCGATGTCGCCGGCGTGGCCGTGCACCACTATCTCGCCGCCGTTCATGGTGTTGCCACAGCCGTCCTGGGCATTGCCGTGCACCGTAAGCCGCGGCCCGTCCATGAACGCCCCCAGGTCGTTGCCCGGGGTGCCGTAGATATCGATGGCCACGGGCCCTTCCAGGTCGGTGCCGATGTAGCGCTGCCCGCACACGTTGTGCAGCGCGATACGGCGGGCACCGCCCGCCACTGCCTCCCGCAGCAGGACATTGAGCTGCCGATAGTGGAGGCCGCCGGCGTCGATGCTCACCACTCTATCCCCGTCGGCGTAGCAGGTGTCACGCTCCATGTCAGTCCCCCACCATCCTCACGCCCAGTATCTCAAGCTCGGTATCGCTCAAGCCCCACCCCCTCAGGTGGAGCCGGTTGCCCCGCAGGCTCTCCAGCGCGTTTACGCCCATGCCCCCCAGTATGTCCTTGAGCTCCAGGCCCCAGCCACGGAGCAGGTTGGCCAGCCGCCTGGCCCCGATATCGGGGTTGAGCCTCTTGGTGAGGGCCAGGTCGCTGGTGCAGATGCCCCAGGCACACCTCCCGGTGTGGCACTGCTGGCAGGCACGGCAGCCCAGTGCGATCAAGGCCGCGGTGCCGATGTTCACGGCGTCGGCACCCAGGGCGATGGCCTTGGCCACGTCCCCGGCGTTCCTTATGCCCCCGGAGACCACCAGCGAGGCCCGGCCACGGATGCCCTCCTGCCTCAAGCGGGTGTCCACCGCGGCCAGCGCCATCTCGATGGGTATGCCCACGTTGTCACGGATGATCTTGGGCGCGGCGCCGGTGGCCCCCCTCAACCCGTCGAGGACGACGATGTCGGCCCCGGCACGCACCATGCCGCTGGCGATGGCCGCCGAGTTGTGCACCGCGGCGATCTTCACCGATACCGGCTTGGTGTAGTTGGTGGCCTCCTTTATGGCGTAGACGAGCTGCGCCAGGTCCTCGATAGAGTAGATATCGTGCTGGGGCGCCGGCGACAGGGCATCGGTGCCCCGGGGTATCATGCGGGTGGCAGAGACATCGGCGCTCACCTTCTCGCCGGGGAGGTGGCCCCCGATGCCGGGCTTGGCCCCCTGCCCGATCTTGATCTCCACCGCCCGCGCCGCGTCCAGGTACCTGGGGTGGACGCCGAAGCGCCCCGACGCCACCTGCACGATGGTGTTGTCCCCATACCGGTACAGGCTGGGGTGGAGCCCCCCCTCGCCGGTGTTCCACAGGGTGCCCATCTCGGTGGCGGCCCGCGCCAGCGACTCCTGGACATGCAAGCTCACCGCCCCGTAGGACATGGCGGAGAACATCACCGGCACCTCCAGCCTTATCTGGGGGGCGAGCCTGGTCTTTAAGGCCCCGCCTTCGAACTCCAGCCGGTCCGGCTTCGACCCCAGGTAGGTGGTGAGCTCCATGGGCTCGCGCAGCGGGTCGATGGAGGGGTTGGTCACCTGGCTTGCGTTCAACACCAGGTGGTCCCAGTATATGCGCTGGCCCTTGTCGTTGCCCATGCCGGTGAGCAGCATGCCGCCGGTCTCCGCCTGCCTCGTGATGTCCTCGATGACCTCGGGGCGCCAGTTGTAGTTATCGCGGTAGTCCAGGGGGGTCTTCCTGACGGTGAGCGCCCGCGTCGGGCAGAAGAGCACACAGCGGTGGCAGCCGACACAGCTCTCCTCGTGGCTCCTCACCACATCGTCTTCGGCATCGTAGTAGTGGCTGCCGAAGGAGCACTGGTTCACGCACACCTGGCAGCCTATGCACCGCGACTCGTCGCGCTCCACTATGAACCTGGGTGGTAGATACGTCCTCATCCTGGCTCCCCCCTCTAGACCACGGCCCTCTCCGCAGCGGGCACACGCAGCCTGCCCACTACGGGCTCGCCACCCATGGGTATCCACGCCCGCTCCAGGTCGGGGCATATCAGGCGGATGGCAGACTCCTCCGACGAGAGGTACAGCATGGAGCCCCGCTCGCCCACGGTGAGGGGGCGCAGCCGCACCCTGTCGGTTAAGCCGATCATCTCCCCGTGGTGGGCAATGATCACGGTGAAGGGCCCGTTCAGGAGCAGCGAGCCGTATACCTGGCGCAGTGCCCGCAGGAGCTCTCGCTCCTGGGGCGGGCGCCGCTCGATGTGGTCCCAGAACGGCGGCGCCAGTATCCTGGCCACTATCTCTATGGGCAGCCCGTGCCTCCGCATCAGCAGGTCGATGGCATAGGCCACCACCTCGGTGTCGGTGTGCATGGTGCAGTGGTAGTCGAACTGCTCCAGGTAGCGCCGGTTTATGCCGTAGGACGATATCTCACCGTTGTGCACCACCGTCCAGTCCAGTATGTTGAAGGGGTGCGCCCCACCCCACCAGCCACGGGTGTTGGTGGGGAAACGGCCGTGAGCGGTCCACAGGTAGCCCTGGTACTGCTCTAAGCAGAAGTACTCCGCTATCTCCTCGGGGTAGCCTACCCCCTTGAACACCGCCATGTCCTTGCCGCTGGAGAACACGAAGGCATCGCCGAGGGCGGTGTTTATCTCCATCACCCGCTCAACGACGTAATCGTCCGCCGACTGGCCGTTGCACCTGCGCGGGTCAACCTCGAGGAAGTAGCGCCACACCAGGGGCGGGCTCGCGATGGCCGCCGTCGGCCGCGTGGGCACCTCCTCGGCAGCGGCGATGTGGAACCTCTTGCCCAGAAAGGCCTCCACCTCGGCCTTCCCCTGCCCACCCTGGTACATGACGTGGAAGGCATAGAGGTCGGCGAACTGTGGGTAGAGCCCGTACACGGCGAAGCCGCCCCCCAGGCCGTTGCCGCGGTCGTGCATGGTGGCGATGGCCCGCACCACGCCCTGGCCCGAGAACGGCCTCCCCGTGGTGTCCATGGCCCCGAATATGGAGCAGGCGTCTATCACCTTGTCGTCACGGTAGGGGTTGTTCATCTGTGCCAGGTCTCTCATCGGGCCATCTCCATCTATAGTGATATCGCTGTAGCCAGGCCTCACCCCGCCTGGGCGGGCAGGGCAGCGCGGGCGAACGGCCCCCGCGGCGGCACGGCGAGCCTGGGCTGCCAGAGCTGGCGCGGCAGGTGAGCCAGCCCGAAGTCGGGGGCCACCAGTGCCTCCTCGAAGCCGTCCACGGCGATGCCCTCCCTCATCAGGCTGAGCACGATGCCCGACCTCTCGATATCGCCCACGAAGACCATGCCCACCACCCTGCCGTCACGCACCAGCACCTTGCGGTAGCAGCCCTGGCCCTCGGTACAGAGCTCCCGGCAGCCGTCGTCGGGGGCGCTGGCGAGGCCGGCCGATGCGATATCGAGCCCGAAGTAGCTCAAGGAGTTCATGGCGGTGCCGCCGCAGTACTCCACCCCCACCCCGGCCATGTTGTAGCCCGCGGTCCTCCCCCCGATGTAGGCGGTGGGCCACAGGGGGGTGAGCCTGTTCGTCCCGTGGACGAAGTCGTATGCCTGGGCGCAGTCGCCGCAGGCGTATACATGGGGGTGGCTGGTGGCCATTTGCCGGTCGACCACTATGCCGCGGTCCACCTCTATATCGGTGCCGGCGACGAGCCCGGTGCGGGGCAGCACCCCGATGGCCACCACTACCATGTCGCAGGGGATGACCTCCCCGCTGTCGAGCTCCACGGCCTCTACCGACTCACCACCGGCGACACGGGACACGATGCGCCCGGCGACCACGCGCACCCCGGCACTCCCCAGGGCCCCGGCCACCAGCGCCGACGCCCGCTCGTCGAGGACGGTGTTGAGCACGCGCTCCTTCATCTCGACGATGGCCACCTCCACCCCGCGCTTCACCAGGGCCTCGGCAGCGCTCACCCCGATGAGCCCGCCGCCGATGACCACGGCCCTCTGCACCCCCTCCAGGAACGCGGAAACGGCCTGGGCATCGCCCAGGGACATGAAGGTGAAGACGCCCCTCTTCTCTCCCCCCTCCATCCGCGGCACGATGGGCACTCCCCCCGTTGCCAGGAGGAGCCTCTCCCACTCTATGCCCTCGCCGCCGTCGAGCTCTGCCCTGTGAGTATCCAGCCCCAGCGCCACCACGCTCCGCCCCAGGAGCGCCCTGACATCGTTCTGCTCATAGAAACCGGCGGGGCGGAACAGCACCCCCTCCACGGTACGCTCCCCGGCCAGGTACTTGGAGATGAGGGGCCGGGAGTATGCGGGGAAGGGCTCGTCGGAGCAGATGGTGATGGGGCCCCAAGCGTCCACCTCCCTGATGGCCTCCGCCGCCCCGATGCCGCCTGCCGAGTTTCCTATTATCAGGTAGCGTGTCTTCATTGCCTTGCCTCACCATGGCCCGCCCCACCGCTACCGGGCGGCGGGCGATAGGCCTGTTACCCCTTCCACCTGCGCTCCGTCATCGGTGGCCAGCACCAGCGCCTCGTTGGGGCAGTTGGCGACACAGGCTGGCACCTCCCGCCCCGGGCAGAGGTCGCACTTGGCCACCACGTGGGCGCCGCCGTCCCTGGTGAGGGCACCGTAGGGACAGGAGAGTATGCAGGTCCAGCACCCGATGCACCTCTCGGTGTCGACGGCGACCACGCCACTCTCCACGTCCACGTGCATGGCCCCGGTGAGGCAGGAGTAGACACACCACGGCTCTGCGCAGTGACGGCACTGGACCGAGAAGGAGACCTCCTCGTTCCTCTCCACGCGGATGCGGGGCAGGGCCTTCTCCCTCTTGTGTGCCTTGATCACGTCCTTTGAGCGGGAGTGCTCCGTCTGGCAGTAGACCCGGCACAGGCCGCAGCCCATGCACGCCTCTTCTCTCACGTAGACCCTCATCGCCCCCTCGTCGTTTGGCATGCGGTGTGCGGTATCCGTTTACCGCTCTTTATGCTACCACACACGCCCCTCACCTGTCAATCCCCCTGTACCGGGATATCCACCGAAAAGGCCAGGCCAGCCTCACACACGAAGCCCCTATTGACCATGAGGGGGGCCTCTGATACCATACGGAATAGGGCAGGGGGCCCTGTGCGAAAAGGGCCCCTCACGAAGAGCGTGCGGGAGTAGCTCAGTTGGAAGAGTCCCTGCCTTCCAAGCAGGTCGTCGCGGGTTCGAGTCCCGTCTCCCGCTCCACTCGGTAGAGAACTCCTCGCCTGTCGATCCCCTCGCCACTCCAGGATTTCACATCTTGACAGCGAAAGAAAAGACGGTTATAATAGGCATGCAAGAATGAGAATCATTCGCAAACAACAGTTCGATATGAAGGAAAGACCGGTCACCCCGCAGCGGCGGCTGCTCCTCGACATACTCCGTCACTCCGAGGGCCACATGGATGCCAAGGAGCTGTACCGGCGGGCTATTGAGAAAGACCCGGGCATCAGCCTGGCTACGGTCTACCGCAACCTGCGGCTGTTCAAGGAGCTGGGGCTGGTAGACGAGATGCACCTGGATGAGGCACGGTGCTACTACGAGATGAGGAGCGCCAGCGACCACTACCACCTTGTGTGCAAGTCGTGCGGGAGGGTGAGCGAGTTTCAGAGCCCCGCCGTCACCAAGCTCATAGAAGAGGTGCAGCGTAACAGTGACTTCGATGTTACCAAGGCCGTTCTGTACCTGCAGGGCTACTGCCGGGGGTGCAAGGGCAGGCAGAATACTGAGTGATTTCGCCACCCCGGGAGCGCGAGTGGGGTGCACCTGCGCCTCACCCGTGGATGGTGGGAGCGCCGGAGGCCGCAGCAACGCGCGGAGAGACGATGAGACAGGCTTCAGCGGCCCATAGCTTTAGCGAGTACCAGACATGCGGGTCATGGCGCTGCGTGGTATCACCGACAGGAGCCCACCACTGGCTCATCGACCGCTGGGGGTGGGGTGAGTGCAGGTACTGCGGTGAGAGGCGGAAGTTTGCAGAGGCGGCATTTTCAGAATACAGGGACTCAGGCGACGCCGGGGTGGGCCTGCGTACTCTCGCAGAAGACTCCTTGAGAGAGCTGCTATCTCCGGCCTGAAGCATGCAACGATATTGACACAAATATGCAGTTGCAAGGGGGTGGAGCATGACAACGAGTCAGATCGACAGGCTCTGCACAGACTGGCTGAGGGAGTACTGGGGAGAGGAAAGCTCCTCTAAATACGGCCCTTACTCGCTGGCACTCCCCATGTGGAACGACCCTGAGCTCAACGCGGCCCTGGAGACCCTGAAGCAGAGCTTGTGCATAGCCTTCGGGGCGGATGCGTCATTCGGCACTACAGACTACCATGAGGCCCGGGAAAGGCTAGGCCTGCCGGAGGAGCAGGTCTCGGTTCCAGAAGTCTTCCTCAAGGCCTTTTCCGGCCCTTGAGAGCAGGGTGTGAGTTTCCACCTGTACGGAAAAAGGACGCGTGAGTCCACACTCCCCCCAGGTGGAGCACGGAGGAGGTCGTGATGGTAGTAGAGGTTACAGAACAGGATTTCAACACGGAGGTATTGGAGGCCGATGTCCCGGTGTTTGCCTGCTTCACCGCTCCCCCGTGCGGCTCCTGCTTCGCCCTCTGTCTGGTCACAGAGAGCCTGGCCAGGGAATACCAGGGGAGCATGAAGTTTGTTAAGATAGACATCGGGAAAGAGTCCGAGCTGGCAGCCAGGTACCACATCGTTCCTCTGCCCACCGTGCTCATCTTTCGAGACGCTGAGCCGGTGCACAGGCTGCTGGGCTTTCACTCCCCAGGGCCGCTCAAAGTCCTGATAGATGGGTTCCTGGCAGAGGGCACGCACTCTACATAATAAACGAAGGAGGTCACAATGGTACGAGACGTCACCGACCACACTTTTGAAGACGAGGTGCTCAAGTCCGACATTCCAGTGGTAGTCGATTTTTGGGCACCCTGGTGCGGACCGTGCCACAGGATCAGCCCCCTGGTTGAGAAGTTCTCGGAGGAGTTCGAAGGCAAGCTCAAGTGCTGCAAGCTCAACGTGGACGAGAACCCCCAGACCGCCTCGAAGTACCAGGTCATGAGCATACCCCTGCTGCTGTTTTTCCAGGGTGGCCAGAAGGTGGACGAGAGCCTCGGCGCCATCCCTGAGAGCATGATCCGGCCCAAGGTCGAGGCCTTACTGTAACTACGGACGGGCTACAGACAGTGGGTGAAAGGGTGAAGGAGCTTGAGGAGAGAATAGCGGAGCTCACGCGCCGCATACCACCCCACTCGATCCCGCCAGCGATGCTCCAGGAGCTGGAGGCGCTGGAGGGAGAGCTCGCCAGGGCACGGGAGGCGGAGAAGGAAGGCTGATGGCTAAAAAGGTGGCTCACGTAGACTATCAGAGGTGCCACCCCGAGAGCTGTGACCACGGAGAGTGTCTCGCCGCCCTTGAGTGCGAGTACGGGTATCTGGCAGCGGAGGGCGCCTACGAAGCGCCCGAGGTCAATCCAGTCAGATGGTGCCACGGGTGCGCCAAGTGTGCCAGTGCGTGCCCGATGAAGGCCATCCGCATGCTGTGAGACAGTACAGGCACCGTGGGGGGACTGTGTGTCTCGCACAGCGCCAGGGCACGCACCCCCGGCAGGCAACGTGCCTATCGTCCGGGAGACCACTTACGCAGTAGCTCGGTTGAGCACATAACCAACAAGGAGGCAGGTCATGGAAGAACGTGACGTGGTCGTAGTTGGAGGTGGCCCCGCTGGGCTCTCGGCAGCTATCTTCACCAAGCTCGACGGCCTGAGCACGCTGGTGCTGGAAGGCAACTGGGTCGGCGGCCAGTGTGCCATCGCCTACACGGTGAGCAACTACCCCGGCTTCCCACCCGGCGATGGCAGCGCGCTGATAGACAACCTGGAGAGGCAGGTGACCTCGCCCCCGCCCGCTGGCGTGGGAGCAGAGATACGGCACGAGAAGGTGCGAGGCCTCGATGTCCAGAACCTGGTTGTCACCACCGAGGCCAATAACTACCAGGCCAAGGCCATTATCCTGGCAACAGGGAGCAGGATGCAGAGGCTGGGCATACCGGGCGAGGAGAAGTTTGCCGGGAAGGGCGTCTCTTACTACGCCAAGCGCGACGTCCAGGAGTTTGCCGGCAAGAAGGTCCTGGTAGTAGGTGGCGGGAACACCACGGCGAAGAGCGCGCTCCTGGCCAAGGGCACCGCTAGTGAGGTGATCCTGGTCCATCGCAGAGAGTCCTTGAGGGCGTATCCAGCCATGGTCGGGAGGCTGCAGAAAGAGGGCGTCGACATCTGGTACAACACCGAGGTGAAGGAACTGGAAGGCAGCGACAAGGTAGAGGCAGCAGTGCTGGTGAACAACAAGACAGGTGAACAGCAGGAGAGAGCGGTCGACTGGGTGGTGATATGCGTGGGCACGGAGCCGTACACGGACCTGGCACGTGAGGCGGGGCTCGAGATGGAGGGGGGCGCGGTGAAGGTCGATGGACGGATGATGACCAACAGGCCTGCCGTGTTCGCCTGCGGCGAGAGCACAGGCTGCGACCGCCACATCATCACGTCGGCTGCCCAGGGAGCAGCGGCCGGCATGGCCACCAGCGAGTACCTGGCACTGGAGAGAGTCAAGGCAGGGGACATGTTTGAGGGTACCAGGAACGGCAAGTACGCCGACGAGTACCTGGCCATGCTGCACTAGCCGGCGGCCACCTCGGGCCTCAAGGGCGCGGAGTGCGCGCTGATACCCCGTTCCCCACCAGGCAGAAATAGCGCAAACGCGAGGCCGGGCGCGGGCTTGTACCGCGCCCGACCTTTTCGGCAAGCCCTCGCCGCCCCGGCCGATAGCAGGATTCCCTCCACACCAGGACAGGGCAGAGGGCCTGGCCCCCGCGGTGACCCCCGGGCACCAGAGCCCCGTTTAATAAGCCCCCTCGCTACGGGACATGCCGGCTAGAACATCGCCGGGATGGACGGCGCATCGGCCTCCGTGGTGATCACCCCTTCTACCAGGAGGTCGGCGATATCGTCGTCTGAGAAGCCGAGCACCTCCTTGAACACGTACTCATTGTCCTCGCCCAGGCACGGCCCGGCCTTCCAGATGTGGTTCGGGGTCTTGGAGAGCCTGTAGGCCGGTGCGTTGTAGGCATGGCGACCGATCACCTTGTGCTCCAGGAACCTGAAGTGCTCGCGGTGCGCAAGCTGGGGGTCCTTGAACAGGTCTTCACCGACCTCCACCACCCCTGCCGGCACCCCCGCCTTCTGCATCATCTCCATCATCCGCTCCGCGGAGAAGTTCTTGGTCCACTCCGCAATCAGCCCGTCCAGCTCATCCTCGTTCTCCTTCCTGGCAGCGAAGGTGGTGAACTTGGGGTCCTTGGTCCACTCCGGGTCCCCCATGACCGCGCAGAAGGCCCGCCACTCCGCGTCGCTGGATACGGTGATGGCACACCAGCGGTCTTCAGGGAAGGGGCCCGCCATCCTGGGGTAGCAGGGGTAGACCCCGTGAGGGCACATGTAGAGGTCCCTATTGCCCATGCGCTCCATTATCCGCCCGTTCACCACGTAGTCCAGCACGATCGGTCCCAGGAAGAGAGAGCCCGCCTCCATCTGCGCCTGGTCGAGGTACATGCCCCTGCCGGTCCTACGCCGGCGGAGGAGGCAGGCGATGACCGTTGCCGTCAGGTACCACGGGGAGATGAAGTCGGTGTAGTTGTTGAAGATAGGCAATGGCTCGCGGTCGGACCAGCCGATTAAGTTGGAGAAGCCGGCATAGCACGCACCGAACATGCCATAGCCCCCGAACTGGGCCAGGGGGCCCTTCTGCCCCATCTGGCAGGTAGAGTAGTAGATGATGTCTGGCTTTATCTTCGTGCAGCTCTCGTAGTCCAGCCCCCACCTGGCCATAGTCCCCGGGGTGAAGGCCTCGGTGACGATGTCGGCCCAGGCCACCAGCTTCCTGGCGATCTCCTGGCCCTTGGGGTTGGTCAGGTCCAGGCTTATGCTGTATTTGTTCGTATTGTAGGCCATGCCGAAGGCGCTGCGGTCGATGCCGGGGATCCAGTCTTTGTGGGGGGGGAAGGTCCGGAGCGAGTCGGGCACTTTGTGAGACTCCACGCGGACTACGGTGGCCCCGTGCTCGGCAAGCTCCCTTGAGGGCTGAACACCTACCCCTACCCAGGCAAAATCGGCAACCTTGACCCCTTCAAACACCTGTTTCGCCATGTCATCCTCCTTCTCAAATAACTCCCCTGGCCTTCAAGAGCACGAGTTCCCCCCTGGAGATGCTGAGCTCCTTCTCGTATATCTCACTGTTGTGCTCGCCGATGAGCGGCGCCCTTCGCTGTGGCTCATAGGTGAGCTCGCTCATCTTGATGAGGAAGCCAGGATAGGTGAAGGTCTCGCCCAGCTCCGGGTGTGACACCTGGACCCAGAATCCTCGGTCCTCGAGCTGGGGGCTCTCCACCACATCCTTGGTGCTGTTCACCGGGATACACATGATGGACTCCCGCACTGCCCGCTCCAGGAGCTCCGCCTTGGTCTTTGTCTTGATGAACTCGCCAACGAGGTCTTCCTGGTGGGTGATTCCCTCCTGGCCCAGCTCGGCCGAGCTGCGGCTGAGCCAGTCGACACCCTTGAGCTCCATGGCATACCCTTCGCTATTGGCCCAGGCCACCAGCCTCTCGGTGGAGACGCGGACGCCGAGGGCAGCCCCTCCGCCCATCATCAGGTATACATAGCCGTCCTTGCAGGGCCATATCCACCGCGACATGCGTCCCGGTATCCCGCCGAAAGGCCCCGCCCCGCGGTAGTTGATGCCCAGGATCTCGTAGAACTCGGCGACCATCATCAGGGTCAGCGCCAGCGACTGCTGGATGGAGACATCGACCTGCTGCCCCTCCCCGGTCATCTCCCGGTGGAAAAGGGCCACCATGGAGCCCATGGCCCCCTGAGCCCCGCCCTGGAAGTAGGCCTGGGGGTAGCTTATGCGGTTGGGCGGCCGGTCCGGGTCCCCGTAGATGCGGGTCATGCCCGCGATGGATACCGAGACCAGGTCGGTGACCTTGTACTCGCTATCGACATAGGGGCCACTCTGGCCGAAAGGGGTGATGGAGGTCATGACGATGCCGGGGTTTATCGCCTCCAGGTCCTCGTATCCCAGGCCCAGGCCTGCCATGTACCCCGGCTCAAAGCTCTCCACCACGATGTCGGCCTTCTCCACCAGCTTCTTGAAGATGGCCTGGCCGTCCGCTGTCTCGATATCCAGGGTTATGCCCCTCTTGTTGAGATTGGTCCACCACCAGTAGAGGCTTTTCTCTGGATCGGGGATGTCGTGGTAGAAGGGGCCGACATTCCTCGCCGCATCGCCGCTGGGGCGCTCGACCTTGACGACATCGGCACCGAGGCAGCCAAGTATCTGACCGCACATGAGGCCCCTCTCGTCGGCAAGGTCGAGAACCCGATAGCCACTCAGTAAAGACTCTCTCTGCTCTGCCAAAACGACACCTCCAAAAAAAATCGAGCCTGCCTGGTAAAACCATGTAACCTACATAACATCACCCCCGGCAATGATAAGGGGGGAAATAACCTGTCCATAAACCCTCTATGAAACCCTCGTATGCCGAAGGCGAAGCACCAACCTCCGATGGTCTCCGGCATCTCCAACAGTCACTCTTCGCAGGCTATCTTCCTCCTTATAAGCCAATTTCCATAAACACCCGGTTGGATTCTACATCGCGGCCTCGCACAAAGTCAAACGCCATCCCACCGATGGTCGGCAATGAGGCCCGAGAGGCGAGGGCCGCGCTTGACAGCAGGCCGAGCGCCGCCTGAAGTGACCATTGCCACCGACAACGCCCACCTATGGCCCCAAGGAGGTCGCAGATGTCCACAGGCCCCTGGCAAAGCGAAACACGACACGTACTGAGGCAGGAGATGGAGCACTCCACAGTAAACGAGGGGCTGGCGCGGGGCGGCCTCTAGGAGAGGGGTGGCCTGCTCGCCGACGTATCGGGGGGCCAGTTGTTGCCCCAGGGGCGAGTATGATACAATCGGGAAGGCGATAGGCACATCTATAGCTCAATGGAAGGGGGCCTGTAGCTCAGCGGCAGAGCAACCGGCTCATAACCGGTCGGTCGTAGGTTCGAATCCTACCGGGCCCACCAGCGGCGATTACGTTACCACAAAGGGCTCCATAGCCAATCTCATCTCACCTCCTCCAAAACGCAACGGCCCATCCACACCGGAGGTGGCGCATGAAACGGCTGGGAAAGACGCGGCCCTTCCGCGGGCCTACGGGCGAGGTCGCTCCGGGCAGCATCGCTGAGGTCAAATACCTCCGCCTCGGCGGGCTTGATCAATGGGTGATGATTCGTGGCGAGAGTCTCACCAATCCGCCGCTAGTCCTCTTGTACGGCGGGCCAGGCTTTTCCGAGACGCATTTCTTCCGTCACTTCAATGCGCCGCTGGAGAAGGACTTCACAGTGGTCTACTGGGACCAGCGCGGCAGCGGCAAATCGTTCGACCGCAAGACCCCCAGATCGTCCATGACGGTGGAGCAGTTCATCGCCGACTTAGACGAGCTGGTCGAGGCGGTGTGCAGACGCATCGGAAATAAAAAAGTCACGATATTCGGGCACTCCTGGGGCTCTGTCCTCGGCCCACTCTACGCCGCACGCTTCCCGGAGAAGGTCGCGGCCTATGTCGGCTGTGGCCAGATCGGCGACTGGGCGGCGAGTGAGTCGTCGACGTATGCCTTCGTGCTTGCCGAAGCGCAGCGTCTCAACAACCGCAAGGCCATTAAGGAGCTGAGCACCATCGGGCCGCCGCCTCACACCGCCAAGGCCATGTGGACGCAGCGCACCTGGTTGAACCGCATCGAGGGCCACATGAACATGAGGGTGCTGTGGGACCTCGGACGAATGTATCTCAGCGAGCCGGAATTGTCGGTCTTCGATCTCCCGAAGCTCTTCCGTGGCTTTCTGTTCTCCCTCGACGCCACGTGGGAGGAGGTGTCGAGTATCAACCTCATCGAGGCCGTGCCCTCGTTGCAGATGCCGGTGTTCTTCTTCCTCGGGCGCAATGATCACTGGGTCCCTTCGGAGATCAGCCTAGCCTACTTCGACGCCTTGACCGCGCCGTCGAAGAGAATCGTCTGGTTCGAGGAGTCCGGCCACGAGCCGTTCGTCGATGAACCGGCCACGTTCAATGCATTGATGGCGGAACTGGTGCGACCAGTCGCGGCCTGAAGAGTGGCCTATGTATGTGGGAACGCTGAATGCCACGCCCAAAGTGATTGGTACCGTCCACTTTAACCCACCAGCGAAAGTGATATCGCCACACATCGCCCCAGGGCCTTTGGCTAGCTATCGCTATCACCAACCCTCGCCCTCCCCCATATGGCCACTGAACGAGCGAAGGCGTCGAAATCCGTAGATTCGGGCTCATTTCGCCTGGGAAAACAGAGCTTCATGTAGTTGTTCAGCACCAGGGCCCCCACGCCCTCAATGGCGGAGCGAATGGCAGCCAGTTGTGTGATGATGCTCTCGCAGTCACGGCCCTCCTCAATCATCCTCTGAATGCCACGCACCTGCCCTTCGATCCGCTTCAGTCGTTTCAGCAGCAAATCCTGCGATACCGTGTCTTGTGACATGACCACTCCGGCAAATTTACTCGCGCTGCAAGGGTTGATATACCATACCCCCATAGGGTATAATACTGCGCGGCACACCTTCTCTGTACATTCTATCACACAACGGGCCCAAGGCGGAATGCGCGAGACCGCCATACAAGCAGGTGTGAAAGGAGGAACAAGGCCATTGGAGATCAGCCGAAGAGATTTCATCAAGCTCTCAAGTGCTGGTGCCGGCGGGCTGATGCTCTTCCCCTTACTGGGCAAGCCCGCCGATCTTATCACCGCCGGTTCACCCGTGGCCAGCATCCCACTACACAAGGAGGTCGGAGAGCTCACAACGGTCTGTCCCTACTGCGGAGTGGGCTGTAGTGCGATTGTAGCCGTGGAAGATGGCTCAATCGTGAGCATAGAGGGCGACCCGGATAACCCGGTGAGTGAAGGCTCGCTCTGCCCCAAGGGTGCCTCACTCTATCAGTTGGCCGACAACGAGCAGAGGCTCACCAAGGCGCTCTATCGGGCACCGGGCAGCACCGCCTGGCAGGAGGTATCCCTGGACTGGGCCATCGAGCAGGCTGCCAGCAGGATCAAAGATACCCGCGACGCCAGCTGGGTGGGGACAGACACAGAGGGCCGCACCGTCAACCGCACCGAGGCCATTGCCTCGCTGGGGAGCGTATTCCCCAACAGCGAAGAGGCATACCTGATGAGCAAGATGCTGCGTGCCCTGGGCCTGGTCTATATCGAGAACGAGGCCCGAATATGTGTCTCTGCGGCGGTGGCCGCCGATATAGAGACGGTGGGCAGGGGGCCAATGTCCAATACCTGGACAGACCTGGCCACCAGCGATTGTATCTTGGTCATAGGGGGCAACATGGCGGAGTCCTTCCCCGTTGCCTTCAAGTGGGTCACCCACGCACAAGAGGATGGGGCCACGCTTATCCATGTAGACCCCCGCTTCACCCGCACCTCGGCCAAGGCCGACCTCTACGCCGCGGTGAGGCCGAGCACCGATATCGCCTTTATCGGTGGCATGATACGGTACATCATCGACGATATGGAGGCCAACCCGACTAGCTACAACATGGAATACGTGAGAGAGTATACCAATGCCTCCTACCTGGTCAACCCCGCGTTTACCGGCCCCGCCGATACCCTGGACGGGCTGTTCTCGGGCTGGAACGGTAGCTCGTATGACAAGACAACCTGGGCATGGCAGACGGATGGTGCGGGCACGCTGATGATGGATAAGACCCTCCAGGACCCCAACTGCGTCTTCCAGCTCTTGAAGAGGCACTTCGCCCGCTACACCGATGACAAGGTAGTGGAGGTCACCGGCACCGACAAGGCCACCTTCCAGCAGATATGCCAGACCTACGCCGCCACCGGCAAGGCAGACCGGGCAGGGGCCATAGTGTTCTCCTCCAGTGCCTGCCAGCGCAGCACCGGCACGCAGACAGTACGCGCCTTCGGCATACTGCAGCTCCTCCTGGGGAATGTCGGGGTGGCCGGCGGCGGCCTGGATGGCATCACCGGGGCGGTGAACGGCCTGGGCTGCACGCTGCAGGGGCTGGTGAACCACTGGGGGCCTGGCGGGGGGAGTGTCCGCATGCCCAGCAGCAGCGAGCAGAGCCTCTCGGCCTATGGTGGGGACAAGGCCCGGTTTACAAGTATCCTCAAGGCATGGTACGGCAACACAGACCACACCACCAGCTTCAGCTATCTGCCCAAGAGGGCGGGCAGCTATGACTGGCAGTCCCTGTTCAAGGCGATTGACGACGGCGAGATAAAGGGGCTCATCTGCTGGGGCATCAATCCCGCGGTGAGTGGCCCAAACAGCACAGCGGCGCGCCAGTCCCTGGGCAAGCTGGAGTGGATGGTGGTGATCGACCTCTGGGAGACGGAGACGGCCACGGTGTGGAAGCAGGTCGACTGCACTACGGAGGTCATTCTCCTACCAGCGGCGACCTCCCTGGAGAAGGAGGGCAGCGTCTGCAATACCTGCCGCTGGAACCAGTGGCGCTACAAGGCCATAGACCCACCAGGAGAGGCACACAGCGACCTCTGGATAATAAACAGGCTGATGTCGAAGATACAGGGGCTCTACGCAGGCCAGACCGATAAGAACGCCCAGGCCATTACCGAGCTGACGTGGGGCTACGGCAACGACCCCGATGTGAGCCAGGTGGCCAAGGAGATGAATGGCTACGACTTAAGCACGGGCACGCTGCTATCGAGCCCCGGCAAATTGAAGAGCGATGGCACCACCAGCTGTGGCAACTGGCTGTGGTGCGGGATGTACACCGCGGACGGCAACAAGGCACAGAAGCGGGTCAGCACCGATACCTCGGGCATTGGCCTCTTCTCCGACTGGGGATGGGCCTGGCCGGTGAACCGGCGCATCATGTACAACCGTGCCTCGGTGGACGTGGCCGGCAATCCGTGGGACAGCACTCACCCCGTCATCGCATGGAACGGCAGCGGCTGGGTGGGAGACGTGGCCGACGGCGGCGACCCACCCGTAAGCACCAGCGGCAAATACCCGTTCGTCATGAAGCCTGAAGGCCGGGGCTACCTCTTCGGCCCGGGCAGACCCGACGGCCCATTCCCAGAGCACTACGAGCCCTGGGAGAGCCCGGTGTCCAATCCGATGTCCCCTCAGCAGGACAACCCGGCCATCACCATCTGGGAGACCGCGGCCAAGGGTGACGCGGCGGACTATCCCATCGTGGCCACCACTCACCGTCTGACGGAGCACCTGCACACTGGCTCGATGACCAGACGCCTGCCGTGGCTGGTGGAGCTCCAGCCGGAGATGTTCGTGGAGATGAGCCAGGAGCTGGCAGCAGAGAAGGGCATCGCCAACGGCGCCTCAGTCACCGTGGAATCAGCCCGCGGTGCCAGCGTCACCGGGAAGGCAGTAGTGACCATACGCGTGAAGCCCCTCCAGGTGAACGGCTCCACGGTCCACTACATCAGCCTACCGTGGAACTGGGGGTATACCGGGCTGTCCACAGGAGATAGCACCAATAGGCTGAGCCCCCGCGTGGGCGATCCCAATACCGGTATTCCAGAGTTCAGGGCATTCCTGTGCAACGTGCGGAGGACATAGACGCGCCGCGCGCGCGATATACACGCTCACTCATGAACTGGAAGGGACGTGTGGTCGTCTCTTCGGCCCGGGCCAGACCACACGGTCTCTCCCCGGTCTTCCAGGCCGGGGAAGCCCGGTGACGATCTCACGTCCCTTCTTCCTAAAGACCCGGGGGACAAGGGAATCCCTGGGGTGAGCGTGGTGCCGCAGGGCGTCGCGCCGGCGCACGTTGAGTCGAGGACGAGATATCTATCACTTGTGCTGACAGCGAGGACACACCCTGCCGATACGCCCGTTGCGATGAGAGGCCTCCGAAGGCTCGGGGGCCTCTTACCTCATTGACAGCTCCACCGGTGTCACTTAGAATGGTGCGTGAGGCTATTGCCAGGGCCACATGAGTAGAGGTACACGCACGTCATTGATTCCTTGTGTGGGGCACTTCCACTGGGCACTTCCAGGGGCCGCCTCCAGGCCATATCCTCTCTCTTTTTACCTCAATGCGGCTCGAGGTCCGAGTGAGCAACGGAAGACAGCTATATGAGCTTCAAGAGCTAGACCTGGAGATCGAGGAGAAGCGAAAGGCCCTCTCCATCGTCGAGGACCGTCTGGGCACGAGCGAGCAACTGGTGGAGGCCCGTGCCGCCCTGGAGCGCGCGCGAGAGCGCCTCGCCACGCTGGAGAGCGACCAGCGGTCGGGTGAGTGGGAGGTAGACGACCTTCGCACCAGGGCGGCCACACTAGAGGAGAAGCTGTACGGCGGCTCGGTGAAGAACCCCAAGGAGCTTGCCGGCATCCAGGAGCAGGTGGATCACCTGAAGAAGCAGCGAAAGAGCCGCGAGGACAGAGTCCTCGACATAATGTCAGAGGTTGAGGCAGCACAGAGCGAGGTGGATACGAAAAGCAGCGCCGTGGAGAGGATCGAGGCCGAGTGGCGCGATGAGCAGGACGCCCTCTCCAAAGAGCGCGTGGAGCTGACACGGGCCCTGGCTGCCCTTGAGCAGAGGAGGGGAAAAGACGCCTCCCGCATCGACCCGGCGGTCATCGAGCTGTACCAGTCCTTGAGAGAAAGGCGGCAGGGCAGGGCGGTGGCCAAGGTGGAGCAAGGTATGTGCCAGGGGTGCCGCATCGTGCTCCCCATGAACGAGCTGCAGCGGGCCCGCACCGGGCAGGAGATAGTGCAGTGCAGTAGCTGCGAGCGGATCCTCTACTTGAGCTAGGAGAGGGTGGCCGCCGGTAGCTCCCACTGCACACCGTGTCTGCAGGGGCCCGCCACGACAGAGAGAGGTAGAAGCCCGATACCATGGAGAAAGCAACGCGCCTGATACTGTACACCGACGGCTCCTCACTGGGGAACCCAGGGCCGGCCTCCATCGGGGTGGTGATCGTCGACGAGGTGGGGAGGGTGCTGGCCAAGATATCACAGGGCATCGGCAGGGCCACCAGCAACCAGGCAGAGTACAGCGCCCTCATCGCCGGCCTCGAGGAGGCAGCCAGGATGGGGGCAGAGCACATCGAGATAAGGTCCGACTCGGAGCTCATCGTGAAGCAGCTCAAGGGCGAGTACCGGGTGAAGCACCCGGTGCTCAGGCCCCTCTACGAGAGGGCCCGCGACCTCGTGGCGGGCTTTCGCTCCCACAACATAGCACACATCCCCCGTACTCAGAACAAGGCCGCCGACGCCTTGAGCCGCAGGGCGCTGCGCTAGGGCAGCCCCC
>JAXHUE010000016.1:0-12688 GCA_034189655.1 Chloroflexota bacterium | reverse complement strand
CCACTGCCCGGCAGAGGCAAAAAGCGGAACTCGTTGACGTGGGGCCATCCTTGTAGTAACGTAAGTGGTGGGGTCAAGGAGACCGGGTGACCGCGGGCCTCCCCCTTGCGGGGGGCCTGAGGAAAGTCCGAGCTCCACCGGGCAGGATGCTGGCTAACGGCCAGGAGGGGCAACCCTACGGAAAGTGCCACAGAAACCATACCGCCAGCGGCCGGCCGTCCACGCCGCGCAAGAGACTTGACAATGGACGCGAGAGAGGGCGGCCGGTGCGGGTAAGGGTGAAAAGGCGAGGTAAGAGCTCACCAGCGGCCGGGAGACCGGCCGGCTGGGCAAACCCCATCCGGAGCAAGACCGAATAGAGGGGGAGAGGATGCCCGGCCTCGTTACCACCCCCGGGTAGGTCGCTTGAGGTGGCGGGTAACTGTCACCCTAGATAAATGGTCACCGCTCCGACGCTGTCGGAGAACAGAACTCGGCTTACAGGTCTGCTTGGCCCCCCCTGTTACCGCGTGCCCGCCGCGCCCGGCAGGGCGTTGTGCAGCGGGTGCGGTGCCCCCGGAGGAGGACGCTACGGAGATGGACCTGTCCCCCCACTCGCTCACGCGGGCGCTCAAGACCCAGCTCATCGGCAGGGAGGTCATCTACCAGCCGGTGACCACCTCCACCATGGACGCGGCCAGGCAGGCCATAGGCGAGGGGGCCAGGGAGGGCACCATCGTCGTCGCCGACCGGCAGACTGCGGGCCGCGGCCGCTTCGACCGGGAGTGGATAGCGCCCGCAGAGAGCAGCATACTGCTCTCCATCATCCTGTACCCCAGGCCAGAGGAGCTGCCGCGCATCAACATGGCCGCCGCCATAGCGGTGGCACGCAGCATAGAGCAGGTCACTGGCTTGAGGCCTGCCATCAAGTGGCCCAACGATGTCCTCATAGGGGGAAAGAAGGTGAGCGGCATCCTCATCGAGGCCGACACGGCGGGGGTGAGGCCGGGCTATGCCGTCGTCGGGCTGGCGGTGAACGTGAACCTGGAGACCGGGGCCATCCCCGAGATCGCCGAGACCGCCACCAGCTTGAAGGAGATGCTGGGGCGGGGGGTATCGCGCCTGGAGGTGCTGGCAACGCTCCTCGGCGAGTTCGAGGCGCTGTACCAGGCCCTGCGCCGCGGCGAGCCCATCGAGAGGGAGTGGCAGGCCCGCATGGAGACCCTGGGCCGGGAGGTGTCGGTGAGGTGCGGCGACGAGGTCAAGGAGGGCCGCGCCGAGGCCGTGGACGAGGACGGCAACCTGCTGCTCAGGCTCGCCGACGGCTCGCTAGTAGCCATCTCCGCCGGGGACGTGACCCTGCACGTCTAGCATACCCGCCGCCGCGCTAGCCGGGCAGGCAGAGCCCCTCGCCCTCCAGCGTGTCGGCGACCTCTTTCAAGTCCAGGGCCTCAAGCTGAGACCGCCGCTGCAGGCCGGTGGCCACGTCCCAGCCCCTCACCTGGTAGAACTCGTCCTTCATCTGCTCAAACTTCTCCCGCTCCAGCACCATGCCCTTGCGGGAGAAGGGCGTGCCGTCCTGGCCGGGGACGATGCACTCCGGGTTGCCGAAGTCCCCTTTCAACGGCACGGTGAAGTTGAACTCCTCGATGCAGTCGCTCTCCCGGCCGCTGTGGCCCTCCCTGGCGCGAATGGCCCGCTGCAGGTTGAAGACCCGCTCCCCGACGCGGTACAGGCCCTGCTCATCGAGCTCCATGCCCGTCACCGCGGAGAGGACCTGGCTCTCCAGGGAGGGGTCACCGACGTGGTCGTCGCTGAACTGGCTGTGGAAGATGGGCCACAGGAAGTCGCACAGCACCAGGCACTCCTTGGCATACTGGCGGTCCTGGATCATGGCCGCGGCCAGGGCCTTGCCCTCGTACGAGGAGTAGTCGGCGGCGACCTCGCTCCCCCAGAACCGCCTGCCGATGGCGCGCAGGACATCAGAGGTAATGTAGACGTGCTCCGCCCCGGCGAGCCCCATCATCCACATCATGTTCAAGGGGCTTATCTCGTGGAGCTGCTGAATGGGGAGCCTGGGCTCCATGGCATACAGCAGGGCGGTGGTGACGTAGAGCCTCCCGCCATACACCGGGTTGTAGCCGGTCCAGGTCATGTAGTCGGTGATGAGCTCCTGGGCCCTGGGCCCCAGGGACTCTGCCGCTCTGTGGGTGCCCTCGGCCAGGACATCGCCGAAGCCCTCGCGGTGGCACACCCGGTGGAGAAAGGTCTCGATGAACTCCCTGCTCCCCATTTTGGTGAGGGGCATGCCGCTCGTCTCGTCGGAGAGGAGCTCGGCCTTCAAGCACCTGGAGAGCCACATGAGCATGGTCTCCACGGTGTGGGTATCGACCCCGTAGTCGTCGCAGAGCTTGGTGGCCTCGAAGGGGACCTCGTTTATCTCCCCGTAGTAGCGCTGCGCCCTTATCTCGTAGAAGACGCCGGCCTGGCACATGAACTTGCCGCTCATCCCGCTCGCCGCCTTGTAGTCCAGGCGCATGCAGCCGGTGGCGCAGCCATGGCACACGTTCTTTTTAGTCTTCTCCGGGTTCACCATCTGGGGCAGCACCATCTGGTAGGTGGCGAACCTGCCCCTCCACTCGCGGAGCACCTGCTCCTTGAGCTGGCGCACCCGCTCCCTGTCGGCCACCTCCACCTTCCTGCCCGCCCCCTTCACCGCGATGGCCTTCAAGTTCTTGGAGCCCATCACCGCGCCCAGGCCGCTTGAGCCCGTGGAGTCCTGGTCCGCCACCAGGCTGGCGAACACCACCCTGTTCTCGCCCGCCGGCCCGACGGTCACCACGCTGTAGGCCTTTCCCAGCTCCTCTTTGAGCCGCTCGCGACAGGCGATAGCGCCCATGCCGACGAGGTGGGAGGCGTCCTTGATCTCCACCCGCTCGCCATCGATGAGCAGGTAGACCGGCCTCTCCGCCCTGCCGTGTACCACCAGGCCATCGTAGCCGGCGTACTTGAGCTGGGCGCCCCAGGAGCCGCCCAGGTTGCAGTAGGAGAACTGGTCGTGGATGGGCGACTTGCCGCTCACCTGCCACCGGGAGCCGCCAAAGCCGGGCACACAGGCCATGGGGCCGGTGGTGAACAGCAGCCTGTTATCGGGATGAAAGGCGTCCACGCGCGGGGGGACCTGGTCCCAGTAGAGCGTGGCGGCAAGCCCCCTCCCGCCCAGAAAGCGCTCGGCATAGTCTTCGGTCCTGGCCCTCGCGAAATCCCCCGCGGAGAGGTCCACGTGCAGGATATCGCCGGCATACCCTCTGTAGCTACTCACACTCTCCCCCTCTCACTTCGCTGGAAACGGCACGGGCTACCGGGGCCAGGCCCCGCCGCCTGTCAGTCAGTATCTGCGGCCTACCCGACAAACCCTACTTATTTCGGTTGGTCATGAAGACCTCTATCATGTCCAGGGGCAGGGGGAACACCACGGTATTGGTCTTCTCGGTGGCGATCTCGGTGAGGGTCTGCAGGTAGCGTAGCTGCAGCGTCGCCGGCTCGGTGGCGATGATCTTCGCCGCCTCTGCCAGGGCCTGGGCGGCCTGCCGCTCTCCCTCGGCATGGATGATCTTGGCCCGCCTCTCGCGCTCGGCCTCGGCCTGGGCCGCCATGGCCCGCTGCATGGTGGAGGGGAGCTCCACGTCCTTGATCTCGACCACGCTCACCTTTATCCCCCAGGGCTCGGTCTCCTCGTCGATGATCTGCTGGAGCTGCTGGTTGAGCTTCTCGCGGTGTGCCAGCAGCTCGTCGAGCTCCGACTGGCCGAGCACGCTGCGCAGTGTGGTCTGGGCGATCTGGTAGGTGGCCAGCTTGTAGTCATAGACCTCGACCACTGCCGCCTCGGGGTGCATCACCCTGAAGTAGACCACGGCGTTGACCTTCACCGTCACGTTGTCCCTGGTGATGGCCTCCTGGGCGGGGACATCCATGGTGATCACCCTGGTGTCCACCTTGCGCATGCGGTCGATGAAGGGGATGATGAAGCGCAGCCCCGGCGGCCTGGTCTTCTCCAGTCGCCCCAGGCGGAACACGACGCCAGCCTCGTACTGGTAGATCACCTTGATAGAGGCCGGCAGCAGGATGAGCAGTACCACCGCTACTACGACTATCCATATCCAGTTCATGTGCCTTCTCCTCCTTCGCTCTGTTTCCTGGCCACTCTCAACGCCAGTCCCTCGATCTGGGTCACCACCACCTCCTCACCCGGCTCCACCCTCCCCTCGTCCACCGTGGCCTCCCAGCGCTCCCCGTGGATGAACACCGTCCCCGTGGGATCCAGCGGGGTGCGGGCCACGGCCACCTTGCCCACCATGCCCTCCCGCCCCGTCTGCTGCGGCCGGCGGTGGGTACGCACGATGGCCGCCACCACGATGGTGAAGAATGCAGTGACCGCAATCACCACCACGGCGATGACCGCCGGACTTATGCGAAACAACGGGCTGCTCATCAGTATCACGGAGCCTATGGTGAGCGAGGCGATGCCCCCCACGGCGAGCAGGCCGTGGCTGGTGACGAACACCTCGGCGATGAATAAGGCAAAGGCGATCACGATAAGTATTATACCAGCATAGTTCACCGGCAGCATCCCCAGGGCATAGAAGGAGAGGAGGAGGCTTATGGCACCGACCACCCCGGGGAATATCAGCCCCGGGTTGAATAGCTCCACCATTATGCCCAGCATCCCCACGCTCAAGAGGATGTAGGCGATGTTGGGGTCGGAGATGATGGAGAGAAAGCGCTCCATGGCCCCCATGCCCACGTCGCTGGTGGGGACGCCCGCGGTCTCCAGTGTGACCACCTCCCCGTCGAGGAGCGCCACCTGCCAGCCATCGATCTGCTGGAGCAGGTCCTCCACGCCGCTGGCGATGACGTCGATGACCCCCTCGTCGAGCGCATCTTGCGCCGAGAGCGATGCGCTCTCCCGCACCATGGCCTCCGCTATGTCGGCGTCGCGCCCCCTGGTATCGGCGATGCTCCTGATGTAGGCCACGGCATCGTTCACCACCTTGGCCTCCATGGTCTCGTCCATCCCATCCTCGCCTATGGCGACGGGGTGGGCGGCGCCGATCTCGGTCGCCGGTGCCATCGCCGCCACGTGCGCCGCCAGGGTGATGAAGGCCCCCGCCGACGCCGCCCGGCCGCCAGGGGGCACATAGACCACCACCGGGACATCGGCCTCCAGTATGGCCTGCACGATGTCGCGCATGGCGGTGTCGAGCCCACCGGGGGTATCGAGCTCGATGACACAGGCGATGGCGCCGTGCCCTTCGGCGTGCGCGATGCCGCGCTCTATGTAGCTGGCGAGGACGGGGGTGATGGCACCATCGACCTTCAAGACATCTACGTGAGGGCCCTGGGCCACGGCGTCGTCGGCAACCGCGACGAGGAAGAGCCCCACCAGCAGGAGGAATACCCACAGCCTTCTCATAGCCGCCACCACACAGTAGTGTGCAGCCCCATTATAGGTATGCGGCCGCCTTTTTGCAATAAACCGTGCCGTCCCCGCACGGAGAGAGCGCCTCGCGGCCCACCGTAAAAAGCGGGGCGCTGCACGAGGGGAGGCCGCGTTGTTGAAGGGCATGGGCAATTGGTGTAGAATAACCTAAGCCTGGCGAAAGGTGTACACCATGAAGGTTTCCAGATGCAAGGGGATGCGTGACCTCCTCCCCGAGGACATGGCGAAGTTCCGGCAGGTAGAGGGGCAGTTTCGGGACTGCTGCACCACGCTGGGATACAGAGAGGTGAGGACCCCCACCCTGGAGTACCTCTACCTGTTCACCGCCACCGGCACCCTCACCCCGGCCATGCTGGGCAAGGTATACTCGTTCCTCGACTGGGACGGCTGGAGCGGTGAGCGGGTGGTGCTCAGGCCGGAGGGGACCATCCCCACCGCCAGGCTCTACCTGGAGCACCTCCAGGACGGCGACGTGGCCCGGCTCTTCTACGTGGAGAACACCTTCACCTTCGAGGAGGCGGGGGCCGACGGGAGGGAGCGCTGGCAGTGCGGCGCCGAGCTCATCGGGAGCGACCTGCCCGCCGCCGACGTCGAGCTCATCACGCTGGCGCTGGAGGTCATGGAGAGGCTGGGCATCGGCCCCATAGAGGTGCGGCTGTCCCATGCCGGCCTCATCAGGGCGCTCCTGGCAGAGGTCGGGCTCGACGCCACAGCGCAGACCGCGGTGCTGGACCAGGTGCTGGAGGGGAACGTTGCCGCCCTCGGTTCACTGCAGACAGGTGACGACAACCTGCGACGGGCGCTCTCCACCCTGCTGGACACCAGGGGCAGCGCCCCCGGCTTCCTGGAGAACGTGCGCGCCTTCCTGGGCGAGGCCCGGCCCCGCTTCGAGGCCAGCCTGAACAACCTGGCAGCAATCGCCCAGCTCTTGAGCTCACTGGGCCGTCCCTACCACATCGATATCGCCTCGGGCAGGGGCTTCGAGTACTACACCGGCATCATGTTCCAGCTCTACCACGACGGGGAGAGGCTGGGGGGAGGAGGGAGGTACGACGAGCTCATCCCGCTCGTGGGCGGCCCCCCCACCCCGGCATCAGGCGTGGCCCTCTACGTAGACAGGCTCATGGACCTGGTGGCAGAGGCAGGGCGCGGCCGCCCCGAGGGTGTCCTGCTGGTGCCACAGGGCAGCGGCCTGAAGGCGCACGGCTCGTGCCTGGAGCTGTCCCGTCTCTTGAGGAAGGCAGGCCACCTCGCCGAGATAGACCTGGGCCAGGGGCAGACCGCGGGCCATCGCTGGCTGCTGTCCGTGCCCGAGGAAGGCCCGCTGCTCCTCACCGACACCGCACGCGGCACGAGCAGCGAGGCGGCCTCCTGGGAGGATGTCGCCAAAGCGATGGAGGGCTCGCGGTGAGGCTGGCGCTCCCCAAGGGGCGGCTCCTGGAGGACACCGCAACCCTGTTGCAGGAGGCCGGGCTCGAGCTCTCAGAGTACCACGGGGGCTCGCGCTCCTACCTGCCCCGCTCTGCCGCGTTCCCCGACCTTGCCCTGAAGGTGTTCCAGGAGAAGGACATCCCCATCCAGGTGGCAATCGGGAACTACGACCTGGGCATATGCGGCCTGGACTGGATAGAGGAGCTCATGGCCCGGTACCCCCACAGCGACCTGGCCAAGGTGAGAGACCTGGGCTACGGCAGGAGCAGCCTCTACGCAGTGGCGAGCAGGTACTGGGGCATCTCGTCCCTGGGGGAGCTGAACGGCTGCTCCGAGACCACGCGCATAGTGAGCGAGTACCAGAACCTGGCGGAGTCCCTGGCCCTTTCGCTGAGGCTCAAGAGGTTCAGCGTCCTCCCGGTGTGGGGGGCCGCCGAGGTCTACCCGCCAGAGAGCGCCGACCTGGCCGTCGTCGCTGAGAGCGCAGTGCCCCGCCTGGAGGAGTTCGAGCTCATCCCCCTGGCGAGGCTGCTCACCTCACGGGCCTTCCTCGTCGCCAACAAGAGGAGCCTGGCCCAGAACGATATGAGCCCGCTCCTCTCCCGTATCGCTGGCCCACCGGCCGCGGCCACAGAGGAGCCCCCATCGCCACCCATGGCCCAGCAGGTGTGCACGGCGCCACGATGGGAAGACGGCACGGTACGGCTGGCCCTCCCCGACGGCCACCAGCAGCGCCACGCCGTGGACTTCTTGAAGAGGGCCGGGATATCAGTCCACGGGTACGGCGAGGCCCCCCAGACGCGCCGCCCCACCATAGACCTCGAAGGGGTGGCGGTAAAGGTGATACGGCCACAGGACATGCCCCAGCAAGTGGCGAACGGCAACTTCGACCTGGCGGTGACCGGCAGGGACTGGCTCACCGATCACCTCTGCCGGTTCCCCCAGAGCCCGGTGCAGGAGGTGCTGGACCTGGGCTTCGGCACGGTGTCCATAGTCGCGGTGGTGCACCGGTCGCTGCCAGCGAGCGACCCAGACGGCCTGAGGGGGCTGGTGCGGACGGGCCGCCTCCCTGCCATACGGGTGGCCTCGGAGTATCTACACATCGCCGATAAGTATGCCCGCGATAACCACCTGGAGCGGTACCGGGTGATACCCACCTGGGGGGCAAGCGAGGCCTTCCTGCCCGACGACGCCGATCTCCTCATCGAGAACACCGAGACCGGAGAGACGCTCAAGCGGCACAACCTGGAGGTCATCGATACCCTGTTCCGTTCTTCAGGGTGCCTCATAGGCAACGCAGGGGCCCTGGCCGACCCGGCGAAGAGGGACCGGACAGGGTATATCATAGAGGCCATGGAGCGGGCAGCGTAGAGGGGAGAGGGGAGAGATGCCTCCGCTTTGTCTCCACATGAGCATAGCATACGAGGCGGCAGGGCTGTTGCACAGCCCCACCATCGACAGGCACAGGGGCAGCTACTTCATCGGGGCCACCTCTCCCGACGTGCACATCATCGCCAGTACCCGGCGGGAGGACACCCACTTCTTCGGCTTGGACGATGAGAGCCCGCAGAGCTGCGCCGGGCTGCTGGCCACGCACCCCCACCTGGCCGCGGTGGACAAGCTCGACGCGGCGACCAGGTCATTCGTCGCCGGCTACTTCTCTCACCTGACCACCGACGAGGTGTGGATCATGGACGTCTACCGCCCCTGCTTCGGCACTGCCTCGCCGCTGGGCGGGGCCTCCATGGCCAACATGCTGGACCGGGCCCTCCAGTTCGAGCTCGACCGCCGCGAGCGGGAGGACCGGGAAAAGATGCGGGCGATAAGGGACGCCATCGCCGGCTGGGAGCCCAGCCCCAGCATCGACCTCGTCGAGCCAGATATCATGAGGGAGTGGCGGGACTTCATAATCACCGCCACCACGCGGGAGCCGGTCTGGGACATCTTCCGCCTGTTCGCCGAGAGGTTCCTCCTCTCGCGGCACAAGCTCGATGCCGATGAGCTCGAGGGTTTCCTTGATGCCATGCCGGCCCCCCTGGAGTGGGCCATCCAGTACGTCACCGCGGAGCGCCTCGACACCTTCAGACGGAGGTCTGTCGCGCAGTCCGTAGAACGGGCGAGGGAGTACCTGGGTGAAGATAGCGAGAGGACTTAAGGCAGCACGGGCGATGCTGCTCGCCCCCACGCGGGAGGCCGGCGAGGCCCCGCCGGAGGTGAGAGGACGCCTGAAGGAGGTCTTCGCCTCCGAGATAGGCCCCGAGGAGGCAGTGGCCCGCATAATCTCCGATGTGCGCTCGATGGGTGACAGCGCCCTCTTCGACTACAGCGCCAGGATCGACGGGGTGGGGCTTGACCACCTGGAGGTCGCCCGCAGCGAGGTCGAGGCCGCCCATGGGGCGCTGGCAGATGACCTCCGCGCCGCCTTGAAGACGGCAGCGCAGGAGATAGAGGCCTTCCACCGCTCCCAGATGCGGCACGCCATGAGCGGGTTCATGGAGGGGGGCCTGGGGCAGGTGGTGCGCCCCCTAGAGCGGGTGGGCATCTACGTGCCCGGGGGCAGCGCCCCCTACCCCTCCACCGTGCTGATGAGCGCCATCCCGGCACGGGTCGCCGGCGTGGCCCAGGTCTTCCTGGCCACACCGCCAGGCCATGGCGGCACCGTCCCGGCACCCACGCTGGTGGCAGCGGACATCGCCGGCGTGGACCGCATCTTCAAGGTCGGCGGCGCCCAGGCCATCGCCGCACTGGCCTACGGCACCCAGTCCGTGCCCCGCGTGGACAAGGTCGTGGGGCCGGGGGGCCTCTTCGTCACCCTGGCCAAGAGGATGGTGGCCGGCGACGTGGGCATCGACATGCTGGCCGGGCCCACCGAGACCGTGATCATTGCCGACGACGGGGCCGACGTCGCCCTCTGTGCCGCCGACCTGCTGGCACAGGCGGAGCACGACGTGCTGGCACAGGCGTTCCTCATCACCACCTCCGTGGAGCTCGCCCACAGGGTGAACGCGGAGGTCGAGCGCCAGCTCGGCACGCTGGAGCGCGGCGACACCGCCCGGCGCTCGCTGGAGGAGCGGGGCGGCATCATGGTGGTGGCCACCATGGAGCAGGCCATCGAGCTGGTGAACGTGAGGGCGCCGGAGCACCTGGCCCTGATGGTGCACCGCGCCTCCTCGTATGTAGACCGGATCGTGAACGCGGGGACGATATTCATCGGCGAGGCATCGGCGGAGACGCTGGGCGACTACGTAGCCGGGCCCAGCCACGTGATACCCACCGCGGGCACGGCGCGCTATAGCTCCCCGCTGGGGGTGGGCCATTTCTTGAAGTCCATTAATGTGGTCTCATTAAGCGACGACGACGTGCACAGGCTGGGGCCCGCGGCCGCGGCCATCGCCAGGGCGGAGGGGTTCACCGCCCACGCCCGCGCCGTGGAGCGGCGGCTCGAAAGAGAGGGGACCGGGAAGAAGGAGCGGGCCGGGCTTGCGCCCGGCGAGGGAGAGGCAGATGAGCGCTCGTAGCGGCGACGTCGAGGGGCTGGTGAGGAGAGACCTGCTGCGGCTCAAGGAGTACCAGCCGGTGAACCCGCCGGAGGTGCTCAGCGAGCGGGCGGGGATACCCGTCTCCGAGCTCATAAAGCTGGACGGGAACGAGAACCCCTACGGCTGCTCGCCGCGGGTGGGGCGCGCCCTCGCCGGCTATCCCTGGTTCCACACCTACCCCGACCCGGAGCAGCGGGAGGTGCGCCAGGCGCTGGAGCGCTACACCGGCATCGGGGCCGGGCACATCGTGGCCGGGGCCGGCAGCGACGACCTCATCGACCTCGTCCTGCGCCTCTTCCTGGAGCGCGGAGACCGGGTCATCAACTGCCCGCCCACCTTCGGCATGTACCAGTTCTGCACCGAGGTCTGCGGCGGCGAGGTGGTCGACGTCCCCAGGGACGCCTCCTTCGCCATAGACACCGCCGCGATAAGGGGCGCCGTGGACCAGAAGACCAAGGTGGTCTTCATCGCCTCGCCCAACAACCCGTCGGGCAACGTGACCGACACGGGCGCAATCCTCGAGCTGCTCCAGACCGGGCTGGTGGTGGTGGTGGATGAGGCGTACTACGAGTTCAGCGGGGTCACCGTGGCGCCCCTGGTGCCGCAGCACCACAACCTCATCGTGCTGCGCAGCATGAGCAAGTGGGCCGGCCTCGCCGGGCTGCGCATCGGCTACGGCATATTCCCCGAATACGTCGCCCGGCACCTCTTGAAGATAAAGCAGCCTTACAACGTGAACCTGGCGGCACAGGTGGCGCTCGTGGAGTCCCTGGCCGACATCGACTACCTCCAGGGGACGGTGCGGGCCATCATCGCCGAGAGGGAAAGGCTCACCGCCAGGCTGGGGGGGCTGGGGTATCTCACGGTGTGGCCCTCGCAGGCCAACTTCGTCCTCTGCTCCGTCGAGCGGGGGGAGGCCCGGCACATCCACCAGAGGCTGGGAGAGAGGGGCATCTCCCTGCGCTACTTCGATGCCCCGCGCCTGGAAAATGCCATCCGCATAAGCGTGGGCCGGCCGGAGCACACCGACGCCCTGATAGCGGCGCTGGAAGGGCTCGGGCCAGGTACCACGTTTCGCCACCCGGCGGAGGGAAGGTGAGTTACATGGAGGGTAAGAGGACGGCCACCATCGCCCGCGAGACCACGGAGACCCGGATAGCGCTCTCTATAGCCATCGACGGCACCGGCAAGTACGACGTGGACACCGGCATCCACATGCTGGACCACCTGCTGGAGCAGTTCGCCCGCCACGGGCTCTTCGATATGACGGTACGCGCCGAGAGCCACCGGGACATAGACCATCACCACGCGGTGGAGGACGTGGCCATCTGCCTGGGACAGGCCCTGGGCCGCGCCCTGGGGGAGGGCAAGGGGATCGCCCGCATGGGCCACGCCATAGTCCCCATGGACGAGGCCCTGGCCATGGTGGCGGTGGACATGTCGGGGCGGGGATACGCCGTGCTCGATGCCCCCTTCAAGAGGAAGAAGGTGGGCGACATGGAGAGCGACCTGGTGCGCCACTTCCTTGAGACCATGGCCCGTGAGGCCCGGGCCACCATCCACGTGCGCCTCCTCTCCGGGAGCAACGAGCACCACAAGGCGGAGGCCATCTTCAAGGCGCTGGGGCGGGCCCTCGATGCCGCCACCAGGCTCGACGAGCGCATCCGCGGCGACGTCCCCAGCACCAAGGGGGTCATCGAGGGGGGACAGCCCTAGATGCGTGTCGGGCTGATATCTGATACCCACGTCCCCATCGAGGCCAAGGTGCTCCCCGACGAGGTGTTCTGGGCCTTCGCTGGCGTCGACCTCATCCTCCACGCCGGCGACATCTACGTGGCATCGGTCCTCGACAGCCTGGAGCGCATCGCGCCGGTGCTCGCCGCCGAGGGCGACGACGACTACGGGGACATCCGCCACGACCCACGGGTGAAGGCGAAACACGTCCTGGAGCTTGAGGGCCACACCATCTGGCTGGTCCACGAAGGCCCCTACCCGTACGTCATACCGTCCTGGCAGGCGTTAAACCTCCGCGGCTCACACCAGGGCGAGCCCCCGGACATCATCGTCTTCGGCCACCAGCACAGCGTCACGGTGCGCCGCAACGGTGACATCCTGGTAGTGAACTCGGGCAGCCCCACCTTCTTGCACTATCGCCGCGGCCTGGGCACCGTGGGCATCCTCGAAATCGAACCGGGCAGGGCCGAGGCACACATCATCGAGCTGGGGCAGCCTCCCTCAA
>JAXHUE010000015.1:0-42674 GCA_034189655.1 Chloroflexota bacterium | reverse complement strand
AGGGGCGCTTCGTGCAGGGCGAGAGCGAGGCGGCGGTAATGAACATGCTGGTGGGGGCGGCCATAGCCGGTACGCGGGTGGTCACCTCCACCTCCAGCGTCGGCTTCGACCTGATGCAGGAGTCCATCTCCCACGCCGCGGCGGCGCAGCTCCCCTGCGTCATCGTCAACGTGCAGCGCGGGGGGCCCGGCGGCGGCAGCACCCAGCACTCCCAGATGGACTACATGCAGGTCACCAGGGGAGGGGGCAACGGCGGGTACAAGAACATCGTGCTGGCCCCCTCGTCGGTACAGGAGACCTTCGACCTCATGCAGCTCGCCTTCTACCTCGCCGACAAGTGGCGCAATCCCACCCTCATACTCACCGACGCCATCGTGGGGCAGACCGCCGAGGTACTGGAGAGGCGGGTGCTCGACTTCGGGCCCACGCCTGACAAGGAATGGGCGCTGCAGGGCAAGGCCCACCAGAAGGGGGGCCTGAGAAACGTGTGCTTCTGCGGCCCCATGCGGCAGAAGTTCGTCTTAACCGACATGCTCTCCTCCACCTGGCTGCTCGCGGTCAAGGAGCTGGGGGAGAAGTGGGACGAGATGGAGAGGACCGAGGTCAGGTACGAGGCCTACCAGATAGACGATGCCGAGGCCATCGTGGTCGCCTTCGGCTACGTCGCCCGCGTGGCGAAGAAGGCGGTGGACACCGGCCGCGCCCAGGGCTTGAAGGTGGGGCTCATCCGCCCCATGACCCTGTGGCCCTTCCCCTACGCGATCATCAGGGAGCGGTCTCAGGCGGGGAGCAGGCTCGTGGTAGCCGAGGACAACCTGGGGCAGATGATCTGGGACGTGCGCTACGCCGTCGAGGGCAGGAGTGAGGTGGGCCTGGTCAGCATACTCGACCGCAGCAACACCTCGCCAGGCGGGATGATTCTTCCAGGGACCGTCCTCGACGGTCTGAAAAAGGCACTGGGGGTATAGGCACCATGGAGAAGGTCAAGGTATACGGAAAGCCGAGGCTGATCCCCATATCCACCGGCCACTGCACCGGCTGCACCCACGGGCTGGTGGAGAAGGTGCTCGCCGAGGTCATCGACGAGATGGGGATCGAGGGCAACACCATCGGCATCGGCGGCGTGGGCTGCGGCATGGGCACGTTCCTGATAATGGACATAGATGCCATCGGGGCCCCCCACGGGCCGGCACTGGCACTGGGCACCGGCCTAAAGCACGCCCTCTACGAGCGGCCGGTCATCATCACCGCCCAGGGTGACGGGGACTGCTCCGCCATCGGGATGGGCTACCTCATAAACGCCGCCGTACGCGCCGAGCGGCTCACCTGCGTGATGGTGAACAACGGCAACTACGGCACCACGGGTGGCCAGCTTGCCCCCACCACGCTCATAGGCCAGGTGACCACCACCAGCCCCAAGGGCCGGGACGCCGCGCGATTCGGCTACCCGGTACACGTGCCCGAGTTGCTCGCCCAGATACAGGGGGTGGCCTTCGCCGCCCGCACCGCCCTCAACAACCCGGCCAACTACACCCGCACCAAGAAGTACATAAAGACCGCCGTCCAGAGGCAGATAGACGACGTGGGCTTCACGTTCGTGGAGATACTGGGGGTGTGCCCCCCGGACTGGCACCTCGACCCCCTGGAGTCACTCGACTTCCTCGAGACCAAGACCATGGCCGAGTTTCCACTGGGCGTGTTCAGGGACGCAACCAGCACCGGCTAGGGCCCCTGCCAGGCCCATCACTATAGGAGGAGCACCATGAACAAGACGGCTGAGGTGATAATGGCGGGGACGGGGGGCAGGGGAGTGCTGCTCTCTGGCCTCCTGCTGGCCAGGGCAGCCATGCAGCGATACAAATACGTGACCTGGTCTCCGACCTACGGGGCAGCGATGCGCGGCGGCTCCTGCGAGTGCACGGTGATACTCTCCGACGACGACATCACGTCGCCCGTGCTGTCCCACGCCGATACCGTGCTCGCCATCGCCGCCAACCAGGCCAAGCCCTTCGAGGACAGGATAAAGGCCGGGGGCCTGCTCATCACCGAGAGCGCTGGTCTCCAGGGGCTCGCCGAGCTCTACGGCTTGAAGCTGGAGCGGGAGGACATCAGGAGGATGGAGGTCCCGGCCATAGAGATGGCGTCCCACCTGGGCAACATCCAATCGGCAAACCTTATACTCCTGGGTGCATACCTGGGCGCGACCAGGGTGTTCCCTCTGGAGATGCTGGAGGAAGAGGTAGACAGGAGGCTGGGAAGGAAGAAGGAGCTGCGCATAGGGGTCACCGCGATGCAGGTGAACAAGGAGGCCTTGAGAGAAGGCTTTATACTGGGGGAGGAGTTCACGTCCGGCGCCAGGGCATGACGGCACTGGACAGCGAGGGCCGAAGAGGCCCGGCGTCAGGCAGCGAGAAGCGGCAGCGCGAAAGGGGGGGACATGTACTGGCGAGACGAGTTCAAGAGCAAGCTGATGTCGGCAGAGGAGGCGGTTAAGCCCATCAAGCCCGGTGACCGGGTCCACATCCCGCTCACCGAGCCGCCGAGCCTGCTGGTAGATACGCTTGCCATGCGCATGGGAGATGTAAAGGGGGTCCACATCGACGTGAGCGCCCCCACGTCGCCCATGCCCTGGTTCAACCCGGGCTACGAGGAGTCTTTCCCGGTGACCGTCTGGAACTACGCCGGGGTGTCCCGGCTCGGCCTCCAGGAGAGGAGGCTGGACTACATCCCCATGGCCATCACCGCCGTGGCCCACATCCTCGACGACGAGAGGAGGCCGGGGGAGACCAAGCCCATAGACCACCTGCTGGTGAAGGTAACCGCCCCCAACGAGAGGGGGTACTGCACCTTCGGCACCTCGCTGTGGTACAAGCAGACCTGCGTCAAGTACGCCAAGAGGGTGGTGGCCGAGATCGACGACAACATGACCCGCTGCCACGGCGATACCTTCATCCACGTCTCCCAGATCGACGCCTTCGTGGAGAACACCACACAGCTACCCACCGACGAGGATGTGGAGGCGCTCCTCTCTGCAATGGAGCCAGAGCGCCTGGCCAAGGTACGCCCCATAGTGGACAAGATCGGGCCCCGCACCAGGGGGAGGATACTGCCCCTGGTGCAGCTGCTCCCACTGGAGCTCGTCGACATGCTCCCCAGCTACCTGGCGCTCATAGAGCCCGGTGACACGGAGAAGGCCATCGCCGGCCACCTGTCGACCCTGATCCGGGACCGGGACTGTGTCCAGACCGGCGTGGGCACCCCCTCGGCCTACATGCCAGAGCTGGGGGCCTACGACCACGCCCACGACCTGGGCTACCACTCGGAGATGGCGGCCCGGGGCATCGCCCGCCTGGTAGAGAGGGGGGTGATAACCGGCAAGTACAAGAACTTCCACCCCGACAAGGCGATAGCCTCCAACTGGGATGGCTGCGACGAGGAAGAGACATCGAGCATCATCAGCGACAACCCCAAGTTCGAGATCTACGATGCCTCTTACGTGTGGAGCACCTACCACCGCAACGACAACATGACGGCGACCAACAACATCATCTCCATCGACCTCTCAGGACAGATAAACTCGGAGACCATCTTCGGCACCATGATCATCAACGGGCCGGGAGGGCAACCGGAGAGCCACATGGGGGCGCTGCGCGCCCGCGGCGGCCGTTCTATCAGCCTGATGCGCTCCAGCGCCGTAGAGGGCACGATCTCTAACGTGGTCTCCCAGTTCGAGCCGGGGACGACGGTGACCATACCGCGCTACTGGGCCGACTACGTGATAAGCGAGTACGGCATCGCCCGCCTCATGGGGAAGAGCCTGCGCGAGCGCGCCGGAGAGCTCACCGCCATCGCCCACCCCGACTTCAGGGCGAGCTTAAAGAAGGAGGCACAGCGGCTCTTTTACCCGTAGAGCGAGCGGGGACACTACCTCCCGTCGGGCAATGCTCACCCGGTGCGATGGCCCGGCGGGAGAGAGGAGACCTGCCGAGACGGGGGGAGGGCCACCACGCGACCGTAGAGGAACCCCAGGCCGACGGCCGCCACGCAGGCAACGAGCACGAAGAACTGGCTCGCACAGGCCGTGCGCCCAGGGCCGACCAGCAGCCCCTTGACCCGCGCCGGCACGCCGCGCATGGCCAGGGCTACAAGGTAAGACCACTCTACGCCCAACGCGCCCAGTGAAGGGCTGCGCCTCCGCAGCAGCGCCTTGGAGCACCCCTGGTAGAAAGACCTCTTGAGCATCGCCCTCAGCCTGGTCTTCGCTGCCGAGACCTTGTGGTAGACCACGGCCTCCGGGTTGTAGATGAACACACCGCCCATCTCGTCTCTCATCCTCTGAGCGAGGTGCGTCTCCTCCGACTGCAGGTTGGAGTTCCCCCGCGCCGCAAACCCGAACTCCTCGCTGAACAGGCCGACCCTCTCGAAGACGCCCCGCGTAAAGCTCATGTTGGGCCCCAGGGCATTGCGCACCTCCACCATCCTGTCGGGGGCGAAGCCCTCGTAGGTGACGCCCACCAGCCACCCCAGCTCGTCGGGAAGGTGAGCGGGCCTGCCATCGAGCCACAGGGGCACCACCTTGCCCCCCACGGCCGTGGCACCGGTCTGGCGATAGGTATCCACCAGGGTCGCCACCCAGGCCCCGTCGGCCACCGCGTCGTCGTCGATGAAGGCCACTATCTCCCCCCGCGCCGCGAGGACGCCGAGGTTCCTGGCCCCAGACACGCCCACGCGCTGCGGGGACAGCGTTACCACGATGTCATCTCGGCCGCCATAGGTCTCCAGGATAGCCTGGTACAACTCCTCGTTGCCATCGACCACGATGACTACCTCGATAGGGTGGTAACTCTGGCCCAGGAGGCTGTCCACGGCATCCCTGAAATGGGGCCAGTTATCGCTGCTGCAGGTAAGCACTACGACCGATACCAGCACGGCCCTCACCTCTACCTCTCTCACAAGGCATTGTACCAGCCCGACCAGGAGTGAAGTCAAGGGACACAGGCGGCCACCCACTCTCCATAAATCCTTGAAAGGGGAAGAGCAGATGCGGTATACTATAGACAGCAGCATTACATAAAGTATGAGAACGGAGGTCTTTGTGTACGACTACCACTTCTCCGAGAAGGCCCTGTCGATCTGGGTAATGATCAACCAGACCTGGACCGCGATGCGCACAGCGGAGGAGCGCAAGCTAGCCAAGACACGCCTCACCCCTGAGAAGCTCAGTGTACTGTGGGCCCTGGTCAACCACAATAACCCGCTCACGCCCGCCGAGATATCACGCCTCCTCTTCCGCACCAGCCAGACCATCGCCGGGCTTCTGGCCCGCATGGAGAAAGAAGGGCTGATAACGAGGGTGCCCAAGAGGAAAGGACACCCGTTCACTGAGATATTCATTACCGACAAGGGCCGGGAGTTGCTGCGCCCCGGAGCAGAGGTGTCGCTGGGCATCATCACCGATATAATGTCGTCGCTCACAGATGAAGAGCAGGACCAGCTACAGGCACTCATGCGGAAGCTGCGGGGCGCGGCCACAGAAGAGCTCCACATAGAGCCTTCGCCCCCACCAGGACGCTCACCGGGCGAGGTGATATCGGTAGAGCTATAGGGGAGAGTGCCGTCGCAGGGGAGGATGGCCCCACAGGCCACACCGCGGCGTCCTGTGAAATAAAACACAGCCCCCGTCCAACACTATTGACATCCCCACCTCATCTATGGTATTTTATGCCAGTCATGGTGTTTTGGTACGGGGCCCCGCCTCAGGTAGGATGTTGCGTGCCACCCACAGGGCAGTAATGTAATGGGGGTGGTCTTTTTTTTGGCCCGAAGCGGGGGAGCCCCATGAAAAAGTCAGAGAGAGGGTAAAGGCAAAACAGAAAAGGGGGCAATTATGGAGTTAAGCCGAAGAGACTTCCTAAAATTGTCCGGTGGCAGTACAGCGGGTGTCTTTGTGGTGTGGACACTTGGCTCCGACAAGACGCTCGGCTCTTGGCCCAAGGCCATCCCGCTGCACAAACAGATAGGGGAGACCTCCACCATCTGCCCCTATGATGCCTCAGGGTGTGGCTTCATCGTCGGTGCCGAGAACGGCAACGTGGTGAACCTGGAGGGAGACCCCGACCACCCCATCAACCGCGGCGCCGCCTGCGCCAAGGGGGCCAGCATGGCCCAGCTCAGGACAGTAGACGGGGCGCTCAACCCATGGCGGGCGACCAAACCCAAGTATCGAGCACCCGGCGCCAGCGACTGGCAGGAGGTGTCGTGGGACTGGGCCCTCGACCAGATCGCCCGCAAGTTCAAAGACACCCGTGATGACTACTGGGCGACCACCGACGACCAGGGATATACCGTGAACCGCACCGAGGGCGTAGCCTCCATAGGAGGCGCCGCGCTCGACAACGAGGAGTGCTACCTCCTGGTCAAGATGCTGCGCACCATGGGCCTGGTGTACGTAGAGCACCAGGCACGTATATGACACTCCTCCACCGTTGCGGCTCTGGTAGAGTCGTTCGGCAGAGGGGCAATGACCAATCACTGGAACGATGTGGCGAACAGCGACTGCATGCTCTCCATCGGTTCCAACCCCGCAGAGAACCACCCCGCCTCCTTCGGCTGGATCACCCTGGCCAAGGAGCGGGGGGCCAAGCTGATAAGCGTCGACCCCAGGTTCACCAGGACATCGGCCAAGGCCGATATCTACGCCAAGATGAGGTCGGGCACAGACATCGCCTTCATCGGCGGCATGATAAAGTACGTGCTCGATGACATGGAGGCCAACCCCACAAACTACAACATGACCTATGTCCGGGAGTACACCAATGCCGCCCTCCTGATTAACCCCAGCTTCCAGGGTGCGGACGTGCTGGACGGGCTGTTCAGCGGCTATGCCGGTGTCCAGAACGAGACCGATAACGCCAAGAGGAAGTACGACAAGTCCACCTGGCAGTACCAGTTCGACGGGAGCGGCATCCCCAAGGCGGACAAGACCCTCCAGGACCCCAACTGCGTGTTCCAGATCTTGAAGCGGCACTTCTCGCGCTACGATGTCGACACCGTGACCAAGATAACGGGCACCCCCAAGGAGACGTTCCTGGAGATATGCAGCACCTACGCCGCGACCGGAGCGCCGGGCAAGTCAGGCACCATCATGTACGCCATGGGCACCACCCAGCACACCTATGGCACCCAGAACATCCGCTCCTACGCCATACTGCAGTTCCTGCTGGGCAACATCGGGCTCTGTGGCGGCGGCATAAACGCCATGCGCGGTGAGTCCAACGTGCAGGGCTCCACCGACATGTGCCTCCTGGCCCACATACTGCCTGGATATCTGAAGCAGCCCATAAACAGCGATACCAGCTTGAGCGTGCACAACAACCGCGTGCTCACCGGTTCCTACACCAACAACGACCCTCTAAGCCTCAACTGGTGGAAGAACTACCCGAAGTACATGGTGAGCCTGCTCAAGGCGTGGTACAGCAGCACCGACCACACCACCGCCTACACCTACCTTCCCAGGACCACCAAGCCCTACACCGACTACTCGCACATCGCCATCTTCGAGGCGATGTACGAGGGGGCCATCAAGGGGCTCTTCTGCTGGGGGCAGAACCCAGCCGTGGCCGGGCCCAACGCCAACATGGAGCGCAAGGCCATGGAGAACCTGGAGTGGCTGGTGGTGGCCGAGCTGTGGGAGACGGAGACCGCCGCCTTCTGGAAGCGGCCAGGGGTTAACCCGTCCGATATCCAGACCGAGGTCTTCCTCCTCCCGGCGGCCTGCTCCTACGAGAAGGAGGGCAGCGTCTCCAACAGCGGTCGCTGGATGCAGTGGCGGTACAAGGCCCTCGACCCGCCAGGGGAGGCCAAGCCCGACCTGTGGATAGTGAACGGCATCATGAGCCGGCTCAAGGCACTCTACGCCGCCGAGGGCGGCCCCATGAGCCAGGGCGTCGCCGCCGTCTCCTGGAGCTACGGCGAGGAGCCCGACCCCAAGGTGGTAGCCAAGGAGGTCAACGGGTACGACCTCACCACCGGCAAGCTGATGGCCACCTTCGGGGCACTTAAGGACGACGGCACCACCTCGTCGGGCAACTGGCTGTACTGCAACAGTTGGGTCGAGCCGGAGAACCTGGATGCCTTTGAACAGGCACACCTCGACATGTACCCCGGCACCGACTACGTCGGGAACAGGGCAGCGAGGCGCTACGGGGTAGACGTCGGCAACGGCGGATACAGCGCCGCCGACGGCTACAAAGAGGTGGGGCTCCACTCCTACTGGGCCTGGTGCTGGCCGGTGAACCGGCGCATCATCTACAACCGCGCCTCCGTCGACCTCGACGGCAATCCGTGGGACGCAACGCAGCCCGTCATCGCGTGGAACGGGAGCACCTGGAAGGGGGATGTGCCCGATGGCGGCGCCGCACCCATGAACCAGGGCGGCTACAAGCCCTTCATCATGCAGGCAGAGGGCGTGGGCCGCATCTTCGGCAAGGGCCTGGCCGATGGGCCACTCCCCGAGCACTACGAGCCGTGGGAGAGCCCGGTCAGCAACCAGATGTCGGGTACCCAGAACGACCCCGCGTTCAAGATCTGGGCCTCCGCGATGGACAAGAAGGGCGCAGCGGCCAACTACCCCATCGTGTGCACCACCTATCGGCTGGTGGAGCACTGGCAGGCGGGGCAGATGACCAGGAACCTGCCGTGGAACGTAGAGCTCCAGCCCGACATGTTCGTGGAGATCAGCGAGGAGCTCGCCGCGGAGAAGGGGATCGTGAACGGGGGCAAGGTCATCGTGGAGACGGCCCGTGGCAGCGTGGAGGCGGTGGCCCTGGTCACCAAGCGCTTCCAGCCCTTCCAGATAAACGGCTCCACGGTGCACCAGATCGGCATGCCGTGGCACTGGGGCTATACCGGCCTCTCCACCGGGGATAGCGCCAACATGCTCACTCCCCACGTCGGGGATGCCAATACCATGATCCCGGAGTACAAGGCGTTCCTGTGTAACGTCAGGAAGGCATAGCAGTGGCCCAGCGGCCTACTCTTTGAGAGGAGGACAGTATGCCAAAAGCAGCGATAGTGGACATCTCCAAGTGCACGGCATGTCGCGGCTGCCAGGTGGCCTGCAAGCAGTGGAACGATCGGCCGGGCGTCACCACCACCAACCGGGGGACGTACGAGAACCCCCCTCACCTCTCGGCAGACACCTGGACCAGGATCGAGTTCTACGAGGTGGGCAAAGACGGCGGTGTGGAGTGGTTCTTCCGCAAGCATCAGTGCATGCACTGCACCGACGCGAGCTGTGTGGCCGTCTGCCCCGTGGGGGCCATGCACAAGGAAGGCGAGTACACCGTCAACAACCATGACTGGTGCATCGGGTGCGGCTATTGCGTTGAGGCCTGCCCCTTCGATGCCGTGCACAAGAGCCACGGCGGGGGCACCGCGCAGAAGTGCTGGTTCTGCTTCGACCGGGTGACCAACGACATGGTGCCGGCGTGCGTCAAGACCTGTCCCCCCGGGGCCATCCAGTTCGGAGAGCGCTCCGACATGATCTCCATGGGCAGGCAGCGGGTGCAGGAGCTCATCAGTGCAGGCAAGCCCAACGCCTACCTCTACGGCGAGACCGAGGTGGGCGGTACCGGATGGCTCTACGTGCTCCCCGAGAGGCCCTCGTTGCTGGGCCTGCCAGATGCGCCTCGTGTGGCCACCTCCATGGTGATCCCGCAGTGGATAAGCGGCGTCGTGGCCGCGGGCGTCATCGCGGCGTTACCCTTCTACTGGCTCTTCAGGCGCAAGAAATCGCTGGAAGGGTCACAGTCTAACGTGGGAGGAGAGAGATAATGGAAATAGCATGGGGCCCATTGATCTATCTCTACCTCTGGCTTGCCGGGATCGGCGGGGGGGCATTCTTCAGCGCCTTCCTCATTGACCGCTTTACCGGCGGGCAGAACAAGTCGCTGGTGAAGCTGGCCACCTACATAGCATTCCCCCTGACCTCCGTCGGCGTCCTCCTGCTCATCGCCGACCTGGGGATGCCTACCCGCTTCTGGCACCTGCTCACGCGGTTCTACGTCACCACGCCGATGTCCCTGGGGAGCTGGATACTGATCTTCTTCGTGGGCATCAGCGTGGTCCTCATCATCCTGTGGTGGTGGTTGGCCACTCGCCAGTCCAACTTCCTCTCCGCCGTCGAGCGGTTCCTGGTGTGGATAGAGGTCGTCTTCTCAGCGCTGGTCATGACCTACACTGGCGTGCTCCTCGCTGTGAGCGGCCAAGGCCTGTGGGCAGGCACGGTGATCCTCCCCGCCCTCTTCGTCGCCTCGGCGACATCTACTGGACTTGCGGCAACCCTCATCGCAGCGACGGTCCGCGGCAGCAGAGATGCCTCACGAGAGCTGCTCCTTAAGCTCAGCGAGGCAGATGCCATCGTCATCCTGCTGGAGTTGGTGGCCCTCATCGGCTTCATGATCTGGCTCGCCACATCCAGCGTTGCCGGGGCATCCCAGGCACTGGCCGTCATCACCATGGGCGGCCTCGCCATCCCGCTGTGGCTCGGCGTCGTCATCGTCGGGCTCCTCATCCCGCTGGCCCTGGAGTTCTGGGGCTGGGGGAAGAGCATCGCGACCAAGAACCTGTGGCCGGCGATTATCACTTCCTCCACCCTGGTGCTGATCGGCGGCCTCATCCTGCGGGCGGTAATCGTGATCGGCGGTCAGGTAGGATAGTGAGAAAGGGCAATAGCGATAGCACGGTATGACTCTCGATACTGACCGAAAGATACTGAAACAGTTGGACGAGTGGAGTCAAGGAGAGGGTGGGCTTCCCCACCCTCTCCTGTTCTATCGTGCGGTGCTCGACATCCAGATCGCTGCGAGCTCGCAGATAGGAGAGACCCCACCCCACTTAAGCGAAGAAGTCCGGAAGAGGCGCCTCAAGGCAGGGAGGCCGCTCGCCTCCTTCACCACCCTCCCGGTGACCTGGGCACAGGCCAAGGTGGTCTCACAGCAGGTCATCGCCAAAGTCATCGAGTACTACCCGGAGCGCGCGGTGGATGCCAGGGGGGTCAAGAGGTACCTCTCCAAGACGACCCAGATGAAAAAGGCGGCCCGCCCCTGGTATGAGAACAGGGAGCTCGCGCCGCTCCTCGCCGACGGCGATGTCCACGAGGGACTGCTCGCCTTCCTGCTGCTGGCCACCCTCCAGCCCTTCCTCAAGGCCATCGCAGAGGCGTGGAAGCCCGACATCGACCAGGAGCTCTGGCGTCGCGGCTACTGTCCGCTGTGCGGCGGGATACCCGACTTCTCCTTCCTGGAGAAGGAAGTGGGTGGGAGGTGGCTGCTCTGCTCTCGCTGCGACACCGAGTGGCAGTTCCCGCGGCTGGCCTGTCCCTTCTGCAACACGCGGAACCAGCGCTCCATCTCCTACCTCACCGACGAAGGGGGGAGGTACCGGCTCTACCGCTGCGAGGAGTGTCACACCTACATAAAGACCGTCGACTTGAGAAAGAGGCAGAGCGATATCGTGATACCCCTGGAGCGGGTGCTCACCGTGGATATGGACCGGCAGGCCCAGGAAAAGGGATACGCGGCGGGCTGGGCCATCTATCCGTCACCGTGAGCAAACGGCCCGCGTGCTGGCATGTCGGCGGGCGATGTATTATAATAGGGTGTTGTGGGCGGGCCGGCGTCCATCGAGGTAGCCACTGCTCAAAGAGGAGGGGAGACCATGTCGTTGCCGTTAGCGATAGCGATGCCACTTGGGGGTTGGGAGCTTCTCCTCATCCTGGTGATCGTCATGATCGTCTTCGGGGTGGGGAAGCTGCCCGACGCTGCGGGCGCCATCGGAAGAGGCATCCGCGAGTTCCGTCGCGGCCAGAGCGGAGACAGCGTGGAGAAGCAGGCGGAGGCACAGCCCGAGGCACAGCCCGAGAAGAAAGAGTCCTAGACCTTTTCCCAGCCATAGGACGCCTCTATAAAGGCCCCTGCGGCCCCCCGCGGGGGCCAGTGTCCTGGACTATGTGGACGAGCGGTCTGTGGGAGGGGGGTATGGTATGAGCTTCCTGGACATAGGCCCACTGGAGATACTACTTATCCTCGTCATCGCGCTGTTGATATTCGGCCCGGGCAGGATACCAGAGATCGCGAGGACGATGGGCGCTGCCTGGAACAAGTTCAAGACCACCACCTCCGAGATGAGGAGGGAGATGACACTGCGCCTGGACGAGGAGGTGAAGGAGACGCCGAAGCCAAGGGAAGAGCAGCCGGCCCACGCCTCACCGGTGGCGGCCCAGGCGACGTTAGCCTCCACCACCGTTGAGAGCGAGGCCCCGGCACAGCCGGAGGAAGAGCAGGGCTAGGGCCGCGCCCGCAGTGAGGCCTGCGGGAGCGCCCTGGAGCAGTGTCTTAAGCCGATGAGCACAGACGACAGCAAGATCACCCTCACCGGACACCTGCAGGAGTTTCGCAGTCGCCTGCTGAAGTCTATCATCGCCGTTGTCGTCGCTACTGTCGTCTCCTTCTTCATCACCAGGTACGTACTCGATATCGCCACCATGCCCATCCCTGGCGTTGATCTCATCTACGTCAATGTGACCGAGATGATCAGCGTCTACATGAAGGTGGCCATCTACTCCGGCATCGTCCTGGCCCTGCCCTACATCATCTACCAGGGGGTGATGTTCGTCGCCCCGGCACTCAAGCGCAACGAGAAGGTATACCTCTACGTCCTGCTGCCCTCGGTGCTCCTCACCTTCGCCGTGGGCGTCCTCTTCGCCTACTTCGTGCTGCTGCCCCCGGCCCTGAACTTCCTCATCGAGCCTCCCTTTGCCCAGGGCATCGCAGAGCCACAGATAAGGATAGAGAGCTACATCTCGGTGATCATCAAGCTCGTGTTCGCCATAGGGCTGGTCTTCGAGATCCCCATAGTCATCTTCTTCCTGTCCAAGATAGGGGTGGTAAACTCGCAGATGCTCGCCAAGTACCGCAAGTTCGCCATTATCGGCGCCTTCGTCCTCGCCGCCATCATCACCCCCACCTTCGACCCCGTCAACCAGTCGCTGGTGGCGATCCCCGTCATCGTCCTCTACGAGGTCGGCATCTGGCTGTCCAAGCTGGCGCGGAGGGAGAAGAAGGAGCCGGCCGCGGTAGAGGCAGAGGCATAGCGTCTCTCCATAGCTGCGTTTTCAATAATGGCAACCCTGTCACCGGGGAGCAGATGGGTCCCGGTGGGCTTCGCGGACTTCAAATCCGTTGATGGGTGCTCTCGGGCATCCATGGTGGGTTCGACTCCCTCCTGCTCCCGCCACACCCAAACCGTGCTACCTCAACACCCGCTCATCCCCGATGCGGCGCGTTATCCGCGCGCTGTCCAGGTGCTCCATGACGGCCAGGGCATACTTGCGGCTGGTGCCGAAGAGGTCCCGCACCTCGGCCACGGTGATCTTGCCGTGCTCTGTGATGTGCCCGGTGATGCGGCGCACCATCTCCTCGTAGACGGGGGCGGCGAAGAGGATGCCCCCACCCACGTCCACCGCCTGTCCCCTCTGGACGAGCATGGCGACCAGGTCGGGGGTGAGCGTGTCGGCCGGGGGCGGGGAGTAGGGGGTCTCTGCGAGGGAGGCGAGAAAGGCGTCCACCCGCTCCTGCTGCTGCGGGGTGAGGCGCACCTCGTGGGAAGGCAATCGCACCGCCTGTCCCTCTTCGACGAGGACACCGTCCTGCACCAGCCGCCGTATGGCATCGCCCCAGGCCTCGCCGAGGGGGGCCAGCCTACCCTTGAGCTCCCCGCGGGGCATGCCCTGGCGCAGGGGGTGCTGGCGGTGATAGCTCGCCACCGCCTGCTGCACCCTGCCCGCCAGGCGCTCCCACCCCTCCGAGGAGAGCGTCATCGAGTGGGGGCCTCTGTCTCCCAGAGACACCACCTTGCCCTGGGCAGCCAGGCCAGCCATGGCGTCTTCCACCTCGCGGGCAGAGAGCTGGCACAGGGAGGGCAGCCTCCCCTGCTCTACGGGCTGCCTGGTCTCCAGGACGGCGAGGACTACCGCGGCGGCATCGCCCTGCCCCAGTGCCTGGAGGCTATCGAGCACGTGGTCGCGGTAGCGGCGGTGGCGCCGGGCGTAGGGGTCGACGATCTCGCCGCCGCCTATGGTATCCGCCGTGGTGCGGCAGATGAACAGGTCGCCCCTCACCGCTACAACAGGCCGGGCGCAGATGACCTGGGCCCAGCCCCACTGGCCTGGCTCCAGACGGTCGGAATCGAGGAGGCGCACCCGGGCCCCCACCTCGCTGGTGCCGGTATAGAAGCTCACCGTGGCGTTGTGGCCCAGCGGCCGGGGCAGGTGAGGGAGGAGGCGTAGCCTCACATCGAGGCACCTGGTGGGGCGGAGCCAGCCCGGGGTGGCGAGGACATACCCGCGCTCAAGCTCCTCTGCGGGGACCGCGGCCAGGTTCACCCCCACCCTGCTGCCGGGGGTGGCGACCTCCACCCGCCTCTTGTGCATCTCCAGCCCGCGGACGCGCGCCCGTATACCCGCGGGCACTATCTCCACCTCCTGCCCCACCGAGAGAGCGCCGTCTATCAGGGAGCCGGTGACCACGGAGCCGAACCCCTTCATGATGAAGGCACGGTCGATGGCCATCCTGGGCCGGCCCGCGTCACGCTTCGGGGAGGCGGAGTCGAGGACGTTGTCTATCTCCTGCACCAACTCCGGGAGCCCCTCTCCGCTGTGCGCGGAGACGGCGACGACGGAGGCCTGGGCCAGGGAGGTCCCGGCGATGAGCTCCCTCACCTCCATGGTGACCAGCTCCAGGAGCTCTTCGTCCACCAGGTCCCTCTTGGTGATAGCGACGAGGCCGCTGCTCACCCGGAGGAGGTCAAGTATGGCGAGGTGCTCCCTGGTCTGGGGCATTATCCCCTCGTTGGCGGCGACCACGAGCAGGGCGACGTCTATGGCCCCGACGCCGGCGAGCATGTTCCTTACGAAGTGCTCGTGGCCAGGCACATCGACGATGCTGACCTCGCGGCCGCTGGGGAGGGCGAGCCAGGCAAACCCCAGGTCGATGGTCATCTCCCGCTCCTTCTCCTCGCGGAGCCGGTCGGGGTCGATGCCGGTCAAGGCCCGGACCAGGGCCGACTTGCCATGGTCCACGTGTCCCGCGGTGCCTAGGATAAACATCTCTGCCACTACGTTACCACGACCCTGGCCCGAGGCCGTGCCACCACCCTCCCGATGACGGCAGACTGCCCATGCCCGGCGCGGTGCAGCCGCTCCAGGAGCGCCCCCGCCCTGTCTGCGGGGAGGGAGATGACCAGCCCCCCTGATGTCTGCGGGTCGAAAAGTATCTCAAGTGCCACCTGCGGTACCTGGGCGGCGAGCTCCACCATGCCCAGGCGGAAGTCGCGGTTGCGGTAGGTGCCCGCCGGGATGAGGCCCATGGCGGCGTGCTCCGCCACCTGGGGCAGGAGGGGCACCCTGGCCCACTCCACCTCCATGCCCACGTCGCCCCCGGCGACCATCTCGCAGAGGTGGCCGAGGAGGCCGAAACCGGTGACATCGGTGGCGGCACTCACCCCTATCTCCTGCATGAGCTCGGAGGCCTCCCTGTTCAGCGTGACCATAGCTGTGATGAAGCGGTCTACGGTCTCCTGGTCTGCCAGGCCGGCCTTCACCGCGGTGCCGATGATGCCCGTGCCCAGGGGCTTGGTGAGTACCAGCACATCGCCGGCCCTGGCCCCGACCTTGGTGATAACCCTATCGGGATGGACGACGCCGGTGACGGAGAGGCCATACTTCAGCTCCAGGTCATCGACGCTGTGCCCCCCCAGCAGCACCACCCCCGCCTCGTGGAGCTTTGCCAGCCCGCCCTTCAAGATATCCTTGAGCACCGCGATGTCCATGCTGTCCCTGGGGAAACACACCACGTTCATGGCGGTGATGGGCCTCCCCCCCATGGCATAGACATCGCTCAAGGCATTGGCGGCGGCGACCTGCCCGAAGGTATAGGGGTCGTCGACGATGGGCGTGAAGTAATCGATGGTCTGTATTATGGCCAGATCATCGCGGAGCCGGTATACGCCAGCATCGTCCGCCCGCTCCAGCCCCACCAGAACGTTGGGGTCAGAAACGAGGGGCAGGCCACACAGTGCTTGGTCCAGGTCCCCTGGACCCAGCTTGGAGGCTCAGCCCGAGCCCCTCACGCTCTCGGTGAGCCGCGGCTCTCTCTCCTCAGTCATGTGCGCTCCCTGCCGCCGGATACCATCCAGGGCCAAAAAGTCACCTCACTAAGATATTAACACGATTTTCACCCGCGGGGAATGGCGGCCACGGCGGTATGGCCACAGGTCACCATGCCCGGAGAGGAATGGGCGGCCCGCACTTATCCGGCGGCGGGCGCAGGGGAGCTGCTCACGAGGATACCACGGAGAGAGGCCGCAGCAGGCAGGAGGACAGGTGTCCTCTCTACCTCACCGTCACCGACTTGGCCAGGTTGCGCGGCTTATCGGGGTCGAGGCCCCGGGCCACGGCGGCGTGATAGGCGAGAAGTTGCAGCGGCACGATGCTCACCAGGGGATAGAATACCTCGTCCACCGGGGGGATCCTGATCCATTCGTCGAACAGCCCGTCCTCGCGGTCGGAGACGCCGATGACGAACGCCCCCCGCGCCTTGGCCTCGGCGATATTGGACATAGTCTCCTCGAAGGTATAGTCCGCGGGACATATGGCCACCACCGGGGTACCCCTCTCGATCAGGGCCAGGGTGCCGTGCTTGAGCTCCCCGGCGGGCATGCCCTCGGCGTGGGTGTAGGCGATCTCCTTGAGCTTGAGCGCCGCCTCGGAGGCTACGGCGAAGTTGATGCCCCGTGCTATGTAGTACACGTGGTCTTCGTCACGGAGCCTCTGGGCAAGCCCCATCATCATATCGCCATTTACCAGGCAGTTCTTCTCGATGAGGGGGGACACCGCCCTCACCATGCGCACCCCTTCCCTGAGCCTGTTGGTCATGGCGTAGGCCAGGATGTAGAGTATGGCCAGCTGGCTCACGAAAGACTTGGTGGCGGCCACCCCGATCTCAGGCCCGCAGTTCAAGTAGACGGCCTGGTCGCTCACACGGGCCAGCGAGGAGCCCACCACGTTCACCAGCGAGAAGATGGTGGCCCCGCTCTCCTTGGCCCTCTTCACGCCTTCCAGGACATCGGCGGTCTCGCCGCTCTGGGAGACGGCCAGCACCAGGGTGTTCCTGTCCATGGAATCGGAGAAGTGGTGGAACTCGGACCCCATGATGACGTCGGTGAACTTGCCACCGAGGCGGGAGAAGAGGTACCTCCCGATGAGGGCGGCGTGCCTCGAGGTGCCGCAGCCCGTCAGCACCACCTCCCGGGCGCGCAGTATCTCCATGGCCATCTCCATCATCTGGTGGCGGTCCTGCATCAGTGCACAGCGCACCGCCTGCGGCTGCTCCATGATCTCCTTGTGCATGAAGAAGTCGTACCCCAGCTTGGTGGCCTGGTCCCAGCGCCAGTTGATCTCCTGGGGCTCGCGGTACACCTCGATGCCGCCGCTGTCTATGATGGCGACCCCATCGTCGCTCAAGCTCACCACCTCGCCGTCCTCGACGAAGATGACCTTGTTGGTATCCTCGAGGAAGGAGAGGGCATCGCTCGCCAGGTAGTTCCCCCGCTCCCCGATGCCGACCACCAGGGGGCTGTCCTTGCGCGCGGCCACTATCTTGTGCGGCTCGCGGGCAGAGATGGCCAGGATGGCATAGGAGCCCCGCAGCTCCTTCACCGTCTGGAACACGGCCTTCTCCAGGGAGGCCCCCTCCTCCACGTACTCCTCGATTAAGTGGGCGATGGTCTCGGTATCGGTGTCCGACACCAGGTCGTGCCTGTGCCCCAGCCGGCGCCGCAGCTGGATGTAGTTCTCGATGATACCGTTGTGCACCACCGCGATGCGCTGCGTGCAATCGAGGTGGGGGTGAGCATTTCCCTGTGTGACAGCGCCGTGGGTCGCCCAGCGCACGTGCCCGATGCCCACGCTCCCGGCAAGGCCGCTCAAGCTCTGCCTGGCCTCCACCTCATCGAGCTTGCCGGTGTCCTTGCCCCACGCTATCGTGCCATTGCTGATCAAGGCCATACCGGCAGAGTCGTAGCCCCGGTACTCCAGCCGCTTGAGCGCGCTGAGCATGACGGGTGCTGCCTGGCCATGACCGATAAAACCGACGATGCCACACATTACAATTCCTCCAGTCCTTTGCTCGATTTGAGCCCCTCTCCATCACGCGATACGACCCTGTTGGCCACAGTCCTGTGCCTGGCACTGGTGATGGCGCACATGCCCGGCTCCAGGTCGGAGGTGAGGCACACGTTGGGGCCTACCACGGAGTTGGAGCCTATCCGTACGCCGGGCATGACGCTCGCGTTGATGCCGATCCGGGACATGGTACCAACCATGGCCCCAAGCTTGCACAGCCCGGTATCCACGGGCTCGCCCCCTACATCTACCGAGATGACCTGCTCATCGAAGCGGAGGTTGGAGAGTATGGTGCCCGCCCCGAAGGAGCACCCGTCGCCGACAACGGAGTCCCCCACGTAGCTCGAGTGGAACCGGCAGCCATCGCCCACGTAGGAGCCTTTTATCTCCGACGAGTACCCCACCACGCAGTCGGCCCCGACGTGGCTGTAGTCGCGCACCAGCACGTTATTGCCGATTATGGTGTTGGCGCCGATGTAGGCCGGCCCCCGTATCACCGCGTTCTCCAGCACCCTCACGCCGTCGCCGATCACCACCTTGCCGTAGACCCTGGCATCCTCGGACACGCGGGCAGAGGGGGCGATGAACGGCCCGGCCTGGTCCAGGTAGTGGTGCACCACGCTCAATATGTGCCACGGATACTTGATGGCCATCCAGGGCCCCCGATAGGGCACCACCCTGACCCTACACCGCTCCCTCACCATGGCATCGAGGGCGCGTTCATAGACATCGTCGCCGCCGCCGCCGACGGCCTCGATATACTCCAGGAGCCTCGCCGGGTCGGTGTGGAGGTGGACAACGATGTTCACCAGGTCGCTGGGCTCCTTGCCCGGGCCCGGCTTCTCCACGATGTGGGCAAGCTCGCCATTGGCGTCCACGACCAGGTAGCCGCCGGGGAAATAGTCGCTCACCCTGTAGCCCAGGATGTAGCAGTCGGCCGAGTTGTGGCCATACTCGGCCAGGAGCGAGGAGTACACCGAGCCGTCGAACACATCGTTGGGGTTCACCACGATGACGCTGCCCTCCAGGAAGCGCCGGGCGCTCTTCAGCGCATCGGCGATGCCCAGCGGCTGCTCCTGCATGACCATCACCGCCTTGATGCCGGGGGTGTCCCGCACGATGGCGCTGATCCGGTCCCAGTTCTGCCGGTTGGCGATAAATACAAGGTCATTCAAGCCGGCCCCCCTGGCCACCTCCACCTGGTGCTGCAAGAGGCTCTTCCCCAGGAAGCGGAACATCAGCTTGTCCTCGGTCATGGGGAACATCCTCTTCCCGATGCCCCCGCAGAGAAACACCACCTTCATACTGCCACCCCCTCCAGGCAAGAGCCGACGGCCTCGACACCCTGTGCCACGAGCTGCCTGGTCCGGTACAGGGATGGGGACTCGGCAATGACCCTGATGGCGGGCTCTGTGCCGCTGGCCCGCACCAGCATCCAGGCACCATCGAACTCGAGCCTCAGCCCGTCCAGGCTATTTATGCGGCTGGCCCCGAACAGGTGGGCCTTCTTCTCAAGCCCCGCCATCGCCTGGGCCTTGCACTCATCGGGGCAGGGCACCTTGCTCTTCAGAGAGAAGAGGGCGGGCATCCGGCCCAGGAACTCCCGTATCTCCCTGACATCACCCAGGTGGCTGAGCAGGAATAGAGTGGCCGCCATGCTGTCGGGGTAGTACCCGACCTGGGGCAGTATGTACACACCCACCCCCTCTACCCCTATGGCGGCATCGAACTCCCTCGCCAGGTAGGCGACGCTGACATCGCCCACTTGGCCCCTCTCCACCACCACGCCCAGATCGGCGACGGCAAGGTCTAGGAGCATACCCGCCTCCACCGTAGTGGCGATGCACTTCCGCCCCGTCTCTATAACGGCCAGCCTGGAGATAAAGGCGGTCATTCCATCGAGGCCGAGGAAGCCCTCGCGGTCGCAGAAGACCACCCTGTCGGCATCGCCGTCGAAGCTCGCGGAGAGGTCGGCACCGCGCTCGCGCAAGAAGCGCACGGTACCGCCCACGGTGTCCTCCCGCGGCTCAGGGCCCCTCCCTGGGAACAGGCCGTCGGGGACGTCGTGGAGGGGAATGGCATTGAGGCCCATCCCGAGGAATACGTCGCTGGCAAACCCGGAGGCGGCGCCGTTGCCGGGGTCGACAACGAGCCCCACGGTGCGGTTCATCTCCCTCCCGGCGAAGAGCGGGGCCATACACTGGAGATAGCGCTCCTTGAGCCCGTCCCCCTTCTCGAGCATCCACCGGGAGCCGCGGCGGAACTCTCCGCTGCCATAGGCCCTCTCGATCTCGTCCTCCTGGGCCTTGCCGAACCCCATGGAGTCCCCGTTGAAGAGCTTTATCCCGTTGAACTGTGGTGGGTTGTGGGAGGCAGTGACCATGACGCCGGCGGTGAACCCCAGCTCGCGGGTGAGCAGCGCGAGCGCCGGTGTGGGCAGCACACCGCAATCGGTGACGTCTATCCCTGTTGAGAGCAGGCCCGAGGTGACCGCGCCCTTCACCATCTCCCGGCTCAGCCTGGTGTCGGTGGCAATGCACACCCTGGAGCGCTCGGGGAGCGTGGTGCCCAGCGCCTGTCCGACGAGGTGACAGGACTCCGGGGTTATCCTCTGGCCGACCACACCCCTTACGCCGCTCGTTCCAAACAGTGATACGCTATCGCCGGTTATGGTCATAGGGGAACCAACATAGAGAAGTAGCTCATCTCCCCACCGCACATCGCCGTCGCGGCACCACGCTCGCGGTGAGAGGCCTGCTGCCGTTTCAGATACGGGGATATCATAGCAGGCTGCCCACAGCCACATATACCTGCAAAGGGTCCCCTTGGCCGCACTTTCCTGGTCACATTTGGCGACCTTAAAGGTTCATCCACCGGCCCGGTACTCGGTCTGATGCGCCGGGCACTCATGGAGAGGACACCGGCCAAGGGAATGACCCGATCGGGTCTACTTTCGAAAGGAGTATTGACATAACTATCCTGCTGTGGTAAATATGAAGCGAGGGTTTGAGACATGATATCTACAGTGACGACAACGGTAAGCACAATCGTAAGCAGTTCAGCGGTGAGCGGGCTCATGGCCTCACTGGGCATCGCAGGGGTGTTGACAATGATCGCATCGCTGGCGATGAAGGAGCTGGCCACTGCTGAGGGGACGAGGTTCAGGGCCTTCGGCAGGCACCTGAACATACTCATTCTCCCCCTGATCTTCGTCTTCCTGTTCATCGTGGTACTGGAGATACTGCGGGTGCTCTCCTAGAGCACGAAGGGTATTACCAGGTAGAGCAGAATATTGGTTATCCCGTGAGCCAGGGTCACTCCCAGGAGTGACCTTGTTCTTATGACTATCCAGGCGAAGAAGAGACCTACCACAAACACGAACACGATGTCCAGTATCAGCAGATAGCCGGTATGCAAGACGGCGAACATCACCGCAACGTAGACCCACCCCCACCTGCCCATGGCCTGGCCCGCTGAGCGCTGCATCACGCCACGGAAGATGAACTCCTCGACGAAGCCGGTGCCCACGAGCAGTATCAGGGCCGGCAGCAGCACCATCCCCCAGGAGAGCCCGGCGACCAAGGGCTCCGGCCTCAAGATGTAGTACTCGGCCACCCCGAAGGGTATACCGCTTGTGGCCACCAGGAGCTGGAGGCGCAGCCGCTTGAAGGTGAGGCCCACCTCGTCGAGGCGATAGCGGAGCATGGCGACGACGGTGAAGGCCGCTATCAGCAGAGGGACAGCGATGATGGCGTACCAGTATATCTGCGAGAACTCGACCAGGGGCACTGACAGGCTGAGCACGCGGATAAGCGGTGCCAGCGCCAGCGTAAGGTAGAGGTTCCTGTGCTGGGGTACAGCGGTGAGCGAGGCGTGGATGACCAGCCCTATCACCAGCATGATGTGGAGGATGACGCCGGCTATGGGGTGCGCGACGGCGGTCATGAGCTCAGCGCCGGCGATGGCCGCGAGGTAGAGGAGGGCGGCCACCCACACCCTGCCCTTGTACTCCACGGCCTGCTCTACCCCATCGCCCTCACCGACCTTGCTCCGCGCTGGCACCAGATCGTAATACACCGCTCGCTAACCCCCTTGTACCTCGTCTCTCAGCTCTACCCACATGTGAAGGGCAGGGCAGGGCCCCGCCCCTGGCGCCGGGGCTGGGCCAGCCCCCTGCGCCTGATATCCCAGGGCACCATGCCCTGGACTCGCTACCCCCGTGAGGCGACGCCCCGGCACCAGCTCCACATACTGGACTGTCTCGCTGCCGCACGCGCGGCCAGATAGCCCTGCGCACCCGCCCTCCACGTAGGGCCCGGCGAGCTGCCCCTGTGGCCCCGCCATCGCTGCCTCACACGCCAGGTGCCCGGCAACCCCCAGCACACACAGGAACAGGAGCACGGCCGGCACTGCCGCGAGCACCACCCACCCCCGACGCCGGCGGGCTACAGCGGGGGCGGCCCTCGCTACCAGGGGGATACAGAGGGACACCCCCAGCACGACGAGCAGTGCGCTGGCCACGTGGAGATAGAGCATAGAGGCGATGGCAGTGATCAGGAGAAAGACACTATAGACGGCACACAGGGCTCCGGCCAGTCTTGTCGACATAACGTTAGTCACCAGGCTCCGGCGTTCTCTATACCGGGCCGGCCCATCGCCGGGGCCACGCTCCGGCCACCGCGAGCGATAGGCCTAGCCCCTCCGCTCCACCCGGGGCGAAGGGCCGGAGTCCGCGCGGTCGGTGCGACGCCGCTCCCCCATCCTCTTCCACTGAAGGGTGAAGACCGTTGCGGCATACACCACGATGAGCGCGGTCCCGATGAGCTCCGCGAGCAGGATGGCGGAGTTGGGCTCCACGAAATACACCTCTCCGTGCATCGCGATGAGGGCCATGTGGACGCTCCAGGCGATGGCCGTCGCTATGAGCAGTACCTGCGCCGCAAGCACCGCCAGGGAGAACCTGGTACGCCTGCCGAAGCGCTGCCGGTCACTCTGTACCATCCGTCTATCACTCATGCTCTCTACCACTCCTGTATTTAGAATGGTGCGCCCCCTCCACAGAGGGCCCCCTGGTGTATGAGCCCTGCGTTACCACGCCTGTTACCCGCGGCGTCACCGGGCCGAGCGCCCCTAGGACAGCGGCATCGCCCGCCGCGCCCTCCGTATCGCCAGGAGGAGCAGCAGGATGCCCAGGACTACGGCACCGCCTATTATCGCCCCCAGCACCCACCAGCTCACGCGTGCCCCACCCGGCGGCGTCGGCGTCGGGGTCGGCGTCACTCCCTCTGTGGGCCCAGGCGTGACGGTAGGGGCAACCGTGGGCACAACCGTGGGCACCCCCGTCGGCGTGGGTGTCACTTGAGGGGTAGCCGTCGGCGTGGGCGTCACCGTGGGCACTGCCGTCGGCGTGGGCGTCACCGTGGGCGTCACCGTGGGGGTGACAGTCGGCGTGGGCGAGGGTCTCGGAGTGGGCGTCGGCCTCGGCGTCGGGGTCGGGGTCTCTTCGGGGGCGCTCTCACGCAGCCTGAACACCACCCTGCCGTCCAGCGAGCCCACGTAGTAGCTGGCCCCGCCGCTTGCCAAGCGGCTGGCAAACGAGCGGTAGTCTGCGGGCACGTAGGGATAGGCAGTGTAGGGATTGACGAAGCAGAGCCCTCTCATCGAGGACAGCATGTGCTCCGAGACCATCTCCTGGTAACGGGTAAGCCCCAGAATGGAGCTCCGGGCCAGGGCATCGGCGAGGACCGTCTCCGGATAGCCCACCACCACGAAGGCGTTGCCGGCGGTGAACTGGTACTCGACACCGGCTATGCCGAGGTCGGCGAGGGCATCGGTGATATCGTCGATCTTGTCCACCGCCTGGTCATAGTCCGTGACCTCGAAGACGAGGAGCTGGCCGCGTCCATCCTCGTCGGGCAGGCGGGCCCAGGCGAACTCGCCCTGCGCCCAGTCGAACACGTCCTCATCGAGGTTGGCGTGCAGTGCCAGCTCAAGCAGCGTGGGGGCGTCGAAGCCCATGAGTGGCCCCACCAGGTCGAGCAGGCCCGAGCCCTCCAGGTCGTCCATGGCATCGCGATAGCTCGCCTCGTTGAGCTCCAGCGACTGGCGTATCTCCTGCCACCACCCATGCATGTTCACGTCGGTCCCGTACGAGATGGCATCGCGGGGAACGAACTGGGCGGTGGAGAGCGAGTTGTCCACCCCAGGGCCCAGGGGGTAGCCATCGCCGGGGCAGTAGAGATCGAGCTGCGCCCCCTTCTCTATGCTGGTGAAGGAGAGGCCGGCATAGGGCTGAAGGGAGGCGTGGGCCACCGGTCGGACGAGGGCCTCCAGGTCGAAGAGGAAATCTATAGAGCCCCCATCGAAGTAGGAGCTCACCTCGTCGATGTATGGCTGGTAGGGCGCTATGGCGGCATCGAACTCTGCATCGCTCAACGGGAGGTCGCCCCCATCGATATAGCACAGGCCCATGCGCCCGGAGGGGAGATTGGCCTGCACCTCCTGGAAGTCGCCGTCATCGGACAGCGGTGAGGTCGCCTGCCCGTCGCTCACGTTGTCCACGATGGCATCGAAATCGTCGGGGTCGACGTCTCCTACCGCCCCCAGCACGTAGCAATCGTGGCCATCGCACTCGATGGCGTAGTACTCGCTCTGGAGCACCCCGCCCACGGTCCTGTCTATCCTGGTGATACCGGGGTAGCCAGAGGCGACCTCGGTCCCGGCACCCAGCATCGTGTCCATGGCCCACAGGACCATGTCGAACACGTCGTCGGAGTCAGCCCCCGAGGCCACCTGGACGAAGAAGAGCACACAGGCGCTATCGGCGGTGTTCAGCGTCGCCGCCGCCACCTCGGGGCCCACGAGGTCGGTGATGTCCTCCACCCCGTCGAGGAAATCGCTGAAGGTGGTGCCGAACCTGGCCGCCACCCTCGCGGTGATGGGGCCCTGGAAGGCCTCGACAAGCTCGTCGAAGTAGGTGGACTGGGTGAGGCCTGGCGCGAGGTTGAAGCTGAGATAGATACCGGTGTCACCGGGGAGATATTTGCTGGTCTCCTCACCGGGGTGGACCTGGCTGGACGGCTGATACCAACCAGCGCTCAACGTGGCAAACGACAGTATCAGGGCCACCGCTACTATGAGGTTGAGCACACGAAGGCCCCTGGGGCCACCTTTCATATTCCACCACCTTCGCTTTACGACAGCACGGGCGCCGGCGAGATACTCCCTCTCCACGCGCGTCTGTCCGATGTGCCCGGGCAGGGGCCCCCACAGAGAGACAGTGTCACGGCGCAGCTCGAACGCCCTCTGAATGCCCCCATCCCAGATTCCGTCCATCCTAGCACACAAGTACCCACGTGCCAACGAGCCATTCAGGTCTTTTTGCCGACCAGCATGGGGCCTCTTAAGGGGCGGGGTGAGAGGGGGCCCGGGCCCGGGCCCCGTTTACAGGCGGCGACTTGACATTGTGGACATTATAGTGTATAGGTATATAGTCCCCATAGGTTACCGAGAAGGCACGAACGATAAGACATGCCCCAATAGTACCCAGGACGATTATCCCCTTGTCGACAGCAACAAAAGACGTTACAATAACGAAACAGTACTCACATAGCTGGGCCGCTAGCTCAACGGTAGAGCAACTGACTCTTAATCAGTGGGTTACAGGTTCGAATCCTGTGCGGCTCACCAGGGGGAAGTGTCGGAACCGGTAGACGAGCATGATTTAGGATCATGTGCCTTAGGGCGTAGGAGTTCGAGTCTCCTCTTCCCCATTGGAAGGAGGTTCCGTGACAAGATAGCTGCAGGTCAGGGACCTGGAGAGTTGACATAGTCCTTGGAAGAGACGTAGTGGGGGATGTGGTGCATGGTCAAACATTCTTCGAGGGAGGGTAAAACATGGCAGAAATGATGGAGGCATTGCAGCACCGCCTCGAGTATGCGTTCCTATCACAGCGCTTCTTTATCTTCGGCCAGATAGGCGCCGCGATAGTGCTGTTGACCTCGCTTGAGCCCTTTTTCGCCGCCTACAACATCCCGGCTATCATAGTCCTCGCCATCACCATAACGTGGGACCTGTGGCGGGGCGCAGGTAAGACGGTGAGGACAGTCCTCGCCGCTATAGTGCTGCTGATCGGTCTATGGATACTGATCAACACCATCGGGCAGTTCGTGATGCCCATATCCGAGGAAGAGATCCTGGCCCTGTTTGCCGCCGGCGATATGGGCGGCGCCATAGAGCACATGGTGATCGGGATAATACAGGTCATCGGCGGCGCTGTCGGGCAGCTCCCCATGCTCATCGCCGGGCTCTTCGGAATCATGGCAGCGAGGAGAATGCCAGCGGCATAGCACGTTCACCTTCTCACATCTCCATATATCCCAGAGCCACAAAAGGCCTTCCCCAGCTCGTGGAGAAGGCCTTTTCCTCTTCTCGCTTGAGAAGAGACCAGCGGTATGCTAGTATGGTCTTGCCATGGATACCAGCCACATCAGGAACTTCTGCATCATCGCCCACATCGACCACGGCAAGTCCACCCTCGCCGACCGCCTCCTCGAGCTCACCGGCACCGTGAGCCAGCGGGAGATGCAGGAGCAGGTACTGGACCAGATGGACCTGGAGCGGGAGCGGGGGATCACCATCAAGGCACAGGCGGTGCGCATGAGCTACACCGCCTCCGGTGGCGAGGGGTATCAGTTCAACCTCATCGACACCCCGGGCCACGTCGACTTCACCTACGAGGTGTCCCGCAGCCTCGCCGCCTGCGAGGGGGCGGTGCTCGTCGTCGATGCCGCCCAGGGGGTCCAGGCGCAGACCCTGGCCAACGTATACATCGCATTAGAGCACAACCTGGTACTGGTACCGGTGGTCAACAAGATAGACCTGCCCAATGCCGAGCCGCAGAAGGTGGCCAGGGAGCTTTGTGACATGGTGGGCTTCGGCCCAGACCAGATCATATTCGCCTCGGCCAAGGAGGGAACGGGCACCAGGGACATACTGGAGGCCATAGTGAGGCGCATCCCTCCGCCCCAGGGCAACAGCGCAGGGCCGCTCCGCGCCCTCATCTTCGACTCAACCTACGACCCCTACAAGGGCGTGGTCGCCTATCTCAGGGTGGTGGACGGCACCGTCTCCAGGGGGCAGCGCCTCAAGCTCATGGCCTCTGGGCGCACCGTCGAGGCCCTCGAGGTCGGGGTCTTCAGGCCCCGGCTCGTGCCCCTGGAGAGGCTGCACGTGGGCGAGGTGGGCTACATAGCGACCGGATTAAAGAGCGTACGCGAGTGCCGCGTGGGCGATACCATCACCTCCGAGGAGAGAGGGGCACGGGAGCCGCTCCCGGGATACCGCCCGGCCAAGCCCATGGTCTTTGCCGGCCTCTACCCGGTGGACAGCGATGAGTACCTGCTGCTCCGCGACGCGCTGGAGAAGCTTAAGCTGAACGATGCCTCGCTGGTATACGAGCCGGAGACCTCCACCGCCCTGGGCTTCGGCTTCCGCTGCGGCTTCCTGGGGCTGCTCCACATGGACATCACACAGGAGAGGCTGCGCAGGGAGTACGGGCTCAACATCCTGGTCACCGCGCCCAGCGTGGCCTACCAGGTGACCACGGCAGACGGCAAGGAGTTCACCGTGGACAGCCCCGCCCGCCTCCCCGCCCAAGTGGACATCGCCGAGATCAGGGAGCCATGGATGACCATCACTATCATCGCCCCCAGCAGGTATATCGGCACGGTGATGGAGCTGGCGATGGGGAGGAGGGGGGAGTACCAGAAGATGGAGTACTTCCACGGCCAGGAGGGGGACGCCGCCGACACCAGGGTACTCCTGCAATACGAGATACCGCTGGCCGAGGTCATCGTCGATTTCTACGACCAGTTGAAGTCAGCCACCCAGGGCTATGCCTCGCTGGACTACGCCCTGTCCCACTACCGCCCGGCGCAGCTTGTTAGGCTCGATATCCTGGTCAACAACCAGCCCGTAGACGCCCTGAGCCTCATCATCCCCCAGGAGCAGGCCTACCGGCAGGGGAAGGCCCTGGTGCAGAAGCTGCGCGGCCTCATACCGAGGCAGCTCTTCGACGTCGCCGTCCAGGCGGCCATAGGGAACCGGGTCATCGCCAGGGAGACCATAAAGGCGCTGCGCAAGGACGTGCTCGCCAAGTGCTACGGCGGCGACGTCACCCGGAAACGCAAGCTCCTGGAGAAGCAGGCCGAGGGCAAGCGGCGCATGAAGAGGGTGGGCAACGTGGAGATCCCGCCGGAGGCCTTCAAAGAGGTGCTCAAGCTGGAGAGGTAGCCTACGCCCGCCCTATGACGCCGCGGAGGTACTCCCTGAACTCGGCGCCCATCTCGGGGTGCCCCAGGCCGAGCGCCACCTGGGCCTTGAGCAGCCCCAGTGGCTTGCCCCCGTCGTAGTAGTCCCCCTCCAGCCGGTAGGCATATATCTGCTGCCGCTCAAGGAGCAGGCGCAGGCCATCGGTGAGCTGGACCTCGCCACCGCCGCCGGGGGACGTCCGCTCCAGAGCCTCGAAGACCGCCGGCGTCAGGATGTAGCGCCCCATTATGGCCAGGTCGGAGGGGGCATCCCTGGGCCCGGGCTTCTCCACCACGTCCTGAACCCGGTACACCCTCTCCGCCACCTCCTGGTGCCGGACTATGCCATAGCGCGTGGTGTCTTCGGGGGGCACCTGCCTCACCGCGATGACGCTCTCCCCGTAGCGACGGTACACCTCCAGCATCTGTGTCATCACCGGCACGGGGGCATCGAAGACATCGTCGGGGAGGAACACGGCGAATGGCTCGTCGCCGACGAGCTCCCGCGCGGAGAGGACGGCGTGTCCCAGGCCATGCTGCCCCCGCTGCCTGATATAGCAGATGCTGGCCAGCTCCGAGGCGCGCCGGACGCGCGCCAAAAGCTCGCCCTCTCCCTTCTGCTCCAGCAGGTCCTCGAGCTCAGCGACGCGGTCGAAGTGGTTCTCTATGGCCCCCTTCCCCGACGCCGTGATCACGATGATGTGCTCGATGCCAGAGGCCACCGCCTCCTCGACGATGTACTGGATGAGCGGCTTATCGATGAGGGGGAGCATCTCCTTGGGCACCGCCTTGGTCGCGGGCAGGAACCTGGTGCCCCACCCCGCCGCCGGGACCACCGCCTTGCGTATCTCTCTCGATGCCATAGCCTCCCTATTCTACCCGAAGGAGGACGCCGCGGGCAAGGCCCGCCCAGGGCGGTGCCGCCCTTCGTGCCCAGGCCCTCCAGGCTTGACAAGGGGTGCCCCGTGGGATAGTATCAGAGAGAGGTCGTGCTAGGCGGGGAGCTAGCGGTGCCCTGTATCCGCAATCCGCTACAGCGGGGCTGAATTCCTGCTCGAGGTCCCTATCGTCTTTGGGGACTGCCCCAGTTAAGCGGCGCTGAAGGCTGGGTCCTGCGCGGCAGAACACTATGAACCCCGTCAGGTCCGGGAGGAAGCAGCGGTAAATAGAGACGTCTGGGCGCCGCAGGGCTGCCTGGCCGGAGCTGGCTGACAGGGGTAAGCCGGGAGGCAGGATCGACAGCAGGTGCACGACCTTAATCTCCCCGGGGAGGAGGGAGTGCCGAGTTGCTCCTTGCCCAGACCAAGAGGCAGCTGCGCAGCCTCGACCTGCGTGCCAGCAAGGGGCTGGGACAGCACTTCCTCGTAGACGAAAGGGCGCTCACCACCATCATCAGGGCACTGGAGCTCGCGCCCGCCGACACCGCTCTCGAGGTCGGGCCCGGTCTGGGCACGGTGACCAGGGAACTGGTGAAGCGGGCGGGGCGAGTCATCGCCATAGAGATCGACCCCCGGCTCGCCTCCGCCCTGGAGGAGGGCCTCGACCGATGGCCCACCGTCACCGTGGTCTGCGCCGACGTGCTGGAGAGCGACCCCGAGACACTGCTCGGTACCGCCGGGCTCGACCCTGCGTCCCCCTACAAGGTAGCGGCCAATCTCCCCTACTACATCGCCTCCGCCGTGCTGCGCCGCTTCCTGGAGGCGGGCAACAAGCCCAGGCTCATGGTAGTGATGGTGCAGAGAGAGGTCGCCGAGCTCATGGCCGCCGCGCCGGGGCGGATGGGGTTGCTCAGCGTCGGCGTGCAGTTCTACGGCAGGCCCACCATCGTGGGCTACGTCCCGTCGAGGGGCTTCTACCCGGAGCCAAAGGTGGACTCTGCCATAGTCCGCATCGATGTCAGGGGAGAGCCAGCGGTCCAGGTGCCAGACGAGGCCCAGTTCTTCCGGGTGGTCCGCGCCGGCTTCGCGGCGCCTCGCAAGCAACTGCGCAACTCCCTGGCACAGGGCCTGGGGATACCGCCCGGCGATGCCACAGGCATACTGGAGCGGGCGGGGATAGACGCGACGCGACGCGCCGAGACGCTGAGCCTCGCCGAGTGGGGCCACGTTTTTTCCGCGACGAAGAGCTGATGGTGACCGTCCATGCCTACGCCAAGATAAACCTGACCCTGGAGGTCCTGGGCAGGCGCGCCGATGGCCGCCACGAGGTGGCCACTATACTCCAGGAGGTCGGACTGAGAGATACGTTGAGCATCGAAGAGCAGAGAGGGCTGAGCCTGCACTGCGACCGCCCGGAGCTGTGCTCGCCGCAGAACCTCGCCTACAGGGCGGCCCGGCTGCTGCAACAGGAGGCCGGCATCGAGAGGGGGGCCTCCATCTCCATCGAGAAGGGGATCCCCGTAGCCGCGGGCCTGGGCGGCGGCTCAAGCGATGCCGCGGCCACGCTGCGGGCGCTCAACGAGGTGTGGCACCTGGGCCTGGCCCGGCACGAGCTCGAGGCCCTGGCCGCCGGCATCGGCTCCGACGTCTCGTTCTTCCTCCACGGGGGCACCGCCCTCGCCGAGGGGCACGGTGAGGAGGTCAGCCCCCTGCCTTCCCCACCACCGTCCTGGATAGTGCTGCTGGTGCCGCCGCTGTCCGTCCCCGAGCAGAAGACGGCGCAGCTCTACGCCGCCCTGGACTCCTCACACTTCAGCTCAGGGCAGGTAACCCACAGTGTGGCGGCCCATCTCCGGGAGCGGGGGGAGCTCCCCTGGTCATCGCTCTACAACTGCTTCGACACGGTGGCCTTCACCGCCTTCCCCGGGCTTGAGCGGTACTGGGAGCACCTCCGCGACCTCGGTGCCGAGCAGGTCCACCTCTGCGGCTCAGGCCCCGCCCTCTTCACCCAGGCCAGGGGGCGCGACCACGGCGAGGAGCTGCACCGCTCGCTGCAGGGTGAGGGGCTGGAGGCCTACCTGGTTCCCACCATGGAGAGAGACAGAGGGCAATGGCCAACTTCTTAACGTCCCTCTCACAGCAGATATACAGGATTGGAGAGTGGCGGGGGACGCGGCGGTGGCTCCTCCTCTTCATTGTCATCATTCTGATTGCCGCTATCGGCTATGCCACCTTCCGCCTGTCCAGTCACTTCGAAGGGTTCGAGCGCTACGGGTATATCGGTGCCTTCCTCGTAGCCTTCATATGCAGCACCACCATCATCTTCCCCACGCCGGGGGTAGTGGTCATTTTCGCCATGGCAGCGAGCCCAACCTTCAGCTGGGCCTGGGTAGCGCTGGCAGCAGCCATCGGCGGCGCGCTGGGGGAGTTCACCGCCTACCTGGCAGGCTATGCCGGCACCATCGCCGTGGCCCCGCAGCAGTCCCAGTGGTACCAGCGGGCGGAGGGCTGGATGAAGCGGTATGGCAGCATCACCATATTCGCCTTCGCCCTGGCCCCCTTTCTCCCCTTCGACGTCGCGGGGATCGCCGCAGGTACCTTGAAGTTCCCCTTCTGGAAGTTCGTGGCGGCCACCATTGCCGGGCGGATACCGCGGTCGTTCATCGGCTGCTACCTTGCCTACCTGGGGTGGGAGTCACTCCCCGTCTTCGGGGCATTCCTGGGCAGGCTGGCGCCGTGGGTGTGGGTGCTCATCGCCTTCGTCGTGGCCGCCATCATCGCCGGTATAGTGATAGTGATAGTACGCAAGAGGCGGGCGCACGCGTAAAGAGGACGGGGCCCCAGCTCACGCATCGGAGGGACGAGAGAGAAAATGATCGTAGACATGCATGTGCACACCAACAAGGGGGGATACGATAGCATGCTATCCGTCCCTCAACTGATCGGAGAGGCGCAGCGGAGAGGGCTGGACGGGGTGTGCGTGACCGAGCACTGCTACGTCTGGAGCCGCAAGGAGCTGCGGGAGCTGGTATCCGACTACCACCTCACCCTCTTCAGCGGGACCGAGGTGGAGACCGATATGGGGCACATCATCGTCTTCGGCCTCGACAGGTATATCTCCGGCATCCACAGGGCAGCCGAGCTGCGCCGCGTCGCCGACGACATCGGCGGCTTCGTCATCGCCGCCCACCCCTTCCGCCGCTTCTTCGAGCTCGAGGAGCTCAAGGTGAAGCCGCAGCGAGAGTGGGACCAGGTCCTCGATGACGCCCTGCACGTGCCCGTCCTCGACGTGGTGGATGACATCGAGGTGCTGAACGGTGGCTGCAACGAGCGGGAGAACCTCCTCGCCGTGCAGGTGGCGCAGCGGGTGGGAATGAGGGGTACCGCGGGGAGCGACGCCCACTCCACCCACGGCCTGGGCCGCTTCGTCACCGTGTTCGAGCGGGAGCTCGAGAACGAGGCCGACCTCATCGCCGAGCTCAAGGCTGGGCGCTTCTTCCCGGCGAGTCGCACCGCGAGCGGAGAGGTCGTCCCCCTCTCTGAAGAGGGGCCCTTCGGGCCGTAGTGGGTGGTCATGAGTGAGGCCTATATCGCCCTCGACCTGGAGACCACGGGGCTCGACCCCCACAGCGATGAGATCATCGAGATCGCTGCCGTCAGGTTCCGCGGCGGAGAGGTGGCAGACACCTTTCACACCCTGGTGCAGCCCCACCGCCCCCTGCCCCTCCGCATCCAGTCGCTCACCGGCATTGCCCAGCACGACCTCGATGCCGCACCGGCGCTGGCCATGGTCTTGGGCGACCTTCTCTCCTTCATCGGCCCCAGCCCCATTGTAGGGCAGAGCGTGGGCTTCGACCTGGGATTTCTCAGCGAGAGGGGCATCTCCCTGGCCAACCCGGTATTCGATACCTGCGAGCTGGCAACCATACTTCTGCCCACGCTCCCCGACTACCGCCTCTCCACCCTGGCAGAGCGGCTCGCCATCCCCTTCCCCGTCCGGCACCGCGCCCTCCCCGACGCGCTGGCGGCCAAGGACGTCTTCGAGGCCCTGCTCGCCAAGGGACAGGGGCTCGACCGCGCCGTCATCGCCGAGCTGCGCCGCCTGAGCGAGATGGTGAACCCCTCGCTAGCCCACGTCTTCAGCGAGATGGACCGGGCCACGTGGGCGGAGACCCCCTCCGGGCAGGCGGAGACCGGGGCAGTGACGAGAGGCCTCGATGAGCAGGACAGGGCACAGCGGGGGCACGCCAGGAGACCGACCCCCACCTCGCCCCGCCCCCCACTCGACATAGAGCGTCTCGCCTCTCTCCTGGGGCCAGACGGGCCCCTGGCACAGGCATTCCCCGGCTTCGAGCACCGCCCGCAGCAGGTGCGAATGATGGAGGCGGTGGCCCAGGCCCTGGGCCAGGGCGGGCAGCTCATAGTCGAGGCCGGCACCGGCATCGGTAAGTCCATCGCCTACCTCCTCCCGGCGGCGCTGTTCGCCGCGGAGAACGACACGCCGGTGGTGGTCTCCACCAACACCATTAACCTCCAGGAGCAACTGGTGAGAAAGGACATCCCCGACCTGCTGGCGGCAGTGGAGCAGGCCCAAGAGCCCTTCCCTGAGCTGCGCTTCACCCAGCTCAAAGGGCGCGGCAACTACCTGTGCCGGCGGCGCTGGGAATCGCTGCTCAAGAGCCACCCCCTCTCACCCGGTGAGGCCAAGTTCCTCATGCGCATCACGGTGTGGGCGGCACAGACCCCCACGGGCGATCGCGCCGAGATCAACCTGCGTGGCGAGGAGGCCATCCTGTGGAACCGCATCGCCGCCCACCACGAGGGCTGCCTCGGCGCACGGTGCCCCCATAACCAGCAGGGGAAATGTTTCCTGCACCAGGCGCGGCAAGAGGCGGAGGGTGCCCACCTCATCGTGATAAACCACGCCCTGCTGCTCTCGGACCTCGCCGATAGCTCCCGGGTGCTGCCCGAGTACCGCCACCTCATCATCGATGAGGCGCACAACCTGGAGGAGGAGGCCACAGAGCAGTGGGGCTTCGAGGTGACGGAGCGCGACGTGGAGCGCCACCTCTGCCGCCTCTCCGAGAAGATGGAGGACGGGGGCTATCGCGGCCTGCTCTTCGCAGTGGGCGGCCACCTGCGGGAGGGCCCCCTCTCGCCCGCGCTATGCAAGGAGATCGCGGAGCGGGCGCGGGCCATTCACCCCGCGGTCGAGGCGTGCCGCCACCTGGCGCTCCAGTTCTTCGATGTGCTGTGGCACTTCGTAGAGGGCGCTACCGAGGGGCAGGGGGAGTACGAGCGCCGGCTGCGTCTCACCGGGGAGGTGCGCAGCCGACCAGAGTGGAGGTCTATCGAGGCGGGCGCAGAGAGGCTGGGCCAGGCGCTGGGGGACATCGAGCACGGCCTCGCCCAGCTCCACGTCATGCTGGAGCCTCTCGGCGAGGCCCAGGTCTTGGACCGCGAGTCGCTGATGATGGAGCTTGCCTCTCTGATATATGACAGCGCCGTGCTGCGCCAGAACACGGACTCCATAGTCTACGGGCAGGGGGACGGGGTGTACTGGGCACAGCTCCGGGAGCGGGGCTCCGTGACATCGCTGTGCGCGGCGCCGCTCCACATCGGGCAGGCCCTGGAGGGGCTGCTCTTCTCCCAGAAGGAGGCCGTGGTGCTCACCAGCGCCACCTTGAGCACTGAGGGCACCTTCGAGTACATCAGGGAGCGGCTGGGGCTCGAGGGGGCGAGCGAGCTCGTCCTCGGCTCGCCGTTCGACTACATGGGCTCGGCCATGGTGTACGTCCCGGACGACATCCCTGAGCCGGGCCAGCCAGGGTATCAGCAGAGGGTGGAGCAGGCCTTGATCGACCTGTGCAGCGCCACCAGGGGGCGGGCCCTGGTCCTCTTCACCTCCCACGCCGCGCTCAAGTCATGCTACGAGGCCATCTGGGCTGCCCTCCACGCCGAGGGCATCACCGTCCTGGGGCAGGGGATAGACGGCCCCACCCGCCAGCTCGTCGATGCCTTCAGGACAAGCCCCCAGAGCGTCCTCCTGGGCACGGCAAGCCTGCGCGAGGGCATAGACGTGGTGGGAGAGGCGTTAAGCGTCCTGGTCATAGCCCGGCTCCCCTTCAGCGTGCCCAACGACCCGGTGTTCGCCGCCCGCGCCGAGCTATACAGTGACCCCTTCAACGAGTACGCCATTCCCCAGGCGGTCTTACGGTTCCGCCAGGGATTCGGACGCTTGATCCGCAGCCGGAGCGACCGCGGCGTGCTGGTGGTCCTGGACCGCAGGATCAGGTCCCGTTCCTACGGGAGCGCCTTCCTGGGCTCGCTGCCGCCGTGTGCCGTGAAGAGCGGGGCCTCGCGCCACCTGCCGCGAGAGGCGACGGCCTGGCTCGAGCAGCAGGCCTAGCCCACAGCGGGAGGCCCGCCCTCAGTATCGACGACGAAGGGCACGAGCTCCGGGTTCTCCGAGAGGCACCTGTTGCACACGAACCTGACCCCACAGCTCGCCGGGTCGAACCATATGCGGCCGCACTCCTCCACCTCGGCATCCACCGACCACGCCAGGTGAAACCTGCCGCCGCACAGGGCGCAGGTGGCCACGTTGTCCTCGTCGAGCGGCTCAAAGCAGATACGGCATATCTCTTCCAACTCTCTCCTTACCTCCGGGCCATCCAGGCGAGCACCAACGCCTCCTCGTCCTCCCTGGTGCTCACCGCCCCATCGAGCCTGGCGTCGTGGAGCGCCTTGAGCATCCTCCCCAGGCCGGGACCGGGGGCTACCCCCATGGCCTGCAGGTCATCGCCATCCAGGCACGTCTCGACATAACGATACTGGCCCAGGTAGCGCTCAAGGTGCCCCCGGGCGGCCTCGCCGCCGGTGGACAGGGCACAGGCGAGCACGGCACGGGGGGAGCGTCGCCTGAGCGCGCCGTAGACGGCGCTGGGCAGGTGGGGACGGTCCAGGGCGGGGAGCTCCCCTTTAAGGCGCAGGGTATCCTGTATGTCTCGCTTAAGCGGCCCCCTCACGTCGAGGCGGGAGATGAGGCGCTCGCCCTCCTCCTCGGTGAGGTCGTACGCCAGCAGGCACAGGTACAGGGCGGGCTCGGCTGAGCCCCTCCTCCGTGCCTGGGAGAACCTGTGCTCAATCCCTCCGTCCCCTCTGAGCGCGGGGTGCAGCTCCGCGAGCACCCCCACCTCGCCGGCGCGGCGCAGGATGTGCTCCGGGGCGTCCTCCCCGAGGATGAGCTCAAGCTCGCGCCGCACCCTGTCGCCGCTTATGGTGCCCAGCATGGCCACGTTGTCTCGCATCAGGCTATAGGTCTCCTCCTCCACCTGGAACCCCAGCCTCCCCTCGTAGCGCAGCGCCCTCATGATGCGGGTGGCATCATCGATGAAGCTCCCCTGGTGGAGCACGCGGATGAGGCCCCGCGCCAGGTCGTCCCGGCCACCGTGTGGGTCGAGTATATCGCCGGGCGACCCCGCTCCCAGGGGTATCGCCATGGCATTTACGGTGAAGTCGCGGCGCAGGAGGTCGTCCCCTATGGTACCCGGCCGGACGGTGGGCAGCGCCCCCGGCCTGGAGTAGGTCTCGGAGCGCGCGGTGACCACGTCGATGCTGAAGTCCCCCAGGCGGAAGGTGGCGGTGCCAAAGCGCCGGTGGGCCACCACCGTCTCACCGCGCGCCCCCGCCAGGTGCCGGGCGAGGGCAATGGCATTGCCCTCCACCACCAGGTCGAGGTCCACGATGGGACGCCCCAGGAGCAGGTCGCGCACCGCACCACCCACGATGTAGAGCCACTGTCCCCGGGCCGATGCCGCCCCGGCGGCGGCGCGCACCAGGGAGATCACCTCTGCCGGCACTCGCCCCTCTATCGCTGCGGCCTCATCTGTCATCACGGTCTGAATTATAGCACGGCCACCTTGACAAATCGAGGTGGGATAAGTATGCTGCGGTGACAGCCTTACCGGGCAGGAGTGCAGCCTTGGACCAGCTCGAGAGACTACAGCACACACTCGGCGTCACCTTCAGCGATACTGCCCTACTGCACCAGTCCATGGTACACCGCTCCTACTTGAACGAGAACCCCGACTTCGAGCTGCCCTCCAACGAGCGCCTCGAGTTCCTCGGCGATGCCCTCCTGGGCCTCGTCATCGCCGAGAAGCTGTACGTCGATTTCCCCCACCTCTCCGAGGGCGACATGACCAAGCTCCGGGCGGCGCTGGTGCGTCGCGAGACCCTGGCCCGGCTGGCCTTGAACCTGGGGGTCGGCGACTGCCTCTACCTGGGGCGAGGCGAGGACACCAGCGGAGGGCGGCACAAACAGTCCACCCTGTCCGCAACCTTCGAGGCGCTGCTGGGGGCCATCCTCATCGACCAGGGCTTCGCCGCGGCCAGGGACTTCGTCCTGCGCATCTTCGAGGGCGAGGTCGACGACGCCACCGACAAGATGCTCACCATGGACTACAAGTCCAGGCTCCAGGAGCAGGTACAGGCCCAGCACCACGTCGTCCCGGTCTACCGCACCGTGAAGGCAGTGGGGCCGGAGCACGCCAAGGAGTTCACCGTAGAGGTCGTCGTCGGCGACGAGGTCATCGGCCGTGGGCGCGGCCGCAACAAGCGCGCGGCGGAGAACGAAGCGGCTCAAGTGGCCTTGGACGGCCTCGCCCACGATATCGAGCCGTGAACGGTGGCGGCCGCGCCTGCCCCGAATTGGTCTGGGGCCCTTTTTATGTTACAATGAGCAGTTGGGGACCTTCTCTGCACACTCTATCGAACGAGAGGAGCGCTCTATGGACTTTGAGACCATCACCTTGAAGAAAGAAGAGCATATCGCCGTCATCACCCTGAACCGGCCTGAGAGGATGAACGCGGTGAACCTCCAACTGGAGCAGGAGCTTGTGGCGGCACTGGACGACGTGGCCCGCGACGACGAGGTGCGGGCCGTGGTCATCACCGGTGCCGGGAGGGCCTTCTGCTCCGGCGCCGACGTCGGCAGCCTCTCCGGGGGTGGCAGTGAGGGGGGCCTCACCGGGACCGCCGAGGGGATGCGCCGCTACCTGCGAAGCGGCTTCCAGAAGGTGACACTCTCCCTGCAGAAGATGGACAAGCCCACCATCGCCATGGTCAACGGGCCCGCCGTGGGCGCCGGCTGCGACTTCGCCTTCGCCTGCGACATGAGGGTGGGCTCACCCAATACCAGGTTCAGGAACGGGTTCGTCCGAATAGGCCTCGTCCCTGGCGCCGGGGGCACCTGGCTCTACACCCGCTTGATGGGGCTGGGCCGGGGGCTGGAGTTCCTCTTCACCGGCGACTTCCTCGACGCCGAGCAGGCAGAGCGCATCGGTGTGCTCAACAAGCTGGTGCCCGCCGAGGAGCTGGAGGCAGAGGCCATGGGGCTGGCACGAAAGATCGCCAAGGGGCCACCCATAGCCATCCAGCTCTCCAAGATGCAGGCCTACAAGGCCCTGGAGGTAGACCTGGAGTCGGCGCTGGAGATGGCAGCGGCTTGCCAGGGGATCGCCTTGAGCACCGAGGACCACCGCGAGGGCGTGCTCGCCTTCATCCAGAAGAGAGAGGCCCAATTCCAAGGCAGATAACGCCACAAGGGGGAAGTCTTGTACGATGATCTGAAGGTCTTCACCGGTAACTCCCACCCCGCCCTGGCCCAGGGTATATGTGATTACCTGGGCATACCCCTGGGCCAGGCCGAGGTGTTCGAGTTCGCCAACGAGAACATCTTCGTCCGCATTCAGGAGAACGTGCGCCAGAAGGACGTGTTTGCCGTGCAGCCCATCTGCTCACCGGTCAACAAGAGCTTAATGGAGCTCCTCATAATGCTCGACGCCATGAGGCGGGCCTCGGCGGGGAGGATCACCGCGGTGGTACCCTACTACGGCTACGGGCGCACCGACAAGAAGGACCAGCCCAGGGTGCCCATCACGGCGCGGCTCGTCGCCGACCTCATCACCGTGGCCGGCGCCAACCGGCTGCTCACCATGGACCTCCATGCCGGCCAGATCCAGGGCTTCTTCACCATACCCGTGGACGAGCTCACGGCGCTGTATATCTTGAGCAACTACATCAAGAGCAAGGCGTTTGACGACTTCACGGTGGTGGCCACCGACATCGGCATCTCCAAGAGGGCGCGCGACCTCGCCGAGAGGCTCAACGCACCCCTGGCCATCATCGAGAAGAGGAGGGTGTCAAACGCGGACCGGGCGGAGACCATCACCGTGATCGGTGAGGTCAAGAACAAGTGCGCCCTGCTCTTCGACGACGAGATCGACACCGCGGGCTCGATAACGGCAGGGGCAGCGGCCCTCCGCGAGAAGGGGGCCAAGGAGATCTATGCCTGCTGCACCCACCCGGTGCTGTCGGGGCCGGCCATACAGAGGCTGGCCAACAGCTCCATCGAGGAGATCGTGGTGACCGATACCATCCCCATACCCGATAGCAAGCGGATAGACAAGATCACCGTCATCTCCACCGCCCCGCTGCTCGGAGAGGCCATCCACCGCATCCACGCCGGCCTCTCGGTGGGTGCCATGTTCGAGTAGAGCGTGCTGCCGGAAGAGAAGAGGGCTTGCTTTGTCTGAAAGGTTAGTCGATGTATACCGGGCATCAGGGGAGCTGGAGGCCCTGGTGATAAAGGGCCTCCTCGAGGCCAACGGCATCTCCAGCATCCTGGTGTCAGACGCCTCCCCCTCGGTGCACGCCTTCACCGTGGACGGTATGGGCGAGGTCAGGGTGGCGGTGCTGGAGTCAGTGGCCGAGGCGGCACGGCAGGTCATCGAGGCCTCGGAACACGTCGCCGGTGAGGACACGTAGGGCAGGAAGATGCTCAAGTGGCTTGGCAGCATCGTCGATTCCAATGAGCGGGAACTCAAGCGTCTCCAGCCCCTGGTGGAGCGCACAGGCGACCTGGAGCCCCAGCTCCAGGCAGCGAGCGACGCCGAGCTCCGCGCCATGACGGACCGCTTCAAGGACAGGCTGGGGCACGGGGAACGCCCCGACGATATACTCCCCGAGGCCTTTGCCGCCGTGCGCGAGGCGGCCTGGCGCGCCATCGGGCAGCGCCCATTCGATTGCCAGCTCATGGGGGGCATCTGCCTCCACCAGGGCAAGATCGCCGAGATGAAGACCGGCGAGGGGAAGACCCTGGTGGCCACACTGCCCGTCTACTTGAACGCCTTGAGCGGCAAAGGGGCCCACGTGGTCACGGTGAACGACTACCTGGCCAAGCGGGACTGCCACTGGATGGGCCCCATCTACCACGCCCTGGGCCTCTCCGTGGCCACCATCCAGCACGAGGCCTCCTTCATGTTCGACCCCGACCACGCCTCGGAGGACGCCGCCTGGAGGCACTTAAGGCCGGTGCCCCGGCGCGAGGCCTACCAGGCCGACATCACCTACGGCACCAATAACGAGTTCGGCTTCGACTACCTCCGCGACAACATGGTGATGGACCTCTCGCAGTGCGTGCAGCGCCCCCTCCACTACGCCATCGTCGACGAGGTGGACTACATCTTGATCGACGAGGCGCGCACCCCGCTCATCATCAGCGGGGCGGCAGTGGAGGCAGCGAAGCGATACCAGACCTTCGCCCGGCTCGTCCCCCGCCTGCGCCCGGACGAGGACTACGAGATAGAGGAGAGGACCAGGGCGGTGACCCTGACCGATGAGGGCATCTCCAAGATAGAGGAGCTGCTCAAGAGGGAGGGGCTGCTCAAGGCGCCCAACCTCTACGACCCCTCAAACTACATGCTCACCCACTACTTAGACAGCGCCGTCAAGGCGCACGTGCTCTACAGGCGAGACCGTGACTACGTGGTCAAGGACGGCCAGGTCATCATCGTCGATGAGTTCACCGGGCGCATGATGCCCGGTCGCCGCTATGCCGAGGGGCTGCACCAGGCCATCGAGGCCAAGGAGGGCGTCCCGGTGCAGCGGGAGAACATCACGCTGGCCACCATCACCTTCCAGAACTACTTCCGCCTCTACGATAAGCTCGCCGGCATGACCGGGACCGCCGCCACCGAGGCCGAGGAGTTCCACAAGATATACGGCCTCGACGTGGTGGTGATACCGACCAACAGGCCCATGATACGCTCCGACTACCCCGACCAGGTATACCAGAACGAGGAGGCCAAGTTCCGCGCCGTGGTGCGCGAGATCGAGGGGCTGCACGCCGAGCAGCGCCCGGTGCTGGTGGGCACGGTCTCCATCGAGAAGTCGGAGCATTTGAGCGCCATGCTCCAGCGCCGGGGCATACCCCACCAGGTGCTGAACGCCAAGCAGCACGAGCGGGAGGCGGCCATCATCGCCCAGGCGGGGCAGCCGGGCACGGTGACGGTGGCGACGAACATGGCGGGGCGCGGCGTGGACATCATGCTCGGCCCTGGTGTCGATGAGAAGGGCGGCCTCTTCGTCATCGGCACCGACCGCCACGAGGCCCGCCGCATCGACAACCAGCTCCGCGGCCGCGCCGGTCGCCAGGGCGACCCTGGAGGCTCTCGCTTCTACGTATCCCTCGAGGACGACGTGGTGCGTCGCTTCGGCGGCGACCGGGTCAAGGGCATCATGGAGTGGGGGCGCATCGACGAGGACACCCCCATCGAGCACACCATGGTGGGCCGCGCCATCGAGAATGCCCAGACCAAGATAGAGGGCTTCCACTTCGATGTCAGGAAGCACCTGGTGGAGTACGACGACGTGGTGAACAGGCACCGCGAGGTCATCTACAGCGAGCGGAGGAAGATCCTCTCCGGCGCCGACCTAAAGGCCAACATCCAGTCCATGGTGGAGAGGGAGGTCTCGGGCCTGGTGGCAACCTACCTAAACGGCGACCGCGCCGAGGAGTGGGACATAGACGGGCTGCTGGCCGATGTGGGCGCCATCTATCCCCTGCCGCCGGAGATGAGCGGGGCGGCGCTCTCCAAGATGAGCCGGGAGCAGGTCGAGGAGGGGCTGCATGCGCACGCGGCCTCGCTCTACGAGGAGCGGGAGCAGGAGCTGGGCCCTGACAACATGAGGATCGCCGAGCGCGTGGTGATGCTGCGCACCATCGACCGCCTGTGGATCGACCACTTGACCGCCATGGAGGCCATGCGCCACGGCATCGGCCTGCGCGCCGTGGGGCAGCGCGACCCGCTCATGATGTACAAGCAGGAGGGTCACGCCATGTTCCAGAGCCTGCTGGCCTCCATCGAGCACGACGTGGCCCACACCATATTCAAGGTGAG
>JAXHUE010000014.1:10348-45048 GCA_034189655.1 Chloroflexota bacterium | reverse complement strand
ACTATATAGACAAGGTACCCCTCACCGAGCCCGACTGTGGATGGTACCTCACCGATAACGGCATGGTGTTCCCCAGCTCCCCCGCTACCTGCCCCTGCGACTGAAAATCGCCCCCACTATTAGAAGCGAGGCCACACATAGCCGAAACACCTTTTTCGACCCGTGCAATGTATGCTCGCTCCGAAAAAGGAGGCTAGTGGAGAGACGACCCACATAGCCGAAACACATCTTTTCCACCCACGCAACCTATGCTCGCTCCGAAAAAGAAAGCTAGTGGAGAGACGACCCACATAGCCGAGACACGTCTTTTCCACCCGCACAACCTATGCCCGCCCCGAAAAAGGAAGCTATTAGGGTGGCGACCCACATAGCCGAAACACCTTTTTCCACCCACGCAACCTATGCCCGCTACAAAAAAAATTGACAGAGGTAGAGCCACATTGTAAGATATGCGCAAGTTAAGAGGTAGCTGAAAGCGATGTAGATGCTAGCCAAAGTGATGAGCTGCGCCGTGGTGGGCCTCGATGGGGCCATCGTAGAAGTAGAGGTAGACATCTCCTCCGGGCTTCCCGCCTTCACCATCGTCGGCCTGCCCGATGCCGCAGTCAACGAGTCCCGAGAGAGAGTACGAGCCGCCGTAAGGAACTCAGGGTTCACCTTCCCCATGAAGCGGATAACCGTGAACCTGGCCCCCGCCGACCTGAAGAAAGAAGGGCCCTCCTACGATCTTCCCATCGCCGTTGGCATCCTGCTGGGTTCAGAGCAACTCTCCGCCGACATATCGCAGATGCTATTTCTTGGGGAGCTCTCCCTTGATGGCGGCCTGCGCCACACCCATGGCATCCTGCCCATGGTCGCCGTGGCCAAAGACAACGGGTATGCCACCGTCTTCGTCCCCGCCCCCGATGCCAGAGAAGCGGCGCTGGTGCCAGGGCTGTCAATAGTGCCCATCAGCTCCCTCGCCGAGCTCACCGCGCACCTGATTGGCGAGAGCCCCATACCGCCCTATCGTCCGCCGGGCGACAGGGAGGACGCGCCCCAGGCAGACTGGTCGGGCGTCGACCTCGCCCACATCAAGGGACAGGAGCACGTAAAGCGGGCGCTTGAGGTAGCCGCAGCCGGCGGTCACAACGTGACCATGAGCGGCCCTCCGGGGAGCGGCAAGACACTGCTGGCACGCTCGCTGCCGTCCATCATGCCCGCCATAACGACAGAGGAGGCGCTGGAGGTCACCAAGATATACAGCGTGAGCGGGCTACTGCCCCAGGACACCCCTCTCGTCATGCAGCGTCCCTTTCGGGCGCCGCACTACACCATATCCCATGCCGGCCTCGTCGGCGGGGGGCGCCTCCCCAAGCCAGGTGAGGTCAGCCTGAGTCACAGAGGCGTCCTCTTCCTCGACGAGCTGCCCGAGTTCGGGCACTCCACGCTCGAGGCCCTGCGCCAGCCACTAGAGGACAAGATGGTCACCATCAGCCGTGCCCGCGGCAGCGTCACCTTTCCCGCCAACTTCATGATGGTGGCGGCGATGAACCCCTGCCCCTGCGGCTACTGGGGCGACCCGGTCAAGCAGTGCACCTGCTCCGCCGGCGCGATATCCCGATACCAGAAGCGGATAAGCGGCCCCCTGCTCGACAGGATAGACATCTTCGTCCAGGTGCCCCGCATCGAGTATGAGAAGCTGGTAGACTTGAAGCTGGGCGAGACGTCAGAGCAGGTCCGTGACCGCATCGAGCGGGCGCGCTCCATCCAGATGGAGCGGTTCCGGGGGACGAGGCTCACCTGCAATGCCGAGATGAGCCCAGTGGAGGTGAGGGGGTTCTGCCAGGTAGACGAGGACGCCCAGGGCCTGCTCCGTGCGGCGATGAAGCAGCTGGCCCTCTCTGCCCGCGCCTTTCACCGCATCTTGAAGCTCTCCCGCACCATCGCCGACCTCTCCGGCTCCGAGGCCATCACGGCGGGCCACCTCGCCGAGGCCATCCAGTACCGCCCCAGGGGCGTCGTCTAGGCCGCTCCGGCCCCCTCACTGAATGAGGAGCTGTGGCTGAAGCCACGAGGCAGGTGCGTTCCCCTCGCCACTCCGCGGGTCCAGGTAGTAGATATCGTTGTAGTAGGCCCAGACCTGGACCACAGGGTAGTCCCGCTCCGCGAAGTAGTCGAAGGGGTTGCCGGCGCGGGGGACGAGCTGCCACTCGTCGTCGTCCCAGTAGGGGCCCGAGGTGGCCTCCAGTGGCAGCCACTCCCCCTGGTGCATGATCTCGACCCAGGCATGGCCCCCCTCCTGGCCGCCGAAGTTGACCCGTCCCAGCACCACCCTCACTGCATCAGGGGCGATGCCCTCGGCGCGGAGCACGGATACCAGGGTGTTGGCCTGCTCCTCGCAGTCGCTCACCACGAAGCCGGGGCGCGGGTTATCGGGGTCGTCGGGGGTATCTGCCAGGAACCCGCCAGGCATGAGCCACCTCTCGGTCTGGCCGTGGAGCGTGAGGTCGGAGACCCACGTCCACTGCACCGCCTCGGCGTAGGCCTCTCCAGCGCCGTCCACACGGGCCGCCAGGGCCTGAACCTCTGCATCGTCGGGGGTCACGAAGAGCTGGTAGCGGGACTGCTTATCCGGGGGCACCTCGGGGTGGAGGATGGTGAGCTGCTGCTTGAGCTGGTCCTCATCGACGATGTTGGGCCTTATCTGTGCCAGCGCCATGACCTCGCCGGGCCCAGAGTGCGCTGACAGGATGTAGTAGATGCCATAAGAGCCGCCAACGATAACGGCGACCAGCACGGTGACCACGATCCATCTCGTCGTTGACATATCACTCTCCTCGGTCGTGCCCCATGAAGTGGCCTTGATAAAGAGACGTTTACTCATTATAACGACACGCAGCCCCTTGAGGATAGCTCCCCGGGCACCCACTTGTCCCCGGACACCACTCCTGCTATACTCTGGTACACAAACTCTGAAGCGAGGGACACCATGGACTGGACACCTGTGATAGCGTGGCTTTCCACACACGGCGTTCGGATACTCATCATCATCATTGTCGGTGCCACCCTCTACATCGTGATACAGAGGCTATTCCCGAAGGTAATAAGGCAGTCAGTCAAGCGGCGGATGGCAACGAAACCAGACATAGAGGTAGAGAAGAGGGCCAAGACCCTCTCGCGCGTGCTGGTGAGCGCCAGTGTGGTGTTTATCGTCGTGGCCGTCATCTTCATGATCCTCTCGGAGGTGGGGGTAGATATCACGCCGCTCATCGCCGGGCTGGGGGTCGCCGGCATCGCCATCGGCTTCGGCGCGCAGAGCCTGGTACGAGACATCCTGGGCGGGGTCTTCGTCCTGCTGGAGAACCACTACGGGGTAGGGGACGTGGTACGCATCGCCAGCACCACGGGCATCGTCGAGGAGGTGAACCTGAGGAGGACCATCTTGAGAGACCTCGACGGCATAGTCCACGTCATCCCCAACGGCGAGATCGGGGTGGCCTCCAACTACACCAAGGAGTGGTCGCGGGTGAACCTCAACATATCGGTGGCCTACGGCACCGACCTCGACCACGCCACCTCGGTGATCAACCGGGTGTGCGCCGACATGGCCGAGGAGCCATACTGGAAAGAGGCCATCCTGAAGACGCCAGAGGTGCTCAGGGTGGACAGCCTGGGCGACTCGGGGATCGAGCTCAAGGTCCTGGGCGATACCAGGCCCATCCGCCAGTGGGAGACCATGGGCGAGATACGCAAGCGGATAAAGAAGGCCTTCGACGCCGAAGGCATCGAGATACCGTGGCCCCACACCAAGGTCTACTTCGGCGGCAAACCCGTCCTCGAGATAGCGGACAGCCAGATACCGGGGCCGGGCACCCCCGGCGATGCGCAGTGAGGCCAGCCGGGGGAGAGGAGATCACGGCCATTCTATAGCCGCCGGCAGGAGAAGATGCGATACCTGTTCGACCACCTGGGCACCATCCGTGACGTGCTCGCCCGCTCACCCCTGGGACTGGCAACGGATGTCGACGGCACCATAAGCGAGATCGCCCCCCTCCCAGAGAGGGCGCAGATCACGCCGGCGTGCCGCGAGCAGTTGGCCATCCTCACCTCGCACCTTGCGCTGGTGGCCGCGATATCGGGCCGCCCCGCCCTCGTGGTCCGGGACATGATAGGCATCGAGGGCATAGTCTACGTCGGCAACCACGGCCTGGAGCGATGGCAGGACGGTGCGCTCGTGTTCGAGCCCGGGGCCGAGGTGTACCGCGAAAAGGTGCCAGCGCTCTGCGCCGAGCTTGAGGCCCTCGCCGACGTGGAGGGCATCATACTGGAAGACAAGGGCATCTCGCTGGCCATACACTATCGCCGCTGCCCCGACCAGGAGGGGGCCAGGAGGCATATCCTGGAGGCAGTGGCTCGCGCGGGCACGGCGGGGGACTTCCGCACCATTGAGGGGAAGAGGATGGTAGAGCTACGCCCTCCCATAGACGCCGATAAGGGGACAGCGGTGAGGGCACTCATCGAGCGCTACGGGCTGCGGGGCGGCATCTACCTCGGCGACGACCTCACCGATGTCGATGCCTTCGCCGCCATGCACGCCCAGGGCCCCGCCTTCAAAGGGATCGCGATAGCAGTCACCGGGGGGGAGACCGCGGCGGCAGTGGAGGAGTCGGCCGACCTGGTATGCAAAGGTGTGGGGGACGTGGAGCGCTTCCTCAGATGGCTTGCCGAGACCGCGCCCGGACCAGGGCATTGATGTCCTCAAGCTGGCGACAGAGCCACAGCGTGATATCCTCTTCCTCTATGGAGGCCCTCAAGGCAGAGGCACGCTCACCCCTCTCCTGCGGCGACATGGTGAGCGCCTGGTGCAGCGCCTCCATGGTCCCTTCCAGGTCGGTGGGGGTGACGACGATGGAGTGCTCCCCCAGCTGCTCGTAGGCGCCGGCGCACTCGGAGAGCACCAGCACACCGTCGCGGACGTTGACCGTGGGGCCCTCCTTGGCCACCAGGTTCATGCCATCTATCACCGGGTTCACCAGCAGCACGTCGTAGTGGCGCATGCCGGCCAGCGCCTGGGCATAGTTGTTCTCATAGAACACGTGGATGGGCCTCCAGTCGCCGGTGCTGTACTTGGCATTTATGGCATCTATCACCTCGCTGACCTCGTTGGCATACCTCTGGTACTGCCGTATGTGAGTGCGCGAGGGGACGAGGAAGGCGATGAAGTTCACCTGCCCCACCAGGTAGGGGTAGCGCTGGAGCAGCATGTCATAGGCACGGAAGCCGCGCACGATGTTCTTGCTCGGCTCCATGCGGTCCACGCGGACGATGGTCTGCCTGTCGTAGAGGTGGTGGAGTCTCTCCTCATATCCCTGGACCCATGGCGACTGCACTATCCCCCGCAAGTTGGCCACGTCCACCGAGATGGGATAGGAGTGCACCGTGGTCACGTGCCCGCTACGGCGGACGGTGCCCTCCTTGTAGTCCACCTCTGCGTCTTCGATGAAGGCCTGGCAGGTGTGGAGGAAGTTCTGCACGTCCCTCTTGGTCTGCATGCCCACGATGTCGCTTGCCAGCAGGCCTTCACAGATGCCACGCCTCATCCGAGCCGGCAAGAGCTGCCAGTACTGTGGGCCAGGCCAGGGGATGTGGGTGAAGTGCTGTATGATGGCATCGGCCAGTTGCTCCCGGATGTACTGCGCCGCGAGGTACAGGTGATAATCGTGGAGCATGACCACCGGGGGCAGCTCGCTCTCCACGGCCTCACCGACGACGGCCCGGGCAAAGGACTGGTTCACGGTCATGTACCCGTTGTCCCAGGCATCGTAGACCCTGGTGTCCACGTTCGGGGTGTGTGAGAAGTTCCACATGTAGTGCTGGAGGAACCAGAGCAGGGGGTTGCAGATGACGCTGTAGAACTTGTGGTACACGCTTCCAGAGGAGACGATGAAGCGAATGTAGAGGTTGTGTCCGAACAGGGGCGCCTTGAGCCGCCCGCCCTGAGTCTTCTCCGCGATGCGGCGGTCTCCCTCGCCCATCGCGCTGGCAATCCAGGTCATATCCATGTACTGGCTGATACAGCTGAGCGTTGAGACAACACCCCCGCTACCCCGCCGCCCCTGTAGCTTGCCATCCTCGTTGACCTGGTACTCGATAGGGCCACGATTGCTCGCGAGGATGAGAGACCTGTGGGCGAGAAGCTCGTGGCACAGCTGGCCAAGCAGCGCTTTACAGCTCTCCTGCTCCATCGGCACCGCCGATCACCCCTCTAACTACACCTTTTCTTTGCCTGCACCAGGATAGATGTGCCGACTTGGATATCTTCTGCAATGGGATGTCAAACATTAACACACAACCTCCACATTGTCAAGTCACGGCCTGGCGTGGCTACACGTGTTCATTGACATGCACCGTGAGTTACTCTAAAATTTTCTGTAGAGAACAGGGCGCGAGACAGCGAACAGCGGGTGATATCGCATGAACGGTGACGAACTGAGGGAGACATACCTCCGGTTTTTTGAGGAGAAGGGCCACCTGGTAGTCCCCAGCTCCTCCCTGGTGCCCCACGGGGACCCCACGCTGCTCCTCACCACCGCGGGGATGGTACAGTTCAAGCGGTACTTCACCGGTGAGGCACTGCCCCCCAGCCCGCGCCTGGCATCGTGCCAGAAGTGCTTTCGCACCTCGGACATAGACTCCGTGGGCGATGCCAGCCACCTCACCTTCTTCGAGATGCTGGGCAACTTCAGCATCGGCGACTACTTCAAGCGCGAGGCCACGCGGTGGGCGTGGGAGTTCGTCACGGAGCACCTCGCCCTGCCCCAGGAGCGCCTGTGGGTCTCCATCTTCTTAGACGACGACGAGGCCTTCCAGTGCTGGAGGGAGATCGGGGTACCCGGGCAGCGGATAGTGAGGCTGGGAGAGGAGGACAACTTCTGGGGCCCCGCCGGCGAGAGCGGCCCCTGCGGCCCATGCAGCGAGGTCCACTACGACATGGGTGAGGCCTTCGGCTGCGGCGACCCGGGCTGCGGCCCTGGCTGCAGCTGCGGCCGCTTCGTGGAGATATGGAACCTGGTGTTCACCCAGTTCAACCAGGAGGCCGACGGCAGCCGCACCCCGCTACCCCGGCCCAACATCGATACCGGGATGGGGCTTGAGCGAACGGCGGCGGCGCTCCAGGGCCGGGCGTCGGTCTACGAGACCGACCTGTTCGCCCCGCTCATCGGGCGCGCCGGCGAGCTCTGCGGGCGCAGCTACGGCCAGGACGGGGCCAGCGACCGGGCGCTGCGCATAGTGGCCGAGCACGGCCGCGCCATCGCCTTCCTCATCGCCGACGGGGTGATGCCCACCAACGAGGGGCGGGGCTACGTGCTGCGGCGCATACTCCGCCGCGCCGCCCTCTTCGGCCGCACGCTGGGGCTGGAGGGGCCCTTCATCGGCGAGGTGGCCAAGGTGGCCATCGCCCAGATGGGCAGGTACTACCCCGAGCTGGAGCGGGGACGCGAGGTCATCCTCACCACCATCGGGGCCGAGGAGACCAGGTTCAACCAGACGCTGACCACAGGCCTGAACCTGCTCGACGGCATCATCGAGGGGGCCCGGCAGAGGGGAGAGGGCTCGCTCCCCGGCGAAGAGGTCTTCAGGCTCTACGACACCCATGGCTTTCCCGCAGAGCTCACCGCAGAGGTCGCCGCCGAGGCCGGCCTCTCCATAGACCTTCTGGGCTTCCAGGCCGAGATGGAGCGCCAGCGGGAGCGGGCGCGCTCGGCGCAGAAGCTATCGGTCGATACGCTTTTAGTATATTCCAGTGCCGACCAGGCGCGGTGTGATTTCGTTGACAACAGCTTGAGCCACAGCTCCACGGTGGAGTGGCTGGAGGCGGAGGGCAGGTCACAGCACACGGTATCCCAGGGGCAGGAGGTGAAGGCCGTCATCGCAAAGACGCCCTTCTACGGCGAGATGGGGGGCCAGGTGGGCGATACAGGGGAGCTCCGCGGCCCCTGCGGGCGCATGGCGGTAAGCAACACGGTGCGCACCCCACAGGACACCATCGTGCACATCGGGACCATGGTCGCGGGGGAGCTATCGGTGGGCGAGACTGTCGATGCCACCGTGGACGAAGAGCGCCGCCGCGCCATCGCCGCCAACCACACCGCCACCCACCTCCTCCAGGCGGCGCTGCGCCAGGTGCTGGGGGCCCAGGTGCACCAGTCGGGCTCGCTGGTAGCGCCAGATCACCTCAGGTTCGACTTCACCTACCAGGACGCCGTCTCCCCGGGGCAGCTCGCCGAGGTGCAGCGGTTGGTCAACGAGAACGTGAGGCGCAACCTCAAAGTGGATAGCAGGGAGATGCCCTACCGCGAGGCCGTGGACAGCGGGGCGCTCGCCTTCTTCGGTGAGAAGTACGGCGACAAGGTGCGCGTGCTGGTGATCGGCGAGCCGCCCATCAGCACCGAGCTCTGCGGCGGCACCCACGTGCAGGCCACGGGTGAGATAGGCCTGTTCCACATAACAGGCGAGTCCAGCATAGGTGCCGGGATGCGCCGCATCGAGGCCGTCAGCGGGAGGGGCGCCGAGGAGCACGTTGCCCGGCAGCTCTCCATCCTGGAGGAGGCGGCGCGCGAGCTGAAGGCCCAGCCATCAGAGGTCAGAGAGCGAGTAGCCGACCTCCGCGCCGAGCTGGACGCAGAGCGGAAGAAGGCCGCCGCCCTGGAGCGGGAGCTCCTTTCGCACACGGTGGACTCCCTGCTGGACAGGGTAGAGCAGGTAGACGGCATCCCGGTGCTCGCGGCAAGGGTGCCGGTGTCCAGCACCGAGGCGCTCAGGCAGGTGGGCGACATGGTGAAGGGGCGTATAAAGAGCGCCGTCATCGCACTGGGCGCACTGTACAACGGGCAGGCCAACTTCGTGGTCATGGTCACGCCCGACCTGGTGGCCCGCGGCCTGGACGCAGGCGCTATCGTGAAGCAGGTCTCGGCGGTGGCCTCCGGCCGCGGCGGGGGCAAGGCCGAGCTGGGGCAGGGCGGGGGCAAGGCAACGGACAAGCTCGACGAGGCGCTCAAGCGCGCCTTCGAGGCGGTCAGGGAGGCGCGCTAGCCGGCCATGGCGATGCTGGGGCTCGACGTCGGGGGACGCAGGATCGGGGTGGCCCTGGCCGCCGGCGATGGGCAGGTGGCGATACCCTTGACCACGGTCGAGAGGGCCAGGGACGGCTCCGACATCGAGGCGCTCCTCGAGCTGGCGCGGGGGCACGGTGTGGAGCGCATCGTGGTGGGCCTGCCCCGCTCGCTGGACGGCACCGTGGGCAGGCAGGCGGAGGCCACGCTCGCCTTCGTCCAGGCGCTCGCCGGGCGCACCGATATCACGGTGGACACCTGGGACGAGAGGCTCACCTCGGTCGCCGCGGGACGTCTGCTCTCTGATGCCGGCCTCAAGGGGAAGAAGGGGAAGGCTCGCCGCGACGCCATGGCGGCAGCGCTCATCCTCCAGGGCTACATAGACAGGACGCGCACCCTTCCCGCCGAGAACGGCTCGTGCCCGCCACTGTAAGAATGTCAAGGACTGGGGACGTCGCCAGGTGCAGGCGATTTTCTTGTTTTTAAGAAGGGAGGTGCCCCCGGTTGACCAGGTATGTCGGCTTAATCGGCTATCCGCTGGGACACTCGGTGTCGCCGGCCATGCAGCAGGCGGCCTTTGACCACTACGGCCTCGACATCCGCTACCAGGCGTGGCAGACGGAGCCGGAGCGGCTGGGCGAGGTCTTCGAGCGCCTGCGCCAGCCTCAGACCGTGGGGGCCAACGTCACCGTGCCCCACAAGGAGGCAGTGCTCCCCCTCCTCGATGAGCTGGACGACCTGGCGCAGGAGATCGGCGCGGTGAACACCGTCGTGAACCGCAACGGCAGGCTGGTGGGCTACAACACCGATGCCGGCGGCTTCCTCCAGGCGCTCAAGCGCGAGGGTGGGTTCGACGCGGCGGGCAGGCGCGCCGTCATGCTCGGCGCGGGAGGGGCGGCGCGCGCGGTGGGCTTCGCCCTGGCGCGGGCAGGGGCGCGCTCCCTGGTCATCACCGATATCGTCGTCTCCAAGGCCCAGGGGCTGGCCCACGACCTGCAGCACGCGGTGGGGCAGGGGCGGGGGCCCCAGGCCAGGAGCTGCGTGGACGCCCCGGAGATGAGGGGCATCTCGGCGCTCTCTGGGCCGACAGCGATGGTGACCGAGGTAAGGGCCCTCTCCCGCGAGGACCCGCAGTTTGCCGCGGCCCTGGCCGCCTGCGAGCTCCTGGTGAACTGCACCCCGATAGGGATGCGGCACAGCGCACGCGAGGGCCAATCGCCCATAGAGGCGGCACAGATACCGGGGGGGGCGCTGGTCTACGATATAGTGTATAATCCTATTGAGACCCGCCTGCTTGCCGATGCCCGGGAGGCCGGGGCGGGCACGCTGGGGGGGCTGGCCATGCTGGTGTACCAGGGGGGGCTGGCCTTCGAGCTGTGGACCGGCCGCGAGGCCCCTATCGGCATAATGATGGAGGCGGCCAGAGGGGCACTCTAGGGGCGAGCGACGTGGCCCCCGACCGGGGGGCCTGCCCGGTGTACCAAGCAGGCCGGACTCCGGGATACCCAGAGGACTGGAGGTTCTATAAGTGTTCCGATTTTTTACCGCGGGTGAGTCACACGGCAGGGCGCTCGTCGCCATCTGCGAGGGGGTGCCGGCGGGCCTCGCCTTGAGCGAAGACTACGTCGCCTTAAACCTGATGCGTCGCCAGGCCGGTTACGGGCGCGGCGCCCGCATGGAGATAGAGCAGGACTACGCCAACATCCTCTCCGGGGTGCGCCACGGCCACACCCTGGGCAGCCCCATATCGCTCCTCATCTGGAACCGCGACAAGGAGAACTGGAAGGAGGTCATGGCCGTCGTCCCGCAGCGGCAGCCCATCGCCCCGGTGACCCGCCTGCGCCCGGGGCACGCCGACCTGGCCGGGGCCATCAAGTACGGCCACGACGATATAAGAAACGTCCTGGAGCGGGCCAGCGCCCGCGAGACGGCGACGCGCGTCGCCGTGGGGGCAGTGGCGCGCAGGCTCCTCGAGGAGCTGGGCATCGAGATACGGAGCCACACCATCGCCATCGGCGGGGCGCACGCCAAGACGGATATGCCCGCCGCGATCGACTGGGAGAAGGTGGAGCACTCGCCCGTCCGCTGTGCCGACGCCTCGGCAGAGAAGGCCATGGTGGCCGCCATCGACAAGGCCAAGGAGGCAGGCGACAGCGTGGGGGGCATCTTCCAGGTCATCGCCAGCGGCGTGCCCATCGGGCTGGGGAGCCACACCCAGTGGGACCTGCGCCTGGACGGGAGGGTGGCCCAGGCCGTGATGAGCATCAACGCAGTGAAGGGCGTCGAGATCGGGGCCGGGTTCGCCCAGGCGGGGATGAAGGGCTCACAGGTACATGACATAATCAAGCTCGACAGGGACGAGCACCGCTTCCGCCACGAGACCAACCGCGCCGGCGGCATCGAGGGCGGGATGACCAACGGCGAGCCCATCGTGGTGAGCGCCGCGGTCAAGCCCATACCCACGCTGGGCACGCCCCTGCCCTCGGTCGACCTGATGAGCGGGGAGCAGGTGGAGGCACACTCCGAGCGCAGCGACGTGTGCATCGTGCCCGCCGCAGGCGTCATCGGCGAGGCCATGCTGGCCATCGTCCTAGCCGGTGCCGTGCTGGAGAAGTTCGGCGGCGACAACATGCGGGAGACAGTGCACAACTACCGGGGCTATCTGGAGGCGAGCACCGAGCGATATGGAGCATAACCTTGGCTTTCACTGCCACCGCGTGAGGCAGATAGAGGAGAGGATACTGGCAAACGAGCTGGCCCGCGGTGAGTTCTACCACTTCCCCGCCGATGAGCTGCCCTCGCTCAAGAGGGAGATCAGGGCGCACCACCTCGCCGCCAGCATTCACTGCCCCCTGCTCAAGCCACCGTGGTACCCCGAGCCACCCACCTGGGCCTTCCTCTGCGACGTAGACCGGGAGAAGAGGGAGCTCAACGTGAGGATGGTCCGGGAGACACTGGAGATGGCGGGCGATATCGAGGCCGAGTACGTAGTGGTGCACTTCCCCTCGCCCTCCTTCACCGATTCAAGCGGCAGGGGCTACGACGAGATGCGCGCCATCGCCCTGGAGAGCGGCCACCGGCTCGCCACGCTCAGCGAGCACTACGGGGTACCCATCTACATCGAGGGCTTCGGGCCCAGCCCGCTGCTCAGCGCAGAGTTCCTGGTCGAGGTGCTCACCCTGTTCCCAGCACTGCGCTACTGCTTCGATACCGGCCACATGAACATAGCCGCGGCACGCGATGGCTTCGACCTGTACCGCTTCGCCGAGCAGGTGGCACCGTACGTGGGCGCGGTGCACCTGTGGAACAGCCGCGGCTGGGAGGACTACGCCTGCTTTCACCACATCCCGGTCCACCCCAGCCAGGACCCGGTGGAGGGGTGGGCCGACATCGCCCGCATCCTGTCGACCATAGCACAGGGGAGGCCCCAGCTCCCCATGGTCTTCGAGAGCCCTACCTGGTACCCCCAGGCCCTGGGCGACCACGACTACAGAGACGGAGTGACATGGGTAAGGGAGCTCCTGGAAACATTGTCCTGATCGGCTTCTCCTTCACCGGGAAGACCGCCGTGGGCCGAGAGGTGGCACGCACCCTGGGCCTCCGCTTCGTCGATAGCGACGACGAGATCGCGGCCCTCGCCGGCAAGGACATACCCCAGATATTCGCCCAGGACGGGGAGGCCCGCTTCCGCGAGCTGGAGCGCCAGGTGCTGGCCCGGCTGTGCCGGGAGGAGGGCCTGGTCATCTCCACCGGTGGCGGGGCCATCGTAGACGCCGGCAACCGCGAGCTCCTCGCGGGCAGCGGGGTGGTGGTGCTCCTCGAGGCCACGCCGCTCACCATATACCAGCGCCTCCGCGCCGACCAGGAGCCAGGCTCGGTGCCGCGGCCCCTCCTCGCCGCGGCCGACCCGCTCGGACGCATCGAGGAGATGAAGGTGGCCCGCCAGCCATTCTACGCCATGGCCGACTGGACGGTGCACACCGACACCCTCTCCCCCGACGAGGTATGCCAGGAGGTGGTGCGCGCGTGGCGCCACGTGAGCCAGAGGTGGGACAGCGAGAAGAGGCTGGCCCGCCCCTTCCCCCCACCGCCGGGCGATGCCCCAGAGGGGGAGCGGGGCGCCTCCTTCACCGTGAGCACGCCCACATCCAGGTACCCGGTGTTCGTGGGCTGGGGCATCCTGGACGAGCTGGGAGAGCGGCTCAAGGGGGTGGGGCTCGGCGGCACCGCCTTCGTCATAAGCGACGAAGCGGTGTTCGCGCTCCACGGCCAGAGGACAGTCAAGGCGCTGGAGGGGGCCGGCCTCACCGTTGCCAGCCTCGCCGTGCCCCCGGGGGAGAAGAGCAAGGCCATTGAGGGCGCGGTCGCGCTCTACGACTGGCTGGTGGCGCGGCACGCCGAGCGGGGACACACCATCGTGGCCCTCGGCGGGGGCATGGTAGGCGACCTGGCGGGCTTCGTCGCCGCCACCTTCCTGCGCGGCCTGCCCCTGGTCCAGGTGCCCACCACGCTCATCGCCATGGCCGACTCCGCCATCGGGGGCAAGGTAGCCATCAATCACCCCCAGGCCAAGAACCTGATCGGCGCCTTCTACCAGCCACGGCTGGTGCTCGCCGATACCGGCACCCTGGCCACGCTCCCGGCGCGGGAGCTCACCTCCGGGTGGGCCGAGGTGGCCAAGCACGCCCTCGCCCTCGACGCGGACCTCTTCGCCTTCCTGGACGCCGGGGCGGCCAGGCTGGTGGGGCTCGATGCCGAGGCCACCGCCTGGGCGGTAAAGCGCAGCGCCGCCATAAAGGCCGCCGTGGTAGCCGAGGACGAGCGGGAGCAGGGCAGGCGCACCATACTCAACTACGGGCACACCATCGCCCACGGGCTGGAGGTGGCAACGGGCTACGGGCACCTGCTCCACGGAGAGGCGGTGGCCATCGGGATGATGGGCGCCGCCATGCTCAGCGAGCGCCTGGGGCTCATCACCGGCGACGTCGTGGAGCAGCAGCGGGGCCTGCTCGAGCGTCTGGGGCTGCCCACCTCCTGCCCCGGCGCCGAGAGAGACGGCGTGCTCTCCGCCATGGAGCTGGACAAGAAGGTGCGCCAGGGGGCGGTGCGCTGGGTGCTCCTCGAGGGGATAGGCAGGGCCGTGGTCCGGGCAGACGTGCCCGTGGCAGAGGTGAGAGACGTCCTCGATGTACTGCTGAAATAAGGCAGGGGGGAGCGATATGCACATACTGGACAGGAACTTTAAGAGCGCGTGGCGCAACTATGTGGTGCAGTGCACCATGGCAGTTGCCGCACTGGTAGCCATACTGTTCCTGCTCGACGTGCTTACCCACGCTGCCGTGGTCGCGGCGCTGGGGGCGAGCACGTTTATCGCCTTCACCATGCCCAGGTCGCTCACCGCCCAGCCCAGGAACATCATCGGCGGCCACACCATGGGGCTGATTGCCGGCACTATATGTTACTTCGTCCTCATCCACACCCCCATGGACTGGGCCCACCACACGCCGTACATACTGGCCGCGGCGCTCTCCGTGGGGCTCTCCACCTTCCTCATGGTCATCACCGATACCGAGCACCCGCCGGCGGCGGGCACCGCCCTCGGCATCGTGGTAGGGGGCTGGTCACCGTGGACCGCCCTGTTCGTCATGCTGTTTGCCATAGCACTGTCCCTGGTAACCAGATTTATGAAACCGTGGCTCAAAGAGCTCATCGGATAGAAGGAGTATCAGAGCACTATGGAGAAGCTCACGCAATTCGAGCGCATGTTCCACCCCAGGTCGGTGGCGGTCATCGGCGCCTCTGCCAACGAGGCCAAGTTCGGCGGCCGCTACATGGCCACGCTGCAGGAGTTCGGGTTCAAAGGCGAGCTCTACCCGGTGAACCCCAACGAGACAGAGGTCTCCGGCCGCACGGCATACCCCACAGTGAGGGACGTCCCCGGGCCCATCGACTTCGCCATCATCTCGGTGCCGGCGCGGGCGGTCCCCACCGTGCTCGAGGACTGTGTCGCCAAGGGGGTGCCGGCGGCGGAGATATTCACCGCCGGGTTCAGCGAGACCGGTGAGGACGAGGGACGCCGCCTCGAGGCAGAGGTGGTGAACATCGCCAGGAAGGGTATCAAGCTCATCGGCCCCAACTGCTTCGGCATCTACTGTCCCGCTGGTGGCCTCACCCTGCTGCCCGGCTCCGATTTCCCCAGGGAGAGTGGCCCGGTGGCCTTCATCTCACAGAGCGGGGGGCACGCCACGGAGTTCGCCCGTGATGCCTCCGGCTGGGGCATCAGGTTCAGCAAGGTGGTGAGCTACGGGAACGCGTGCGACATAAACGAGGCAGACCTCCTGGAGTACCTGGCCCAGGACGAAGAGACCCAGATCATCGCCGCCTACATCGAGGGGCCGAGGGCCGGCCGGCGCCTCCTCTCGCTCGTCCAGGAGGTCTCTATGTCGAAGCCAGTAATCATCTGGAAGGCAGGCCTCACCGAGGACGGGGCCAGGGCAGTGAGGTCTCACACCGCCTCCCTCGCCGGCGAGGAGGCGATCTGGAATGCCCTGTTCAAGCAGACCCCCGCCCTCCAGGTGAGCAACCTGGAAGAGCTCATCGAGACCACGGTGGCGCTCCAGCACCTGCCGCCGACCGTCGGGAGGCGGGTGGCGGTGATCGGGGGCGGCGGCGGCGTGAGCGTCGCCGCGGCCGACGCCTGCAATCGCTCCGGCCTCGAGGTGCCACCTTTCGTCAGGGAGATACAGGAGCAGCTACGGCAGATACTGCCCCCGGCGGGCACCAGCATCAGGAACCCGGTAGACGTGGGGGGGCCGGTGGTACCCCCGTTCGTGCTGCAGAAGGTGCTCGAGACCGCCGCCGGTGCCGAGAACGTAGACACCCTGATCGCCACCCAGGCGCTGCACCTCTTCATCAACGAGAGCAACAGGATGAGGGCCCTCTTCGAGACCGCGGGCAACTTCATCGAGGACTCACTGCGGATACCGGTGGAGACGAGCAGGAAGCACGATAAACCCATAGTGATGGTGTTGCCCGTGGGCAGCACCGAGGTTCGTGCCATCGATACCGAGAGGCAGAGACGGCAGTACCGCGACCACTACCTGGGCCAGGGGGTCCCGGTCTACCCCTCACTGGAGCGGGCAGCGCGGGCAGTGGCCAGGGTGGTGGAGTACCACCGCAAGGTGGCCGAGATAAAGGGAACGTGAGTCCGCGCGGGCTCCCCATACTGTGAAAAGGAGATAGCCAATGTCACAAGTGCTTGAGAGGTTCGAGCCCCTGTTCAAGCCCCGGTCGGTGACCTTCGTCGGGGCGTCGAAGAGCCCTATGAAGTGGGGGTTCATCGTCCTGGCCAACCTGGTACACGGGGGCTACCAGGGGAAGATATACCCCATAAACCCCCACGAGAGCGAGATACTGGGCCTCAAGGTGTACCGCAGCGTCGCCGAGGTGCCCGAGGTGAGCGACCTCGCGGTCATCGTGACCCCGCCATCGAGCGTGCCCCAGGTGGTCGCCGACTGCGTCGCCAAGGGGATATCTGCCGGCGTGGTCATCACCGCGGGCTTCGCCGAGGTGGGGGACGAGGGGAAGAAGATGCAGCAGGAGATGGGAGAGATCGCCCGCAAGAGCGGCATGGTGCTCGTCGGGCCCAACTGCAACGGCATCATGCACCCTGTCTCCAAGCTCTACCCGGTGATGCCGCCGGTATTCCCCGGGCAGGGGCCCTTCGCCGTCGTGTCCCAGAGCGGTAACGTGGCGGTCTCGATAACGAGCCGGGGGATGACCAAGGGCTTCGGGATCAGCCACTTCGTGAGCTGTGGCAACGAGGCCCACTTAAACCTCGCCGACTTCATCGAGTACTTCGGCGAGGACCCCGGCACCAGGGTCATCCTCAGCTATATCGAGGGGGTGAGGGACGCCCGCAGGTTCCTGGACGTGGCCAGGCGGGTGACCCAGACCAAGCCCATAATCGCCATCAAGGCCGGGGGCACCGCCGCCGGGGCCAGGGCCGCCCTCTCCCACACCGCGGCGCTCTCCGGCTCGGAGGCGGTGTTCGCCGCCGCGGCGCGGCAGGCCGGGATAATCATGGCCCGCGATATCGACGAGGTGTTCAACATCGGCGCCGCCTTCATCCGCCAGCCGTTGCCCAGGGGGAAGCGGGTGGGCATAGTGACCGCCGGCGGTGGCTGGGGGGTGCTCGCCGCAGACGCCTGCGCCCGCGCCGGCCTCGACGTCCGCCCGCTGCCCGAGGAGACGCTCAAGGAGTTGGACAGCGTCCTGCCCCCGTGGTGGAGCCACGGCAACCCGGTAGACCTCGTCGCCGGGATGCGCGACGGCGACGTCAAGGGCTCCCTGGAGGCCCTCATGCGCTGCCCCGAGATAGACGGCGTGATATGCCTGGGCCTCCGCGGCAGCCCGGCACCGGCCCAGACAGGGGACAGGCCCCCCTCTCTCCTCAGCATGATGACCAGCACGTCGGGCGACATGTTCAACGATGTCCTGCAGATGATGGACCGCTACCAGAAGCCGATAATCCTGGCCTCGGACACCGCCTTCGGCGACGTAGACATGTCCCGTGACCTGGCCACGGTGCTGGGGGAGAAGCAGATGATATGCTACTCCCTCCCCGATCAGGCCGCGGCGGCCTTCGCCAGCCTGGCACAGTATGGGGAGTACATGAGAGAGAATGGACACCAGTAGCGCTTCCAGCCACGCCGGGCCCATCCGCTCCCTGGCCAGCTACATCTCCGTGCTCAAGCCCAGGGAGACCCTCCTCCTCACCTTCATCGGCCTCTGTGCCGCGGTGGTGGCCGGTGGCGGCATGCCTCCCGTGGGCACGCTGGGCCTGGCCACGCTGGCCATCGCCATGGGCAGCGCCGGCTGCAACGGGATGACCAACTACCTCGACCGGGAGGTGGATGCCAGGATGGCCCGCACCAGGCACCGGGCGCTGCCCTCAGGGCGTATCTCCCCGGCACACAGGGTGCTGCCGCTGGTGCTCGCCCTCATGGCGGCCGGGCTGGTCATCGCCTGGTTCCTGCACCCCCTCTGCTTCCTCTTCGGCGTCATCGGCGTCATCGCCGCCACCACGTGGCGCAAGCAGATAACGTGTGTGTTCCCCCAGGGGGCGACGGCGAGCGTGGCCCCGGTGCTCATCGGCTACATCGCGGTGAGCCAGCGCCTGGACCTCACCATCCTCTTCCTGTGCCTCCTCATCGTGATATGGGTGCCGCTGCACGTGTGGAGCGTGATGATCGCCAACCGCGAGGACTACCTCCAGGCAGGCATCACCTACTTCCCGGTGAGCCGCGAGCCGCGCCAGATAGTGAAGGTGCTGCTCGTGCTCGCCGTCCTGCTCCTGGGGAGCTCCGTCGCCCTCTACTTCATGAGCGACCTGGGTCTCCTCTACCTGGCGGTGGCCGTCGTGCTGGGCCTGCTCATGGTCTTTGCCGCCGTCCGCCTGCTCCGCAGAGAGGGCTCACGAGGGGCGTGGCGGCTGTACAAGCTCACCGCCTTCCCCTACCTGGGCGTGCTCTTCCTCACCATGGTCGCGAGCACGTGGCTGACATAACGGACAGGAAGGAGGCGCCACCATGGACTTCACCTTGAGCGAGCAGGAGGCCATGATACAGGGCACCGCCCGCGACTTCGCCGAGCGCAGCGTGCGGCCCATCGCCCGGGACATCGACCGCCAGTGCCAGTTCCCCTTCGCGCTGGCGCAGGAGATGGGCGCCCTGGGCTACTTCGGGCTGCCCTACCCTCACCACTGCGGCGGCTCCGCCGCCGGCTACATGGGGTACGCCCTGGTCATCGAGCAGCTCTGCCGCTGCTCAATGGTGGCCGGGGCCTTGATCGGGGTGAATGGGCTCGCCGAGGAGGCCATCTTCCGCTACGGTACCGAGGAGCAGCGGCAGCGTTTCCTGGCCCCGCTGTGCCGCGGCGACCACCTCTCGTCGCTCGCCTTCACCGAGCCCACCACCGGCTCCGACCCCAGGGCCATAGAGACCAGGGCCCGCCTGGAGGGCGGCGACTATGTCATCGACGGGCTCAAGCAGTTCATCGCCCTCTCCCCGGCGTCCCAGGTGGCCGTGGTCTTCGCCCGCGACGAGACAGACCGGGTGAGCGCCTTCATCGTGGAGACCTCGTCGCCGGGCTACAAGGTGGCCCGTGTGTGCGAGACCATGGGTGCCCGCGGCCTGGGGCCATCGGTGATATACCTGGACGATGTCCGCGTGCCCCAGGAGAACCTCCTCGGCGCGGCGGCCAAGGGCTACGGCATCATGCTCGAGGCCATCAGCGTGGGCAAGCTGGGGGTGTCTGCCGAGGCCCTGGGGCTGGCCCAGGGGGCACTTGAGCTCTCCGTAGACTATGCCCGTGAGCGCAAGGCGTACGGGCAGCCCATCGCCGAGATGGGCACCATAAAGTGGCTCCTCGCCGAGATGGCCTCGCGGGTGGAGGCCTCGCGCTGGCTCACCTACCGCACCGCCTACGTGCGCGACCAGGGGGCAGACATCATGAAGGAGGCGGCCACCGCCAAGCTGTTCACCTCCCACGCCGCCGTCGAGGTCACCAACATGGCGATGCAGGTCCACGGGGCCTACGGCTATATGAAGGACATGGACGTCGAGAGGCTGTACCGGGACGCCAAGCTCACCGAGCTCTACGAAGGTGTCTCCGAGATACAGCGCACCATAGTGGCCGACTACATAATGAGGGAGCCGTGAGCCTCTCCTTCCACCTGGGTCATGAGTGCCCCGGCTCGGGGGCACGCGCCGGCACCATGACCACCCCCCACGGCGTAGTGCCCACGCCTGCCTTCATCCCGGTAGGCACACAGGCCACGGTCAAGGCCCTGACCCCACAGGACCTCTCCGCCATGGGCGCCACCATGGTGCTGTGCAATACCTACCACCTCTCCTTGAGGCCAGGCGCCGGGCTCGTCGAGAGGATGGGCGGGCTGCACCGCTTCATGGGCTGGGAGGGCCCCATCCTCACCGACAGCGGCGGCTACCAGGTGTTCAGCCTGGCCCACCTGCGCCGCGTGAGCGATGAAGGGGTGCTCTTCCGCTCCCACATCGACGGCAGCGAGCACTTCATCACCCCGGAGCGCTGCATCGAGCTCCAGGAGGCACTGGGCGCCGACATCATCATGCCCCTGGACGAGTGCCACCCCTACGGCGACGACAGAGAAGGCGCCCGCGCCGCCATGGCGCGCACCCACCTCTGGGCCGAGCGCTGCCGCACGGGCCACAGGAGGGCAGACCAGGCCCTGTTCGCCATCGTCCAGGGGGGCACCTTCCCGGAGCTGCGCCGCGAGTCGGCGGCCCACCTCGCATCGGGGGGGTTCGCCGGCTACGCCATCGGGGGCCTGAGCATAGGAGAGCCCAAGGCGGTGACCTGGCCCACGGTGGAGGAGACGGTGGCGCTCCTCCCCAGAGAGAGGCCTCGCTACCTCATGGGGGTGGGCTCGCCCGAGGACCTGGTCCAGGGCGTGGCCCGGGGCATAGACATGTTCGATAGCGCCCTACCCACGCGCGTCGCCCGCAACGGCGGCCTGTTCACCGCCAGGGGGCGGGTCATCATCAGGAACGCCTGCTACCAGGACTGCGACGGCCCCATCGAGGAGGGGTGCGACTGCTACACGTGCCAGCACTTCTCCGCGGCCTACCTCCACCACCTCTTCCGCTGCCAGGAACTCCTGGCCTACAGGCTGGCCACCGTGCACAACCTGCGCTTCGTGATACGGCTCATGGCGGAGATGAGGGAGCACATCGGGGAGGGCAGCTTCCCCTCGTTTGCCCGCTCGTTCCTCGACGGCTATGAGCCCGCAGATGAAGAGGTGAGGGCCAGACAGAGGCAGCGGTGGATTGAGGCGCGTCGCAGCAAGGGATGGTGGCAGCACCCCTAGGGGCTAGACCCCCTTCGCTATCCTCCAGCCGTGGGTATAGATGTTGAAGCGGTTGTCCCTGGCGAACCCCACCAGCGTGATGCCGAAGAGCTCGGCGTCCCTCACCGCCACGTCGGTGGGGGCGGCGACGGTGACCACCACCGGTATGCCGGCACATATCGCCTTGGACATGGTGGATATGGTCTGGCGACAGGAGGTCACCAGGACGCTCTCTGAGAGGTCGAGGCCTTCCTTCACGGCGAGCCCGATGGCCTTGTCGATGGCACAGTGCCGGCTCACGTCCTCCACAAACATCTCGCGCTGGCCCTGAGCCAGGCCCACCACGTGAGTGCCGCCGGTCAAGGTGAACAGCTCGCCGCTGCGGTCAAGCCTCTTCACCAGGTCGAAGACCTGCTCCCGGGAGATGCTCACCTGCGACGTGACCTGACCCGCCCTCACCTTCGAGCGGCTCCCGGTAGAGACCAGGAGCTGCATGTCCCGCTGCCTCACCCGGACGTCGGTGGCAGCGATCCCCTCCGCCACCAGGTGTCCCCGGGCCAGCTCCTCCAGGTGGGCAGGGTAGCAGCAGAGACGGCACAGTACCCTGCCGTCGAGCTTCAAGGTGACCTCGACCTCGCGGACGACGTGGTCGTACCTGGTCTCGCTGCCCGCCGCGAAGACCCGACATATCTCGACGTTCTGTGCCTCCATGCCAGCTCACGCCTTTGGGGGGCAGCCCTCCTGGTACAGAGTGGGGTCAGGCCTTGTCGGGAGGCCCGTCATCCCGATGGGGCTATCTCTTCATCGATGGGGTCAACAGTCACCCCCCGCGCCACCACACGGGCAAGCCCCTCATCGATGTCCTCGTCGCTCCCCTCGATGTCTATGACAACCCAGCCCTTGTCATCGGTGATGTCGGCACGGCGGATGCTGGTGACCACACGGAAGTCCCGGCCCAGGTCGTAGATCATGGGCTCAGTGATCAGCTCGGTGGGGAAGGTCATCTTGAACCTTCGCTTGGTCATGGCTCTGCTCCTCACTTGAAAGGCTATCATGCCCTCACACCGCTGTCAAGGCACAAACCGCTCTCTCAATTGACAAAGGCCCCCCTCGAAATTAAGATATGGTATAGCCCGAGGGCCGGGTAAAAAGCCAAGGAGGTACCCCCGAGATGACCTATGAGGACATGCTGTTCGAGAAGGAGAATGGGTACGCCATACTCACGCTCAATCGCCCGGACAAGCTCAACGCCATCAGCATGGGGATGAGGGAGGGGCTGGCCAAGGTAGCCGAAGAGGTGCGCGATGACGACGACATCAAGGCGCTGGTAATAACCGGTGCCGGCAGGGCCTTCTGCTCCGGCGCCGACGTGAGCGGACAGGCGGCGCGGCTCTCGGGGGAGGTGCAGATACCGCGCTGGTTCCTCCTGGAGCCCCTGGGCTCGTGGCTGCTCCCCATCCGTGACCTGGCCAAGCCCACCATCGCTGCAGTGAACGGCACCGCCGCCGGCATCGGGTGGACGCTGGCCTTAATCTGCGACATGATACTGGCATCGGACCAGGCCCGCTTCAGCGCCATATGGGTGAAGAGGGCGCTGGTACCCGACGGCGGGGCCTCCCATCTGATACCGCGGATGGTGGGGACGGCCAAGGCACTGGAGCTCATGCTCACCGGCGACTTCGTCGACGCAAAGGAGGCAGAGCGGCTGGGGCTGGTCAACAGGGTGGTGCCTCACGACGAGCTGATGGCCGCGGCCAAGGAGCTGGCGGGGAAGATAGCAAAAGGCCCGCCGATAACCATAGAGCTTACCAAGCGGGCCGTCTACCGTGGAATGGTGAACGACCTGGAGCGCCAGCTCGACTTCGAGACCTACGCCCAGAACATATGCCGCGGCACCGAGGACCACAAGGAGGGAGTAACCGCGTTCCTGCAGAAGCGGGATCCCCAGTTCCGCGGGGTCTAGCTCCCGCGGGCGGTCACTGCGCCCTGGATAAAGCCCACGATATCGTTGCTCAAGGAGCCCGGGCCGAAGACGGCCTTTATGCCCATGTGCTCCAGTGCCGGCAGGTCCTCCTCAGGGATGATCCCCCCGGCAACGACGGTGACATCACCCAGCCCCTTGTCCTTGAGCCTCTCCATGATGGTGGGGAACAGGTCTGTGTGCGCCCCGGAGAGGATGCTGAGCCCCACGATGTCGACGTCCTCCTGGAGGGCGGCCTCGGCGATCATGTCCGGCGTCTGGCGGAGGCCGGTGTAGATGACCTCCATGCCGGCATCGCGGAGGATTCGCGCCACCAGCTTGGCCCCCCTGTCGTGTCCGTCCAGGCCGGGCTTGGCAACGAGCACTCGTATCTTCTGCTGCGTCATAGGAGTCCTCCCTGTAACCGACTAGACCTTCTGCGCCAGCTCGATGAGCACCCCCTTCGCCGAGCGGGGATGGACGAAGCCCACCCTCCCGGCGATACCCTTCCGCCCCACCTTGTCGATGAGCTCGACCCCCCTGTCCGCCATGGCCTTCAGCTCTTCGTCGACGTTGTCCACCTCCATGCATATGTGGTGGATGCCCTCGCCGCGCCTCTCAATGAACTTGGCCACGCCACCCTCGGGGTCGATGGGCTGGATGAGCTCGATCTCGCCGTTGCCGATAGGGATCATGGCCGCCTTCACCCCCTGGTCGGGCACCTCCTCGATGTGGGCCGCCTTTATCCCCAGCAGGCCCTCGAATATGCCCAGCGCCTCATCGAGATCCTTCACGGCAATGGCAACGTGGTTCACGTCCTTAATCACCTGTCTCCCTCCTTCTTCTCGCTATCTCTCGCCCCACCGCACAGTACGGCCGCACACCGCACACCGTCTAGCTATCGCGGAGCAGCGCCCGGGCGATGGTGAGCCGCTGCACCTCGGATGTCCCCTCGTATATCTCGGTGATCTTGGCATCGCGGAAGTAGCGCTCCACGGGATAGTCTTTGACATAGCCATAGCCCCCGTGGATCTGTACGGCCTTGGTGGTCACCGCCATGGCCGCCTCGGAGGCGAAGACCTTGGCCATGGCAGACTCCTTTACAAAGGGCAGCCCCGCGTCCTCGAGCCAGGCCGCCCGGTAGGTGAGGAGCCTCGCGGCGTCTATGGACGTCGCCATGTCCACTATCATCCACTGTATGGCCTGAAAGTCGGCGATGGGCTGGCCGAACTGGTGGCGCTGCTTGGCGTAGCCCACCGAGGCCTCGAACGCCGCCTGGGCGATGCCCACCGCCTGGGCGGCGATGACCGCGCGGCTGGAGTCGATTATGCTCAAGGCCAGGCGAAAGCCCTGCCCCTCCTCCCCGAGCCTGTTCTCAGCGGGGACGAAGCACTCGTCGAAGATGAGCTCGGTGGTGGACGAGGCTCGGATGCCCAGCTTCTTCTCCTTCTTGCCCACGGAGAAGCCCGGAGTCCCCCTCTCCACCACGAACCCTGTGATGCCCCGGGAGCGCAGCGACCGATCTATGGTGGCGAACACCACCGCGATATCGGCCTCATTGCCGTTGGTGATGAACACCTTGGTGCCGTTCAAGACGTAGCCATCCCCCTTGCGCACCGCGGCGGTCTCAAGCGACCCGGCGTCGCTCCCGGCGCCGGCCTCGGTCAAGGCGAAGGCCCCTATCTTCTGGCCCCGGGCCAGGGGTACCACGAAGCGCCGCCTCTGCTCCTCGCTGCCGAACTTGAAGATGGAGTGGCAGCACAGCGACATGTGGGCCCCGAGGATGACGCTGGTGGCGGCGCAGGCGCGGGCGATTTCCTCCACCGCGACGATGAGGTGCAGATGGTCGCCACCGCTGCCCCCGTACTCCTCGTCGATGCTCACCCCGGTGAGGCCCAGCTCCGCCATGTGGCTGAAGACGGCCTGGGGGAACTCCTCGGCCTCGTCGTGGTGTGCTGCCACGGGCTCGATCTCCTTAACGGCGAAATCGCGCACCATGGTCCTGAACATCTCATGCTCCTGGCTGAGGGCAAAGTCCATTCACTTTCTCCTTAATGCCTTTTCTACACCCCTGTCTTTCGACCTCATTGTATACTACGCCACTGGTTGCTTCCCCACCACAGACACCTCACCCATCATTGCCCCGCGGCAATGCCTAGTGCGCTATAAACTCCCGCTGCTCGCCGAAGACACCGCGCAGCACGGCGCACACCTCCCCGACGGTGGCATAGGCCTCCACGCAGTCCAGGATGGCGGGCACGGTGTTATCGCTGCCCCTGGCCACCTCCTCCAGCCTCCCCAGGGCGGCACGCGCCCTGGCCTGGTCTCGCTCCCGCTTCACCCGCTCCAGGCGCCCCTTCTGCTGCTCCACCACGGCGGGGTCTACCCGTGCCGCCCCCTTCATGGGCGGCTGGGGAGAGACGAACATATTCACCCCGACGACGGTGCGGCGCCCGCGCTCGAGCGCCATGTGCGCGCGATAGGAGCTCTCCTCTATCTCCCGCTGCGGGAACCCCTGCTCGATGGCGGCCACGGCACCGCCCAGGCCGTCGACGGTATCGATGTAGGCCCTGGCCTCCTCCTCGATGGTGCTGGTGAGCCACTCCACGAGGTAAGAGCCGCCGAGGGGGTCGACGGTGTCGGCGACACCGCTCTCGTAGGCCAGGACCTGCTGCGTCCTGAGCGATAGCTGCACCGACTCCTCTGTGGGCAGGGCCATGGCCTCGTCCCAGGAGCAGGTGGCCAGCGACTGCACCCCGCCGAGCACCGCGGCCAGCGATTGCAGGGTGGCCCTCACGATGTTGTTCAGTGGCTGCTGCGCGGTGAGGGTGGAGCCCGAGGTCTGCACGTGGGTGCGCAGCATCCAGGAGCGGGGATCCCTGGCACCGAAGCGCTCCTTCATGATGCCGGCCCACAGCCGCCGCGCCGCGCGGAGCTTGGCCACCTCCTCGAACAGGTTGTTGTTGGTCTGGAATATCCAGGAGAGCCTGCCGGCGAAGTCATCGACGTCGAGCCCGGCATCGATGGCCGCCTGCACGTAGGCGATGCCATCGGCGAGGGCAAACCCTATCTCCTGTGCGGCGGTCGAGCCCGCCTCCCTGATGTGGTAGCCGCCGATGCTGATGGTGTTCCACCGCGGCACGTTCTCACTGCAGTACTTCATGATATCCACGGTCAGGCGCATTGAGGGCCGGGGCGGGAAGATGTAGGTGCCGCGCGCGATGTACTCCTTCAGGATGTCGTTCTGGATAGTCCCGTCCAGCTTGGCCACGTCCGCCCCCTGCTTCCGCGCCACCGCTATGTACATCGCCAGCAGCACCGGCGCCGTCGAGTTGATGGTCATCGAGGTGCTCACCTTCTCCAGCGGTATCTCCCTGAACAACACCTCCATGTCATCCAGCGTGTCTATCGCCACCCCTACCTTCCCTACCTCCCCCTGCGCCAGCGGGTGGTCAGAGTCGTACCCTATCTGCGTCGGCAGGTCAAACGCCACGCTCAACCCCGTCTGCCCCTGCTCCAGCAGGTACCGGTACCTCTTGTTCGACTCCTCTGCATCGGCAAACCCGGCATACTGCCTCATCGTCCACAGCCGACCTCGATACATCGTCGGCTGTACCCCCCGCGTGAACGGGTACTCCCCAGGATACCCTATGGCCTCTCCATACTCTATGCCCGCTATATCCTCCGCGGTGTACAGCGCCTGGACTTCCGTCCCCGAGCTGATCTCAAAGCGCTCCTGCCGCTCCGGAAAACGGGCGAGCGCGGGCTCGAGCGTCCTCTGGCGCCACCCCTGCTTGCCCCCGGCGCCCACCGCCCCCTGCCCCGTATGAGTAGACTGGCCCGGCACTATACCGCCACCCCTTCCTGGGACATATCACCACCTCACCTAGAAGATGAGGAACTCCTTCTGCTCTCCGAAGACCCGGCGCAGCACACCGCACATCTCGCCGATGGTAGCGTAGGCCTCCACGCAGTCCAGGATGGCGGGCACGGTGTTATCGCCGCCCTTGGCCACCTCCTCCAGCCTCCCCAGGGCGGCGCTCACCCTGGCCTGGTCTCGCTCCCGCTTCACCCGCTCCAGGCGCTCCCTCTGCCTCCTCGCCACCTCGGGGTCGACGCGAAGCAGGCCGGTCATCTTGGGGAAGGGGGACACAAACATATTGACGCCGACGATGACCTTCTTCTGGCTCTCTATGTCCTGCTGGTAGCGGTAGGAGCTCTCCTGTATCTCCCGCTGCGGGAACCCCTGCTCGATGGCGGCCAGGGCACCTCCCAGGCCGTCGATCCTATCGATGTAGGCCCTGGCCTCCTCCTCGATGGTGCTGGTGAGCGACTCCACCAGGTAAGAGCCGGCGAGGGGGTCGACGGTGTCGGCGACGCCGCTCTCGTAGGCCAGGACCTGCTGCGTCCTGAGCGCCAGCGTCACCGCCTCCTCGCTGGGGGTGGCATAGGCCTCATCGCGCGAGTTGGTGTGGAGCGACTGTGTCCCGCCCAGCACCGCCGAGAGCGCCTGAACCGTCGTCCTGATGACGTTGTTGTCGGGCTGCTGCGCGGTGAGGGTGGAGCCCCCGGTCTGGGTGTGGAAGCGCAGCATCCAGGAGCGGGGGTCCTTGGCACCGAAGCGCTCCTTCATGATGCCGGCCCACAGCCGCCGCGCCGCGCGGAACTTGGCCACCTCCTCGAAGAGGTTGTTGTGGGCAGCGAAGAAGAAGGACAGCCTGCCGGCGAAGGCATCGACGTCGAGCCCGGCATCGATGGCCGCCTGCACGTAGGCGATGCCATCGGCGAGGGTGAAGGCCACCTCCTGGCTGGCGGTAGAGCCCGCCTCCCTGATGTGGTAGCCGCTGATGCTGATGGTGTTCCACCGCGGCACGTTCTCCGGGCAGTACTTGAAGATGTCCGTTATCAGCCTCATCGAGGGCTTGGGGGGGAAGATGTAGGTGCCGCGCGCGATGTACTCCTTCAGGATGTCGTTCTGGATAGTCCCGTCCAGCTTGGCCACGTCCGCCCCCTGCTTCCGCGCCACCGCTATGTACATCGCCAGCAGCACCGGCGCCGTCGAGTTGATGGTCATCGAGGTGCTCACCTTCTCCAGCGGTATCTCCCTGAACAACACCTCCATGTCATCCAGCGTGTCTATCGCCACCCCTACCTTCCCTACCTCCCCCTGCGCCAGCGGGTGGTCAGAGTCGTACCCTATCTGCGTCGGCAGGTCAAACGCCACGCTCAACCCCGTCTGCCCCTGCTCCAGCAGGTACCGGTACCTCTTGTTCGACTCCTCTGCATCGGCAAACCCGGCATACTGCCTCATCGTCCACAGCCGACCTCGATACATCGTCGGCTGTACCCCCCGCGTGAACGGGTACTCCCCAGGATACCCTATGGCCTCTCCATACTCTATGCCCGCTATATCCTCCGCGGTGTACAGCGCCTGGACTTCCGTCCCCGAGCTGATCTCAAAGCGCTCCTGCCGCTCCGGAAAACGCTTCAAGGCATTGGCAAGCGTGGTATCCTGCCACTCTTTCTTGCTCTTGCTGGACATATGGGCACCCCCTTTTCTTCTCGAGAGACTGTGTGGCATATTGTGAGAGGATGAACTATGTTCTCTGAAAAGTGTATCCCATCTGCCTAGAGGTGTCAATGTGAGGGGCCCTCTCTGCCGTGGGCCAAGTGTGCTATAATGAGACCAGGCTCACCTGTGGAGAAGGCATGGAGCGCATACTATCAGGCCGGCCAGGGCAGGAGGACACCCCCCTCGACGCCTCGCTTCGCCCCAGGCGCATCGCCGAGTACGTGGGGCAGGACAAGGTGAAGGAGAACCTGGGCATCGCCATCGCCGCGGCGCGGGGGCGCTGCGAGTCCCTAGACCACATCATCCTCTACGGCCCGCCAGGCCTGGGCAAGACCACCCTGGCCCACATCATCGCCGCCGAGATGGGGGTGAGCATCAGGACCACCTCCGGCCCGGCAGTGGAGCGCCCCGGGGACATCGCCGCCATCCTCACCTCGCTCAAAGACGAGGACATCCTCTTCATCGACGAGATCCACCGCCTAAACCGGGCGGTGGAGGAGGTGCTCTACCTGGCCATGGAGGACTTCTGCCTCGACATCGTCATCGGCAAGGGGCCGGGCGCCCGCAGCCTGCGCCTGAGCCTGCCGCACTTCACCATAATCGGGGCCACCACCCGCTTCGCCATGCTCAGCGCGCCGCTCAGAGACCGCTTCGGCTCGGTATACCGCCTCGACTTCTACGATGAGGAGTCCATCGCCACCATCGTCAAGCGCTCGGCGCACATCCTGGGCATCGAGGCCGCCGATGACGGGATACGCGAGATAGCCCGACGCACCCGGGGGACACCGCGCGTGGCCAACCGCCTGCTCAAGAGGGTGCGGGACTACGCCCAGGTGATGGCCGACGGCGTGATAACCAGGGAGGTGGCCCTCGAGGCGCTGGGACGGCTCGAGGTGGACTGCCTGGGGCTGGACGAGCTCGACCACAAGGTGCTGCGCGCCATCATCCACAAGTTCGACGGCGGGCCGGTGGGGCTGGAGACCATCGCCGCCGCCATCAGCGAGGATGCCGACACCATCATGGATGTCTACGAGCCCTACCTGCTCCAGCTGGGCTTCTTAGAGCGCACCCCCAGGGGCAGGGTGGCAACGCGCCACGCCTACGAGCACCTGGGGCTCCCCTACAAGAAGGACGAGCCGCCCCAGATGAGCCTTTTCTCGGCCTGACCTCACACGGGGCCCCGTCCGTCGCCTGGCCCCGAGCCGTGGCCCCACTACATAGGCCGAGCGGCGTCTCGCCTTGAGACAAGGAAGGCCGGCCGAGGTGCCATAGAGATGAAGAAGGTCTTGCTCCACTGCTGCTGTGGCCCCTGTGCCATGTACACCGTCGAGCGCCTGCGGGCAGAGGGCTACGAGGTGACGGGGTTCTGGTACAACCCCAACATCCACCCCTTCACCGAGCACCGCAGCCGCCTGGAGGCGATGCGTGCCGCCGCCGCGCACCTGGGGCTGCCCCTCATCGTCGCCGAGGGCTACGATATCATCGACTACTTCAGGGCGGTGGTGGGCCACGAGGGCGAGCGCTGCCGGGACTGCTTCCGGCTGCGCCTGGCGCGCACGGCCAGGGCCGCCCGCGAGGGTGGGTTCGATGCCTTCACCACCACCCTGCTCATCAGCCCCTACCAGGACCACGAGCGTCTCCAGGAGGTGGGCAACGAGGCGGCGGCGGGGGAGGGGGTGCCCTTCCACTACGAGGACTTCAGGCCCGGCTTCCGCGAGAGCCACCGCCTGTCGCGGGGGCTCGACCTCTACCACCAGAAGTACTGCGGCTGCGTCTACAGCGAGTGGGAGCGCTATGGCAAGGTGGACATCGCCACTATGATGAGGTCTGAGACCCCAGGTGGTCTCCAGGGTACATGAAAGGGCAGCACCCTGGAGGGTGCTGCCCTGCGCCCGGGTTGTGGTGAGGGTGTCACGGTCCCGATGAGGAGGGCGACTCCATGTGCTGGAACTGGCGCACCGGCAGCGGCATGGGGACGGGCTTCAGCCGGACCGGCCGCTCCACGATGGACAGGGACGCGTCGTCGGGCTGCGCCACGGGGGCGTACTGGAGCTGCGGCGGCAGGTTCATGTAGACATGCTTCAACTGGTGGCGATAGGTGTTCATGTGTGTCTCCTTGATCTCCAGGGGTCTCTCCATGGGCATGAAGTCGACACTGGATAGCTCGACGGGGTAGCACTTGAGCTGAAGACGCTGCACAACGGAGCCAGTCCACGCGCCGTTACCACCATCGGGGCCCTCAGCATAGGCGATACCGCCGCCCCCAGCAGCGACGCCAACCGCAAGTGCGATGACTGCCAACACCGGCAAGAGCTTTGCCATCGCTACACCTCCTTTCTTTGGTCTCTATCGTGGTCACAGGCAGGGCCCGTGCCCAGGGCCTCGCCCACCTACCGTCTAACGGCCCCGCTTGAACGCCATCCGCCTCATCCCGACCACACCACCAACGACAAGGCCGGTAACTATTGCCAGGACCGCCGCCGTGCGCATTATTTTCGACATCTCGCCCTCCCTCGGGTTAACTCCTCTCTATATAACGAAAGGGCCAGCGATTGGTTAGCACCGGCTGGCCCTTTTTCCCGTAAATGCCCGCTCACTCAGCCCATGAGCCTTGTCTCTCCGCCTCGATGTCTTGCTTCTCGACGCCCCCCTGCCACTGCCCCTGCTCCGGCTCTACCTGCTCCAGCTCCAGGGCCTGAAGCACCGCCTCATACGAGTCCTGCGCCTGCTTGAGCTCAGGGCCCAGGCCCGGTATCTCCTCCTCCAGGTTCTTCAGCAGCTCAAGGTGGGCCGGGGCCTGCTGGTTCACCCTGCGCCGAAGCTCCGCCATGTCGTCGCTGGCAGCGCCGGAGGCGGCCGATATCGCCGGCGACGTGGCCACGACCTCTATGCTCTCCATGTGATGTGTGAGAAGCTCGGCGGCCTCTGCCACGTGCTGGTAGTCGCCCGCCTCGGCCATGCGGGCTATCTCCCCTATCCTTCTGTCGGCGAACTGTGCCTGGAGCTGCGCCCGGCCCGTCTCGCTGGGGGTGAGCCACAGGCCCACCTGCTCCGAGGTGAGCTTGACCGGGTAGAGCAGCTCCCCGGGGAGGCTGTAGGCAGAGGCGGCCACCGTGCCCCCACTGGCAGCGAGCAGTATGGCCACGACCGCCGAGACGAAGGCCCAGCGCCACCTGGCATACCACGCCGGCCCCTCCGACCCACACTCCAGCCGGCGCAGGGCGCTCTGAAGCCGGTAGTGAGCCGCCGCCTTGAACTCGGGGCGAGGCTCCACTTGAGAGGCCTGGTGCATGGCGAGCGCGGTCACGATGAGCGGCTCAAGCTGGGCCGCCCACTGCGGGTAGCGCCCAAGACACCGCTCTATGTCCTCGCCACCAAGCACGCGGCCCAGGCACTCGTCCAAGGCCTCCGCCATACCTGCATCCATTTTTTCGCTCTTCGCATCCATCGCCGCTCCACCAGGGCGCCCCTTCACGAGGGCGCTACCACCACTCTCAAACTACATCCCTTTTTCGTCCTTCGCATCCATCGCCGCTCCACCAGGGCGCCCCTTCGCGAGGGCGCTACCACCACTCTCAAACTACATCCCTTTTTCGTCCTTCGCATCCATCGCCGCTCCACCAGGCTATGCCGTCACACGGCGCGGGGCCAGTCCACCCCCCCCTCACTCATCGTCCTGCCCGCCGGCGAGCCTCTTGCGCAGTGCCACCAGGGCACTGTGCTGCAAGGCCTTTACCGCCCCCTCCCTCCTGTCCATTACCACCGCCACCTCGGCGATGGAGAGCCCGGCAGCGAAGCGAAGTGCGATGACATCCCTCTGGTTCTTGGTGAGACACTCAATGGCAACGTTCACCTGCTCGATGCTCATAGAGTGCTCGGCGATGGTCTCGGGGTCGTCATCGGCTGCGATTATCGACTCGCTCAGCCCCACGCTCGGTCGCCGCGCTGCCCTCCGCAGGTGGTCGACCACCTGATTGTGCGCAATGCGAAACAGCCATGCAGAGAAGGGCACACCCCGCCACCTGAAGGAGGCTATGGACTCTATCATCTTGAGGAAGACCTCCTCAGTGATGTCCTCAGCCACAGCCCCGCCGCCAACCCTGACTGCCACGTAGCGATATATCCTATCGAAATACTCTTCATAGAGCCTGGCGAAGGCCTGCGGGTCTCCCCTCTTGGCGCCCTCCACCAGGCCCTTCTCGTCTTGCACCTGACAACCCCCTGCGGGCCCCGGGCAGCACTGCCGGCGTTATCTCGTGCATATACTATAACGCAACTGTCGGGGAAAGGATAGTGACAAGCAGCATAATGTGGTAAAATAACCCAAAATAGTATAACCAATTAGGTGGAGGGATGGCGTGCCATTCGCCATGAGACCCATGCACATCACAGATATCCCCCAGGTGAGCGAGATAGACCGTGAGTGCTTCCCCACCCAGTGGCCACCGCCGTACCGGAGAGACCTCCTCTACGGCAACTCGGTATACTACCTCGTGTGCTACGAGGAGAATGACGGAGAGCGAGCGGCGGAGGACGGCGCGCAAGGCCCCCCCATCGCGGAGATGCCGCACAGAGCAAGGCTCTGGCACAGGCTCACCCACCTCTTCTCCCCGGGGAGGGCCACCCCACCGCCGCCCGGGCAGAGGCTGGTGGGCGTCGTTGGCCTGTGGATCATGGCCGGAGAGGCCCACATCACCACCATCGGGGTGCGCAACGCCTACCGAAGGCAAGGGCTCGGTGAGCTGCTCCTCATATCGATAATAGAGCTGGCAACAGGTAATGGCGCCCGGGTAGTCACCCTGGAGGTACGCGCCTCCAACTCGGTCGCCCTGGAGCTCTACGATAAGTACGGTTTCCGCAGGGTGGGAGTCCGCAAAGGCTACTACACCGATAACAGGGAAGATGCCATCATCATGACCACAGACGAGGTCACATCGGCATCGTTCCAGGGACAGTACCAGCGGGCCAAGGACGCCCACGCACAGAGATGGGGGCTGGCCCACTGTTAAGGACGGCGCAATTGCCTTTATCATGGCCATGGGCTACAATAGTGCAACATCGACCGAGCGAGCGAGCGCCAAGAAGGAGACGGTCGTGAATATAAACGAGCTGCTACGGCTCTCAGTGGAAAAGGGGGCATCAGACCTCCACCTCAACGTGCCCAGCCCGCCGGTGATGCGCATCGATGGCGAGCTCACCCCCCAGGAGGACCTGCCCGCGGTCACATCGCAGTACATGGAGCACGCCCTGGAAGAGGTCACCACCGAGGACCAGCGCAAGATATTCTACCAGGAGCTGGAGCTGGACTTCGCCCACCACGTCAGGGGGATAGGGCGTTTCCGCGTCAACGCCTCGGTGCAGAAAGGCACTGTCAGCCTGTGCTTCCGCATGATATACACCCACGTACCCAACATCGACCAGCTTCTGCTCCCCGACGTGTGTAAGACACTGGCCATGCGAGAGCGGGGCCTCATACTGGTGACCGGCCCCGCCGGCAGCGGCAAGTCGACCACGCTGGCAGCGATGATCGAGTACTTGAACGAGCGAAAGCGTCGCCGCGTGGTCACCATCGAAGACCCCATAGAGTACGTCCACGAGAACAAGAAGTGCTTCATCTCACAGAGAGAGGTGAGCATCGACACCTGGTCTTTCTCCGCCGGCCTAAAGCACGCCCTGCGCCAGGACCCCGACGTCATCCTCGTCGGGGAGATACGAGACCTGGAGACCATCGCCACGGTGCTCACCGCCGCCGAGACGGGACACCTGGTCTTCACCACGCTGCACACCCCCAGCGCCCCCCAGGCCATCGACAGGGTAATCGATGTCTTCCCCCCCCACCAGCAGCAGCAGGCCCGCGTCCAGCTCTCCACCACGCTGGAGGGCATCATCTACCAGACCCTGATACCGCGGCGTGACGGCACCGGGCGCGTGGCCGCGGTGGAGATCATGATCGCCAACGACGCCGTGAAGAACCTCATCCGGGAGGCGAAGACGCCCCAGATGTGGAGCGTGATGCAGACGGGGTCGCAATACGGCATGCAGACCATGGACCAGGCACTGCTCAACCTGTACAACAGCAGGTACATCGACTTTGAGGATGCCATCTGCCGCTGCCGCGACCCGGAGACAGCGCGCAAATCGATAGCCCGCGCCTCAGGGAACTGGTAGGGGGAAGAAGGGGGCCTCCGG
>JAXHUE010000014.1:5076-10248 GCA_034189655.1 Chloroflexota bacterium | reverse complement strand
CAGCAGAGTGACCCCGGCCATTCACCCCGTGGGCGGTGGGCCCGCGGGATGACCCGGCCTTAGAGCTCCATCTCCTTGAGCCCCTCGGCCAGTATCAGGTGGGGCTCGGTGAGAGACTGTACCTCCTCCGCGGTGGTGCCCGGCGCCGTCTCCTTGAGCACCAGCCCCGCGGGGGTGACGTCGATGACGGCGAGGTCGGTGTAGATGGTCTTCACGCAGCCCACCGCGGTGAGAGGGTAGGTGCACTCCCGCACCACCTTGGGGTTCCCCCGCGAGTCGACGTGCTCCATCATCACGATGAGCCGCTTCACCCCCACCGCCACGTTCATGGCCCCGCCGATGCTGCCGAACCTGCGCTCGGGGAATACCCAGTTGGCGATGTCGCCGCGCTCCGACACCTGGAGCGCCCCCAGTATGCCCAGGTCGACGTGGCCGCCGGTGATCATCTGGAACGATACGTGGCTGGGGAAGAAGGAGCCGCCGGGGAGCATGGTGACGTAGAGCCCGGCGGCGTTCATCACGTCGAAGTCGATCTCCTCCAGGGAGGGCGACCCACCGTAGCCCAGCACACCGTTCTCCGCCTGGAACAGCACCTCGATATCGGGGGGCATGTAGTTGCACACCAGTGCCGGTATCCCGGTGCCCAGGTTCACCGTGATGCCGTCATAGAGCTCGCCCTGGCACACCTTCATCGCCATGAGTTCCCTTGTCAGCGCCATGTCACCGTCCTCGCTGAGACTCTATGCCCCTGGCCTTGCTCATCTGCGGGGCCTACTGCCCCGTCTTTCCCACGTGCGGCAGCCTGTCGATCTCGCTCTCGGAGGCCCTCTCGGTCCACACCAGCTTCACCTCCGGGCGCTTCGGCTCCGCCACCACCACCCTGTCGACGTATATCCCCGGGGTGTGCACGAAGCTGGGGTCCAGCTCGCCCAGCTCCACCAGTTCCTCGACCTCGGCTATGGTGACGTCGGCGGCGGTAGCGAACGCCGGGTTGAAGTTTATCGCCCCCTTGCGGTAGACCAGGTTGCCCCAGCGGTCCGCCCGGTGCGCCTTGATGAAGGCGAAGTCGGCCCTGAGCGCCCGCTCCAGGACGTACTCCCTGCCGTCGATCACGCGCACCTCCTTGCCCTCGGCCACGGCGGTGCCCACGCCCACCGGGGTATAGAAGCCGGCGTAGCCCCCTCCCCCCATCCACATCCTCATCACCATGGTACCCTGGGGACATAGCTCCAGCTCGGCCTCGCCGGAGAGGAGCTGCTCCTCGAAGGGGTTGAACACCTGCGGCATGTGCTCCGGCATGTAGAACACGGGGAACGAGGTGATCATCTTCTTTATCTGCCTGGCCTCCTGGAGGGGGAGCAGGCCGCCCGCCGCCATGGTGCAGATGGCGGTGATGCCCTTCACCCCCTTCCGGTGGAGGGCCTCGATGAGGTTCATGGCGTAGCCCGTGGCCACAAAGCCGCCGAAGGCGATGGTGGCGCCGTCGAAGACGTCGCTCACCGCCTCGTCGCATGAGGCCACCACCTTGTCAAGCATCGCTACCTCCCAGATTATGCATACGGCTCAACCCCTGGTGCCGGCACGCCACCGCCCACGGCCCTAGTCCGGCACCTCCCTCTGGAAGCGATGGTACGCGGCGAACCTGGCCAGGGCACGGGCCGCCCGCTCGAAGCCGTGGTACAGCGGGACCCCGGCATCGAGGAGCACACGGTGCAGGGTGTCCTTGGCCTTCTCTATGCCGGGCTCACTGCGATAGCACCGCCAGCTCACCACGTAGGGCTTGCCCTGGACGTGCCCCCGCGCCGCGGTGGCGAGGTACTGGGCCATCTTCTCGATGTAGTCCCCCTGGGCAAGGTCGAACATCCAGTCGATATGGATAGATATGATCAGGGCATCGACCTGGGGGTCAGCAGCTATCACCTTAAGCGCCCGCTCGATCAAGCCCATCTCGAAGAAGACGTTCCCCACGTCGAGCGGGTTCCTGATGCTGTTCCCGGCGGGAGGGACGAAGCTGCGCAGCTCCCTCATCGTCTCTGCGCTCATCGGGGGCACATCGAGCCCCTCGCGGCTACAGGCATCGGCAGCGGCAACGCCGATGCCTCCCCCGGTGCCCATGATGGCCACGCGCCGGCCATCGAACGGGGCGAGGTGCAGGAAGGCCAGGACGACATCCGCGATCTCCTCCAGGGAGCCCACCGGCACCGCGCCGGTCTGCTTGAAGAAGGCGTCCCACACCCTGGCCCCACCCGCGAGCGAGCCGGTGTGGGAGGCCACCGCCCTGCTCCCGGAGTCGGTGAGGCCCCCCTTCAAGATGACCACCGGCTTGGTCCGGTTTATCTCCCTGACCTGGCGCAGCAGCTTCCTGCCGTCCTTCACCCCCTCCAGGTACATGGCGATGATGCCTGTCTCGGGGTCATCGGCCAGGTACTCCAGGAAGTCGGTGCTGTCTAAGGTGAGGGCGTTCCCGTAGCTTATGGCCTTGCTGAAGTGGATGCCCATCCCGGCGGCATACTTGGCGAAGTCGCCGGCGTGGCCACCGCTCTGGGTGACGAAGGCCACCGGCCCGCTCTCCGTGGAGGCAGGCGACCAGGTGACCAGGCGCGCCCTGGGCACATAGAGCCCCATGCAGTTGGGGCCGATGACCCGCAGCCCACCCGCGGTGGCGATCTCCTCGATCTCCCTCTGTAGCCTGATCCCCTCCTCCTCACCGGTCTCCTTGAAGCCGGCGGTGAAGATGTGGACATTCCTGTTGCCGGAGGCGATACAGTCCTTGAGGGCGTCGGGCACCACGTGAGCCTGTACCGTCATCACCACCAGGTCCACCGGCTCAGGGAGCGACACCAGGCTGGGATACGCCTTTAAACCGTCGATCTCATCGGCGTTGGGGTTTATCGGGTATATGCGCCCCGGAAAGCCGAACTGCCGAATGCAGCCCAGCATCCCGGTCCACCCCTGCACCGGGCTTGAGCGCGACGCGCCGACAACGGCGATGGCCTTGGGATCGAACATCTCCTTAAAGTCGTGGTTTGCGTCCATCCAGTGTTCCCTTTCTATCACGTATCTCTTACTCCATGGTGATGGAGCCGTTGGTGGTTATGATGACGAGCTGGGCCTCCCCCGCGCCGACGGTGCCCACCAGGTGGTCCTCCTCGGACAGCGACGCCACGATGGGCAGCGCACAGGTGACCTGGCCGTTTGCGGTGGTGGCGTCCAGCTCCACGCTGGGCGTCCCCTGGAGCTTCACGGTCACGCTGCCGTTGGAGGTCTCCAGCCTGTTCTCCCCCTCAGCGGTCATCTCTCCGTCGAACGAGATGGAGCCGTTGGAGGTCTCCAGCCCGAAGCTCCCCCTCGCGTCCTTCACCGTTATCGCCCCGTTGGACGTCTTCAAATTGGCCGAGCCGTCGAGGTCTGTCACCTCGATGGCGCCGTTGCTGGTGTGGCCGATGAGTGTGCCGCTCACCTCGCGCAGCACTATCTTCCCGTTGGAGGTAGCTAGGTCAGCGGTTGCCGCAAGCCCGCTCACCTCTATGCTGCCGTTCTCTGTCGTAAGCTCAACGTCGGTCGCGGCGGGCACCGTTATCACCAGGTCACAGCCGGCGCTCATGGCGAACCCCCCGGTGACCTGGGCGGTGACCCTCACGGTATCTCCCTCCTGCTGTGCCTGGTACTGCACCCGGGTGGGGTTGCGCAGCGTCGCCTGCACCTGTATGGTGCCATAGTCTCCCACTGCGAGCCTGATGTTGCCGTGCTCCGACACCACTATGAGCGCCGGTGACTCGCCGACCTGGAAGGTGTCGCTGCGGGTCTCAGCCCCCCCACAGCACGCCCCGGCCACCAGGGCGCAGCAGAGGAGCGCCGCAACGGGCCAGAGGCGGTTACCCCTTATCCAGGTCATGGCCTTGGTGAACGACTTCGGTATCATGGCACCTTCCTCTAAAGAGTTTCTCGCACTACGCCATCGGTGGCGGCACGACGGCCCCTGAGGCAACGGGCGCTGCCCCTCGCCGCCGTCACCACATTCTACGCCAGGCCCATGCGACGTGGCAAGGCCCCACTAGGGATAGCGGCCGCGGCGGACATGCCGAGGGGGCATCCGGGTGCACGTTGACCTGGCCCGGCATATTCACTATGATGTCATGGAGATACCCACAGAAAAGGAGCAGCGATGGTGGAAAACGCTGGATCTGCACCCAGGGCGAGAATCCCCGTGGTGGGGTGGCTTGCCGAGCGGCCCTCGCTCGCCGGCGTGGGCCTCCTTGTGCTCACGGTGGTCTTCGGGATGGAGGTGCTCCGGGTGATGGTGCCCGGGGTGGTCTGGCTGCTGGGCGACCGCCTGGGCCTGGGCGCCCTCCCCGCGGGCGGGCTTACGCTCCTGGTGTTTCTCTCCGCTTTCCTAGCCGGCCCGCTGCGCCGCGCGCTGGGCGACCGCCTGGCGCTGGTGGTCACCGCGGGCGGGCTGGGCCTCTTGAGGCTAGTCATGCAGCTCTGGGCCGGCGCGCCCCTGGTCGACTTCGGGCTCGCCATGGCGGGGACGGCACTGTTCATCGTCTTCCTGCCGCTCTTCTTGAGGGGTGCCTGGCAGGGCGGCAGCGTCCCCATAGGCTACATGGCCCTGGGGCTGCTTGCGGGCCTGGCGCTGGACACCGCCATCCACGGCGCCTTCTCCACCTATGACATGGCCTGGCAGTCAGGCCTTGCCCCCCTCCTGGTGACCCTCTTCCTGGTGCTGGCCCAGTGGGTGCTGCTCGCAGGCTTCCAGCCGGCGGAGGGTGCCCAGGGCGAGGCAGCGGCACACGGCGCGGCCAGCGGCGTCCCGTGGGCCAGGTCGCTCACGTGGGTAGCCATCGGACCCTTCCTGTTCCTCCAGCTCGTGGTATTCCAGAACATAGCGCGCCTGGCGGCGCTCTCTGGCTGGGCGCTGCCCTGGGCCTTCGGCTGGACGCTGCTGTCCCAGCTCATCGGGCTGGCCGCCGCGGTGTGGGTGCTGGGGCGGAGGTGGCGCACGCGGTGGCCGTTGGCCCTGGCATGCGGCCTGGGCCTGGTCGTCGTGCTCGCCATACCGTACCCGCAGGGGGCAGCAGCCACCGTCGTCCTCGCCATGCTGGGACAGGTGCTGCTGTCGCTCTCGATGGTGCTGGTGCTCCTGGGCATCGGTGCCGGCCCCCGGAGGGC
>JAXHUE010000014.1:0-4976 GCA_034189655.1 Chloroflexota bacterium | reverse complement strand
GACATGGAGGCCATCGCCCAGGTCATCGAGGACAGCGCCCCTGACATCGTGGCGCTACAGGAGGTGTCGCGGGGCTGGGTCATAAACGGCAGGGTGGACATGCTCACCTGGCTCTCGCAGCGCCTCGACATGCCCTATATCTCCGGGCCCACGGCAGACCCCTTCTGGGGAAACGCCATCTTGAGCCGCTACCCCATCGTGGAGCACAGCACCTATGACCTGCCGCCGCGCACCCTGTTCCTCCTGCGCGGCTTCACCGTGGCCACCGTAGATATCGGCGGCGGGGAGCGCCTCCAGGTCGTCGCCACCCACTTCCACCACCTGGAGGAGGACTCGGACATCCGCCAGCTCCAGGCCGGTGTCATCCTCGACTTCCTGGGCGATGCCGAGCTCACCGTGCTCCTGGGGGACCTGAACGCAGAGCCCGACGCACCGGAGATGGCCATGCTCCAGGGGGCCGGCCTGGTGGACGCCATGGCCGGGGTGGGGGCTGCGGCGTACACCTATCCCTCGTTCGACCCTGAGCGACGCATCGACTACATATGGACAAGCCCCGACCTCTCAACGGGCGACGCCCACGTGCCCCTGAGCACCGCGTCCGACCACCTGCCCGTCGTCGCCGAGATCTACCGCTGAGCGCCCTGGGCGGGGCCGGGCATGGAGAGGGGGGGATAGCGAAGGAAGGAGGAGGCACCATGCTCGCCGTGGAGAGCACCGCCGTCGTCATCATCGATGTCCAGGAACGCCTGATGCGGGTGATGCACGAGAGGGAGAGACTCATCGCGGAGCTGCAGCGGCTGATAGCGGGGGTGCAGGCACTGGGCCTACCGCTCATCATGACCGAGCAGAACCCCGGCGGCCTGGGGCGCACCATACCCGAGGTGGCCCAGCTCCTGCCGGACTGCCAGCCCATCGCCAAGCTCAGCTTCAGTTGCCTGGGCGAGGGGCCCTTCATGCAGAGGCTCACCGCCATGGCGCGCCGGCAGCTCCTGCTGGCCGGCATCGAGTCCCACGTCTGCGTCTACCAGACGGCCGCCGACCTGGTGGCCGCGGGATACGAGGTCCAGGTAGTCGCCGACGGCGTCTCCTCGCGGACGGCGCAGAACAGGGAGATCGGGCTAGAGAGGGCCAGGGCGGTGGGGGCCGGCATCACCAGCGTGGAGACCGCGCTCTTCGAGCTCTTGCGGGTGGCGGAGGGGGACGTCTTCCGGGAGATAAGCCGCATCGTGAGGTAGCCCGGCGCCGGCATCGCCCACCGGCCTGGTGCCCCCAAGCGCGATAGGTTCGAGAGACTGGACACGGTTCTCGGCCCTACCAGCACCCCGTCCAGCGCCCGGCTCGCATGACCACCGATTTCGAGGAGAGGGGCCATCGGGGACACTATCGCCGGTGGGTCACACAGGGAGGCAGCGACCCTATGGTAGCTGCGCGCGAGTGGCCCGCCTCTGGGCCCACCACACCCAGATCGAATACAGTAGTGGTGGCACCATGGTGAACGGCACGGCTATCAGGCCTATCCGAAGGTAGAATGATGGGAAGTCGTCGAGCGACATCGCAGCCCAGCCCCACCAGTCCCCCTGCACGATCCAGTACCAGAGAAAGTACCATATGAAGTACCCCAGGAGCGCCGTGAGGGAGAAGGTGATCATCCTCTGCGCGGCACCTCTCTTCACCACCAGCGGCACCAGCGCGAAAGGCCATATCAGGTACCAGGGATAGAACACCATGCTCGCCAGGAGGAGAAAATAGAAGAGGGTCTCGAAGCTAGTGGTCAACGTGTCCTCTAGCGTCTTTCCCGTTTTCACGAGCTGCCTTACATAGAATGTGCCAAAGCATGCCACGATAAGCCACTGCACCAGGGTTGCCGAGTATCCGAGGCCCAACTCCTGCTCCAGTGCCATCTTGGTGATAGCGGGAACTGAGCCGACCCAGCGGTCAGCCTGGCTGAACACCGAGTTGGCTATCTCTACCGGGCTCCAGAAAGGGGCATAGAGCACCAGGGCTATGCTCGCCGCAATGAGTGCCGCTACGTAGAGGACGAAGGCCTTTTGTCTTACGCCAGTGGTGCGACGCAGCCACAACAAAAGGAAAAACGGGACTATCAAGGCAGAGGTATACTTGATAAATACAGAACCCACAATGGCAGCAAACCCGATGCCTGGCTTGCCGCGAACGAAGGCATATACACCCAGAATGACAAAGAACATCATCGCAATGTCGTTGTGCCCGTTACCCACTGCCTCATAGAGCAGCAGGGGACTCCAGGCAAACAGAAACAGCCCGCCATTCCGGTGCTGAGGCCTCACCCTGGAGAGGATCATGTATATCAGGAGGGCGCACAGGAGGAAGAAGACGGCCATCTCCACCTTGTGCAGGATGAGACTGAGCAGAAGATTATCGCCCCCCAGCAGGCTCGGTACTGAACTCAGCAAGATCCACAACGGCCCGTACGGCGATGGCACCCACCAGAAACAGAGGGCAGTCCATCCGAGAGGATCGGGGACCTGGTACGGGGCTACGACCAGCGGGTTCTGGTGGTAGTGAGTGAAGATCCTGGCAGAGAAGAAGTAGTTGAACATGTCGATGGCCGTTATCGGGTACATGAAGACCAGTGTGATGCTGAAGAGGCCGGCGAAGATGAAGATGGTGAGCGTCGCCCTGTTGCCGGGCAGCCTGCGGCAGACGCGCCACCCCCAGTAGTAGAGAGCGAACAGGGCGACTATACTCATCACAAAGGCTATGCTGGCGCCGACTTTGTTTTCACTGAGCTTCACCACGTCTGCCAGCCAGCCATAGTGCTGAGGGTCGGGCAACAGGTAAGGGAGGGTGAAGAAGACAAGGTAGAGGACTTCAGTAAGCACCCCTAGCAGTATCAGGAACTTGAGGGGGTTTCGCTCAACCCAGCCCCTTGTCGTGTTCCACGCTGCCGATGGGGATAGTATGGAGAACCCGGAACCAGATAACAATGACAAGTCCACAGAGACTTCCAAGAGAGAGTATATCCAGCGGCCTGCCCGCAGTGATTGTACCACATGTACTTCGAAGTTGACAGCATACGTCGGTGGAGTCTCCCGGATAGCTGGAAGGGGTCATGGCCCGGCACCGTGAAGGGCCATGGTGATAGCTTCACCGGCAGGCCCAAGGAAGGGCCCCCGAATGGGGAGGGCTCCCAGGATGGGAAAGGGACTCACACTGTTGTGGAAGCGTGGAGGGAAGAGTACAATGGCTACCGACAAAACGACCTGTCTGGCACATGAAACGCCGTGCTCTCCTTGAGAGCGTCCACATCGCTGGAGGGACTGTGATATCGGATAAGACCAGACCACTCTACTTGTCAGCAGTGAAAAAATTCGTGGTTTTCGGTGCCGGTGGGCTCTGTGGCGCAGTGATAAATTGGATGATAACATATGGCATGACAGAATACCTCAATGTGTACTATATTATCTCTGTTGTCACGGGGTGCACGGTCAACATCATATTCAATTTCCTGTACCACCGATCCATAACGTTCAAAGTATATAGCTACGTGATAACCCGGTTTCTGAAGTTCGTCGTCGTGAGTGTGCTCATAATAGGACTCACCACGTCGCTCACATTTGTCTTCACCGAAATATTTGGGCTCTGGTATCTATACTCCGCGATTGTGGCCGTGTGTATCATAACAGTCCTCAACTTTGTGATAAATTCATACTTCGTATTCTCTGAAGCAAAGGAAAGCCAATGAGCGAAGTGAGCTACGAATCGCGAGACGAGGATTTTTACGACAAACAGACAAAATCGATAAATCCCCTTCGCGCCTGGTTTCATACTAATAGATACGCAATAATCAGATCGCTGGTCGACAGACACTATTCCCAAGGAGATATCATCGTCGACCTGGGGTGCGGGAGTTGTGTGTGGAATACTGGCCGACTTCCAGTGATAGGAGTGGATGTCAACGAGAGTATGCTGGAGTTTGCCAGGGAATCTGGGCGCCTCATAGAATATCGATTATCACCAGTCGAGGCCATGGATTTTAGCGATAACTACGCAGATATTATCGTCATATCCGAGGTCCTGGAGCACATAACAGACTATGAGAGCGTAATAGAAGAGATCCACCGAGTATTGAAACCAAATGGAATTCTCATATTGAGCGTGCCACACGACACGGTGACGAGCCTATGGAAACCTCTATTCTTTATTCAGTGCATTCTCCAGGGGTACATCTTTGGAGATGCCTACTACAAGAATAACTGTGGACATGTAAATCACTTCTCACCCTACTTGATTCGGAACACGGTACGTGCAAAGGGCTTTGGCTCTATAGAGCAGTTCGATATGAATAGGTTCACGCTATTTTTAACGGCATTGAAAGCCCCCTTTAATGAGGATTTTCATGACGTGACTCTCATTGTCCCCACTCTGGATGAGGGCGAGAATATCCATAAACTGATGGCTGCTATCGAGGAATCATACCCAGAAATCAACGTCATAGTCACCGACGATGGCTCGAAAGATGGGACCCAGGAAATCGTCTTGCAAAGGCAATTGTCGAACCCAAGAATAAAGCTCCTCGACAGGTCCGGGCGATCGCCCGGTCTCACCTCGAGCGTAATAGATGCCCTGAGTATGGTAGAGACGGAATATATTGTGGTAATGGATGCCGATTTGCAGCATCCACCAGAAAAGATAGGAGAGGTTGTAAACCTGCTTAAAAGCGGCGATAGCCTGGTCGTTGGGACAAGAACAGCCGTGGAGAACTGGGGCCTGATTCGGCACGCTATCTCCATAGTGGCAACACAACTGGGTAGAGCATCGCTGTTTCTGAGAAGGTCTGCAAGATGCAGGGACTTGATGTCCGGGTTCTTTGGTGCGAATACATCGTTGCTGGGAATGTACGCACATGATACGCCCTCGGCATTTCAAGGAGGAGGGTACAAAGTCTTGTTCGACCTGTTGAAGCGTTTGCCTTCAGATACCGTAATTGGAGAGGT
>JAXHUE010000013.1:38947-45581 GCA_034189655.1 Chloroflexota bacterium | reverse complement strand
GGGGTTGGCGTTGGTGTGGCACTTGAGCACGCAGTGCCGCAGCCGCAGGCGGCGGGGCCGGCGTTTGTGCATACCTGCCCGCCGGCGAGGAGCTGCCAGTCGCAGTCGATGTCGGATGCCGGCGTCTCGCCAAGGTAGTTCACGTTGAAGGTGCCACCACTGCCGTCACTGGAGCCCCAGACGATGTCCCCTGGCACATCCCCGCTGGCGGTGGGCCAGCTGCCGCCGCTCTGGTGGTAGAACGAGTAGGCCGCCGCCTGGACAAAGGACTCGTCGGCCTGGCACGCCTGGGTCTCGCCCCTGCCGATGAAGCCGGTGAGGCTCAGCGCCACCACGGCCGACAGTACTGCCATGAGGCCGACAACCACTATAAGCTCCATCAGCGTGAACCCCTGGAACGACCTGCCGCTCCAGGAGGCCCCGTCTATGTGCCGTATCATTATCTAGAGGCCCCTCTCGCGTAAGGAAGAGTGATTGCTGGTTGAGCCTGGTCGCTGGACAGGGCTCCGATGCGCACCTGTTTTTAAAAAGGGCAGCACCTCTTGCAGGCGCTGCCCTAAATTCAGGAGGCACACGGTTCTCGATATCAGGCCCTCGTTACATACAAAGCGGTTATGGTGTTTCGGTTGGCGTTGGCGAAGGCGTAGCGCCACCTGAGCACGCAGTGCCGCAGCCGCAGGCGGTAGGGCCGGCGTTTGTGCATACCTGCCCACCGGCGAGGAGCTGCCAGTCACACGTGGTGTCGGATGACGGCGTCTCGCTCAGGTAGTTCACGTTGAAAGTGCCACCGCTCCCGTCACTGGCGGTCCAGACAATGTCGCCTGGAACGCTGGTATCGGAGGTGGGCCAATCGCCGTCACTCTCGTAGTAGAACGAGTAGACCGCGGTCTGGATGGCAGACTCATCGGCCTCGCACGCCTGGGTCTCGCCCCTGCCGATGAAGCCGGTGAGGCTCAGCGCCACCACTGCGGACAGCACCGCCAGGATGGCGATCACGATGAGCAGCTCGATGAGGGTGAAGCCCCGCTTCTTGCCCCCCATACGCCTTCCGGCCACCTTCTTAATCCGTCTCATCTGTCGTCACCCCCTTTCCTTTTAGATAATATTATCTTATATTATCTTTAAGAGTACCATAACAGACATTATTAGCAGTGTCAATAAGTAATTAGTCCTAGGCCTGTAGCTGTAGTATCCCGTGCCGCATCTAGGAATATACACCAAAAAACACATTATGTCAATGCCTTATGTAAATTGCTTTTTCTCATTGTATGCTCTGTTATGCTCGATTGGCGAAGGACGCCTGCGGCTCTGATCCCCCAGGGAGGCAAAGACTGGTGGAGACACTCACACACGGCAGGTGCTGTCACCTACCTGCCCTGTCCACCAGGGAGGGCGGACTTTATGTTGCATGAAAAGGGGGCCGGTCGTATAATGAGGCATCATCGGGCACGTGAGGTGGGGGATGGGCAAGAACCTGGTGTACCTGGGAGAAGATGGCATACTCCGCATCACCTGCGTCGGCGACCAGGACCAGAGCACGGCGATGGAGATGGCGGAGGAGATGCAGGGTCAGATGAGCTCCTCCTCTGACATCGTCGGAGTGCTCTTCGATACCGCCGCTGCCGGCAGGTTCACCGTCGAGGCCAGGCAGGTGGCCGCTGCCTCACTGCGCATGGCCGCGGAGACCAGGGTGGCCATCGTGGCCCCATCGGCGCCGATGAGGGCGCTCGCCTTTTTCATCAAGGGCGGCCACAGCATGGCGGTCTTCGATACCAGGAGGGAGGCCCTCAGGTGGCTCAAGGAGCAGCCAGGCGGCGAGGGCATCGCCAGGCGACGCATATACCTGGGCGCGCTGTGGCGGGCGGTCTCGCGGGTGAGGTGGCTGCGCATTACCGAGCGCTGGCTCAAAGACGTGTTCGAGGTCCTGGAGAACGTGGCCATGGGCGATTTCTCCCGCAGGATAGCGGTCTCCTCGGGCGAGGACGAGCTGGCACTCATCGAGGCCGGCATCAACATCATGGTCGACGACCTGGAGGACCGGCACCGCGAGGCCATCGAGTACGAGCGCAGGCTGTGGGAGTACTCCCAGCAGCTTGAGCGCAAGGTCGCCGAGAGGACTGATGAGCTGCGCCAGTCGGAGGCCAGGTACCGCGGCCTGTTCGAGGGCGCCAACGATATCATCGTCAGCATAGACCCCGATGCCCACATCGAGGATATCAACAGAAAGGGCTCCGAGCTCCTGGGCTTTACCCGCGAGGAGATGGTGGGGATGAACCTCCTAGACGACCTGGTGAGCGCCCCGTCCCGGGACTCAGCGCGCGAGGCCATGGCGGGGGTGATAGCTGAGGGCTCGGCGTCGGGCATCGAGGCGGTGTTCGTCACCAGGGGCGGAGGCCGCATCAACCTGGAGATAAGCGCAAGCGCCCACTGCGACGGCGGCGGCGTGAGCGGCATGACCTTCATATTGAGGGACACCACCGAGAGGAAGAGGGCGGAAGAGGAGATCCTGCGCCACAACCGGGAGCTGGCCTTCATGGAGGAGAGGAACCGCATCGCCCGCGAGCTCCACGACTCGGTATCGCAGCTCCTGTTCAGCCTGGTCTTGAACGCGGAGACGGCGGGCGTGCTCGTCGAGAGCGACCCCAGGCAGGCCATGGGCCACATCCAGTCGGTGCGCCAGGTAGCCAACAGGGCACAGGAGAAGATGCGCACCCTCTTGACCGAGCTGCGACTCGGCCCGCTGGAGGGGGGCCTCTGCGTGGCCCTCAAGGAGTACGTGTCGTCCTTCGGGGGCGCGGAGGGTATCGATGTCACCTTCCTCGCCGATGGTGGGCAGCCGCTGGATGCCCCTCTGGAGCGCGAGCTGTTTCGCGTTGCCCAGGAGGCCATGAACAACATAGCCAAGCACTCACGGGCCAGGTCGGCCACCATGGAGCTGGGCTACGGCCAGGGCACGGTACGCCTCACGGTGGAGGATGACGGTGTCGGGTTCGACCCGGCGTCTCCCCAGGCTATGGCCAGGGGCCTGGGGCTCACCATCATGCGGGAGCGGGTACAGGGCCTCTCCGGGCGGATGGATATCGAGTCCCAGCCGGGGAGAGGCACCAGGATCGTCGTAGAGGTACCTCTGGAGGGCAGGTATGGACGCGATCAGGGTCCTGATAGTCGATGACCACCAGATAGTGAGGGAAGGCCTGCGTAGCTTCCTGCAACTACAGGACGGGATCGAGGTCGTGGGCGAGGCCGTGGACGGCGCCGAGGCCCTGGAGAAGGTGGGCGAGCTCGTGCCCGACGTGGTCCTCATCGACCTGGTCATGCCCGGTATGGACGGCATCGCCGCCATTCGCAAGATAAGCGCCTTAAGCCCCAGCACCCGTGTCCTGGTGCTCACCAGCTTTGCCGAGGACGACAAGGTCTTCCCTGCCATCAAGGCCGGGGCCCACGGCTACCTGATGAAGGAGATAAGGCCAGCCGACCTGGCAGACTCCATCAGGGCGGTGTACCGCGGCGAGCCCTCGCTGCACCCCGATATCGCCAAGAAGCTGATGGAGCAGCTCTCCAGGGACGAGGAGAGCTACGAGCCGGAGGAAGACCTGACCACTCGCGAGACCGAGGTGCTGCGCCTGCTTGCCCGGGGGCAGAGCAACCGGGAGATCGCCGCGACACTAGGGGTGAGCGAGAAGACCGTCAAGGCGCACGTGAGCAATATCCTGCACAAGCTCCACGTGGCCGATCGAACACAGGCTGCGCTCTACGCCGTGCGCCAGAGGATAGCGGAGGGAAGGCAGGAGAGGTGATGGGAGGGGGTCTCGCCTGGGGGTATCATATGAGGCCCAGGTACCAGTCGAGGATGTGCTGACCCCAGAGGATAGTGACCAGCGTGGCCGCAGCGAGGAAGGGGCCAAAGGGTATGGCGTCCCTTCTTTTTTTTACCCTCGTTATCAGCAGGGCTGCCGCGGTGAGCCCCCCGCTCACGATGCCCAGGAGGAGGGCGATGAAGACCAGGGGGAAGCCGGTGACCAGGCCCATGAAGCCGGCGAGCCATACGTCGCCGGCGCCCATGCCCCCGCGAGAGGCCACGTACGGTATGAGCATGAAGACGAAGCCGGCAGCCCCTCCGAGCAGGGCGTTGGCTATCCTCAAGGTCGGCCAGAACCCATCGAGCCCGGCCCAGAAGAAGGAGAACACGATGGCGATGGCTATCGCCGGGTAGATGACGACGTTTAAGATCAGCCCGTGCTCCAAGTCGATGACGAAGATGACGATGAGGATGCAGGCATATACCAGCGCCATGGCGAGCTGGGGGTTTGCCCCACCGAAGTACCACACCAGGAGGGCGAAGACGAGGGCGGTCGCCAGCTCGACGAGGGGCACCCTCAAGGGGATGGCCGCGCCGCAGTGGCGGCAGCGGCCGCGCAGCCACAGGTAGCTTGCCAGGGGCACCAAATCGCGGACCCAGAGCCTCTGGTTGCATGCCTCGCAGTGGGAGGGCCCCCTGACGATGGAGCGGCCCGCGGGCAGGCGGTCGATGCACACGTTCAAGAAGCTGCCCACCGCCAGACCGAGAAGGGCAAAGAGCACGACCTGAAGGGTGATAGTCATACGTATCTGAGAATGAGCCCCAGGTTCACCATGAAGTCGGCGATGGGGAAGTCCCGGGGGTACGGGACGGGCGACTCCGGCGGCTGAACGGGGCGCCCGGTGAGGGCGGCCACGTTCATGGCAAAGGTCATGCCAGAGGCCGCGGCCCCGGTGAGGAAGACCGGCACCCCGGCATCGAGGGGGTTATCTGGGTTGCTCTCGTTGTAGAAGTTTATGGTGCGTACCAGCTCGTCGCTTATGCGGCCGATGGCGTAGTCCTCGGAGACCACTCCCTCTCCCAGGAACACGCTGCGCATCAGGGTGGGGACATCGTTGATGACGATGACCAGCTCCACGCTGTTGTTCTCGCCGTTGGCGATGATGGCATCCTTCTGGTTCACTGCCCTCGCCAGCGCGATGGGCTTGAGCTCGATGGCGTAGGGCATGATCCCCGCTCCCTGGAGCGCCTGCAGCATGGCGTGGAGGGGCTCCTTGGGCACGGCGAGGGCGAAGGCCTGCTGTCTCTCGCCCTGGGCGGGCAGGAGTTGCCAGTGGAAGTAGTTATCCTCCGTGGAGATGGCCATGACCCGCCTCGCCTCGCGCGAGATAACGGTGTCCATCTCCTTCTTGGCCACTTTGGGGACGCTTATGATGCGGGACATCGTGCGCAGCCCGGGGAAGGCACAGACCACGATGCTCTTGGACAGGTCCCAGTCTGCCAGCACTGTATGCAGTACCTCGCTGAGCTTCTGGGGCTCGGCGATGTGGCCCACGCGCAGGAACTGGGGATTGAAGGGTATGCTGTCCCATCTCTCGATGTATCCCCTGTCGAAGCTTAAGGTCCTCAGTGTGTTGCCCTCAATGCTCAAGGAAATGATGCGCTTCAAGGGCCCTCCTACTGCACGACGATCTCGATGTCGAACACCGCTTCCCAGATGTCGCCCTCTTGGAGCTCGAAGTCGATGTTGGTAATGCGCAGGGTATCGTACTGTCCCCCCTCTTCCAGGAGGCCGATGAACTCGATTATCCGGGAGAGCTTTGCCGTGACGGTTATCTCCCAGGCAAACACCTGGTACTCGTGCCCGTTGATGACTACCTGGTCTATGCCTTTGTACTCGTAGTCGTAGTCGTTGTGGACTTTGGCCCCCGCTGCTGCCCCGAAGATGAAATCGTACACCTCTGGGTTATCGATGTCGTCGCTCAAAGGTACGGGGGCTTCGGCCCTGTCCTGCTGCGCCGCTGCGAGCTGGTTCTCAAGCTGATCGATGTCGTAGTGCAGCGTCATCCAGGCGATGCTCTCTTCTACCTCCTGGATAGTGAGGTCGAGCGCCGCCCGGTAGCCCTGGGCCTGGATGTTGAAGACCAGGAGCAGAATGTTGCCTATGACCAGGACGGCCGCGGCCACGATCAGGATGAGCTGGTTGCGGGTGAGGCCTCTCACTGCTCACCTCCAGGGCTCACTATGGCCACGATCTCGAACTCGATCTCGGAGCCGGTGTCTTCCATGGACTTGATGGTGACCGGTATCTGGAACCTGCCCGTATCCTCCAGGGACTGTGCATAGTCGTAGATGTAGGCGCGCTTGGTGGCGGTCCCGGCGATGGTGAGCTCGGACTGGCCGTCGTCGATGTCCTCCTCGAGCTCAAGGAGGGTGATCCTCTTGCCGGGCACAGCCTCGTCGAGGTCGTCTACGGTGCCGGACCAGGGTATGAGGCTACTCACGTAGGTCTCGTAGTCGTTGTTTATGGCCTCCACCTCTTCGTTCACCGCGTCTATCTGCTGGGTGAGCTGTATGGCCTGGGGTGCCTTGGCGCTCCACATGGCCTCCTCGAGCTGGAGCTGGAGCAGCTCGGTCTGGAGCACGCCCATCCCGGCCATGGTGTTGAGCCTCAGGAAGAAGAGGAGGGCTACCATGCCTATGCCCACGGCGACGATGGCCACCAGCACTATGTTGATGGTGGGTATCTTGCGCGGCTGGTACTCCATGGGGAGGAGGTTGATGTTGATGACGAGTGGCCGTCGCTGCGGCGGCTCGGTCACTACCAGCTCGGGC
>JAXHUE010000013.1:23059-38847 GCA_034189655.1 Chloroflexota bacterium | reverse complement strand
CGGCCGGGCGGCGCCTGCTGGGCAGGTCTGCGACCGGGTGGCGCCTGCTGGGCGGGGCGACGTCTCGTGGGCCCCTGCTCGGCAGGCCTGGGCCTGGTGGACTTCGGTGTGGGGGGTGGAGGCTTCGAGGGCTTGGGCTCGGGGGGCTCGCTCTTCCTCCGCCGGAACCACCTCAGCTGGCGCTCCTTCTGCTGCTGGGGCTGGGCCAAGCCTTCCTCTTCGGGCTGGGCAGGCCCCTGGGGCCCTTCCGGCCTTTCATCCTCTGGCTTATGGGACTCCATAGGTATTCCTTCCCGGAGCGATGAATGAACAATGCTATTGGGCGAATTTACCATAACAATTGGCAAAAGTCAAGCGATTTTGCCCTTGAATATAGAATTTTATCTCATTTCCAGCTTGGCTTGCCCGGTGTGTCCTGCTGGTGATGGAGACATCTCCGCGTGAAAGATGGGCCATGCTCACCTTGACGGTGTGCGGGGGATTTGCTACACTCTGCGAGATATACCGCATCTTCAGCGAGAGAAGGGGCCGGGATAGTGGGCAGCGACCGTAGAGGTGGAGTAGCGTGGAAGAGCAGATACTGAACTTCATCCAGGAGGTCTATATCTTCATGGGGTGGCCCGGCGTGGTGATCCTGATGGCGCTGGAGAGCGCCTGTATCCCCATACCCAGCGAGGTCATCATGCCCTTGAGCGGCTGGATGCTGGTTAAGGCGCAGGGCCTCGGTGCGCTGCACAACCTGGTTGCCGGGCTCTACGGGGCCCTGGGGTGCACCATTGGCTCCGTGATCGCCTACTGGGTGGGGGCCTGGGGTGGCCGTCCCCTCGCCGAGAGGTACGGCAGGTATGTCCTGGTGTCGCACCACGACCTGGAGGTGGCCGACCGCTGGTTTGCCCGCCACGGCGACTGGGCCATCTTCACCTCGCGCCTGCTCCCGGTGGTGCGCACCTTCATCAGCCTCCCCGCCGGTATAGCGCGGATGCACTTCATCAAGTTCCTGGTATACACGTTTGTCGGCTCCTTCATCTGGTGCCTGGGCCTGGCCTACGGAGGCTACCTGCTGGGCGACAACTGGGAGCAGATCCGCGCCTGGATGCGCCCCTTCGATATACCCATCATCGTGGCGGCGGTGCTCCTCGTCGCCTTCTTCCTCTACCGGCGCATACGGGCGATCAGGAGGGGGTAACCGAGCCTTCTGCGCCTGGTAGATGTGATATAATGAGGTCAGAGGAGGCCAGCATGAGTGACAATCTGATAGCGGCCATTCGCCAAAATCACGCGCTGGAGCACGCCACTATCAACGTTATGATAAAGAGACTGGGCCTCACTGTGAGGTTGGTGGGCCAGACCACCATCGATGGCTTCTATATCTATGGCGATATCCCCAGTGACGTGGTGCGAGAGTCCGCCGAAGAGGCCCTGGCCCGCCTGCAGCGCGGTGAGAGCGAACTGGCCATCTCGCCTCTGTGTGGCACCAACCTGGTGGTGGCCGGCATCCTCGCTGGGATAGCGAGCTACATCGTCCTGGGCGGCAGGAGGAGGCTGGGCAGGCTCCCCACAGCCATAGCGGCGGCGACGTGGGCCACGGTGGCGGCGCAGCCCGCGGGGAGGGCGGTCCAGCGTCATGTGACCACCTCGCCAGACCTCTACGATGTGCGTATAAAGCGTATCACCCGTCGTGGCGCCGGCAGGAGGATGCTGCACAAGGTGGAGACCGCACGGGCCTCGGAGCAGGACGCAGAGGAGCTCCCCACGGTGTGATATAACGCCACCGGTACCCATACCCCCGGACTACTCTTCAAACCACCGCTGCGTTGACCCCGCTGCCCCTCGCCTGGAGGGCCTTTCCCCCTATCGTGCCCGGATGACCGCCGAAAAGGGTACGGATGGCCCGTTGGCACGCTGACCCCCCCCGTGCTAGGATAGCGTGCGTTCCGGGGTGGTGCTTTTAGCTGGGGTGGCATGCGATGGCGGCGAAGCGCGTGGCAATAGTGTGTGGGTGGCTGGCCCTGCTGGTGTCGGCATCGTTACTCGTCGCCGGCGCGCGGCCGGCGACGGCCCAGGGCCTGGAGGACCACTTCCAGATAAGCTACGACCCCGTCGCCTTCGACAAGACGGAGGTCTACGGAGACGAGACCTTCCACGCCACGGTGCACGGGAGCGCCACCTGCTCCCAGGACCTGCCGGCACCGGTCAAAGAGGCCCGCATCGACGGCCGTGTTGTGGCCCAGCACGCAGCGAGCGGCGCTCTGGTGACGCTGAATGCGGGGTACACCGTCACTATCGAGCCCTTCCCCGACGAGGAGGGTGAGTCCACCGAGATAGAGCAAGTGGTGCCTCTCCAGTTCCCGGGGCAGAGCGAGCCGGGAGAGTACCAGGTCAGGGGCGAGCTCGTCTCGGCAGAGGTCAAGGTATTTGGGCTGTGGGTGGATGTCACCGCGCACCTGCCGCAGACCGAGCACATGGGCTCGGTGAGCTACTGGGCCGAGGGCCCACCTCCGGGCGCCACCGCCACCCCGCCCCCTGCCCCCACGCCAACGCCCGCGACGACACCGGGCACCACCGCACCGGCACAGACGCCTGCCCCCACGGTCACCACCGCACCGGTACAGACACCGGGCGCTACACCTCCACCCTCGGTGCCCACGGGGCCGCAGCCGGGCGCCTCTCTGCCCGGCCTATCGCTGCTGGCGTCGGTCGTGGGCGGGCAGGTGCTCATCGCGGCGCTGGTCTACATCTCGGTGAGGAGGTGGCGCGCAAGGCCGAGGTGATGCCAGGAGAGTGGCCGTGCCTGGGCCTGGGGCGACGACAGGGCCTCGCTCGCCGTGTGCTGGTCGGGGTGGGCGGATTTGAACCGCCGGCCTCATGGTCCCAAACCATGCGCGCTAACCACTGCGCCACACCCCGCGTCCTGGAGAGAGAGCGCCGTCGGCAGGGGGGCCCTCCGCTAGGAGAGCTTGCACCTCTCAAGCAACTTGGCCCACTGACGGTCGACCTGTGCCTGGAAGGCATCGACCAGGTGTGCGTTCTCTGGGGCCAGAAGGTGCTTGAACCTGCCCTGGGAGCGGAGCCACTCGATGACGGGCTTCGGCTGGGAGGGCTTGAAGCTGAGCTTCCACTCGCCTTCTGCCACCTCGTAGAGAGGCCAGACCAGCGTCTCGGCGGCGAGGCGGGAGATGGAGATGGTCTCGTCTTCGGGGTACCGCCACCCCCTCTGGCAGGGGATGAGCACATTGATGAAGGAGGGGCCATCGGCAGCGGTGGCCCGCTTCACCTTGTTCATGAGGTCGCGCCAGGCGTGCGGTGCCGCCTGCGCGATGTAGGGGATATCGTGGGCGGCGACTATGGCGGTGATGTCCTTGCGGTTCTCCCGCTTTCCCGGTATCACAGAGCCTACCGGCGAGGTGGTGGTCCACGTCCCCATGGGGGTAGCACTGGAGCGCTGGATGCCGGTGTTCATGTAGGCCTCGTTGTTTAGGCAGACGTAGAGGAACCGGTGCCCCCGCTCCAGGGCCCCGCTCAAGAACTGGAGCCCGATATCGTAGGTGGCGCCGTCGCCGGCGAAGACGACGAACTTTATCCCCCGGTCCTCCATCTTGCCCTGCTTCACCAGTGAGCGGTACATGGTCTCGACGCCGGCTATGGTGGAGGCAGAGTTCTCGAAGGCGCTGTGGATCCAGGGCACGCGCCACGACGTGTAGGGGAAGGGCGTGGTCGATACCTCGAGACAGCCGGTGGGCGATGCCACCACCACCGGCCCCTCTATGGCGTGGAGTACCTGGCGCACCACTATGGTCTCGGCACATCCGGCACAGAGCCTGTGGCCGGGGGCAAGCGCATCACACTGTGTGCATAGCTCCTTCAAGCTTGTCGTCGTCATATAGGTCTCCTCTATCAGTCGCGGACACCGAGGTACCTGAGCGGCGGCCCGGAGATACCGTCTCGGTCGATGTCTATGAGGTCCTGGTACACTGCCTGGAACTGGTGCGGCAGCGTGTCCCTGCCCCCCATGCCGTAGACGTAGTTCACCACCCTGGGCGCGAGCCCGTGGGTGAAGAGGGCACTCACCACCTCCAGGAAGAGCTGGTTGCCCTGGGCCCCGAAGGAGATGGCACGGTCGAGCACCGCGATGGCCTTTTTGCCGCGCAGCGCCTCGGCCACCGCCGCCGCGGGGAACGGCCGGAAGCAGCGCACCTTGAGCACCCCGGCCTTTATCCCCTTCTCTCGCAGCGCGTCCACCGCCAGCCTTATCGTGCCCACCGAGGAGCCGAGGGCCACCGTGGCGAACTCGGCGTCTTCGAGCCTGTACCCCTCGATCAGCCCGTAGGAGCGTCCGCTCATCTTCCCGAACTCCTCGCCGACCATGGGCACCACGTCGAGCGCCTTCTCGATGGCGTCTGCCTGCTGTCGCTTGTGCTCGAAGAAGTAGTCCGTGAGGTCCATGGGGCCGTAGGTCACGGGCTGCTCCACGTTCAGCAGGGCGTAGAGGGGCTTGTACTCCCCTATGAAGGCCCTTACCGCCTCGTCGGGGAGCAGCTCCAGCCTCTCCAGGCCGTGGCCCAGTATGAAGCCATCGAGGGCATGCAGCGTGGGGAGCATGACATCGGGGTGCTCGGCGATGCGCACCGTCTGGATGGCGTTGTCGTAGGCCTCCTGCACGCTCTCCCCGAAGAGCTGGACCCAGCCGGCATCGCGGGCACCCATGGCGTCGGAGTGGTCGCAGTGGATGTTGAGCGGCGCGGAGAGGGAGCGGTTGACCACGTGCATGACGATGGGGAGGCGGGTGCCCGAGGCCACCCACAGCACCTCCCACATGAGGGCAAGCCCGGCCCCTGCCGTTGCCGTCTGCGCCCGGCCGCCGGCGGCACAGGCGCCGATGCACACGCTCATCGCCGCGTGCTCGCTCTCTACGGGCACGAACTCGGTGTCTACCTCGCCGTTGGCCACGAACTCGCTGAAGGTCTGGACGATCTCTGTCTGTGGGGTGATGGGGTAGGCGGCCACAACGTCGGGGTTCATCTGGCGCATGGCGTGGGCCACTGCCCTGTCGCCATCGAGGGCTGCCACCTTGCCCTTCACCCGCTCAAGCGCTGATGTCATTGTCTATACCTCTTCCTTGACGTCGGCCTCGTTGACCATGGTGATCGCACCGCGGGGACACTCATGGGCGCAGATGCCACATCCCTTGCAGTGGGCAAGGTCAATGCCCTCTATCTTCCCGTCATTGGCCATGATGGAGCCATCGGGACAGTAGACCCAGCAGAGCATGCAGTGAGTGCATTTCTCCATGTCCATGACCGGGCGACGGGAGCGCCAGCCCCCTGTCTCGTACTCCTCCGAGTTTCCGGCGTCTGCTATCACGCCCCCTATGGGGATATCCTTCCAACTCTTCAGTGTCATGGTGGTCAGCCCTCCTTGGCCTCTTGGTAGGCCTGGTTCAGGGCGTCGACGTTCGCCTCTGCTGTCTTGGCGCCCACCCTGGGGCCCAGGCGGTTCCTGATCCCGGTGATAACGTCATCCCTGTTCACCACCTCGGTGGCCTTCAAGAGTGCCCCCAGGATGGCGGTGTTGGGAGTGTTGCGCCCTATGGTGTCGCGGGCGATGCGGGAAGCATCCACGGTGAACACCCTCCTCCCGTCCATGTGCAGCCGCTCCCGCATATCGGCCGGGGACAGGTGTGTGTTCACCACCAGTATGCCGTCCTCCTTGAGCCCGTCGGTGACGTCCACGACGCCGATCAGGGTGGGGTCCAGCACCACTACCACGTCGGGGTCTGTGATGGGGCAGTGCTGCCGGATGGGGCCGGTGCTTATGCGGGTGTAGGCGCGCACCGGTGCCCCCATGCGCTCTGGCCCGTACTCCGGGAAGGCCTGGAAGTGCTTGTCCTCCTCCAGTGCAGTCTCGGCAAGGAGCTCGCTCGCCGTCACCGCTCCCTGCCCCCCCCGGCCGTGCCACCTGATCTCGATACAATCGCTCAAAACAGCAACTCCTCTACTCAGAGTATCGTACGGTGACATCGCCGATGATACTCTTAACCTTTATGACGACCCTCCTCTGTGACCCCTCGTAGTCCGGCGAGGTGAAGGAGAGCGCCCGGAAGAAGCCGTCGGCCTTTTCGTTGGGGAGCGATATCTTCCCTATCATGGTGCTCACCTCTGCCGCGATGGGGAGCGATTCGGGGACCCATATCTTCACATCGCCGATGCGGTTCATCACCCGAACCGTCTTCTCCCCGTCTACGTGCGCCCTGGTCAGGTCCAGGCGCACGTCGCCTATCCACGAGTCCACCTCCATGTCCTCGAGCTGCCACTCGCGGCGTCCTATCCTGATATCTCCCAGGAAGCTCTCTCTCCTCATCGCCCCGCCCCTCGCCGCTGCCCTCGGAGGGGGCACCGGGACAGGCTCCCTGGCCCAGTACCGGCGCACTATGGCGAGCCCGGCGGCCACGACGCCGGTGCCGAGGATGACGCCGGAAATGAGGCCGACGTCGATGGCGGTGTGCCCCAGGCTGTTCGCGAGCAGCAGGGCGCCGGTGACGATCGCCCACAGGCCGATGAAGATGACGCCGTAGAGAGAGAGGGCTCTTGGCCTCATGCTCCTCCTGATACCCACAGTGGTACCCCTGGAGAGACTCGAACTCTCGCCCCCAGCTCCGGAGGCTGGTGCTCTATCCACTGAGCTACAGGGGCCCTAGCTCTATTTTACCCCCCATCCTAGCTTATGGCAAGCGAGGCTCACACTATGAGTAAAATAAAGGCAGTGGCGATGGCCAGGGTGAGCACGGTAGCTATGGCGCCATACTTGAGGTACCCGATGAAGGTGATGGGGTGCCCGGCGCGCTCGGAGACACCGGCCGCATATACGTTCGCCGAGGCCCCGATCAGGGTGAGGTTTCCCCCCAGGCAGGCACCGAGTGACAGTGCCCACCACAGCGTGTCTACGGCCATGTGGCCCCCCAACTCCTCGATGAGAGGTATCATGGCTGCGGTGTAGGGTATGTTGTCCACGACGCCCGATGCCAGCCCGCTGAACCATAGCACGGCCACCGAGGTGAGGGCGACATCGCCGCCGGTGAGCTGCAGCGCCCTCTCGCCCACGATGGTCACCAGTCCGGCCTCCTCGATGCCGCCGACGATGATGAAGAGGCCGATGAAGAAGAAGAGGGTGGGCCAGTCCACGTCGCGCAGCGCCTTGAGCGGGCCCGTGCCGGAGATGAGCATGAGGAGCGCCGCGCCGAACAGGGCTATGGTGGCCACCTCCAGGTGGAGGAGGTGGTGCACCAGGAAGCCCACTACCACGATGGCAAGCACGATGAGGCACTTCCGCAGCAGGCCGTTGTCGGTTATCACGCCGCTGGTGTCGATGGTGTCCAGGCGGTCTTTGAGCGCCGGGTCGATGGCGAGGTCTTTGCGGAAGAGGAACCTGGCAACGACGAGGAATGCCCCCAGCGCTACCAGGGCTACGGGTGTCAGGTTGACGATGAAGTCTGTGAAAGAGAGCCCGGCGGCACTGCCCACCATTATGTTCGGGGGGTCCCCGACGAGGGTGGCGGTGCCCCCGATGTTGGACGAGATGACCTCGGCGACGAGGAGTGGCACCGGGTTCATCCCCAGCGTGGCGGCGATGGAGAGGGTCACCGGGACTAAGAGCACCACCGTGGTGACATTGTCGAGGAAGGCCGAGGCGAGGGCAGTGATGAGGCAGAGGAGCACCATGATGCGCATCGGCTCGCCGCGGGCGACCCTGGCCGCCTTGATGGCGAGCCACTGGAACACGCCGGTCGTGCCCGTGATGTTGGCGATGACCATCATCCCGACGAGGAGGAAGATGACGTTATAGTCTATGGCGCTGAAGGCCTGTCCCTGGTCCAGGACCCCAAGGGCGATGATAAGCGTCGCCCCGAGGAGCGCCACCACGGTCCTGTGGACGACATTGAAGACGATCGCGACGTATGCCAGCACAAAGACCAGCGTGGCGATGATGAGGGGGCTCACCTCTCTGTCTCCATAGGTGGTACCGTCGCTAGAGCGGGGCCCTCATGGTGAACATGAGGTATGCCCCTGCGATGTATATCGCGATTATTGCCAGGGAGTGCCAGCTGATTTTGAGCGATGACCTCTGCCCGAAGCGAAAGGAGAACCCGGCGAGCACGACGAGGGTCATCACGATGGCAATGGCGACGGCGATGAGGTGCTCCATCGATACCGCGGCGAATATGGGGCCCGGGCGGTAGAAGATGTCGTCGCCGGCGATGACTATCCCCATGTTGAACATGTTGCTCCCCAGCACGTTGGCGATGGCCATGTCGAGGGCGCCCAGCCGCAGGGCGACGACGGAGACCACGAGTTCTGGGAGCGACGTGGCCGCCGCCAGGAGGAGGCTGCCCACGAAGGTCTCCCCCCAGCCGGTTATGGTTGCGATCTGGTCACCGATGATTGCCAGCCACGTCCCGGCGCCGATGACCACCAGTGCAGCCACTGCGAACCCCAGGTAGGCCCGCCTCGTGGAGACGCCCTGGTAGCGCAGCGCCTGCTGCTCATCGCTTGCGGACTTGGCCTCAGAGCGGGCAATCCGCCTCGATCCCCAGAGGTAGAGCAGCACCAGCAGCAGGCTGAAGGCGCTCACCCATCCTATGGCCCCAGACCAGACCGTGCTCAAAGGGATGGCAGCGCCCGCCACGGCGATGAGCACGATGCCCCACAGGCCCAGCGCCCTGTTGGCCTTGCTGGCGACGCTGAACAGCGATGCCTTGCGGTACAGGACGTCCGCCAAGGCGATGATGAGGAGATTGAACGTGTTCGAGCCAAAGGCAGTGCCCAGTGCCAGGTCTGGGGCACCCACAATGGTCACCGCGCTTATCCCGGTGATGAGCTCGGGGAGGGAAGTCACCACCGCGAGGAGCAGAAGCCCGATCCAGATGCCGCTTAGGCCGGTCTTCTCTCCGATGACGTCGCCGTAGCGCGAGAGCCGGGAGCCAAAGACCAGTATGAAGGATACGCAGATGAGGAATTGTGCCCAGACCCAGAACACCGTATATCGCCCTGCTCTTCAAAGAGGGATTATACCATGGCGACGTGGGATTCACAAATGAGGGGCGCTCGTGCCGCGCGGCTGCAGTGGGGCTAATGTGGGGCGCTAGTCGATGACCCAGGACAGTATCTGCACCGTCTGCTCCTGCCACCAGACGGAGGGGCCCGGCGTCTGGCGCAGGTAGGTGGTTATGGTGGCCAGCGTCTTGCCGTTGGTATCCTTGGCCACACAGGTGACTATGTAGTCCTGGTAGGTGAGTATCTGCCCATCGTACTCTGTGCCTACCAGCACCCAGGTATAGTCGTCGCCGCCGGCGCTGTTGAAGGGGTTGGACTTCGATTCCGCCGGGGTATCGGCGGATACGAAGGAGTCGTTGTGGAACCTCACGATGTAGTCACCCCCCTCGATGAGGTCCCCGGATACGTCCAGGGTGAGGCGGGCCCAGTCGTGCCAGAAGAGGCACTCCACCTCTCCCAGCATACAGTTGCAGTCCTGTCCCCTCACTGAGGTGGACGTTGCGATGGGGTCTTCCTCCCCTTCCCGGTACAGCGATACCTCGCCGCGGGTGTGCTCCTCCCCCGACCCATCTCTGGTACCGCGGGCCCAGTTAACGGTGAGGGCGTTCCCTTCCACCAGCACCACCTCGAAGTCCCAGTCCTCGTAGTCGGGGTTGTTGCTGGCCTTCATCGGGTTCAGCCCGAAGGCGACGCCGGGGTCTAGGTAGTACGCGGACTCGGAGGGCACAGGGGCCATGTTCTCCGCCGTCGGGTGCTGGATGGTCACGTTCACCGGGTTGCCGTCGGCGTCGGTGTAGTCGCCGAAGTCCAGGGTGAACTCGTCTGCACCCACGCGAACGAGCTGGGAGCTGGCCGTGGGATAGACATCTTCGTCGTCGGAGAGGGCGTTGGCCCCGGCGAGCAGGTCGCCGATGACGGCCTCTATCCCGGCCTCGGCCGCTGAGCGGGCATCGGCATAGAGCTCTGCCCTGCTCCCTATCTTTAAGCTCAGGCTCACGTAGGCCAGGAGCGGTGTGACCACCAGCATGCCCAGGATCATCACCACCAGCACGTATATCAGGGTCTGCCCTCGTTTCCCTCTCACCATGCCGATACCGCCCCTGCCTGTCATGTCACCACCGGCTGATGAACCAGTTGTCTCCGGAGATGGTGACCTCCCGCCCCACTATGGCTCCCTCGGTGAGCCAGGCGCGCCCGAACACGGACGAGCCGCTGCCGGAGAGACTGATCTCGCCGTGGGGGGCGAAGACGCTGCCCAGGAATGTACCGCAGGGGGCGCCCCATGAGCCCCCGCTGATCACGATCACGTCGGCCCCGCTCCCTGTTGCCCACAGGAGCAGGTCGCCCTCACAGGGGGAGAGCTCGATGCCCTTGCCCGCTATGACTATATTGTCTGCGATGAAGGTGACGTCGCCGGAGATATAGTCCTTGTTTGAGAGCGTGAGCGTCCCATCTGTGTAGTAGAGCCCCTTGTGCAGCTCGTCGCTGGCGTGCCACACGTCGTCCTCGTCTTCGAGGTCCACGTCTCCATCGAAGATGAACTCGTAGTATGCCAGCTCGCCGCCGTCGTATATCTCGTATATGCCCTCGCTGCCCAGGTCGTTCTGGAAATAGTCCTGGGGTACGCCGATATCGGGCATGGTCAGGGTCGCCCCGTCCTCCACCAGCGAGCCGTAGTCCAGGAGGCCCGAGGGGTCATTCAAGTCCTGGCACTGCACCTCTCCGCTCACCACGTTGTCTGAGCCGGTGACGTCGACGTCGTCGTTGGAGTGGATATCGCCGTCGACTATGGTGTCATCGCCGTAGAAGTGGATGGAGTCGACCCCGCCCAGTATGGCGTCTGGGCCCCAGGGCCAGCCGCCGGGCCCGGTCACCACGAAGTATGTCCTGGGCTGGATGTAGACAGTGGTGGTCTTGGAGATGTCGCCTATGGAAGACGTGATGGTCACCGCTACGTGGGTGACCTGCTCTTCGAAGCTTATGTCCTGGAAGTCCTGTATGTGCCGGGCGATGCCCACGTTGGTGGAGAGCACCACCCAGTCGCCCAGGTCTTCGTCCCACCTCTGGACGGTCTTCTCCCGCACCAGGTTGTGGCCCTCCCAGCGATAGACCACATCGTATACATGGTCGCCGTCGGGCTGGGTGCGGTCGGTCCAGGTGAAGGTCCCGTACGCCGGGTTCAGGCAGTCCTCCCAGGCGCTCCCGGTCCATTCCTTTATCTCATTGGGGGTCACCGAGGTGTCCTGCCACAGGTCTCCCTCCTCCGGGTCTGTGGGGGCGGTGTCCGATTTGGTGACCCTGGTAGAGAAGGTCTCGGCCATCTTGCCGTCGTCGCTTATCCAGGCTGTGGCCTGGCGCACCTCGTTGGTAACGCTCAGGCGCTGCGTCTCCTGCGGGGGGACCCTCAAGAACTGGTATGCAGCCATGGTGACAGCGGGCACGATGACCGCAGCCATGCTGAGCGCCACTATGAGCTCAATGAGCGTAAACCCTCTCCGGTCTCGCTTCATCTACATGGGCTCCGCTATGTATGTGAGTGGTCTTTACCAGTAGTAGCTCAACGATGCCGTGTACGTGTACACATCGTGGTTCTCCTCACCGTTCCAGTAGAGGACGGTGTAGGTGCCGGGGGAGACGTCGTCGGTGGTGCATATGATGCGGTTTAGGCTGTCCGGCCAGTTGAACCATCGCTGCTCGCTGCCTATAGAGCCACTGGGCGGGCTGTCGTCGCCCCTTGCCAGCCTGCCCTCGGTGCCCTGGGCCCATTCGGGCTGGCCCGGATAGATGCGGACGTGGGTGCTGCCGAGGAAGCTGATACCCTCGTCGCTACCGAACACCCACGTAGCCGCGATGGGGCCCGTGCTGCCGGTATCGAAGACGTAGTAGTACCCGTACCAGTCTCCCCACGCCCAGAAGCCGCCCTCAGGCAGGACGGGGATGTCTACGTGCTCGGTGCAGATGAGGGGCTCCTCGTAGGGGCTTTCGCTGGCTATCCCCTCTCGGCTCGCCTTGTAGCCGCTGATCTCCAACGACCTGCCGTCTCCGTATGCCACGGTTACCGTGACCTGCTGGATGTTGGCCAGGTCGCCGTTGGGTACGGCGCCGACGGTGCCGGAGATGGCGTAGCTGCTCTCGATTACGTCGTATATGTCGGTGAGGTTGCCTTCTTGCGCCTCGTAGTCCTGGGCCTTGACGTACTCCATCTGTGACCAGGCCGTGTTGAGTGCAGAGGTCCTGCTGTCGAAGCTGTAGCTCCCCATGGCCCCCACGGACAGCGCCTGGAGCAGCCCGACGACGACGATGCCCACGAGGGCCGTCCCCACGACTACCTCTATGAGGGTCTGCCCCTTTTTGCCCCGCTGTGACATGGCTATCCGATCTGACCGGCGAGGGAGTAGATCGGTGACAGCATGGACATGGCAATGAAGGCCACGATGAGTCCCACCATCACCACCAGTATCGGCCCCAGCATGCCGGTGGCCCGGCTCACTGCCTTATCGGTCTCGGTCTCGTAGAAATCGGCGACGGTCTCCAGGTTGGTCTCCATCCTGCCGGTCTGCTCGCCTACGCCAACCACCTGGGTGAGCAGTGGCGGGAACAGGGAGTAGTTCATCATCGCCCGGGACATAAGCTGCCCGGAGTGGACATCGGAGTGCACCTTGGTCAGCGCCTCCTTGAAAGGCACGTTGTCCGTGGTGTTTATCACCAGCTCCAGTGACTCGGTGAGGGGCACGCCGCCGGTGAGAAGGATGGAGAGGTTGCGCGCCATGCGGGACATGGAGCTCTTGATGCTCACGTCCTTGATGAGGGGGACCTTCCACGTTATGATGCCCCACGTCCTCTTGCCCCCCGGCGTCCGGAAATAGAGCCAGCTGCCCAGCCCGATGACTGCAACTGCGATGACGATGTACACCATGCTGTTGCGCAGGAACATGGCGGTGCCCATCATTATCCTGGTCACCATGGGCAGCTCCCCGCCCAGCTCGTCGAAGAGGCCGCTCATGGCGGGGAGGACAAAGGTGATCATCACGATGACGGCGACGATGGCGACGGCGAGCACGAAGGCGGGGTAGGCGATGGCACTCCTCACCTTGCTCACGATGGCCGCCTCTTTCCTCATCTGTATGGTAATCTGCCGCAGCATGAGCTCCAGGTTGCCGATCTCCTCTCCCACCTTGGTTAAGCGGATGTAGAAGGGAGAGAACACGTTTGGGTGCTGGGCGCAGGCCTCTGAGAAGGAGCTCCCCGTCTCCACCGCTACCAGGAGCTCGCGGATCAAGTTCTTCATGCCGGTCCTGGTGGTGCGCTCGTACAGCATGACCAGCGCCGGCAGGATGCCGATGCCGGAGCCTAGCAGGGTGGCGAGGTCGGCGCTGAAGTTGATGATGTCATCGCGCTTCACCCCGAAGAAGGAGGGCATGATCTTGCTTATCGAGATCGAGTCCCGCTTTTTTTGCAGTCTCACGATGGTGAGGTCGGACTTCCAGAGGTAGTCCTCGGCCCGCTCCTCGGTGTCGGCCTCGAGCGTTCCGGTGACTGTCTCACCGTTGTTCTTGATGGCGGTATAGCTGTACTGCATATCGGAGCCCTCTGCTGTCGTTAGTCATCCCACTCTATCGTGGGGTTAAAAAATGGTTTGGCAAACTCCAAACCAGACGGATTATGGTGCATTATACCACAAATTATCTAATATTACAATATTTTGCTCTATTTTGGTTTATATTATGCCAGCCCCCCTTTTCATCCGATGGTGAAGACGTGCCTCATCACCTCGGAAGGGGTGGTCAGTCCCTCCTTGGCCTTCATCATGCCGTGGCGGCGCATGGTTATCATTCCCTCTGCCAGCGCCTGCTCCTTGATCTCGGGCGCGGTCCCCTGCCGGCTCAGGATGCTGCGTATCTGGTCGCTCATGGCAAACACCTCGAAGACGCCGGTGCGCCCCAGGTAGCCGGTGTTGGAGCAGAAGTTGCATCCAGTGCCGTAGTAGAACTCGGTCTTGGTCTCTCCCATCTCCTTCTCGTAGGCTGCTATCTCCTGGGGGGTCGCCTCCCTAACGGCCTGGCAGTAGGGGCAGACCCTCCTCACCAGTCGCTGTGACGCCGCGGCGATGACGCCTGACGTGACCAGGAAGGGCTCGACACCCAGGTCTACCAGGCGGATAAGCGCCCCCACGGCATCGTTGGCGTGAATGGAGGTCAGCACCAGGTGCCCGGTGAGGGAGGCCTGTATGGCGGTGTTGGCCGTTTCCGAGTCGCGGATCTCGCCGACGAGAATGACGTCGGGGTCGAGGCGCATGATGGCACGCAGCCCGGCGGCGAAGGTGATGTCTGCCGCCCTGTTCACCTGGATCTGGCGCACCCCCTGGAACTGGTACTCTACCGGGTCCTCGATGGTCATTATGTTGAGCTCTGTGCTGTCCAGCTTGCCCACCGATGCATAGAGGGTGGTGGTCTTGCCCGAGCCGGTAGGCCCACTGATCATGATCATGCCGAAGGGAGAGTCCAGGCACTGCCGGTAGATATCCAGTGTGTGTGTCGCCATGCCCAGCTCCGAGAGCTCGTACAGGGAGAACGACTTATCGAGCACGCGCATCACCACCATCTCCCCGAAGCTGGTACCTATGGTAGCGACGCGGAAGTCTATGTTCTTATCGCCGATGGTGGCGCTGAACTGTCCATCCTGGGCGCGCCTGCGCTCTGCGATGTTCATGTTGGCCATCACCTTGATCCTGGTCACTATCGCCGGGTGGACATCGTGGGGCAGGGACACGGAGTCGTGGAGGATGCCATCGATGCGGTAGCGTATCTGGAGGCCGCCCTCTTTGGGGACTATGTGGATGTCCGACGCCCGCTCCCGCACCGCCTGTGAGAGGAGCAGGTCCACTGCCCGCACCACGGGGGCCTGGCTGATGGCATCCACGCTGAGCAGGGGCTCGTTTAAGGACTTGGCCTGGGCGGTGCCCAGTATCTGCTTGAGCTCCTTCTCTATCTGCGTGGTCAGCTTGTACTGGGAGTCTATGGCATCGCGAACGCCGCCGCGGAGGGGGATGACGGGCTTGATCCTCTTCTTGGTGAGGGTGGCAAGGGTATCGATGAGCTGGAGGTTATCGGGGTCCTCCAGGGCTACGGTCAGGGTATCGCCGTCCAGGCTGATGGGCAGTACGCTGTTCTCCCGTGCGACGTCCTCCGGTATCAGTGCCAGGGCCGCTGGCTGTATATGCGTCTGCTTTAGGTCTATGGTGGGGACATTGAGCTGAAAGCTTAAGACGGTGGCCAGGGTCTCCCTGCTGATGAGCTGCTGGTCAAGCAGCACCTGCCTCAGATCCTTGTTGGCCTGTCGGGCTGCCGTGCGGGCATGCTCCAACTGCTCTGGGGTGATGAAAGACCCCTCCACCAGGAGCTGGTCTATCTGTTTCCGCTTCCGTGTCTCCACCATCACTCGTTCGGCCATCTGCCCTCAAGTGGCCCTGTTCTCCTCGCCGCATACCTATCGCCAGCTCTGGAAACCAATATACTCTGTCGAGAAGATTAATTTAAGCATATTTATGCAAAAATGTCAACCAAGTAGGCGCCATGAGGGCATAATCCGTGGCCGGCGCCTGTATAGGTACGTGTCGTGCAGTCTAAATTATGGCCATTTTCCCTGCGAGCCATAGGGTATAAGCTACCAGAAACGGTCACCCCGGCACCACGATGGTGTGGGGGATAACCCCTGGGCCCGGGGCGGCACCGGGGGCGGGCT
>JAXHUE010000013.1:0-22959 GCA_034189655.1 Chloroflexota bacterium | reverse complement strand
TGCCCTCCAGGTATAATAGCACTGCCGGCGGGGCAGTGCCCGTTTATGAGTGAGCAGGCACGGAAGGGTAGGCCCCGCGTTCGCAGTGTGTGTATGTGGAGAGGTGTCCGAGTGGTTTATGGTGCCGCTCTCGAAAAGCGGTGTCCCGATAAGGGACCGTGGGTTCGAATCCCACCCTCTCCGCTTGGCTCCCCTTTGTCGTCCCTGGTGAGCGCTGGGGGACGTCTCCGGCGGTAGCCCCTCGATCGTGGCGCGTGGTACGCCGCGTGTTTGCCGCCCTGCCCGCAGGTATGGTATAATCGGCCGATGTTGCCGTGTGTGGCCCGGTGATGGTGCGGCGAGGGCGACAGCAGGGAAGCCTCGTGGTGAGCACCCCACCGGTGGCTATCTGCGGAGAGGTGCTGGAGTGGCCGATCAGGCGCGCCTGGAGAGCGCGTAGGGGGAAACCCCTCGTGGGTTCGAATCCCACCCTCTCCGCTTCCTCTGGCTCGTGCCTCCATGAGTACACTACCTTCCTCCCCACGGCCTGCTGCGCGAGATTCGTTGTTTCTCTTCCTGCTCTCGTTATGTTATAATCTACCCATAGCGTACACAGATTGGTATAGAGAGGAAAGCGTGCCAGAATGAAAATCTCCATAGTAGAGCCCAAGTCACCCTTCTACAATTTCTACACCATGTTTATCGAGCGCCTGCCCCTCCTGGGGCCGATATACCTGGGCACCATACTCAAGGAGCGCGGCCACGATGTCACCGTCTACAACGAGAACATAAAGGAGCTGGACCTGTCCCAGGTAGCGGACTCGGACGTCCTGGGCATATCCATAATGACCACCACGGCCCCCCGCGGGTACGAGATAGCAGAGCGCTACCGGGAGCTGAACCCCAGGGGGAGGGTCATCATCGGCGGGGCCCACGCCACCTTCCTCCCGGAGGAGGCGGCGCAGTACGCCGACCACGTGGTGACCGGAGAGGGGGAGGTGGTCATCTCGGACCTGGTGGAGAGCGGCGGCGAGCACATAGTCCGCGGCATACCGGTGGAGGACCTCGACGGGCTGCCCTTCCCCGACTTCTCCCTGGTACACGGGCTCAAGGACAGGATGTCCATCACGCCGATATCGACATCGCGGGGCTGTCCCTACGACTGCACCTTCTGCTCGGTGAGCCCCATGTTCGGCCGGAGGTACCGCTTCCGCAGCGCCCAGAGCGTGCTCGCGGAGCTCTCCCGCTCCCGGCACAAGAGCGTGTTTTTCTACGACGACAACTTCGCCGCCAACAGGACGAGGACCAGGGAGCTGCTCACCGGGATGACGGAGGAGAGGACCGTCCCCAGGTGGACGGCGCAGGTGAGGGCCGATGTGGCCCGCGACGAGGAGCTGGTGGCGCTCATGGCCGAGGCGAAGTGCCGTCACCTGTGCATCGGGTTCGAGTCCGTGGATGCCGAGACACTGAAGCAGTACAACAAGAAGCAGGCACCGGAGGACATCGTCCGCTGCATAGATGTCCTGCACAGACATGGTATCAGGGTCCACGGCATGTTCATCTCTGAGGGCTACAGCGACGTGTACGATAAGCTGGGGATAGATAGCCTGCAGCTATCGATACTCATCCCCATCATCGGCAGCAGGCTGTACGACGGGGTGAGGGATGCCGGGCGGTTCATAGTGAAGCGTTTCCCCACCGACTGGCAGCTCTTCGACGGCAGCCACGTGGTTCATCTGCCGGACAAGATATCGCCCCTGGAGATGCAGAGGCAGACCCTGGAGGCGATGAAGAAGTTCTACTCCCGCTACAACGCCGCCAGGATGTTCTTTAAGGGCAGGTTTGCCGATTTCTACATCAGGAGCGTTGGTCGCCGGCTGATCAGGAAGTGGGAGATACAGAACAAAGACTACCTGGCGAGGCTGAAACAGTCCTATGGCCTTTCCCCCTCTCCATCGGAGCCGGGCAAGGTGCGGTAACGCCCGGCCGCCGGCCACGACCTCCCCACGCAAGGACGCTGTGACCAAGAGGGCCGCTTTCGATTGTCTTACCCCTCACCTTTGTGCTAGAATGTGTCAACTTCGAGGACGAAGATGAGCGATACTAAGTACTGGGTGGGGTTCACCCTGATCCCGGGCATGGGGCGGGTGAGGCTTGGGCTCCTGGAGCGGCACTTCGGCGACATGGAGCGTGCCTGGCGTGCCGGCGCTGCCGACCTGGAGGCAGCCGGCCTGGACCGCCGCTCCATAAGCTCAGTCGTGGCCGGGCGCGCCCGCATATCCCCAGACGATGAGATGGAGAGGCTGGAGCGCTACCGGGTGAGGGCGCTCACCCTGAAGGACGAGGAGTACCCGGCGCGGCTCAAGGAGATATACGACCCCCCGCCCGTCCTCTTCGTGAAGGGGGCCCTGGCCCCCGATGATGAGTGGTCTGTCGCCGTGGTGGGGACCAGGCGCCCCACGTACTACGGCCGGGAGGTGGCGGGGCAGCTCGCCGCCGACCTGGCGCGCAACGCCATAACCATCGTGAGCGGGCTGGCCCGGGGCATAGATGCCATCGCCCACCGCGCCGCCATCGATGCCGGCGGGAGGACCATCGCCGTCTTCGGCTGTGGGCTGGACATGGTCTACCCCAGCGAGCACGCCAACCTGGCGCGCGAGGTCATGGAGCACGGGGCCCTGGTGAGCGAGCAGCCGCTGGGGACCCAGCCCCGTGCCGCCAACTTCCCCCGCCGCAACCGTATCATGAGTGGCATGAGCCTGGGTGTCCTCGTGGTCGAGGCCGGCATAAAAAGCGGGGCCCTGATAACGGCCCGGCTGGCCCTGGAGCAGGACCGGGAGGTATTCGCGGTACCGGGGAGCGTGCTCTCAGAGGTGAGCCGGGGGGCCAACCGCCTCATCCAGGAGGGGGCCAAGCTGGTGCAGGAGGCGCGCGATGTGCTGGAGGAGCTCAACCTCACCATGGCGGTGCAGCACCGGGAGGTCAAGGAGGCCATCGGGGCGAGCGCGGAGGAGGCGCTCCTCCTGAAGCATATCTCCGCCGAGCCCACCCACATCGACGAGGTGGGTCGTCGCGCTGGGCTCCCCATATCTGCGGTATCGAGCACGCTGGCCCAGATGGAGCTTAAGGGGATGGTGCGGCAGGTCGGCGGCATGAACTATATCGTCGCCCGGGAGGCCCGGGAGGAGTACCGGGTCACGGTGGAGTGATGGCGGGTAAGGTGGGCGTGGCCGTGTACTCGGACTACCTGTGCCCGTGGTGCTACGTGGCGGCGGTGCGGCTGGGGGGCATAGAGGCCGAGTACGGGGAGCGGGTCGGCATCGAGTGGAAGAGCTTTCTGCTGCTGCGGCAGAAGAGAGAGGGATACGACCCCCGGCCCTCCATGGCCCGGAGCTGGCTCATGGCGGGGGCCGAGGAAGGCTCCATCCGCTACAGCCCCTGGCCCGCCACCAGACCTCTGCCCTCGTCCAGCGTCCCGGCCCAGGCGGCGGCCAAGTGTGCCCGGCGGCAGGGGAAGGCGGCCTTCGGGCGCTACCACCTGCTGCTGCTCGCGGCGTTCTTCGAGCGCACCTGGGATGTAAGCGACCGCGAGGTGCTCATCGCGCTCGCCGGCGAGGCCGGGCTCGATAGAGAGGCGTTCGTCGCCGACTTCGAGAGCGGCGCCGTGGAGGGAGAGGTGCTCGCCGATTACCGGGAGGCGCTCGCCGATACCAGGTTCAGCGGGGTGCCCACCGCCATCTTCGACGACGTGGTGGTGCTGGAGGGTGCCGTCCCCATCGAGATGTATCGCCGGGCGGTGGACGTCAGGCTCGCCCGGCAGGCCCTGTGAAGGCATGGTGACATGGAAGAAGGTCTGGTAATAGTCGAGTCTCCGGCCAAGGCCAAGACGGTGGGCCGCATACTGGGTGGAGGCTATGTCGTGAAGGCCTCGGTGGGCCACGTGCGCGACCTGCCCAAGAGCGGCCTGGGGGTCGACGTAGACGACGGCTTCACCCCGCACTACACGGTGCCCCGGGAGAAGGCGGCGGTGGTCAAGGAGATAAAGGGGGCCGCGAAGAAGGCCCAGGCAGTCTACCTGGCCACAGACCCCGACCGCGAGGGCGAGGCCATCTCGTGGCACATCTGCCAGGCGGCGGTGCTCGATAGCGGGAAGGTGAGCCGGGTGGTGTTCCACGAGATCACGAAGGAGGCGGTGCAGGAGGCCTTCCACCACCCCCGCCACATCGATATGGACCTGGTCAATGCCCAGCAGGCGCGTCGCATCCTCGACAGGCTGGTGGGCTACAAGCTGAGCCCCCTCCTGTGGCGCAAGGTGAGGCGCGGCCTCTCCGCGGGGAGGGTGCAGTCGGTGGCCTTGAAGATGATAGTGGACCGGGAGCGGGAGATCGAGGCCTTCGTCCCCCGCGAGTACTGGGCCATCGAGGCCGAGCTGAAGAAGACGGATGGCGACGAAGGCTTCCGCGCCACCTTCATCGGCCCGGCCAGCGGCAGGAAGATGACTGTGGGGAGCGCCGAGGAGGCCCAGGCCATCGTCTCTGAGCTTGAGCGTGCCAGCTACTCGGTCGCCGGGGTGCAGAAGAAAGAGGTGGCACGGCAGCCAGCGCCCCCGTTCATCACCAGCACGCTACAGCAGGAGGGGTGGCGCAAGCTGCGCTTCACTGCCAAGCACACCATGGCCGTGGCCCAGCAGCTCTACGAGGGCCTGGCCATCGGCGACGAGGGCTCGGTGGGGCTGATAACGTACATGCGCACCGATTCGGTGCGGGTGGCATCCTCTGCGATAGAGGAGACCCGCCGTTATGTCAATAGCAAGTACGGTGCCAAGTACCTGCCACCGCGGCCGCGGGCCTTCACCAGGAAGGCCAAGGGGGCCCAGGAGGCCCACGAGGCGATCAGGCCCACGTCGGTGTGGCGGGAGCCGGCTGCCATAAAGCAGTACCTCACCAGGGATCAGCACCGCCTCTACGAGCTCATCTGGAAGCGCATGGTCTCCAGCCAGATGTCCCCTGCCCTCCTCGATACCACCACCGTCGATATCGAGGCGCAGCGGGAGGGGAGAAAGGGCCCCTACCTGCTGCGGGCCAAGAGCTCGGAGATGACCTTCCCCGGCTTCACCATCCTCTACAGCGAGGGCCGGGACGATGCCGAGGACGAGGACGGCAAGAGGCCGCTGCCCCCGCTGGAGAAGGGGGAGCCGCTTACACTGCTGGGCCTGTTCCCGGAGCAGCGCTTCACCCAGCCGCCGCAGCGCTTCACCGAGGCCACGCTGGTCAGGGCGCTGGAGGAGAGGGGCATCGGGCGCCCCTCTACCTATGCCCCCATACTGTCCACCATCCAGGAGCGGGGCTACGTGAAGAGGGAGAGCGGCCGGCTCTTCCCCCTGGAGCTGGGCTTCCTGGTGAGCGACATCCTCGCCGAGCAGTTCCCCGACATCGTCGACCCCAGCTTCACCGCCCAGATGGAGGAGGGGCTGGACCAGATAGCGCGCGGCGAGCGCCAGTGGGCCCCCTTCCTGGAGGACTTCTACCACCCCTTCGAGCGCACGCTCCAGGCGGCGGAGCAGAAGGTGGAGCGGGTCAAGATAGTGGGTGAGCCCACCGACGAGACCTGTCCCCAGTGCGGCCGCCCCATGGTGATCAAGTCGGGACGCTACGGGCGGTTCCTCTCCTGCTCTGGGTACCCGGAGTGCAAGAGCGCACGGCCGCTGCACATCGGGGTCAAGTGCCCCAAGTGCGGCAGCGAGCTGGTGGAGCGCCAGAGCAAGAAGAGGCGCACCTTCTACGGGTGCTCTGGGTACCCGCAGTGCGATTTCGCCACCGGCTATAGGCCCATTGCCCAGCCCTGCCCCCAGTGTGGCGGGCTGCTGGTGGAGCGGGGCCGGGGTGGTGCCAGGTGCACCCAGTGCCAGTTCAGCGGCCGCGTGGAGGAGCTGGAGCGGGAGGCAGGCGAGGCATGATACCCTTCATCCAGAGCGAGGGGGAGAGGAGGCGGCTCCTCGGGCGGTACCGCGCGTATCTTGAGACGGAGCGGAGCGTCTCGCCCAACACGGTGCGCAACTACACCAAGGCCGTGGGCGATTTCCTGGACTTCCTCGGCGAGGAGGGTACGGCCACCCTGGACGATGTCGACCGCGAGATGCTCAGGCGCTATGTCTCCGCGCTCACGGAGAGGGGGGGGCTGAAATCGCCCTCTGTCGCCGGAAGGCTGAGCGCCCTGCGCTCCTTCTACCGCTACCTGGTGCAGGAAGACCTCGCCGCCTACAACCCGGTAGCCCGCCTGGCGCTGCCCAAGCTGCCGAAGCGTCTCCCCCAGTTCCTCTCCAAGGAAGAGGCCGAGCGCCTGGTCGAGGCACCCGATACCGCTACCCCCGTGGGCCAGCGGGACCGGGCCATGCTGGAGCTCTTCTACGCCACCGGCATGAGGGTGAGCGAGCTGGTGGGGCTCGACGTGGGCAGTGTGGACCTCGATACCCGCGAGGTGCGTGTGTGGGGCAAGGGTTCCAAGGAGAGGGTGGTGCTCATGGGGGTGCCGGCGGCAGAGGCCCTGCGGCGCTACCTGCGCGAGGGGAGGGAGGCCCTGCGGGGCCCATCTGGCGTTGGGGCCCTGTTTGTGAACCAGCAGGGAAAGAGGCTCTCGGTGCGCGCGGTGCAGGTGGCGATAGCGCGCCACGCCAGGGCCGCGGGGCTGGACAAGGAGGTGCACCCCCACATGCTGCGCCACAGCTTTGCCACCCACCTCCTCGATGGCGGCTCCGACCTGCGCACAGTCCAGGAGCTCCTGGGCCACGCCAGCCTCACGTCGACGCAGATATACACCCACGTCACCCAGGCCCAGGCGAGGAGGGTCTACCTGGACGCCCACCCCCGGGCCCGGAAGAAGCGAGGAGGAGAGGGCTCATGAAGGTACTGGTCATCCACGGCTCCAACTTGAACGCGCTGGGCACCAGGGACAGGGCGCTCTACGGCGATAAGACCCTCGCCGAGATCGACTCCCTGCTCGCGGAGAGGGCCGCCGAGCTGGGGGTGGAGGTGCAGTGCTTCCAGTCCAACAGCGAGGGGGTGCTCATCGATTTCATACAGAGAGAGGCGCCAGGGGCCGACGGCATCATCGTAAATCCGGGGGCATACACCCACTACGGCCTCTCGCTGCGCGACGCCCTCGCCGACTGCGCCCTCCCCGTGGTGGAGGTGCACCTGTCCAACATCTACGCCCGCGAGGAGTGGCGCCACCGCTCGGTGGTTGCACCCATCGCCGTGGGCCAGATAAGCGGCCTGGGGTGGAGGGGGTATATCGCCGCACTGGAGGCGCTGGTCGCCGCGCTGGGAGAGAGGGGCAGGTGAGGGAGCGCCTGGAGCGGCTGCGCCGGCGGCTGGAGGGGGAGGGTCTCGATGCCCTCCTCGTCTCCCAGGCGCAGAACCGCCGCTACCTCTCCGGCTTCACCGGGTCGGCGGGCATGCTCCTCATCTCTGGTGAGGGTGCTGTCCTGGCCACGGACTCCCGCTACGTAGAGCAGGCCAGGGAGCAGGCCCGCGACTTCGAGGTGGTGCGCATCGAGGGGGAGCCCGGGGGCTGGCTCCCCGGCCTGGTGGCATCGACCGGCGGGGGCAGGATAGGCCTGGAGGCGGCAGACCTCTCTCACGCCGTGTACAGGAGGATGGTGGCGGTCGAGGTCGGGGAGAAGACGGAGTTCGTGCCCACCGAGGGGCTCGTCGAGTCGCTGCGGGCGGTGAAGGACGAGGCAGAGCGCGAGCACATCGCCAGGGCGGTGGCGCTCGCCGATGCCGCCTTCGAGCAGGTGGCACCCACCATCCGCCCCGGAATGAGTGAGCTGGAGGTGGCCTGGGCGCTGGAGCGCTGTATGCGTGAGCTGGGCAGCGAGCCCGTGCCCTTCGATATCATCGTGGCCTCGGGCCCCAACGCCGCCCTGCCCCACCACCGCCCCTCGGGGCACACCGTACAGGCCGGCGAGCCCGTGGTAATCGACATGGGGGCCGTGTGCCGGGGCTACTGCAGCGACCTCTCACGCACCATCTGCCCCGGCGGTGGAGATAAGCGCTTCGATGCGGTCTATGACCTGGTGCTCGGCGCCCAGCTCACCGCCATCGCCACCATTGCCGAGGGGATGACCGGCGAGCAGGCCGATGCCCTCGCCAGGCAGGTCATCGAGCAGGGGGGGCACGGCGAGCGGTTCGGCCACGGGCTGGGGCACGGCATCGGGCTCGCCCCCCACGAGCAGCCGCGGCTGGGGAGGGCATCTCGGGACGTGCTGGCGCGGGGCATGGTGTTCACGGTAGAGCCCGGGGTCTACATTCCGGGGTGGGGTGGGGTGCGGATAGAGGACGTGGTGGTGCTCGACGAGGGCGGGGCGAGGGCCCTGTCCGCGGCGAGCAAGGTGCCTTGACGGTGGCAGAGCGGCGTACCATGTACCGAGGTGGGGCCAGAAGGAGAAAAGGTAGGACAGAGCGATGATCAGTACCGGGGACTTGAAAAAAGGGCTTACCATCGAGCTTGAGGGGGGGCTGTACCAGATAGTGGACTGGCAGCACATCAAGATGGGCAGGGGGAGCGCCCAGGTCAGGCTCAAGCTGCGCGATATCCGCGGCGGGCACACCATCGAGCGCACATTCCAGGCGGGGGAGAAGTTCACCCGGGCCAGGCTCGAGCGCAGCGCGGTGCAGTACATGTACTCCGACGGCGACCTGTACCACTTCATGGACTCGGAGAGCTTCGAGCAGACGGCGCTCAGCGCGGAGCAGCTCAGCGATGCCCTGGACTACCTGAAGGAGGGCATGTCCCTGGAGATACTCACCTACAAGGATGAGCCGATAGGCGTGGAGCTGGCCAACTCGGTGGAGCTGGAGGTGGTCGAGACCGGCCCCGGCCACAAGGGGGACACGGCAACGGCGGGCACCAAGCCGGCAAAGATGGAGACGGGCATCACCATCCAGGTGCCGATGTTCGTCACCATCGGGGACATCATCCGCGTCGATACCCGCAGCGGGGCGTACCTGGAGAGGGTTGGCTCGCGGTGAGGGTGCACTCCGTCGCCGATGTCAATGGCTACATAAGGGGGCTCGTGGAGGGCGATGGGCTCCTGTGCGACCTGTGGGTGAGCGGCGAGGTGTCCAACCTCTCGGAGTCCCAGGCGGGCCACCTCTACTTCACCTTGAAGGATGGGTCGAGCCAGCTCCGCTGCGTCTTCTTCCGCCCCCGGCAACCCGTCGCCGTGGAGAGCGGCATGGCGGTGGTGGTGCACGGCCGCATCTCCATCTACGAGGTGAGCGGTGCACTGCAGCTCTATGTCGACCTGGTCCAGCCCGAGGGGGTGGGCGTCCTCCACCTCGAGTTCCAGCGCCTAAAGGCCGCGCTGGAGGAGGAGGGGCTGTTCGACGAGGCCCGCAAGAGGCCCCTGCCCCGGTTGCCGCGGCGCATCGGCCTGGTGACCTCGCCGGGCGGTGCCGTGCTGCACGATATCATCACTATAGTGGGCAGGCGCTATCCCCTGGTGGAGCTGGTGCTCGCGCCGACGCCGGTGCAGGGGGCGGGCGCCGTCGAGGGGATCGTGGCCGCACTCGCCGCTTTAAACGAGAGGGACGACATAGACGTGATAGTGGTGGCCCGGGGCGGCGGCTCCCTCGAGGAGCTGTGGGCGTTCAACGAGGAGAAGGTGGCCCGCGCCATCTATGCCAGCAGGGTGCCCATCGTAAGCGCGGTGGGCCACGAGACGGACTTCACCATCGCCGATTTCGTCGCCGATGTGCGGGCGCCGACACCGTCGGCGGCGGCGGAGGTGGCGGTGCCTCACCGCCTGGAGCTGGAGGGGCACATCAGGCTCGCGCAGCGGACACTCGCCAGTGCCCTGGCCGATGACGTCGCGCGGCGACGTGACGGGGTCGAGCGGGCGGCGAACCGCCTGGCGGCACTCCTGCCCGACATCGACCGCCACCGGCAGCGCATCGACGAGCTGGCCAGGGAGGTGTTCATACGCGTGGAGGGCGCGGTGGCCCTGTGCCGCGAGCGGCTGCGGGGCCGGGGGCTGGAGCTGGGCTCGCTTGACCCCATGGCCACACTGGGGCGCGGCTACGCACTGGTGCAGCGCACCGAGGACGGCGAGGTGGTGTCCGCGGTGAGACAGGTGCGGCGCGGCGACTCCATCGATGTCCGCGTGAGCGACGGCGAGCTCCGGGGCCGGGTCACTGCCACCAAGGAGGGGCTACAGCCATGGATGAGGGACCTTCCTTCGAAGAGGCACTAGAGAGGCTGGACGATATCGTGCAGACGTTGCAAAGGGGCGGGCTCACCCTGGAAGAGGCGGTCGCGCTCTTCGAGGAAGGGATGGGCATGGCGCGGATATGCAGCCAGCGGCTCGACGCCGCAGAGCTGCGCATAAGCCAGCTCCAGGCCGATGCCGATGAGGACGTGGCGCCGCCTGGGGGGAGTGAGATGAACCGATGAGGGCCGACCTGCACCTCCACACCGTCTACTCCGAGGACTCGGCGAGCCCTCTCGACGATATCATCGCCCGCTGTGAAGAAGTGGGCATAGACTGCATCGCGGTCACCGACCACAATACCATCGCCGGGGCCCTGGAGATGGAGCGCATCGCCCCCTTTACGGTCGTCGTCGGTGAAGAGGTCCTCACCGCGCAGGGAGAGCTCATTGGCTACTTCCTCAAGGAGCAGATTCCGCCCCACTTGAGCGCCCAGGAGACGGTGCGCCTCATCAGGGAGCAGGGGGGCCTGGTGGCTGTCCCCCACCCCTTCGATCGTCTTCGCCTCTCCACCATCGACCACAGCATTATGGAGCTCCTGCCAGCGATCGACATAGTGGAGGTGTTCAACGCGCGGGTCCTGCTCCCTCGCTCGAACGCGCGTGCCCGTGAGCTCGCCTGGGCCCATGGCCTCCTCGCCAGCGCCGGCAGCGATGCCCACACCATCGCCGAGATCGGCAATGCCTACGTGGAGATACCCCCGTTCGAGGGCCCCGGCGAGTTCCGCCTGGCGCTGGCGCAGGGGCAGATATGGGGCGTCCCCTCAGGCATAAGGGTGCACCTGCGGAGCCGCTGGGCCTGGGCCAGAAAGCGCATGGGCCGCTAGGACAGAAGGTCAGCATGGGTGATGACTACCACATCGGCTGGTTCTCCACCGGTCGCGGCGAGGGCTCGCGCGACCTGCTGCGCACGGTGCGGCACTCCATGGCGCAGGGCGAGATAGCGGCCGATATATCCTTCGTCTTCAGCAACCGTGAGCCGGGCCAGGCCGCGGGGAGCGATGCCTTCTTCGAGCTGGTGCGGGGCTACGGCATACCCCTGGTATGCCTGTCGTCGAAGAGGTTCAGGGACAGCCTGGGAGAGGGCTGGCGCCCCCGGTTCGAGGGGGAGGCCATGCGCCTCCTCGATGGATATGAGCCTCACCTCTGCGTGCTCGCGGGCTACATGCTCATCGTCGGGGAGGAGATGTGCCGCCGCTTCCCCATGATAAACCTGCACCCGGCGGCACCGGGCGGCCCCAAGGGGACGTGGCGGGAGGTGATATGGCAGCTCATCGCAGAGGGGGCCACCGAGACCGGGGCCATGATGCACCGCGTCACCCCCCAGCTCGATGAGGGCCCGGCGGTGACCTACTGCACCTTCTCCCTGCGCGGTGAGCCTTTCGACCGGCACTGGGAGGCCATAGCGGGGCGCTCCGTTGCCGAGGTCAGGGCCACCGAGGGCGAGGACAATCCCCTGTTTGCCCTCATCCGCAGGCACGGGCGGGCGCGGGAGCTCCCGCTCATCGTGGCCACCATCAAGGCCTTCAGCGAGGGCCGGGTCAGGATCGGGGGTGACGCCGTGGTCGATGCCGCCGGCACCGCCATCCCCGGCTACGACGTGAGCGCCGAGATCGACGAGCTGGTGAGGGGGGAGCTGGGGGCATAGGCCTTAAACCCCAGGGTGCCTACTGCCCTTTGAAGACGGGCTTACGCTTCTCCAGGAATGCCCTGGGCCCCTCCCTGGCGTCCTCGCTGGCAAAGACGCGCTGCCCCATGAGCGTCTCCAGGACGAACCCCTGCTCCATGGGCATGCTTACAGCCCGCACCGCGATCTCCTTTATTGTCTGCACCGCCAGGGGGCCGTTCTCGCAGATGCGCTCTGCTATGGCCCGGGCCGTGGGCATGAGCTGCTCCAGCGGGACCACCCGGTTGATGAGCCCCACCTGGAGGGCCTCCTGGGCGCTCATCCGGTCCCCGATCAAGAGTATCTCCATGGCGCGGCACCACGGTATCTGGCGGGGCAGCCTCACGTGGGAGCCCCCGATGGGCGCCAGGCCCCAGCGGGGCTCGGCGAGGCCGAAGGTGGCGTGCTCGGCGGCCACCCTGATATCGGTGCCCTGGATCATCTCGGTGCCCCCGGCCAGGCAGTAGCCGTTTATGGCGGCGATGATGGGCTTGTAGATATCGGAGAAGAAGCGCTTGGCCGAGAGCTCCATCTTCATCGCCCCGCTGGTCATGGCCGGGATGAGCGTCTCTAAGTCGGCGCCGGAGCAGAAGGCCTTGTCCCCGGCACCGGTGACGATGAGCACCCACGACTCCGGGTCGGCGTTGAAGTCCTGGCAGGCCTCCTCGAGGGCGATGAGGGTCTCCGGGTCGAGGGCGTTGCGGCGCTCCGGCCGGTTCAGGGTGATGCAGGCGATGCGGTCCCCCTTTTCGTAGATGATGCCCATTTCATCCCCCTTTCTCGCGTGCGTGGTAGAAAAGGAAGCAAGCCAGCGACGGGCTGTCGCTGGCTTTATTTATGCATTCACAGGCCATTGCCCGGCCGGGCTGCAACCCGGGCCGGTGCGCTGGTGGGGCGGGAGTGCCCCGCCCTTACTTCCCTTTGTACTCCGGCTTCCTCTTCATGGCGAAGGCCATGGGGCCTTCCTTGGCGTCCTCGCTGGTCATCAGCCGCTGGATGAGCAGGCTCTCAAGCTGGAGTGCCTCGTCCAGGTGCATGCGTATCCCGCGGTAGGCCGCCTCCTTGGCCGCCCTCACTGCCAGTGGCCCGTTCTCGTTTATGTGGTCGGCGAGGGCCTCGGCGGTGGCCATGAGCTGGTCGGGTGGCACGACCCTGTTCACCAGCCCGATGCGGTAGGCCTCCTCGGCGCTGATGAAGTCGCCGGTCATCAGTATCTCCAGGGCGATGCCGAACGGTACCAGGCGGGGCAGCCTCTGGGTACCGCCCCAGCCGGGGATGAGCGACTGCACCACCTCGCGCAGGCCGAGGCGGGCGGTATCGGAGGCGATGCGGATATCACAGATGAGTGCCAACTCCAGCCCGCCGCCGGTGGCAACGCCGTTTATGGCGGCGATGATGGGCTTGTAGACCTCTGGCTTGCGCATGGGGACGAGCTGCAGCAGGGTGGACTCGGCCGACTGGCCGCCCTCCTCGGCCTGCATCCTCATCGCTGCGATCTCCTTCAAGTCTGCACCGGCACTGAAGGCCTTGTCCCCGGCACCGGTGACGATGGCGGTCCACACGTCGGGGTCATCCCTCAAGATGTCCCAGGCCTCGGCCAGGCCCCGTGCCGCCTCGGTGTTGATGGCGTTCCTCGAATCGGGGCGGTTCAAGGTGATGTAGAGGGTGTGCCCCTTCTTCTCGTGGATAACCGCTGGCATGATTCCTCCTTTCTTCCTCGCGACGGGCGTCTGCGCAGGAAACCGAGCGCCCCAGGCAACCGTGGATTTCCTGGGGCGTATGGCCAGAAATGGCCGAAGCTGGCTGTCCTAGCTTTTGCTCTCTGGCTTGGTCAGGATCTCGTCCACCAGCCCGTACTCCACTGCCTGCTCCGCGCTCAAGTAGAAGTCGCGGTCGGTGTCCCGGGCCACCTTCTCTATGGGCTGCCCGGTGTGCCTGGAGATGATATCGCGTATCTTCTCCTGCATGCGGAGTATCTCGCGGGCGGCGATCTCTATGTCCGCCGCCTGTCCCTGTGCGCCACCCACGGCCTGGTGCATGTGGATGGTGGAGTTGGGGAGGGCATAGCGCTTGCCCTTGGACCCGGCGCACAGGAGCAGTGTCCCCATGCTCGCCGCCAGGCCGACGCAGATGGTGGAGACGTTGGGCCGGATGAGCTGCATGGTGTCATAGATGGCGAGCCCGGCGCTTATCAAGCCGCCGGGACAGTGGATGTAGAGGTTTATGTCCTTCTCCGGGTCCTCCCGGTCCAGGTACAGGAGCTGGGCCACGATGAGGTTTGCTATCTGGTCGTTTATGGGCGTGCCCAGGAAGACCACGCGCTCTTTTAAGAGCAGGGAGTATATATCGAAGGCCCGTTCTCCCCTTGACCCGCTCTCGATGACCATGGGTATTATATTGCTAGGCAGTTGTTCCATCTTCCTCCCTCCGTTGCCTGTGTTCTTGCTCATCTCCAGAGGCATACTCCACCAGCTTCATGATGGTCTTCTGGCGCAGTATGGCCTCGCCCAGCGCCCGGCGTGCCTGGGGGGCGGAGAACAGCCTCTTGAGCTCCTGGCCGTCCTCGCCGGCGTCCTGCACTGACCGCTCGATCTCGTCCTCTATCTCGGCATCGCTTACCTCGATGCCCTCTTCCTGGGCCACGCTGTCCATCACCAGGGACTGCTCCACCCTCCTCTCGGCGATGGGGCGAAACTCCTCCCTGATCTCCTCCATGGTCTTGGTGCTGGCCCGTAAGTACTCCTCCAGGCTTATCCTTCTCTCCTTGAAGCCCCTCTCGTACTCGCTCATGAGGGCGTCGATCTCGCCCTCTACCAGGACCGGCGGGTACTCCACCTGGGCGCCCTCGACGGTGGCCTCTATCACCTTCTCTCGGTGGCTCTTCTGAGCCCTCTCCTCGGCTATGGCCTGTAAGTTGTCGGCGATGCGCGCCCGCAGCGCCTCGACGGTATCGAGCTCCTCGTCTATGCCCTTGACGAGCTCGTCGTCGAGCTCGGGGAGCCTCTTCTCCTTGATCTCCTTGACCCGCACGGAGAAGGTATACTCCTTGCCCGCGAGCTCGCTCACCTCGTGGTCGTCGGGGAAGGAGATGGCGAACTCGCTCTCCTGCCCCCGCTCCAGCCCCACTATCTTCTCGGCGAACCCGGGCACCGGTACGGGGAGCCCCTCCACCACGTTGTACTGGAGGTCTTCCCGGTCCAGCACGGACTCGCCGTCGAGGCTGCCCCTGGCGTCGATGATGACCAGGTCGCCGAAGGCCACCGCCCGCTCCACGGGCTCCCACACGGCGTGCTGGTTGCGTAGCTGCTCGATGACCCGCTCTATCTCCTCGTCGGACACCTCCACCGGCTCGGGGTCGATGCTCAGGGCGCGGTAGTCGCCAAGCTCCACGGTGGGCCGCACCGGGATGATGGCCTTGAACCTCACCGGGTCGGTCTCGGTTATCTCCACCTCTGGCCTGGCGATGGCCTCGATGTCGTGCTCGTCGATGGCCTGCCGTAAAAGCTGGGGCACCAGGTGGTCGAGCGCCTCGTCCATGAGCGCCTCGGTGCCGATGTAGCGCTCCAGCATGGCCCGCGGTGCCTTCCCCTTGCGAAAGCCGGGCACGCTGGCCCGCTTCACCAGGTGACGATAAGCCTCCTCCAGGGCGTGCTCTGTCTCCTCCGGCTCTGCCTCTACCTCCAGCACCACCTGGCTGTGTTCCATCCGCTCCGCCTTTGCCTTCAACTGTCCTCCTACTAGAAAATTATAGCATGAAATGAGGGCCTGCGTCCAAAGAAAGGGGCCCACCCCGGGCGGCGGCGCCCCTTTCGGCGCGGCGGCCTACATCTCGATCCAGATGTCCTTGAGAATGGGTATGCCCATGGGGGCGGGCTGAAACCCCTTGACCGATGGCTTGACCAGGAAGTAGTTCTCGCCGAACCACAGCGGCAGCCACGGGGCATCGTCGACGATGGCCTGCTCCGCCTCGTGGTAGAGCTCCAGGCGGGCCTCGGTATCCGCCTCTACCCGCGCCGCCTCCAGCTTCTGGTCCACCACCGGGTCGCTGTAGCCGGTGTGGTTCTCGTCGCTTCCGCTGTGGAAGAGCACGTCTAGGAAGTTCTCCGGGTCGGGGTAGTCCGCTATCCAGCCGATGGCGAATGCCTGGAGGTTCACCGCCGACATCTCTTCCAGGAAGGTGCCCAGCTCCATCACCTCGATCTGCACCTCTGCACCCAGGTACTCCTGCCACATCCACAGGACGGCGGCGTCCACCGAGGAAACGGCGCCGGAGACGGAGAGGGTGATGGGCGGCAGGCCGTCGCTGTAGCTGGAGGCGGCGATGAGCGCCTGTGCCTGCGCCACGTCGTAGTCGAGGCCGGCGATTGCCTCGCTGTACCCCGGCAGGCCCGGCGGCAGGATGCCGTCGGCGGGCGAGACCATGTCCTTGAACAGTATCTCGATGATCTTTGCCTTGTCCACGGCGTAGCAGAAGGCCTGGCGCACCTTCTCGTCGTCGAAGGGGGGCATGGTGGTGTTGAGCCCTATGTACCACACGGAGAGCTCGGTGGCGGTCACCAGTTCGTCGTGCAGCGGGTTGGTCGGGTCTGTGACCCGCTCTATGCTGGCGGCGCTCACCGGGGCGATGTCCACCTCGCCGTTCTCGTACATCAGGATGGGGTTCCCGGTGAGCATGAAGGTCACCCTCTCCAGGGTGGCCGCCCCGCGGTGGTAGCCGTCGTTGCGCTCCAGCACCAGTGTGCGCGAGTGCTGCCACTGGGCCAGCCTGAAGGGGCCGGTCCCGTTGGGGTGCTCTGTCCACCCGGTGCCGGACTCCACGTTGTACCTGTCGACGACGAAGGCGGTGGGGTGGGTGAGCTTGGCCAGGAAGTAGGCCTTGGGGGCGTCTATGGTGACCTCCACGGTGTCGGCATCCACTACCCTCACCCCCGATACCTCGTCCGCCGCGCCGCTCAAGTGCTCGGCCACGCCGACGATGTCGCCCAGGTAGGTCCTGGCCACCGGGGAGCCGGTCTGCGGGTCGGTGGCGCGCTCGATGGAGTACTTGACGTCTTGTGCGGTCACCTCCCTGCCGTCGTGGAAGGTGACGCCCTCCCGTACGTGGAAGGTGTATACCGTTCCGTTGCCGCTTAACTCCCACGAGGCGGCGATATCGGGGACTACTTCAAGGTCGGCGTCGAGTGTCACCAGGCCGCCGAATATCTCCACGATGTAGCCCGCAGAGGTGGCGTCCTGGCACAGTGCCGGGTCTAAGGTGGTGGGCTCGCTGCCGTACAGGGTGAGCTCGCCTGTGCCGGGCAGGGTGTAGAAACAGGAGCACGACGAGCAGGCCAGCGCCGCCACCAGGACCAGCGCCACCAGCACGAGGGCCCTCTGCCCCCTGCGCTGCACCGCCGCGCCACTGGAAGACCGGGCCCCTCCGGCGGCCATCACGCCCCCTCCAGCCTTATGTGCAGCTCTTTGAGCTGCTCGTCGGAGACTGCGGAGGGGGCATCGAACATCACATCCATGGCGCTCTGGTTCTTGGGGAAGGGGATGACCTCCCTTATGGTGCTCTCCCCGGCCAGTATCATCACCAGCCGGTCTATGCCCGGGGCGATGCCGCCATGGGGCGGGGCCCCGTACTGGAAGGCCTCGAGGAGGTGCCCGAACCGGGCCTCGATCTCGTCCCTGGAGTATCCCAGCAGGCGGAAGAGCTTCTCCTGGAGCTCGCTGGTGTGTATCCTGATGCTGCCGCTGGAGAGCTCGTAGCCGTTGCATACCAGGTCGTAGTGCTTGGCCCGCACCCGCTCGGGCGCGGTATCCAGGAGGGGTATGTCCTCGTCCCGGGGGGCGGTGAAGGGGTGGTGCATCGGCTGCCACTGCCCCCCCTCTCCCCTCTCCAGCAGGGGGTAGTCTGTGATGAAGCAGAAGGCCAGCAGGTCGGGGTCGATGGTGCCCAGGCGCTGGGCCACCTCGATGCGCAGCGCGCCCAGGACGTCTTCCACCATGGAGACCTCGCCGGCGACGATGAGGAGGAGGTCTCCAGGGACGGCCCCCAGGTGGCGCGCCATCTTGTCTATCTGCTCGCCGCTCAAGTGCCGGGCCGCCACCGACCTGGTATCCACGTCCCCGCCGGTGATGGGCAGGGTCACCAGGCCCCTGGCGCCGCGGGCCCTGGCGAAGTCGGTGAGCTCCTCGATCTGCTTGCGCGAGCAGTCGGCGAGCCCAGGGGCACATATCCCCCGCACCGTGCCGCCTTCGTCCAGGGCGGAGCGAAATACGCCGAACTCCGTCTCCGCCGCGATTGGAGATATATCGCCGATCTCCATGCCGACGCGCAGGTCGGGCTTGTCACTGCCGAAGCGGGCCATGGCCTCCCGGTACGAGAGGCGGGGGAAGGGCTCCAGCATGCGCTTGGCGGGCCTCACCTCCCTGACCAGTGAGGTGAAGAGCCCCTCCATGAGGGTGAGGATATCCTCCTCGTCGACGAAGCTCATCTCCAGGTCGAGCTGGGTGAACTCGGGCTGGCGGTCGGCGCGCTGGTCTTCGTCGCGGAAGCACCTGGCAACCTGGAAGTACCTCTCGAAGCCTGCCACCATGAGGAGCTGCTTGAGCTGCTGCGGCGACTGGGGCAGCGCGTAGAACTTGCCGGGGTGGACCCGGCTGGGCACCAGGTAGTCGCGCGCCCCCTCCGGCGTGCTCTTGATGAGTATGGGGGTCTCGATCTCGATGAAGCCGCGGTCATCGAGGAAGTCTCGCATGTACTTTATCACCCGGTGGCGCAGGACGACGTTCTCCCTCATCCGGGCGCGGCGCAGGTCGAGGTAGCGGTACTTGAGGCGAAGGTTCTCGTCTACCTCGCTCTCTTCGTTTATGTAAAATGGCGGCGTCCTGGAGGCGTTCAGTATCTGGGCCTCCCTGGCGATGACCTCCACCTCTCCGGTGGCCAGCCTGGGGTTCTCCGTCCCCGCGGGGCGCCGTGCCACCTCGCCGTCCACCCGCACCACGTACTCCAGGCGCAGGCTGGCCGCCACCTGGTGCACGCTGTCCGATACCTCCGGGTTGAACACCACCTGGACGATGCCCTCTTGGTCTCTCAAGTCGATGAAGGCCAGGCCACCGTGGTCCCGCCGGCGGTGCACCCAGCCGGCGAGGGTTACCTTCTCGCCGACGTTCTTCGCCGTGAGTTCGCCGCAGCTATGAGTCTTGAGCATATCAGGCCTTTACCACGTACTCCATCGATTATAGCCTATTTGGAGGCGGGTTTTCAATCGGAGTGTCGGCGGCGCTGTTTGAACCCCGTAGTAAAAGGCTCTATAATAGAGAGAGATGCACGAGCTTACCGTCACCCAGAGCATACTGGATATCGCACTGGAGCACGCGGCGAAGGCCAACGCCAGCAGGATAGGCCGGATAAACCTGGTCATCGGCGATAGTGCGGGGATAGTGGAGGAGTGCGTGAGCTTCTACTTCGAGCTGCTCTCCGCGGAGACCATCGCCAGCGGTGCCCTGCTCTCCTTCGACCGGGTGCCGCTGCGCGCCCGCTGTAGCGAGTGCGGTGCCACCTTCCCCCTGGACGAGCTGGAGTGGAGCTGCCCCCGCTGTCGCGGAGGGGCGCTGGAGATAGTGGCCGGCCGTGAGCTTTACGTAGATAGTATAGAGGTGGAGTGATGCAGGTAAAGGTCCTTCAGAACATACTGGGTGCCAATGAGCAGATCGCTCAGAGGAACAGGGGGCTCTTCCGCGAGAGGGGTATCTTTACCTTGAACATCATGGCCTCGCCTGGTGCCGGGAAGACCAGCGTGGTGCTGGAGACCATAAAGAGGCTGCGGGACAGGGTGGGCATCGCCGTGATCGAGGGCGACGTGGCCTCGAGCGTGGATGCGGAGAGGATAGGCCGCGAGAACGTGCCCGTGGTGCAGATAAACACCCAGGGCGGCTGCCACCTCGATGCCAACATGGTCTCCAGTGCCCTGGAGGGCCTGCCCAGAGAGGGGATCGACTTGATCATCATCGAGAACGTGGGCAACCTCATCTGTCCCGCCGGGTTTGCCCTGGGTGAGCACAGGAGGGCCATGATCGCAAGCGTGCCCGAGGGCGACGATAAGCCCTATAAATACCCCATCATGTTCAGCGAGGTGGACGTGGTGCTGCTGAACAAGGTTGACCTCCTGCCCTACTCGGACTTCGACGGGGAGAGCTTCCGCCGCGGCGTGGGCGCGCTGAACGCAAGGGCACCGATAATAGAGGTCTCGTGCCGGACGGGCCAGGGTCTCGACGAGTGGGCCTCGTGGCTGCTCTCGGCCATGGACTCTGTGAGGCGGGATGAAGCGGGCGGCTAGCGCTGCATTTCAGTACTTTAGCGTGGTGGTGGCACTGGCGGTCGCCGCTGGCCCCGGCGGTGGGCTCGTGTGGTGGGCCTTTCGGTCGTACCGGGCGGGAGGGAGCTTCTTCCCCCTGTCGTACATAGAGCCTGCCATTGGGGCGATGCTCGTCTTCGCCCTCGCCGTGCTCATAGGAGTGCCGCGGAGGGTGTACCGGGGGCGAGCCCTCAAGGTCACGGCGCTGGTGGTGGCGGCGCTGCTCGTCCTGGTGGGGGTCTGCGCCACGGTGTACGCCGTCGCCCTCTTCCAGTGGTCGCAGAGCGGCGAGAACGTGGCCGGCCTGGATGTCGTCGCCGGGGCGACGGCGCTGCTCGCGCTGGCCGCCGCCGGCATCATGATGGTCAAGGCGCTCACCGCGGGGAGGGCTGCACAGCAGCAGGTGCCATGAAGGCGAAGACCCTTGAGCTCATGCATATATGCGTTCGCGGCGTGGTGCAGGGGGTGGGGTTCCGCCCCTTCGTATATGGGCTTGCCACCAGGCACGGCCTCAACGGCTGGGTGCTCAACACCTCCGGCGATGTCAGGATAGAGGTCGAGGGGGAGCGCGAGGCGCTGGAGCGCTTTCTCCGCGAGCTGGAGGCCGAGGCCCCGCCACTGGCGCACATCGAGGCGATCTCAGTGGAGGGCGCCCCGCCCCGGGGCTATGCCCGCTTCGAGATCAGGGACAGCCTCGCCGAGGAGGGCCGGTACCAGCTGGTATCGCCCGACATCGCCACCTGCGATGCCTGCCTCGCGGAGCTGCTCTCGCCCGTCGACCGCCGCTACCGCTACCCCTTCACCAACTGCACCAACTGCGGCCCTCGTTTCACCATCATCGAGGATGTCCCCTACGACCGCCCCAACACCACCATGCGCCGCTTCGTGATGTGCCCCGACTGCCAGCGCGAGTACGACGACCCGCTTGACCGCCGCTTTCACGCCCAGCCCAACGCCTGCCCTGCCTGTGGCCCCCGCCTTGAGCTCGTGGACGGGGAGGGGGCCCCTGTCTGCTGCGATGATGTCATCTCTGCCGCCGCCGCTGCGCTGTGCCAGGGCAAGGTGCTCGCCTTGAAGGGACTGGGGGGCTTTCACCTGGCGTGCGATGCCCAGAGCGACGAGGCGGTGCGACGCCTGCGGGAGCGGAAGCGGCGCCCGTATAAGCCCCTGGCCGTAATGGTGTCCACCATGGACGAGGTGAGGAGGCACTGCCTGGTGACCGCGGAGGAGGAGCGGCTGCTCACCTCGCCGCAGTGCCCCATCGTGCTCATGAGGTGGCGGGCGGGCTCCCCGGTATCGGCGGCGGTGGCCCCCGGCCTCAAGTACCTGGGGGCGATGCTGCCGTACACACCGCTCCACCACGTGCTGCTGCGCGAGGTGGGCCGGCCCCTGGTGATGACCAGCGGCAACGTGAGCGAGGAGCCCATTGCCAAGGACAACGCAGAGGCGCTGCGCCGGCTTGGGGGCATCGCCGACCTCTTCGTCATCCACGACCGGGATATCTATGCCCGCTACGACGACAGCGTGGCCCTGTGCGAGGCAGGGGCGCCCCGGCTGGTGAGGAGGGCGCGGGGGTATGCCCCCTATCCCGTCCGCCTCCCCTTCACCGCGGGCAGGCAGGTGCTCGCCTGCGGCGCCGAGCTCAAGAACACGTTCTGTGCCATAAAAGACGACCACGCCTTCGTGAGCCAGCACATCGGTGACCTGGAGAACCTGGAGACGCTGGAGCACTTCGAGGGCACCGTCGAGCTCTACCAGAGGCTCTTCCGCCTCCAGCCCCAGGTGATCGCCTGTGACCTGCACCCGGACTACCTCTCCACCAGGTATGCCAGGGAGCGGGTGGAGCGGGACCAGGGCCTGGAGCTGGTCGCGGTGCAGCACCACCACGCCCACGTCGTGAGCTGCATGGTGGAGAACGGGCTGGAGGGGCCGGTTATCGGCGTTGCCTTCGACGGCACCGGCTACGGCACGGATGGTGCTGTGTGGGGCGGGGAGTTCCTCGTCGCCGACTACGGGGGCTTTACGCGCAAGGGGCACCTGGAGTATGTCCCCCTTCCCGGCGGCGATGCCGCTGTGGAGAGACCCTACCGCATGGCCCTCTCGTATCTGTACACCCTGTACGGCGAGGACATGCCGGTGCTGCCGTTTGCCGGCGATGTCGACCGGGGGGAGAGAGATATCATAAAGCGGCAGATCGAGAGGGGGCTCAACTGCCCCCTGACGTCGAGCTGCGGGCGGCTGTTCGATGGCGTCTCTGCCATGCTCGGCATAAGGGGCCGCGTGGACTACGAGGCCCAGGCGGCAGTGGAGCTGGAGATGGCGGCCGATGGTGCCGATGTCGCCGCGTCCTATCCCTTCACCATCGAGGAGCAGGACGGGGACTGGGTGGTAAGGCTGCGGCGGCTCTTCGACGCGCTCATCGCGGACATGGACTCCGTGCCCGTCTCCGCGATATCGGCGAAGTTCCACGGGACAGTGGCCCAGGTAGTGGTGGCAGGGTGTCGCCGCATCGCCGCCGAGACCGGGCTGAACAGGGTGGCCTTGAGCGGCGGTGTGTTCCAGAACAGGCTCCTCCTCGGTCTCACCGTGGAGGCCCTGCGGGGGGCGGGCTTCGAGGTGTATGCACACTCCCTCGTGCCCACCAACGATGGAGGCATCTCGCTGGGCCAGGCGGTGATAGCGCTCTTCGCCCCTCGGCCGGGG
>JAXHUE010000012.1:0-51574 GCA_034189655.1 Chloroflexota bacterium | reverse complement strand
TCAATTGGTACTAGATAACCAGACAACTTAGAGGCCCCTCACCTTACTCCGTTTACTACCTCGGTTCAATCCGCTTTCACCCGGTATAGCCAGTAGCTCGTGTGCTCCTCTTTGGTGCTGTGCCTCGACGGCACAGGCTTTCGTGCAATGGGATACAATTTGGACTTCTGTGCAGTGCCAGGCTACCAGGGCGGCCTGATTTCCCCTAACCTTGGCAGAAGAATGTTGCAACGGATTGCTCAGGCAACCTGTTGCAGCAACTCACACGCCGTGCTATAATGTGCTCGATGGCGAAGAATAGTAGGGAAAACCTTTTAGAGGTTATGCGTGAGAGGGGCCACCGGCTTACCCCCCAGCGCATCATGGTGCTGCAGGCCATCGAAGACAGTGATGATCACATCAGCGCTGAAGAGATCTATGCCCAGGCACATGCCAGGTATCCGTATATAAACATTTCGACCGTGTATCGCACTTTAGAGCTTCTGAAGGAGCTAGGATTGGTGAGCGAGACGGATCTAGGTGGCGGCCGCCTGCGCTATCACCCGGTAGGGAAGGCGCGGCACCACCACTTGGTGTGCCAGAAATGCGGCAAAGTTCAGGACGTCGATTTTTCCGTGTTTCAACATCTGCAGCGTCAATTAATGGCCAGCTACGGTTTCGATGCTGACTTTAACCATATGGCGGTCTTCGGGATCTGTAAGGACTGTCGAGACTAATTTTTTTTTCGATTGCTTATGCAAAGAGTTGCAATTGCAGTCAAGTGCGACCAAGCTGTATGAGTAAGAAATGAAAATATGTGTAGAGGGGGAGCAGTGATTCCGGACAATCAAGCGCTACACAACCCCAGCGATCCCAGACATGAAATCGAAGAAGCAGTAGCCACGGGGGACCTACCGAAACTACTGACGATGAGCGGGCTATTGCACGGCCACTTCTGCCCCTTTCTGGCTATCGGAGTCAAGGCATCGGTTCGGGCGGTGAAGGAAATCGGCATCAGCTCCACTGGCATGGAGGAAGTGATCGCCATTATAGAAACCAATAACTGTTTTAGCGACGGCGTCCAATTCATCACTGGCTGTAGCTTTGGCAACAATGCGCTTGTCTATAGAGATTTTGGGAAAACGGCGTTCACGTTGGCTAAGAGGAATGGGGAGGCACTAAGGGTATCAGTCAAGGTCGATAGCCGCTTCTTAGAGGAGCATGAGCCCCAGGCTGTTGAGCTATTCCAGAAAGTGGTGGTTGAACACCGGGGCACCGAGGCTGACCGGGAAAGCCTGGGCGAACTATGGAGGCAGGCGTCTTTCAAGATGCTGGATGTCCCTGACGATGAGCTTTTCGCTGTCAATCGCGTTACGGTAGACGTTCCTGACTACTCTCGAATCGTTGCCAGTGTGAAGTGCTCCCTCTGTGGCGAGTCGGTCATGGAGCCCCGCACCAGGATAAAGGATAGTAAGCCCGTCTGTATCCCATGCTCCGGGGAGGGATACTATCAGCTTACCGGCAATGGAATGTCTGTTATCGAAAGCACGGGCTCGGTTGAAGAGAGCCATGCTGACTAGCGGCCGCCCGTCCTGGATGTAAAAATCACGTGCAGGAGATGCCAATAATGAGAGGTAGGATCAGGCGAATTTTGATGCTCTCAATGCTTGTGCTGGTGTTGGCAGTCCCGCTGCTATCCTCTGCCTGCGGTGGGGGCTCATCGGGGGAGATCACCTACACCGTTGCCGACACAGGGGGCGACTGGGGCTATCCCTCTCCCTACGCCCACTATCCGCGGGGGCCTGGATATGTGAGGATGAGCTTCATATTCGACACTCTTGTGTGGAAGGATGAGGCGGGGTTCATACCGGCACTGGCAGAGAGCTGGGAGTACATCGCTTCCGAGAATGCATACGTCTTCAACCTGCGAGATGATGTTACCTGGCACGACGGCACGGATTTCACCGCCGAGGACGTTGCTTTCACCGTTGACTACGTAAAGGAGCACCCCAGCCCCTTTGTTACACTAATAGGCCCTACTGGTATAACAAGCACAGAGGTCATCGATACCTGCACCGTCAAACTCTATCTGGAACAGCCCTACGCCCCATTCCTTAACGATGTAGCGGTCACGATGACCATACTCCCCAAGCATATATGGGAAGGTGTCGAGGCACCTGAGGAGTTTACTGGCCCGGAGGCGGTAATCGGCACCGGGCCCTATAAGCTCGCCGACTACAATCAGGCGCAAGGCAGCTATCTCTACGAGGCGTACGACGATTACTACCTGGGCAAGCCTGCCGTAGACAGGATTATCTTCGTGAAGGTGAGCGAACAGATGATCCTGGCTGCCCTGGAGCAGGGAAGCGTAAATGCCGGAGCCATTCCGCCCGAGTTGGTGGAGGAAATGGAGGATAGTGGCTTCTCCGTGCTCCGCTGCACCTATGGCTGGAATGCCAAGTTGATGATAAACCACACCGAGGAACCCCTCTCCTCCGAGGAGTTCAGGCAGGCCCTGGCCTATGCCATAGACCGTGAGGCCATGGTGGATATCTCCCAGAGGGGTTATGCCCTGGCGGGAAGTCCGGGGATGATGCCCCCTGACAACGAGTGGTACAACCCCGACATCGAGATGTACGAGCACAACCCAGCGAAGGCACAGCAGCTACTGGAAGGCCTGGGCTATCAGCTGGAGGATGGCCACTTCACCAAGGACGGCGAAGAGCTGAAGCTGGAACTGATAACTGAGGCCACGTTTAAGGAGGCTGGCCAATTCGTTGAGCAGCAGTTGGAGGACTTTGGGATAGAGGTAGACTTCACCACCCTCGAAGGCACGACCATCGATGCCAGGGTATTGAACTGGCAGTTTGACCTGGCCATATACGGGCATGGAGGCCTGTACGAGCCCTCGATACTGCCCAAGGTGATCACCGAGGAGGGTTTCAACAGCGCCAGGTACACTGAGAATGAAACTCTGAATCAGCTCCTAGAGGATCAGCTTCATGAGATGGACCACGAAGAGAGACTGGAACTGGTTTACCAGATTCAGGAGATATATGCCGATGAGCTCCCTGCCTTGAGCCTGTACTATCCCGATTGGTACTGGGCTCACGATGGCAGCGTCAGCATGTACTACACTCAAGGTGGCATTGCGACAGGTATACCCGTGGCGACGAACAAGATGGCCTTTCTAGAGTATCAAGGCCAGTAAGTCTGGAGGTGAGATGACACGAGGGGTAGAAGCACATGAAGGCGAAGGCACACTTCCGATGGTGCTGAGGCCCGTGGGGATAGTCAGAAACACGCTGAAGGAGCCGAGCCTGGTCGCCGAAGCCGGCGACCTGGAGTGGCGACCGGAAGTGGCGCGGGGAAGGGAAGCACAAGATGCACTATCGGAGCTTGTGATCGATAGAGACCTTGAAGGTATCCTTGACGGCATAGAGGATTTCTCCCACATCATGGTGCTTTACTGGGCCCATCGCAGTCCTCCCGAGGGACGCGCTCTCATCAAAGGTCATCCCATGGGGAGGAGAGACCTCCCTTTAACCGGCATCTTTGCGACCTGTAGCCCGGCTCGACCCAACCCTATCTGCTTGATAGCAGTTCGGCTGCTGGAACGCAAAGGTAACGTGCTGAGAGTTGAAGGGCTGGACGCTATCGATGGCAGCCCGTTAATAGACATCAAACCCTACGTACCTAGCTATTACGCCGTCGCTGACGCGAAGCGGGCTGACTGGATGATGCAGATCGAGAGGGAGTTTGCGGAGGGTTCGCTCAAAGGAATGCGGTAAACGCAAGAGGGGCCGCGGCCGGTATGTTCAGCAAGCGAAATCTCATAACCTATGCCATCGCCTTGATGCTGATCCTGGGGCTCAATTTCTTGTTGCCCAGGATGATGCCTGGAGACCCTCTCATGGCCATCTATGGGGAGGACGCCCTGGTGCAGATGACGCCAGCCCTCCAGGCAGACCTGGTGGAGCGCTTCTCCCTGGACGAGTCCATGTGGCAACAGTTCGGCGCTTACTTCGTGGCGCTGTTCCAGGGTGACCTGGGTTATTCCTACTATTTTAACGACTCAGTCTTCAATGTGATACTGGGAAGACTCCCCTGGACTCTTCTGCTGGTGGGCCTGTCCCTGGTCCTTTCCACCGTTCTGGGCGTAGTGCTGGGGATTGAGTCAGGGTGGAGGCGAGGGAGCAAAACTGATAAGGCCATACTTGGCGGGATCATGGCCTTAAATGGCTTTCCCGACTTCTTCCTCGGTATGGTTCTCCTGCTGGTCTTCGGGGTGACCCTTGGGATACTTCCCCTGGCCGGGGCCATGACCCCGTATTCAGGGCTATCCGGGATGGCTCTCGTGCTGGACGTGTTGAAGCACCTGGTACTGCCGCTGTCGGCATTAACGCTGGCTCATCTCGCTGGTGGCTATCTCCTGACCAGAAACACCATGATCACCGTTCTCAAAGCGCCTTACATGTTGACGGCCAGGGCCAAGGGCCTTCCCGCACGAGTGCTGAAGTACCGACACGCGGGAAGGAATTCGATGCTGCCCGTGATCACCATGACCGGCATATGGCTCGGCAGAGTGGTGATGGGAGCACTTTTCATCGAGATCATCTTCTCTTATCCCGGGCTGGGATATCTCACGTATGAAGCCCTGCTTGCCCGTGACTACCCGGTAATTCAGGGGGTGTTTCTTCTGGGGGCCACCTTAGTTCTGGCGGCCAATTTCCTGGTAGACCTGTCATACTCAAGGCTAGACCCGAGGGTCCGCCATGCATATTGATCTCAAGAAGGAAGTAACTCACAGTAGCAGCGGCAGGTTTGGAATAGCTCTGTTTCTGCTGATAGTTGTCGTGGCCATCTTTGCCCCTCTGCTGGCGGGGTACGACCCCGTCGCTCAAAGCCCGGTTGACCTTACATCTCCATCCCTGGGCCATCTGTTGGGCACCAATCACGTGGGACAGGATATTTGGAGCCAGCTTCTCTACGGAGCCAGGACCTCCCTCTTGGTGGGGCTCTCGGTGGCTTTCCTCTCGACCTTGCTGAGCGTCATATTTGGCACCTCGGCAGCTTTGATCGGTGGCCTGTATGACAAGATCATCATGAGGATAGTAGATGCCCTCATCGCCATTCCGGCTATCATCGTCTTGATTCTGGTAGCTGCCTATCTGCGGCCGAGCCTCTGGATGCTGATCATCCTTCTCGCGCTCCTGGGCTGGCAGGGCGGGGCCAGAATTGTGAGGGCGCAGGCCCTCTCTCTCAAGGAGGGAATGCACGTATCTGCAGCCCGGTGCTTTGGGGCGAGCAAACTCTACCTGATATACCGCCACATAGTGCCGGACCTTAGCCCAATCTTGCTTGTCGAGTTTATTTATAGCATGAGAAGAGCCGTCTTTCTAGAAGCCGGGCTTGCCTTTATAGGGATTTCAGACCCGAATACGGTGAGCTGGGGCATGATGATGCACGAGGCGTTGCAGTATAGCTACCTCGATGTGTGGCTGTGGTGGTTACTTCCCGCGGGGATCGCGCTATCCCTGACCATAGTCTCGATCACCTTCATCGGCCATGCGCTTGAACCTGCAATGGACCCCCGATTGCGAGGTGAGGCCAGTGCTTAAAATCAAAGACCTGAGGGTAAATTATGGCCAAGAGCGGGTTCTGACGGGGATAGACCTGGAGGTGGGGGATGGCGAATGCGTGGCCATAGTCGGCGAGTCTGGGGCAGGCAAGACCACCCTGGGCCTGAGCATAATGCGTCTGGTGGATGGAAACGTGCGCGGCGAGATATTGCTAAACGGTGTGGACCTGTTGTCGCTGCCGGAGAAGTCGATGAAGGAGATACGTTGGGACCGGGTGTCAATGGTCTTTCAAAACACCAATAACGTGCTGAACCCGGTCCACACCGTCATTGACCAGGTGATGGAGCCCATGATAGAGCATCACCGTAGCGATAAGTCGGAGGCAAAGGAGCGGGCTTCACAGCTACTGACCCGTACCGGCCTCTCCCAGGAAAGATTTTCGGCCTACCCCCACCATCTCAGTGGCGGGGAGCAGCAGAGGGTCTTGATCGCCATGGCTCTGGCCAATGACCCGGAGCTCGTCATCCTGGATGAGCCGGTATCCTCTCTGGATGCGGCATCCGGGGCTGAGATAATAGGACTGCTCAAGAGTATCAGCAGGGGCCGCACCTTCATCATGATCAGCCATGATATCTCTTCCGCCGCTAAGCTGGCCGATACCATGGCGACGATGTATGGGGGACGGATCATGGAGCTGGGCCCGGTGTCAGAAGTGCTTTCTCGACCGAGACACCCCTATACCAGGGCATTGCTTAGGTCCTATCCCAACATGACAACTGTGAAGGATCTGCAGGGGATAAAGGGCCGGATGACCCGGCCGGTGGCTGGCTGTCCGTTCCATCCCCGTTGCACCCAGGCGATCGAAGTCTGTGCTCAGGAGACACCCTCGCTCGTGCCGACCCAAGGGCGATACCTGGCGTGCCACAGAGGTGGGGTCATAACCCTACTGGCGTGCAGAAATCTTAGCAAGTCCTTTGGCCCCCTTAAGGCAGTCGACTCGGTAAACCTGAGCATCGAGGGCGGGGAGACGCTGGCCCTGGTAGGCCAGAGTGGTTCGGGAAAGACCACTCTGGCCAAGACGCTTATGGGCCTTTGGGAATCGGACGAAGGGGATGTGTTCCTCGAGGGCACAAAGGTCGACAATAGAGGGAAAGACTTCTATAGGAAAGTACAGATGATCCACCAGAACCCTGGGGAATCACTTAGTCACCGTCTATCTGTATTAGAGCTGGTGAGGGAACCCCTGGACATTCAAGAGATAGGCACGAAAGAGGAGCGCGAGCATAAGGTGGTGCGGGTTCTGGATGAAGTAGAGCTACCAAATAAGGGCGAGTTCCTGGGAAGATATCCACATCATTTAAGCGGTGGCGAACTTCAGCGGGTGTGTATCGCCAGGGCTTTGGTGCTGGACCCAAGGGTGCTGGTAGCGGATGAACCAACGTCCTTCCTGGATTCGAGCGTGCAGGCCAAGATACTGAAGCTGCTGCTCAATTTACAGGAGCAGCGGGGTTTGAGCATGCTGTTCATCACCCACGACATCGCTCTGGCCAGAAAAATTAGCGATAGAATGGCAATAATGCTCCAGGGGAGGATTATTGAAGAGGGCGCCTCGAGTGAAATTATCACGGAGCCGGTGCATCCCTATACTGAAAGCCTGGTAAAGAGGGCTTCCGACCTCCATTCAAAGAGCAAAGGGCTCACCCCGACACTCTTTGATCAGCCATTGTAGCCGCCGAAACGCGAGAGCACCGCATCAAGGCCGGACCACGAGGGCCACGTCTGGGGCTGCGGTTTCATGGCTGCACGGACATCTGATGTCAGGGCCTTTCGCATACCCCCCATCCTTGATGAGTGCACGCGGGAGTGTAGAGAGAGACCGCGCCCACGGGGCGCGGTCTCTTCTTTCATCCTCGGCTTGCTTTACGGCCTAGTCCACCATGCAGTAGCCGCCGTTTACCGAGAGGAGCTGCCCGGTTATCCACGAGGCGCGCTCGGAGGCGATGAAGGCCACGGCGTTGGCCATGTCCTGGGTGGTGCCCAGGCTGCCCCGGGCCCGGCCCAGCGGGTACTGCCGCATCATGGCCTTGCGCCGCTCCTGGGCCTCCGGTGAGTCTGTGGGCATCAACTGCGAGAGGAAGGTATCGTCCATGCCTGATGATACCACGGCATTGGCCGTTATGCCGTAGCGGGCTACCTCCTTGGCCACCCCCTTCAAGAATCCGTAGGTGCCTGCCTTGGCCCCGGAGTATACCACCGACCTCGGCTCGCCTACCCTGCCGGCATCGGAGCCTATGCTGATGATCCTGCCCCCGCTGCCCTGCTCTATCATGTGGGGGATGGCCGCCTTGGCCAGGTTCAGGAGCCCGTAGAAGTCGATGTTGACCCACTTGTCCCACGTCTCCTTGCCCGTCTCGTGGAACAGGGGCACCAGGGCCATCATTCCCTCTGTCTCCAGTGTACCCGCCGGGATACCGGCGTTGTGCACCACGATGTCCACCCGGCCCAGTGTATCGACCACCTTCTTCATCATGTCGGTGACCGCTTGCGTATCGGTCACATCGGCCTGGACGGGCAGCGCCTCGCCCCCATTTGCCTTGATCTCCTTGGCCACCTCCTCGGCGCGCTCCATGTAGAAGTCGTTGACCGCCACCGTGGCCCCCTCCCCGGCGAGGGTGAGGGCTATGGTGCGGCCCAGCCCGCGGCCGGCCCCGCTTATCACCGCCACCTTTCCCTTGTAGCCCAGATCCATTGAAAACCTCCTTCGCTCTAAAACGATTGTGGTGTCACACGTACCCTTGACAGCCCCAGGGGCAAGTTCGCTCCCGATGTACGCGCGCGGCCCCGCGGCCGTCCCCTGGACGTGGGTGGCATCGTCCTCTCTAGGACTTGAATATCTCCACTACGCCGCCGCCGACGCCGCCATTCTGCAGGAGCGCCACCTTTGGGTCTTTCACCTGCCTGGGCCCGGCCTCGCCGCGGAGCTGCATGACGAGCTCGAAGAGCATGGCCAGGCCGGTGGCACCGAGCGGGTGGCCCCGCGACAGCAGGCCGCCATCGGTGTTCACCGGTATCTTGCCGTTGATGCCGGTGTTGCCCTCCCACACGAAGGGGCCGCCCTCGCCGTGGGGGCAGAATCCCAGGTCCTCGACCTCGAAGATCTCCGCAGGGCTGAAGGCATCGTGCACCTGGGCCACATTCACGTCCTCGGGGCCGATCCCTGCCCTCTCGTAGGCCTCTTTGGCCATGTCGGGGGTGTAGCCCGCTATGTACACCGGCTCACCTTCCCTCCACAGTGGCCCCCCCGCGGCGTACGAGGCCATGGTGATGAACCGCGTGGAGTACTGCTTGGCCTTCTCCTTGGAGCAGATGATGGCGGCGGCCGCGCCGTCGCTGTTGGGAGAGCACTCGTAGAGGTTGATGGGGTAGGAGATCACCCGCGAGTTCACCACCTCCTCCATCGTCATCTCTTTCTGGTACTGGGCGTAGGGGTTCATGGTGGCGTTCTTGTGTGACTTGACCGACACGTAGGCGAAGTGCTCCCGCTTGGTGCCGTACTGCTTCATGTGCCTCATGGCCATCAGGGCGTAGGCACCCGGCGGCGGGGCTGTGCCCATGATATCGCCGTAGCCGCCGGCGCCGAGCCCGGCGATGGGGCCACGGGGCATCTTCTCCACGCCTATCACCATGCACATGTCGTATACCCCGGCGGAGATAAGCTGGTAGCAGATGCCCAGGGCCCGCGTCGAGCTGGCACACGCGGTCTCTATCTTCGTTATCGGGATCCCCGTCTGGAGTATCTGGCCGAAGGCCCTGGGGCCCGGGGGGGCGAACTCGTATACATTGCCGACAAAGCCGGCCTCGATGTCCATGGGATTTATGCCGGCGTCCTTGATCGCCATCATGGCCGCCTCGCCGGAGAGCTCGTCGATGGTCTTGTCCCACGATTTGGCGAACTTGTGGATGCCAACGCCTAGTATCACTACATCTCTCATTATTGTCCTCCTTTCTCTGGGGTGGGTCACTCAAACGAGCTTGTACTTGAAGGTCATCACGTCGTTGCCCTCTTCGTCCTCTTTCAGCTTCTCCACCACCATGTCCACCGCCATCCCCGGCTGCAGGGACTCGAAGTCGGCGTCGATGAGCACGGTCTCCACGACGACGCCCTCTGGCAGCAGCACCTGGGCGATGATGTAGGGGGGCATTATCTCAGCCCCTGGCATCGGCTGCTGGTTCAAGGTAAAGCTGTAGAGTGTGCCCTTGGTGCCGGGGAGGGGGGCCACCTCCATCTCGCCCCCGCACCTGAAACACAGCATCTTCCGCGGCAGGGTGTAGCCGCCGCACTTGGTACAGCGGCCGCCGATGAAGTGGGCTTCGCCTCCCGGTGAGGACGGCGGCTTAAATATGAAGCTGTCTACCGAGACCATCTTCTTGTCCGCACTAGCCATATGCTCCTCCTTTTCGCTTTGGATTATCTACCCCCAACGAGCGGCCAACATCAACCGCTGCCTCTGGAGTCTCCAGCCCATGTAGCACAGACCCAGGCACTTCGATACAGAAGTGCTGGCGGCATTCCCCTGGCATCTGCCGGCAGCCGCGCGTCCCTGTCTTCGGTGCCGGCCTGCCTTGGGCATCGTGGCCTGCCTAACACCCCATCCGAGCCGCACGAGCGAACGAGTTGGCAATTCGCTCGGTGCGGCCCGGTGGGGGGCAGGGGTGTCGTTTGGCTGTTTTGCCTTCGGGTATCTCACTTAAGAGCTGTACAGCAGTTTCTGCATCTCCTTCTTGAGCTCGGCGCGGTGGTCAGGGTGGGCGACGGCGATGATCTCCTCGGCCCGCTGCCGCTCCGTCTTGTGCATCAGGCTGGCGATGCCGTACTCGGTCACCACGAAGTCGGCACAGATGCTGGGCACGGTCACCACTGACCCCGGCGGGTGCAGGGGCATGATGTGGGACTCGCCGTTGGTGGTGGTAGCGGGCATCACGTGGATGGAGCGGCCCCCTTTCGACCACAGGGCGCCCATGACGAACTCGTACTGGCCGCCTATGCCGGCGAAGTAGCGCGGCCCCGCCTTCTCCACGGCTATCTGGCCGTAGAGGTCGACGGCGAGGCAGGCATTGATGGCTACCATGTTATCGTTCTGCGCGATGATCTTGGGGCTGTTGTTGTACTCCATGTCGTACAGCTCGATCATCGGGTTACCGTCCACGAACTCCTTGTCGCCGGGCTCCCACATCACCCCCGTGCCGATGGCCTTGCCGGGGTGGATGTTCTTGCGCTTGCAGGTGGCCACTCCCTGCTTCATCAGCGTCACCTGGCCGGGCATGATGGCCTCGGAGTGGATGCCGAGGTCTATGAAGTTGTCCATGAAGGCGGTGGCCCGCATCGACATGGCCCCGCCCCCGATCTCGAGGCAGTCCCCGTGCTGAATCAGGGTGGCCACGTAGCCGCCGATGATGGTAGAGGCCTCCTCCTCGTGGGGCGATACCTGCACCACCAGCTCACGGAGCGGGGCCAGTATGACCTGGGTGTCTACCAGGTAGTCGATCTCATCGACGTGGATGTAGTTCTGGCCCCCGGTGCGCGGCATCTCTGGGTCCACCTCGGCGATGCACACCTTGGCCAGGCGGGCCAGCGAGCGGTTGTGCCACAGGTGTGCCCCGAAGCTGCAGAAGCCCTGCTCGTTGGGTGGAGACACGATGAACATGAAGACATCGGGGAGTATCTCCTGGGCAGTGTCCCTGGCGTGACCCCCCACCTTGTTGGTGAAGAAGGTGGGAGTCATGCGGGCGAAATCGATGTAGGGGTTCTTCTGGGTGAGCAGGATCTGCTCCGGCGGGGCGAAGGTGAAGAACGTCCTCAGCTTGAAGGCCTTGTCCCGCCCCGGCTCCAGGAGGCCGAAGCCCACGGCAAAGCTGAACGTAGTGTCGACGGTGACGTTCTCCAGCTCCTCCCAGCGGTCTGCGAGGGCCTTGGCAAGGGCCTGTGGCGTAGAGGGTGGGCCGATGGGGAACATCACTGTCTGCCCGGACTCTATCACCTTTACTGCCTCTTCGGGGGTACGGTACTTGTCCTTGTACCTCTCCTTCCAGGTCATGGTATCCTCCTCATCTAGCATCTTCCATTGCAGTGTCTTTGCAGGGTGGAGGCTCTCCTCTCACACGTCTTGCCCTCGCCCGCCCCTGGCGTGCGACGTCGGCTGTGGCCTGTCATCCCTGTGCACGGGACGAGAGGGCCTATTGCTGCGTCATGCTGGGGAGGTCCAGGAGCTGGCGCGAGATGATGTAGTACATTATCTCGTTGCCCCCCTCGTATATGCGGCCCCCCCGCATCATGCGCCATATCCGCTCCATGGGAAAGTCCGTGGTGTAGCCGTGTCCACCGTATACCTGGATGATGCGGTCGGCTACCCGGCACGCCAGCTCGGAGCCCATCACCTTGCACATGCAGGCATCGGTGATGGCATTCTCGCCCTGGTCTGTCTTCCAGGCGGTGTTGTAGATCATGAGCCGGGTGGCCTGTATCTCCATCGCCGAGTCTGCCAGCATCCACTGGATGGACTGGCGGTAGGAGAGGGGCTTGCCGAAGGTCACCCTGTCCTTGGCGTAGGCTACGCCCAGGTCCAGGCAGCGCTGGGCGCCGCCGACCCCCCAGGACCCCACCCGCGTCCGGGCCACCGGTATCATCATGGCCCAGTAGGACATGCCCTGGCCCGACGGCGTCAACCTGTTGATGTCGGGGATGACGACGTCGTCGTAGTACAGCTCGAACTGCCTGGTCATGGGCCAGGCCATAGTCTTCTGCTCGCGGCCCAGGGTGAGCCCGGGGCGGTCCTTCTCTACGATGAACATGCTCACCCCGCCGCGGGGCTTGTCGAGCTCGGTGCGGGCCAGGGTGATGTAGAAGTCAGACATATCGCCCTCGGTGATGAAGCACTTGGAGCCGTTTATCACCCAGTTGTCACCGTCGCGCTTGGCCGTGGTCTGCATCGAGGCCTGGTCCGAGCCTCCCGTCGTGGGCTCGGTGGCGGCCATGCCGAACCACTTCTCGCCCTTGGCGTGGGGCAGGAAGAAGTTGTCTCGGAGGTAGTCTGACATGTCGTCCAGGTCGAACATGGGGCCGCCGCCGAAGAACAGGTCAAACATGGGGTTTGACTTGCCAAACTCCTCGGACATCATCATCCAGCATAGCCTGCTCTCCATGCCCACGCCGCCGTACTTGGCCGGGGTACCGGGCATGAACAGCCCCAGCTCCTTGGAGTGGTCGATGAGCTTCTGGTAGTCGTCCTTGGTGATCCCGTGCTCATTGATCCACCCCTCCTGGGGCATCATCTCTGCCTCGACGAACTGCCGGGTCAAGGTCTGGATCATCTTGTACTCATCGGGAACGGTGAAGTCCATATGCCTGCCTCCTTTCTTGACATCGGGAGCGGCGGCGCCGCATCGGTGCGATTGATGGGCTGCCCCGCTACTTCTTGTCCAGGCCTTCCTTGCCCTGGGCGGCAAATGCCTGCTGCCTGGCCCGGAGCTGCTCCATGCCCTCGGGGTCGGCGAGCGGCGTCATCAGGTCGCCGAGGCGGAGCGCCTGGTGGGTGTTCATCTCCATGCCGAGATTCAAGTGGGCCTTGGTTATCTTGACGCCGGCGGGGCGCATCACCGCTGCCTTCTGCGCTATCTCTTTGGCCCCTTCGAGGAGCTTGTCCGAGGGGAAGACCCGGTTGGCCAGGCCCATGCGCAGCGCCTCGTGGCCGTCTACCAGGTCGCCGGTGAAGACGAGCAGCTTGGCGTTGGAGAGGCCCACGATGCGGGGCAGCCTGGTGGAGGCCCCGGCACCGCCGATGCCGCTGCCCAGGTTCTTAAGGTGCAGGTCTCCGATGCGCACCGTCTCTGCCACCACACGGATATCGAAGCTCATGGCCAGCTCCAGGCCGCCGGCGGTGCACACGCCGTCGATGGCGGCGATGGTCAGCCGGTCCAGGTCCTCGATGTCGTTCATCAGGCTATTGGCCTCCAGGAGGAAGGTGGGGGATGCCATGCCCGGGTCCTTGAGGTCGGCGCCGGCACAGAAACAGGGGCGACCCTTGGCATCGGGCGCCCCGGTTACGATCAGGGACCGCACACCCTCGTCGGCCTGGATGTCGTCGATCACGCTGCGCAGCTCTCTGATCAGCCCCAGGCTGATGGCGTTCATCCGCTCCGGCCGCTGCAAGGTGACGGTGACGACGGCATCTTCCCGCTCGTATTTAAAGTTCTCATATGCCATGGGTTGAACCTCCTCGTAGTGTTAGGGTATGCCCTCCATAGACTGGGTCTCCTCTCTTATATAGCCCCCTCTCTCCTCATCTCGGCGATCTCATCGCTGCTGTAGCCCAGCTCGATGAGGACCTCATCGGTGTGCTCCCCCAGCTCCGGTGGCGGCCTCTTTATCTCCGCTGGGGTATCGGAAAACTTGAGCGACGGTGCCACCTGCTTGATGGTGCCACCCCTGGCATCTAGCTCCGCGAACATGCCTCTCTCCTTCAAGTGGGGGTCGCTGGCCACCTCCGCGATGGTGTGCACCGGGCCCGCGGCCACGTTGGCCGCGGTGAGCGCCTGCACCCACTCGTCGCGGTCCCTGGTGAGGAAGGCCTCTTTGAGCACCTCCACCAGCTCGTCGTGCCTCGCCAGCCTCTCCTCGCGGGGCATATCCGCAAGCTCGCCGTGGCCGATGACGTGGCACAGGCCGCTCCAGAAGTGGTCCTCGAAGGCGATGCTCAAGGTGATGGCCTTGCCGTCCCTGGTCCCGAAGATGCCGAAGCCCGGCTCCATCTCCATAAGCTCGCCGCTGCCGCCCATGAGGTGTGACTGCAGTGCTACGCTCATCCACGAGACCAGGCCGTCGGTCATGGACACGTCGATATACTGGCCCCTGCCGGTGCGGTGCCGCGCCTGCAGCGCTGCCAGGATGCCCACGGTGGCGAACATGGCCGAGGAGAGGTCGGCGATGGCGACCGGCGGCGGGCCGACGTCGCCCCCCCGGGAGGCATGGCTGGCCAGCATACCGGCCACGCCCTGGTAGGTGAGGTCGTGGGCCGGCCAGTCGCGATAGGGGCCGTACTGGCCGTAGCCGGATATAGAGGCGTAGATGATGCCGGGGTTTACCCTGCTTAAGACCTCGTAGTCCACGTCCAACTTCCTGGCCACGCCGGGCCGGAACCCCTCGGTGACGATGTCTGACCGCTGCGCCAGCCGGTAGCAGATCGCCTTCCCCCGCTCGCTGGCCAGGTTCACCGTGATGCTCCTCTTGTTGCGGTTGACCGAGGGGAAGAAGTGGGGGATGAGGCGGCTGGGGTCTCCCGCTCCCGGCCGCTCCAGCATGATGACGTCTGCCCCCATGTCGGCGAGCAGCATGGCACAGTAAGGCCCGGGAAACATCCACGCCATGCTCACTACGCGTATCCCGGTGAGCGCACCCATTTCTGCTCCTCTCCCGGCGACAGCCGCGGGTGTCCATGCCAAGAGCGCCGCCGGTTGTAAGGGTCTTGCCGCCCGGTCGCCGCCCAGGGCGCGGTGCGTATATTTCTTTGGGGCGGGGGTGACCTCCACCGGTCGTCCTCGCCCCACTACCTGGCAATGAGGTGAACCCGCGAGGGCTCACCTAGCGAGTGATCCGTGCTCAAAGACAGGGATGTACCTGCCTTTTGCTCGAATCTAATTTTAGGCGGACTCTATCCCCCTGTCCCCAGTGGGGGTAGAGCCGGCGGGTGGGCGTTCTAGCGCTGCTTCAGCAGTCCATTGAGCACGAGGTCGGAGAATATCGATGCGATCTGGTCGGTGGTGTGCTTGCCGTGGGGGGAATACCATTGCGTGGCCCAGTTGCACATGCCCAGTATGGCCCGTGCCGCCATGGCGACATCCACGTCCATGAACTCGCCGCGCTCTATTCCCTCGGCGATGAGGCGGCGGAAAGTCGTCTCGTATGATGCCCTGCCCTGGAGCGTCCTCTGGCGGTGCTCTTCGCTCAGTGCCCTGAACTCGAGCAGGAAGACCGTGATCTCGAAGTTGTCGCTGTCGAGGGTGCCCAGGTGCAGCTTGATGGCTTGGCGGAGCTTGTCGGCGGAGCCCAACTCGTCGTTGTCGATGAGGGCGAGTACCGGGGCCTGCAGCTTCTCTGTGAAGCTGTCCATGATCTCTACGAGTATCTGTTCCTTGCTCTCGAAGTGGTAGTACAGGCTGCCCTTCTTTAAGCCCACGGCGTCGGCGATATCCTCCATGGATGATGCCGAGTAACCTTTGTCGCGGAAGAGCCGGGCGGCCTGCTCCAGTATTCGGTCGTAGGTCTTGTTCAAAAATTCTACCTACCGTTTGGTAGGTTTTACCCTATCACAGCGTTGGCCTTTTGTCAATACCTCGGCTGCCTCGGGTGCCGGCAAGTGCCTGGGGACAGACGGCGGCAGGCCGTCGCCCGCGTAGCATGACGGTTGACCGCTTTGTGCGCACACAGTACAATGTCCTTGGAGGCGTGGGCCGGCGGCGGCCCGCACTAGAGAGGGCGCGGGGGCACACCTATCATGCGTTTTCACATCGACCAGGAGTTCCTCGACCACTTCAAAGGGCTGCACCAGGTGTTTCTGTACCTCACCGACGAGTGCAACTTGAGGTGCAGCCTCTGTGAGTACAAGCCCAGCATCTCCTTCCACTTGAAGGAGCGTGAGATAGGGCTGGAGACGGCCACAGACCTGATAGCCGATTTTAAGGAGATGGGGGCCTCCAAGCTCTCCCTGGTGGGGGGCGAGCCGACGCTCTACGGGGCCTCACGCGGCAACCGGCCCCTGCTCGACGTGATAGACGGGGCCAAGGACATGGGGTACGAGCATGTCTGCATGGTCACCAACGGCATGTTCCAGGGCAGCCTGCTGGCAAGGGAGCAGCTCCGCAGGCTCGATGAGCTGACCTTCAGCCTCGATGGCTTCACCGCGGAGATAAACGACCCGCTCCGCGGGAGGGGCACCTTCGACAGGTGCGTGTCGAACGTGAGGAGGGCGGTGGAGCTGGGCTACCGGGTGGGTATAAAGAGCAACGCCCACCAGGGGCTCCTGCAGCGGGGCGAGGGGGGTGCCCTGCCCCTGGACGCAATGGTGCGCTTCGCCGCGTCTTTGGGCGCCGCCTTCATCGATATCCACAGCCCCCGCGGGTGTGGTGTCCCCATGGATGCCTGGACCGGGGGGCAGGGCGTGTGCATCGAGGAGTGGATCGGTGTCTACCGGGAGCTCCGGGGCCGCATCGATAGCGGGGAGTACCATATCTCGGTGAGGCTCCCCCAGTGCTACGTGACCAGGCAGGAGTTCGAGCGCGACATGGAGTACTACAGCTACTGCGCCGCCAAGATGGGGGAGAGGGTGCTGGTCCACCCCGATGGCATGCTCCGCATCTGCAGCGCCCTGCTCTCGACCCCCTACGGGGTGGCCCGCTTCTACGACGACCGCATCGCCTGGGACCGCAGCAGCACCAACGAGCTGGTGAGTCACCGGCTCGCCATGCCGACACCGTGCACCAACCGGGGCAAGGGCGCAGCCCCCGGCAACTACGTGCCCCTGTGCCTCCACTTCAAGCCGGGGCAGGACGAGTTCGTCTGGAACGAGCGGCTGGACTGGGAGGGCAGGCGCAGGGTGTACCAGGCGAGGGAGCTCCCTGGGCCGGTGACGCCCGTGGGGTGAGGCCGAGCTGCCTCTTGGGCCTACGCCCCCGCTGACCCGCTGGTTACAGGCCGTGCCTCCCTTCCCTCCTTGAAGGTCAGGGCGCTCACGGGGCAGAGGGCGACGCAGTCCCCGCAGTGGTCGCAGCGCGATGAGGCCAGTGGGTCATCGTAGAAGGTGGTCACCACCCGCTCGAAGCCGCGGCGGGTAAAGCCGATGGCCCCTATCCCCCGCACCTCGTGGCACACCCACACGCAGCGGCCGCAGAGCACGCACTTGTTGGGGTCGTAGGTGAATACCGGGCTGCTCTCGTCAACGGGGAGTTCTCGCAGCACCTTGGGGAACCGCTTCGAGTTCAGCTTCACGCCCAGGTGGGCGGCGATCCTCTGTAGCTCGCAGGCCCGATTGGCGGGGCAGTGGGCACAGTCCACGGGGAGGGTGGAGAGCAATAGCTCCAGGGAGGTCCGGGCCAGCTTACGCGCCGTCGCGCCCCTGGTATTCACCACCATCCCCTCGCTGACCTCCTGGGTGCAGGCCGTGACCGGCCTCTCTCTCCCCGCTATCTCTACGAAGCAGAGGCGGCAGGAGGCATCTGGCGTCGCCTTCTCGCGGAGGGCGCACAGGTTGGGTATGTAGATGCCGTGGTCAAGTGCCGCCCACAGCACCTTCTGCCCCTCTGGGGCCTCGATCGCTACGCCGTCTATGGTGAGCGATACCGTCTTCATCCCTTCTGCTCCAGCGGGGGGATGGCCTCAGGCAGGTCGCGTAGCGGCGATATCTTCACTATGGCGTTATACTGCGGCGGGCAGGCATCGAGGCAGGTGCCGCACTTGACGCACTTCTCCTGGTCGACCACTTTCACCCTCTTTTTCCCAGTGTAGATGGCATCCACGGTGCAGGTGCCCACGCAGGCATCGCAGGAGCGCTCGCACTTCTCGGGCACGATGTAGTAGGCGATGAGGTCTAGGCACATCCGCGCCGGGCAGCACTGCTCGCTGACGTGGGCCTCGTACTCGTCGCGGAAGTGGCGCAGCGTGCTCAACACCGGGTTGGGCGCGGTCTGGCCCAGGCCGCAGAGGGAGCTCGCCTTTACGTCCTCGGCCAGCTCCTTGAGGGTCTCTATGTCCTCCATTCGCCCCCGGCCCTTGGTGAGGTCTTCCAGGATGGCGAGCATGTGCTTTGTCCCCAGGCGGCACGGGGTGCACTTGCCGCACGACTCTCGCTGGGTGAAGTCCAGGAAGTAGCGGGCCGCCTCTACCATGCAGTCGTCCTCGTCGAGCACCACCATCCCCCCGGAGCCCATCATCGCCCCGGCCTCGGTGAGGGAGTCGAAGTCGATGGGGAGGTCGAGCGCCGACTCGGGCAGGCAGCCGCCGGAGGGCCCGCCTATCTGCACCGCCTTGAACCGCTTGCCCTTGGGGATGCCGCCGCCCACCTCGAAGATGACCTGGCGCAGGGTGGTGCCCATGGGCACCTCGGCCAGGCCGGTGTTTATCACCTTGCCGGCGAGGGCGAACACGGCGGTGCCCTTGCTCCTCTCGGTGCCCGTGCTGGCGAACCACTCCGCGCCGTTGCCCACGATGCGGGGGACAAACGCCAGCGTCTTCACGTTATCGATCAGGGTCGGTCTCCCGTTGAGCCCCCTCTCAGCCGGGAACGGAGGTCGGTAGCGGGGGACCCCGGCCCTGCCTTCCAGAGATGAGATGAGGGCGGTCTCCTCGCCGCACACGAAGGCGCCGGAGCCCTGGAAGAGCTCGATATCGAAGCTGAAGTCGCCCCCCAGGATGTGCCGCCCCATGAGGCCCCGCTCCTTTGCCTGGTCGAGGGCCATCTGCACCCGCCTGACCGCGAGCGGGTACTCGGCGCGCACGTAGATGTAGCCGTGGCGGGCACCTACGGCGCGGGCGCTCACTATCATCCCCTCTATCACCGAGTGGGGGTCGCTCTCCAGGATGGCGCGGTCCATGAAGGCCCCGGGGTCTCCCTCGTCGCCGTTGCATATCAGATACTTGGTGCGGCCCTTTGTGCTGCGACAGAGGTCCCACTTCCGCGCCGTGGGGAAGCCGGCACCGCCCATGCCGCGCAGGCCCGACCTCCTCACCTCCTCGACGATGTCCTCGGGCGCCATCTGGAGCGCCTGGGCCAGCACCCGGTATCCCCCGTTGGCGATGTAGTGGTCTATATCCTCGGGGTCGATGTGGCCGCAGTTGGCCAGCAGGATGTGCCGCTCGTAGGCGAAGCGGGGCAGGTCGTAGATGGAGGGGATCAGGTCGTTCTCCTCGAGGGCGCCCAGGGCGAACTCCAGCGAGGGGTCATCGCCGGCGATGAAGTCGGCCACCAGGCGCTGGGCCACCATCGGCGTGACATAGCCGTAGGCGATGGGGGGGTATCCCGGCTTGGCGATGGTGACCAGGGGCTCGGCGTAGCAGTGGCCCATGCACCCCACCTCGATCACGTGGGCGTCTTGCCCCAGCCTTTCCAGCTCTCCCTTGATCGCCTCCAGCACCTCCAGGGCCCCCGCAGAGCGGCCGCAGGTGGCCGTGCCCACGGTGATGAGCGGCACGTGGCCGTCCCGGAGCTGATCCCAGCGGGCGCTGGCCGCTCTCTCTATGGCCTGAAACGTCGATACCGTGTCGGTGGCGCCCGGGACCGTCATTGCCTCTCGCCTGCTTCCCTTTCCTTCTTGAGCCTGTGCGCAAGCAGTATGCCGTCCACCCTGGTGGGGGTGACCTTGCCCTCTGTCTCCTCGTCGACGATGGCTACCGGGGCCATGGCGCAGCAGCCGACACAGGCCACGATGTCGAGGTCGAACTCGCGGTCGGGCGTGGTCTCACCCGTCTCGATGCCCAGCCTCCTCTTCCACGCGTCGAGTATGATATAGCCCCCCTTCATGTGGCACGCCGTCCCCAGGCACACCCTCACCGAGTGGCGCCCCGGCGGGGTCAGGCGGAACTGGTTGTAGAAGGTCACCACGCTGTAGACATCTACCTCTGGGATGCCGAGGTGGCTGGCCACGTCGAGCATCGCCTCGCGGGGGAGGTAGCCGAGGCGGCCCTGTATCTGCTGCAGGATGGGTACCAGGGCCCCCCGCTCCTGGCGGAACCTGTTAAGCACCTGCCTGGTCTCCCGCTCTATGGCGGCCTGCTCTTCATCCATGTATGTCCCCTCCGTCCTCCACGCTCACCTGGGCGTGCGGGGACGAGGTGTAGCTCCTCACGAGATAAGACGGCCCGTGAGCAAGGGGGGGTCGTACCGGGGCGACGTGTGCGGTGCAGTGGTGCTGGGGGGCTCTCGATGAATACTCTCGATGGTGGGCTGTTCTCATTTTTCCTCTCACTATTTTAACGGCCGCCTTCATCGCCTGTCAAGGCGAGGGAGCGCGCCGTGGGGGGAGGGGACAGGGGGCCGGGGTAGTGGCGGGGCGGGGTTTCTAGGCCAGCATCACGCGGGCGTCGACTACCACGTAGCCGCTCGCGCGCCCCAGGACCTTGACCGGGTTCAAGTCCAGCTCCGCGATCTGGGGCAGGTCTTCCTCCATCGCGGAGACCCGGAGCAGGAGCTCCTCGACGGCCTCGATATCGCTGGGCTCGGCGCCGCGCCAGCCGGCGAGGAGCTGGTATACCTTCACCGCGCGCACCATCTCTCGGGCGTCGACGTTGGTGAGGGGGTGAATGCGGAAGGTGACGTCTTTGAAGAGCTCGGCGTGGATGCCACCGGCGCCGAACAGGGTGAGGGGGCCGAAGGACGGGTCCTGGGTGACGCCCACGATGACCTCGACGCCGCCCGGTACCATCCGCTGCACGGAGACCCCCTGCATCTCGTCTCTCCTCCCCATGCCGACGAGGCGCTCCTCTATCTGGGTGAACGCCTGCTCTACCTTCCTGCCCGAGCCCAGGTTGAGCACGACGCCGCCGACCTCGGTCTTGTGGACGATGGTGTCGGAGAGGAGCTTCACCGCTACCGGGAACCCTACCTTCCTCGCCGCTTTCATCGCCTCCGCGGCAGTGGCGGCGTACCGTACCGGCGCCGTGACGATGCCGTAGCACTCCAGGAGCTGGTTGACCGACTGCCCATCGAGCCACAGGGGCCGTGCAGGGCTCCGCTCCAGGGCCTGGGTCACCAGTTGCTCCGCCTTCTTCCTGGAGATACCTTTAAGCGAGGTGGTCCTCCCCTTGGGCCTCTCCAGCCACTCGCTGTACTCGCAGGCCCTGGACAGGCTGGCGGCGGCGGACTCGGGGAAGGTGAAGCAGGGGACGGAGTACGTCTCGTCGGAGTCCGCCTGGATGCAGGTCTTGCGTGCGCTGATGAAGGAGGCGAGCAGCGTCTTGCCCTGCTCGCGGAACAGCGGTGCCATCTCTCTTACGCAGTCGGCTACTGCGTCCACGGGAGCAAAGATGGGTATGAAGATGACGATGACGATGTCTGTGTCCTCGTCCTGTGCCAGGGTCTCCATGGCCTTCCGGTACTGCTCGACGGAGGCGTCGGCGGTCATGTCTATGGGATTGGCCAGGCCCGCGTTGGGGGGCAGGAGCCCTTTGAGCTGGGAGTGGGTCTTCTCGGAGAGCGGGGGTACCTCCAGGCCCCTGGCGGCGCAGGCATCGGCGGTGAGTATCGCCGGGCCGCCCCCGTTGGTGAGTATGACCACCCTCCTCCCCCTGGGCAGGGGCTGGTGTGAGAGCAGATTGGCGATATCGAAGAGCTCCTCCATCGTGTCCACGCGGATCATGCCCGCCTGCTTAAACAGGGCGTCGGAGGCGACATCGGCGCTGGCGAGGGCCCCGGTGTGGGACGCCGCCGCCCGAGAGCCCGCCGGGGTGCGCCCGCTCTTGATGGCCACCACCGGCTTCGACTCCGCGACCGTGCGCGCGATGCGGGAGAACCTGCGCGGGTTCCCGAAGGACTCCAGGTAGAGGAGGATGACGTCGGTATCGGGGTCCTCGTACCAGTACTGGAGCAGGTCGTTGCTCGACACGTCGGCCCGGTTGCCGATGCTCACGAAGGTGGACAGCCCGATGTCCATGCCCTGGGCGTATTCCAGGATGGCGATCCCCAGGGCGCCGCTCTGGGTGCACAGGCCGACCCGGCCCCGTGGGGGGAAGAGCGCGGAGAAGGTGGCATTCATGGAGATCTGGGGGCTGGTGTTGATGATGCCGAAGCAGTTCGGGCCCACCAGCCTCATTCCATAGCTGCGGGCGGTCTCCAGCACCTTGTGCTCCATCGCCGCCCCATCGTCCCCGCTCTCCCCGAAGCCGGCCGATATCACCACGGCGCCGCGCACCCCCTTGCGCCCGCACTGCTCCACTACCTGGTTGACCGCTGTCGCGGGGACGGCGATTATCGCCATGTCCACCTCGTGGGGCACATCGAGGACGGTGGGATAGGTGCGTATCGAAGCCACCACCTCGGTCTTGGGGTTTATCGGGTAGACCGCGCCTGTGAAGCCCTCGCGCAGGAGGTTGCGGAAGAGCATGTTGCCTGCAGTCCCCTCCCGCTGCGAGGCCCCGATCACCGCTATGGAGCGGGGGTTCAGGAACGCCCTGAGCGAGGCGATGGCGGCGGTCCTCTCCCGCTCTGCTGACCGCTCCTCGAACGCGGGCGTGAGGGTGAGGGGCAACACCACCTGGTTGATGCCGCCTTCAAGCTCCCTCACCACCTGGAACCCGCTGTCCGAGAACACCCGCATCATGTCCTCGTTCTCTGCCAGTACCTCGGCCTCGAAGGTGCGGAAGCCGTTCTCCCTGGCGATGGCGGCCAGCTGCTCCAGGAGGTGGGTGCCGATGCCCTTCCTCTGGTAGGCGTCCTCGACCTCGAAGGCGACCTCCGCCGCGTGCTCACGGGGGAGCTGGGCATAGCGCCCGACGGCCACGATCCGCTCCTCCTCGCCGCTGCCCACTATCCCCACCAGGGCAAAGGTGTCGTGGTAGTCCACGGTGCTGTAGCGCTTCGCCTCCTCCTGCGACATGTGGGTCACCACGTGGTGGTAGCGCAGGTAGATGCTGTGTGGGCTCATGCGGTAGAAGAGGGACTGCACCCGCTCGAAGTCGCCCGGCTCGATGGGGCGCAGGCATAAGGTGGAGCCGTCGCGCAGTATCACCGCCTGCCGGTATCTCTCAAGCTGTCTGCTCGCTGCTCTCGCCATGGCGCCGCATCACCCCCCTGCGTTGGCACAGAGCGGGCACCCCAGGCCTAGAGGCCGCGTGGCGGTGCCGCCTTTTAGATTGTAGCTCCCCCAGCGCGTGTGTCAAGGCCCTCTTGCCCGGGGGCCGCGTGGCGAGGGCGCGGTTGCCGCGGCGGGTGACATGGTATATGCTGGTGGCGGGGCCACAAGAGGAGCGTTGTCGTGACCGAGCCCATGTACCAGATACTCTCCCTGTACCAGGGCAGGAGGCTCTACGACATCAAGGTGCCCTTTATCTGCCGGCGCTGTGGCCGCTGCTGCCGCCAGCTCGGGGTGCGCACCTCGTCCCTCGACGTTGAGGCCATCGCCGCCCACCTGGGGCTGGCCCCGGAGGAGGTCGCCCGTCGCTACCTGGATGGGGCGACCGCGCCTGGCGGTGACCAGGGCAGGTATGGGTGGATGGCCCGCTCAAGCCCCTGTCCCTTCCTCTCGCCGCAGGCAGAGTGCTCGATCTACCCCGTCCGCCCCAGCGGCTGCCGCTCGTACCCGATGTACACACTCCTGGGGCCTGAGGGTGTGGACTGTCCCGGGATGGCACTTGTGCAGCGGATGGTGTCGGTCATGGGGCGGGGTATACCATACGAGTTTCACCACCTGGGGGGCGAGGAGGGGGAGGCCCCGGGCCCGGCCCAGGCGAGGAGGATAGTGGACAAGCTACGCCGCAACGGCGTTCCCGAGGACGCCGTCCGCGCCCTGGCCTCGCTCAACGGGTGGGGGGCCGTCACCGAGGGCGAGACCCGGCGAGGGAGAGCGCCGGAGGCCTCGTCGAAGCCTCCGGCACCTTGAAGGTATCTATCGCTCGCTAGAAGAGCCGGGTGCGCCAGATGGGCTCGTCCCCCACCGCCACCGCTACCTCCTCCGGCTGGAAGGGGGCCGGTGTGTCCACGGGTGGCACCTGGGGCAGCCCGCCCACCCTGGAGGGCAGGATGACGGTGGCGTGGCCCGGTGCGGTGACCAGTCCCCTCTGGTCTTCACACCAGATGTCCAGGTCAACCTTGTACTGGCCGTGCTCGTCGATGTACTTGCTGGCCACCTTGCCCTTGACCCAGTTGGTGTCCCCCAGGTAGACGAACTTGCGCCACTGGCCGTCTATGTGGTAGAGCCAGGCGTCGTCGCCCATCCAGTTGGTGACCACGTGAGACAGCCAGGCGTAGCGCTGCTCCCCGTAGTCGTACGCGGCGACGTTGGTGACCTGCTTGCCCAGCTTGTCCACCCAGTGGACGCTCTCCACGGTATCGGGGATGCCGTACTCGTTCAAGGGGAAGGCAGCGGGGTGCCGCTTGCGGTACTCGTAGGCCACGTGGTGGGAGCCGTCGTACATGGTCATGCCGTGGCCGATATCGAAGTTGACCATGTCGGCGACGGAGAGCGGCCCTTTGACCACGGGGGTGAGCTCGTCACCCTCGTTGACGTCCTCCCAGTACCTGGGGTTGGCGCCGCGCACCTCCTCGCGGTCCATGTCGGCATCGATGCGCATTATGTCCTCTGGGGTGTAGTACTGCTTCTTGATAGCGGCGTACTTCTTCCTCTCGCCCACCTTGCGCTGGCGCCCGGCCCAGATGACCAGCATGTCGGCGGCGCATATCAGCTCGCCGCGCTGGTTGGCCATGATGCGGCGGTGTATGGTGAAGACCGTCCTGCCGGTGAACTCGCTCTGCTTCACGTAGACCTGGTTCAAGTAGGCCCTGGTCCACACGAAGTCGCCGGGGCGCAGCGGCCGGTAGTAGTAGCAGTCGTCGCCGGAGTAGAGTGCCTGGATGCCCCTCAATGCCCCGGCGCCACGGGCCCGCTCCTCGGCGGTGAGCGCCCGCTTCAGGGTGGTGCCGGTGCAGTGCATGAAGGTGGGTGGCGCGACGAGGCCCCCCCAGCGCGTGTTCCTGGCGTACTCCTCGTCGAAGAAGAGGGGGTTGATGTCGCCGTTGCCCTGGGCCAGGTGGCGCAGGTTGTCCCTGGTGCACTCCTGGTTGAAGGGGCGTTCCGACACCATGTCGATGCCGATGCGCTCCTTCATCAGCTCCACGTCTTCGTCGGTGAATACCCGCTCCTCTTTCCTGCCGAAGAGCTCATCGTACATGCCCTTCTTTTTATCTGGCGTCGTCTCTTGCATCGCTCTACTGCCCTCTCACATTGTGTGTAGTCTAGGCACTCTCGCCCGTCGGCACCTCGGCCTCCTCTGGGGCAAACGGTGCCGGCGTGTCTGGCGGTGGGACCTGGGGTTTCCCTCCCGTCTTCGAGGGGAGTATGACCGTGGCCTCGCCGACGATGGGTCGGCGACCCCTCTGGTCTTCGGAGTGGATGTCGATATCGACCTTGTACTGCCCCGTGGCATCGATATACTTGCGGGCCACCGTGCCCTTGACCCAGTTGGTATCGTAGAGGAATACCGGCTCCCGCCACTGGCCGGCGATGCGGTAGAGCCAGGCGTCGTCGCCCATCCAGTTGGTGACCAGGTGCGCTATCCAGCCGAAGAGCATGTCCCCGTAGACGTACTCCGTGGGCATGCCCGTCCGCACCGACCACCCGTCCTCGACGAACATGACGCCCTCCACGGTATCGGGAAAGCCTAAGCGGTTCATGATGAAGGCGTTGGGGTGTCTCTTCCGATACTCGTAGGCCCAGCGGTGGGCGCCGTCGTACATGCTCATGCCGTGGCCGATGTTGAAGTTGAACAGGTCTACGAAGATGACCGGGCCCTTGACCACGGGGGTGAGCTCGTCGCCCACGTTTGCGTCCTCCCAGTACCTGGGCTCGGCGCCGCGTATCTCCTCTTTGTCCATGTCCTCGTCTATGCGCATGAGCTCATCGGGCCTGTAGCGCTGCTTGCCCTCTATGTGGGCGTACTTCTGCCGCTCCCCGGGCTGCCTCTCGCGCCCGGCCCAGACGACCAGCGAGTTGCACGCCGCGACCAGCTCCCCGCTATCGTTGGCCCAGAACTGGCGGTAGGTGCTGTGCACCGCGGTCTGGGCAAAGCGGCTGGCCTTCTTCTGGACATCGGCCAGGTACCTCGTGGACCACAGGAAGTCCCCCAGCTTTACCGGGCGGTAGTAGTAGCACTCCTTGCCGCCGTCCCAGGCGTGGACGCCGTTCATCGCCCCCATGCCCTTTGCCCTCTCGTAGTCGTCGAACTCCCTCTTGGCACTGGTCCCCGTGGTGTTGATGAAGGTGGGGGGGGCGATGAGGCCTCCCCAGCGGGTCGTGGCCCCGTACTCTTCGTCCCAGTAGAGGGGGTTTAGGTCACCGTGGCCCTGGGCCAGCTTGCGCAGCCCGTCCCTGGTGCACACCTCGTTGTAGGGACGGTTCAAGGGGACCTCGGTGCCAATGCGCTCCCTCAACAGCTCAACGTCCCTGTGGGTGATCACCCTCTCCTCTCTCCTGGTGAAGAGCTCCTGGTACATCCTCTGTTTCTGTTTCTCCAGCATATCTTCCCCGGTCATTTACACCACCTTTTGCAAAGCGTTACCACCAGGCGTTATCGCCCCAATGATACCATCATGTGTGTAGAAGATAAAGCCCTGCACCAGGGTTCATCCCCTCCTGCCTTCTGCCCTGGTACCCAGGTACTATTGACCCCGTCCTGGGGAGGCGTGCTATCATGAGCGTACCGGCCCTACTTGACATATTGTGACACCGGGGTGGCAGGCTGTCACGGCATAGGGCCAGGGCACCTCTGGGGACAGGGCTGCGCGGGGGTGTTACCCTCCGGCGAGGTGGGGCGTGTTCGAGCGAGATGACAGGGTAGATATCGAGGAGCTGCTGAAGCTGGTGGTAGACAGCGGTGCCTCCGACCTTCACATGAAGGTGGGGCGTCCCCCGGTGCTTCGCATCGACGGCGCCCTCATCGCCCAGGGGCACATGCCCGACCTGTCGCCCCAAGGCATCTACCAGGTCATCGACGATATCACCACCGAGGAGCAGCGGGACGACTTCTCGCGTCACCTCGACATCGACTTCGCACTGAGCCGCTCGGGCGTGGGCAGGTTCCGGGTGAGCCTGTCTTTGCAGAGGGGCACGCCCGCCGTCGCCATCCGCTTAGTCCCCACCAACCCCCCCACCATAGAGCGAATGAGGCTGCCCGAGGTGTGCCGGACGCTGGCGCTCAAGGAGAACGGCCTGGTACTGGTCACCGGGCCCTCCGGGAGCGGCAAGTCCACCACGCTCGCGGCCATGATAGAGCACATCAACAACAGCGTGTCGCGGCGCATCATCACCATCGAGGACCCCATAGAGGTGCTCCACGCCGATAAGATGTGCTTCGTCTCCCAGAGGGAGGTGGGCGCCGATGCCCTCTCGTTCGCCAACGCCCTGAAGTACGCCCTCCGCCAGGACCCCGATATCATCATGGTGGGCGAGATGCGCGACGTGGAGACCATCGCCACTGCCCTCACCGCTGCCGAGACCGGGCACCTGGTGCTGGCCACCCTCCACGCCCCCGGCGCCGCCAAGGCCATAGACCGCGTCATCGACTCCTTCCCCCCTCACCAGCAGCAGCAGGTGAGGATGCAGCTCTCCACCACGCTGCAGGGGGTGCTCTACCAGGTGCTGATGCCGGCCGCCGACGGGCAGGGCCGCATCGTGGCGGTTGAGGTCATGATCGCCACCGACGCCGTGAAGAACCTTGTAAGGGAGGCACAGACGCCCCAGATGGTGAGCGTGATGCAGACCGGGTCTCACCACGGCATGCAGACCCTGGACCAGGCCATCCTCGGCCTCTACCGGCGGGGCCTCATCAATAGGGAGGAGGCCATCGGCCGCTGCCGTGACTCAGAGACCACGAGGAAGGCCCTGGGGGATTTCCGCGGTATGTAGCGGGCCGCCCGCCCCCTGCCCGGAGGGGTCTTAGGGGCCCTCGCCCGGTCACCCGATGACGTGGACGGCGGTGGCCTTGAAGCTGGCGAAGACCTGGGTACCGACGGCCAGGCCCATCTCCTGCGCCGAGCGGGAGGTGAGCGCACCGAGGAGGGGGAGGCCGCAGTCGACCTCCAGCCTCACCAGCGGCCCCAGGGGCGTCATGCGGCGTATCTGCCCCTCGAAGGTGTTGCGGGCGCTCGACGCCTCGCGGGCCAGGGTGAAGGTGATGTCCTCCGGCCTGATGAGGGCGTAGACGCGGTCGCCCACGGCGTGGCCCGAGATGGCCTGGAGCTCTCTCCCCGCCACGTCTATGGCCACGAGGTCGTCCTCTCTGCGTGTTATCACCCCGGCCAGGATGTTCTCCACCCCGACGAACTGGGCCACCTCCGTGCTCTGGGGGGAGCAGAACACCTCGCTGGGGGTGCCCACCTGGAGCAGCTCGCCCTCTATCAGCACACCGATCCTGCCGGCCAGGCGCTGCCCCTGGGGCATGTCGTGGGTGGCCATGAGCACCGTCGTCCGCTGCTCTCCGATGATGTGGGCCAGCACCTCCTCCACCTTGGCGATGGAGGACGGGTCCAGGTTGGCCGTGGGCTCGTCGAGGAGCAGCACCTCCGGCTCGGTGACCAGGGCGCGCGCGATGGCCACCCGCTGCATCTCGCCGCCGGAGAGCGTCCTTGCCGCCTGGCCCCTCTTCCCGGCCAGTCCCACCAGCTCCAGGGCGCGCTCCACCTTCTCCCTCACCGCCTCCTTCTCCGCGCGCCGCCACTTTAAGCCGCAGGCCACGTTGTCGAACACGCTCATGGCGAAGGCGATGGGCCGCTGCTGCACGTACGCCATGCGGCGGCGCGCCTCCAGTCGGTGGCGCTGGGAGTGGGTGACATCCGTCCCGTCGAAGCAGATGCGGCCCGATGTCGGCGCCTCCAGGAGGTCGAGCAGCCGCAAGAGGGTGGTCTTGCCTGAGCCCGTGGGGCCGATCACGGCAAAGACCTCGCCCCTCTCTATGGCGAGGTCTACGCCGCCCAGGACGCGGCGCCCCTCGTACTGTTTCCCCAGGTCGGCTACCTCTATCAAGGCCATCTGCCTCTCCTACCTCTGCTGGAGCCTGTTCAGCGCTATGTTTATCACCAGGGCGATGAGGATGAGTATGATCCCCAGGGCCATGGCCAGCTCGACGTCGCCCTTGGATGTCTCCAGTGATATCGCCGTGGTGATGGTGCGGGTGAACCCCCTGATGTTGCCGCCCACCATCAGCGAGAGCCCCACCTCGGATATGGCGCGGCCGAACCCCATTATCACCGCGGTCACCATGGCGTAGCGCGCCTCCCTGATGGTGAGCAGGGAAGACTGGAGGCTGCTGGCCCCCAGGGCGGTCGCCGTCTCTGTTACTGCCCGGTCGACGCCGCTCAGTGCCGATATGATGAGGCCCAGCATGATGGGCGATATCAGCATCACCTGGCCTATCACCATGACCGAGGGGGTGAACAGCAGCCCCAGGCCTCCCAGGGGCCCGGCGCGGGAGAAGAGCACGAAGACGATGAGGCCCACGGCCACGGTGGGCAGGCTGAACAGGGTCTGGACGGCGCTTATGAGCAGGCGCTTCCCGCGGAAGGTGTTGAAATGGATGAGCGCCCCCAGCGGCACGCAGAGCAGCGTGGCGATGGTGCAGGAGGTCGCTGATATCGCCAGCGACCTCCCTGCTATCTCCATCACCTCCGGGTCGAACGAGGCTATGAGCTGGAGCGCCTTTACGAATCCGTCCCAGAGCTCGGTCAATTCTCTCCGCCACCTCCCATGTCGCTACGAGGTGGGCTCGTTTCCGGCACAGGGTGTGAACAGGCTGGTGCCGTACTGGTCTGTGCCGTAGTTACCGATGAGGGTCTGTATCTGGGGAGAGGTGAGAAACTCCACCAGGTTGCTCGCCATCTCGTCGTTCACGCTGGGGTTGGCATCCGGGCTGCACGCGATGACCGAGTACACGTTGAGCAGTACGCTGCCCTGATCGACGATGGGCACCAGGTCTATCTGGCCCTGGTAGGCGAGGAAGGTCCCCATGTCGGTGATGGTGTATGCCTCCATCTGGCTCGCCATGAGCAGGGTTTGCCCCATGCCGCTCCCGGCCTCGATGTACCATTCGCCGGCGTTGCGTATTTCCTCGTAGTCGTACCCGGCGCTCGCCCAGACGGCCTGCTCCTTGCCGTGGGTCCCGGACTCGTCGCCGCGGGAGACGAAGGAGTGGCTGGCGCTCTCGGCGAGCGTGGTGAAGGCCTCCTCGGGGGTCATCCCGGCGATGCCCGCCGGGTCCGCCTCCGGCCCCACGATGAGGAAGTAGTTGTAGGCAAAGGGCACCCGCTCCACGCCGTAGCCGTCGGCGACGAACTGCTCCTCCCGGCTCTTGTCGTGGACGGTGATGGCATCTACGTCACCATTCATCCCCCACTCCAGTGCGATGCCGGTGCCGGCATACAGCACGTCCAGCTCCACGTCGTACTGCTCTTCGAACATGGGCTCCAGGTATCCCCACAGGCCGGTATCGTACAGGCTGGTGGTGGTGGCAACGCGTATCGTCTGGCCCCCCCGGCTGCAGGCGAACCCGCCAACGGCCAGGCCGGCCACCATCGCCAGGGTGAGCAGGATGTATATCGCTCTCTTCACCGTTTGTCCTCCACGTTTCGCTCTTTCTGTCCGCCGATGTGTACCGAGGTGGCGACACAGGGGAGGTGCCCGGCACCATGAGGGCTTGACTGTACTCATGCTCTCCTTTCCGATGCGGGAGGCGCCGCCGTTTCCAGCGATGCCCTATCGGCCAGCCTCCATGGGCGGGAGCCGTTAGGAGGGCGGGCTCGGAGAGTCCATCTCTATCAGTTGTTATAGAAAGCTGTGGCCCCGGTCTCGGAGGTATCGTAGCCCCCGACGCTGGCCACCGCGTCTGTGAAGGCCTCGCTCACGATGGCCTCCAGGAGGGGGGCCAGCAGGCCGCTCCTGTAGCTCTCCATCGGTATCACCAGGTCGTACCGCTCCCGTGAGAGGGGCAGGAAGTCCACGTTGCAGGTCAGGGCTGCCGCCGCGATGCCCAGCCCTACATCGGCCTCGCCGCGGGCGATGGCGCTGGCGACGGCGAGGTGGGTGTCCACCTCCCGTCCGTAGCCATCTACCTGGGACGGCGCTATGCCGTGCCGGCGCAGCTCCAGGTCGAGCAGCACCCGTGTCCCCGACCCCTGCTGCCGGTTCACTATGGTGACGCCGGGACGCCGTAAGTCTTCCAGGCCGGTGATGCCCTTGGGGTTCCCCGGTGCCATCATGAGCCCCTGGACACGATAGGCCAGGTGCACCACGGCCACGGCCCGGCCCGGGAGGAGGTGCCTCAGGTAGGGATAGTTATACTCGCCGCTCTCCTCGTCCAGGAGGTGGATGCCGGCCAGGTGTGCCCTGCCCTCCTGGAGCGCGATGAGGCCGCCCAGGCTGCCGGCGTAGCTCAGCTCGATGGCGATGTCTGGCCTTTCCTTCTTGAGCTGGTCGACGAGGATGGTGAGCGCCAGGTCGTGGCTGCCCACCAGCACGATGGTATCCCCTGAGCGCCCGACACCCTCGTCGCCCACCGATGCTGATGCCAGGCGCTGGCGCTCCTCGCGCCAGCGGGCCAGGTTCAGGGAGAAGGCCACCTCCAGCTCCTCGGGGCGGTAGCCCCAGCTCAGGAGCTCCAGGATGCTGTCGCTCACGGCGTTCCAGAGGCGCCGCTGTCGCAGCGTTGCCCGCTGCTGGTCGCTGACGGTGTCCGCTACCTGAGTGCCGCCGCCGCGCCGCGACACCACTATGCGCTCCCGCTCCAGCTCCAGGTAGGCCCGTGCCACCGTTCCCGGGCTTATGCGGAGGGAGCGCGCCAGGCCTCGCACCGGTGGCAGGTGCTCGCCGGGCACCAGCCTGCCGCTGGCGATCAGGTGCTTCACCTGCTCCACTATCTGCCGGTATATGGGCACCTGGGCCGTCTCTTCGATGTGCAGTTCCAGCATGGCTCACGGTTAGTATTAAATGTACTGGTACAAGTATAACATAAAGGTCGCAGGGAGGCAATATGCGATGGCGACGGTGTGATGGGCTCAAGGTGGGGTGAGTAGTGCACTGGGGTCGGCGCCTGTGGGGTGCCTACGCTATCAGCATGGCGTCGCCGAAGCTGTAGAAGCGGTAGCCCAGCCTGATGGCCTCGCTGTAGGCGCCGCGGATGACATCCGTGCCGGCGAAGGCGGTGACCAGCATGAGCAGCGTCGAGCGAGGTAGGTGGAAGTTGGTGACGAGCCCGTCTAAGGTGGAGAAGCGGTGCCCGGGCAGGATGAGGATATCGCTCCAGCCCAAGAAGGCCTCTATGCCCTGCCCTCGCTGGGCGGCCTGCTCCAGCGCCCGCACCGTGGTGGTGCCCACGCAGAGCACGCGTCTCCCCTGGGCGCGGGCCTCGTTGAGCTCGCGGGCCACCTCCTCGGTGACCTCGCAGTACTCCCGGTGCATCGGGTGCTCCCTGGGGTCCTCTGTCCGCACTGGAGAGAAGGTATCCAGCCCCACGTGGAGGGTGACGAAGGCGAACTGGACGCCCCTCTCCTCGAGGCGCTTAAGGAGCCCCGGGGTGAAGTGCAGCCCCGCGGTGGGCGCGGCGACGCTGCCGCTCACCCGTGAGTAGATGGTCTGGTAGCGCTCCGGGTCCTGCAGCGGGACGTGGATATAGGGCGGGAGGGGCACCCGCCCCGTCCTCTCCAGGGCCTCCTCGTCGGAGAAGCGTATCTGCCTTATGCCGCGCTCGCCCCGCTCCACCACCTCCCCCCACAGGTGGCCCGGCATATCGGGCTCGGCGGTGAACAGCACCCTGGCCCCGGGGCCCATGCGGCGGCCCGGTCGCACCAGTGCCTGCCACAGGCCGGGCTCTTGGCGGCGCAGCAGGAGCACCTCCACTCGGCCCCCGCTGCCCTCCTTGCGCCCCACCAGGCGCGCCGGGATGACACGGCTGTCGTTGAACACCAGCACGTCGCCGGGGCGCAGGAGGTCGGCTATGTCGTGAAATCGCCGGTGCGCACGCCCGCCGTCGGCCCGGTCGACCACCATGAGGCGGGAGTGGTCTCTGGGCTCCACGGGGGTCTGCGCGATGAGCCCCGCGGGGAGGTGATAGTCGAAATCGCTGGTCTTCATGGGTGGGCAGTGTGGTGGTACTGGTAGTACTGGTTCATGTTGGCGATGGCCTGGGCCGCCCGGTCGAGGCTGGGGTAGATGGGTATCCCGGCGCGGCCCAGCTTGGCCTCCTGCTCCAGCCGCTCGCTGCCCCCTATGCCGGGGCGGCACACCACCACGATGGGCTTTCGCTGGGCCTTGCGGAAGTGGATGAAGATATCGTTCATGGCGTTCACCACCTCCATGGAGAGGAAGCTGGCCAGGTTATCTATGTGCGCGTTGATGACGATGATGTCTATCTGCGGCTCGGCGACGATTATCTCCATGGTCTCCCTCAAGACATCGAGGTTCCCCCCGCCGCCGCCCATGTCCAGCGGGTTCCTGAGTATCGCCCCTGCCGGCGGCATGAGGGCCTTGAGCCGGCCCCTGGCGCCCGCGGTGAAGGGGGGCACATCGATCCCCATGCTGGCGCAGGCATCGGTGGAGGAGACGCTCTCCCCACCCCCGCCGCCGGCGAGCCCGGCGACGATGGCGGCCTGGTGGCAGTAGAAGGGTGGGTAGTGCTGGAAGGTGAGCAGGGTATCGGCGAGCTCCTCCAGGCTGTCCACGCGCACTACGCCGGCCTGGCGCAGCATGGCGCTCCATATGGTGTCCGGTATGGCGAGGGAGGCGGTGTGGGAGGCCGCTGCCTCGGCGCCGGCGGCGGTGCGTCCCCCCTTCCATATGATGAGGGGCTTGGCCCCCGACACCTCGCGGGCGAGCCGGAAGAAGCGCCTGCCGTCGGGGATGCCCTCCAGGTAGCCGCCGATGATGGCGGTCTCTGGGTCCTGGGCGAAGTACTCCAGGTAGTCGATGCTGTTCAGGTCACAGCCGTTGCCGAAGCTCACCAGCTTGCTGAACCCTATCCCCCGCCTGATGCCGGCCTCGATGATGCCGCCGCCGTGGCCCCCGCTCTGGGAGATGAAGCCCACCGTGCCCGGCTCCCCCATCCACGACATCATGCCGTAGGGCATGCGGTTGGCCGGGGAGTAGACCCCGATGCAGTTGGGGCCGATGATGCGGACGCCGCCCGCCTTTGCCCTCCTCACCAGCTCCCGCTCGAGCTCGATGCCCTCCTCCTCCCCGGTCTCGGAGAAGCCCGCGGTGAAGAACTGGATCACCTGCACCCCCTTGGCCACGCAGTCGTCCATGAGGTCCAGCGTGTACTGCGCCGGGATGGACACGATGACGTAGTCCACCGGGCCGGGTATGTCCCTCACCCGGGGGTAGGCCTTCAACCCCGAGATCTCGCCCTCGCTGGGGTGTACCGGGTAGAGCCCTCCCTGGTAGCCCGTGTCTATGAGGGCGTTCAGATAGCCGGTGCCGAACTTCAGCCTGTTGCTGGAGGCACCGACGACGGCGATGGAGCGCGGAAAGAAGATGGGCTCAAGCTCCTTGAGCATATCAGCGTTCACGGCCATCCTCCTCGGCATGTCGTGGGCCAATTCTACACCAAGACGGGGTGAAAAGGCAAAAAGGGCGGCACCCGGTGCCGCCCTTTTCGGCATATGGCTACTGTGACCTAGAACAGGCCCTGTACTTTCCCTGTCTTTACGTCGACGTCTACCCTGCGGAATGCCGGGTCGGAGCCCGTGCCCGGCATCAGGCTGATGGTGCCGGCGCAGGGGCAGAGGAACTTGGCCCCGGAGTAGATGAGCACGTCGCGGATGGGCAGCATCCACCCCTTGGGCACCCCCTTCACTGCGGGGTCGTGGGAGAGGCTTAAGTGGGTCTTCACCATCATGGTGGCGTAGTCGTCGTACTTGGAGTCCTTCTCCAGCGTCTTGGCCTTCTCCTCGGCATCCGCGGTCCAGGAGGCACCGTCGGCCCCGTAGACCACCTTGGCGATGCGATCCACGCGCTCCCGCAGCTTCATCTCCATGGGATAGAGGAACTTGAACTCGCCCTCATCCTCGCAGGCCTCGAGCACGGTGTCGGCGAGCTCCAGGGCACCGTCGCCGCCGTTGGCCCAGTGCGTGGAGACGGCGCAGCGCGCCCCGGCCTCCTCGGCGGCCTTGCGCACCATGGCGATCTCGGCCTCGGTATCGGTGGGGAAGCAGTTGATGCACACCACCGGGTTAATGCCCGATGTCCTGATGGTGTTGATGTGGTGCACCATATTGGGCAGTCCGCTCTCCAGGAGCCCCAGGTTCTCCTTGGTGTACTCCTCGGGCAGGGCGATGCCGGCCACCACCCTGGGGCCGCCGCCGTGCATCTTGAGGGCGCGTATGGTGGTGGTGAGCACCGAGACGTGGGGCTTAAGGCCGCTCAAGCGGCACTTGACGTTCCAGAACTTCTCGAAGCCGATGTCGGCGGCGAAGCCGCTCTCGGTGACGTGGTAGTCGAACATCTTCAGGCCGATGCGGTCGGCGATGATGGATGACTGGCCCACGGCGATGTTGGCGAAGGGGCCGGCGTGCACCATGCACGGCTGGTACTCCACGGTGCAGCACAGCGTGGGGTTGATGGTGTTGCGTATCCAGGCGGTCATGGCACCGCCCACCTCGAGGTCGCCGGTGGTGACCGGGTTGCCCCGCTTATCGAAGGCCACCGTGATCTGGTCCATCCGCTCCCGCAGGTCGGCGAGGTCGCGGACGATGGAGAGCATGGCCATGAGCTCCGAGCTCACCGTTATGCCGAACTTGGACTGCATCAGGTAGCCGTCCATGCGGCCGCCGAGGCCGATGACGATGCTCCTCAGGCTCTGGGCGCAGAAGTCCATCACCCAGCCCATCTCTACCCTGGTGGGGTCGACGTCCAGGCGGCGCATCTTGGAGAGTCGCTGGAGCTGCTCGTCGCTGTAGTTGCGCTCGTGCTGCATCCTGGCGGTGAGCGCTATCATGGCCAGGTTGTGGGCGTTCATGATATCGTTGATGTCGCCGGTGAGCCCCATGGAGAACTCGGTCATGGGGATGAGCAGGGCGTTGCCGCCGCCGGCCGCCGTCCCCTTGACGTTCATGGTAGGGCCGCCAGATGGCTGGCGCAGACAGCCGCCCACGCTCTTGCCCCGCTTGCCCAGCCCCTCGATTAAGCCCAGCGACGTGGTGCTCTTGCCCTCACCAAGGGGGGTAGGGGTGATGGCGGTCACCTCGATGTACTTGCCATCGGGCCTTGCCTTTAAGCGCTCCATGATCTTGAGGAAATCGAGCCTGGGCGTCCTGCCGTAGGGGATGATCTCGTCCTTCTCCAGGCCCAGCCGTTCCCGCCACTCTTCGGGTCCGGGCATGCTCTGCTCCGCCGCCTCCGCGATCTCCCAGTCTTTCATCTTGGTTGCGTCGTAGGCCACAGAAAACCTCCCTTGTCTGATTGATTGAGGGCTACCTGTACCTGAATGTCTGCGTCATTGGTTCCCCATCTCCGCGGCGCGCACGGTGTTGGCCATGAGCATGGTGACCGTCATCGGGCCCACGCCCCCGGGCACGGGGGTGACGGCGCTGGCCTTCTCCTTGATGGCGTCGAAGTCGCAGTCGCCCACCAGGATCCGCTTCCCCTCCGCGGTGGTGCCCACCTGGTTCACCCCCACGTCGATGACCACCACGCCCTCCTTTACCATGTCTGCCGTTATCGCCTTGGCCTTGCCCATGGCGGCGATCAGGATATCGGCCTGCTGTGTGATCTCCGCCATGTTCTTGGTCCCGGTGTGCACCATGGTGACGGTGGCGTTGGCCCCCTTCTTCTTCTGGATGAGGATGGCCATCACCGGCTTGCCCACGATGTTGGAGCGCCCGCACACCACCACGTGCTTCCCCTCGGGGCTGTTGCCGCTGCGGATGAGCAGCTCCTGGACGCCGTGCGGGGTGCAGGGCATGAAGAAGGGCTCGCCGATGAGCAGCCGCCCCACGTTCACCGGGTGGAAGCCGTCTACGTCCTTCCTGGGGTCTATGGCGTTCAAGACCTTATCGGAGTCGATGTGAGAGGGCAGAGGTAGCTGCACCAGTATGCCGTGGAACCTGGGGTCCTTGTTCAGCTCCTCCACCTTGGCCAGGACCTCTGCCTCTGGCGTATCCTCTGGGTAGACCATGGTCTCGGAGTAGATGCCGATCTCGTCTGAGGCCTTGCCCTTGGCGCTGACATAGGACACCGAGGCCGGGTCTTCGCCCACCCGCAGCATGACCAGGCCAGGGGTGACCCCTTTCCCTTTCAGCGCCTGCACCTTGGCCTTGAGCTCTCCGCGTATCTCTGCCGCTACTTTGGTTCCAGAGATGATCTCCGCTGTCATGGTAGGTATGCTCCTTTCTTACCGCTTTCGCTTACAAGGTCTCATCTCGGGTGGGGAAGATGCCGCAGGACTCGGCCTCGTCGCAGTACCCCAGGCGGTAGCACTTGGGCTTAAGCTCCGCGCCGATTAAGGGGGCCACCTTCTCCACCTGTGCCTTCACCTCTTCGAACAGCTCCACGATCTCCCACTGTGCCCTGAGGCACAGCCTGAGCGAGCAGGCGTGCATCAGCTCGCGGGCGTTCATGGTCATGATGAGACGGGTCTCCGCGGCGCTGGGAAGCACGTACCGCGCGTCCTCGGCGGGGATGCCACTATCCAGCATCTCGAGGTACAGGCCGTGGGCGGAGCGGACCATGTCGTGGTACCTGGCCTCTATATCGCGCCTGGCGCGTATGCTCGATGGCGTGATGTAGTCGAACTCCTTCAAGGAGACGTATCGCTGGCTCTGCTGGGTGTAGCTCGCCATGCGGTGGCGCACGAGCTGGTGGCTGGTGACTCGCGAGATGCCCTCGATGGCGAAGGTGAAGCTGGCGTGCTCGAAGGGGGACAGGTGGCCGGAGGAGATGAGCCGCTTTATGAGGTGCTCTACGGTCTGGGGCGTCATCTCGTCACGCAGCGTAGCGGCGCTCGCCGCTTGGGTCGAGATGCGGGCAGCAGCGGCGACAGTGCGCTCGGGGTCTGGTGTATAGCTGATGAGAGCCACATAAGCCATAGCCGCGCGTGCCTTCTACCCCAGTTGCGAATTATAACATGGGCCGGGGGGTGACGCAATACATTGTGATTTTCGTTGCGAGCTGGGCTGGACGCGGCCCACGGCCCCAGCTATAATGGTGCCGCGATGAAGGTACTGCTCGTGGAGCCCCCCAAGAAGACCTGGGAGCTCATGGGAGAGTGTGTCTCACCGCCCCTGGGGCTGGCACAGCTCGCGGCGGTGCTCGAGGAGGAGGGCATCGAGGTGGGCATAATCGACTGCAACGCCGCTGGGCTGGGCTGGGCTGGGCTGGAGCAGGCCATCGGCGAGCTGCGCCCCGACGTCGTCGGGGCCACGGCACTCACCCCCTTCTTCTCCCAGGCGGTGAGGACCATGGCGGTGGCCAAGGGGGTATGCCCCCAGGTGGTCACGTGCCTGGGCGGGCCCCACGTCACCTTCCTCCCTGAGGAGACGCTGCGCCAGCACCCCGAGGTAGACGTCGTCGTGCGCGGCGAGGGGGAGCGCACGCTAGTGGAGCTCCTGCGCTGCCTGGAGCGGGGCCAGGAGCCAGGTGACGTGAGCGGCCTTGCCTTGCGCCGGGACGGCGACGTGGTGCTCACCCCCACGCGAGGGCCCATCGACGTGAACGACCTCCCCTCCCCTGCCTACCACCTCCTGCCCATGGAGCGGTACCACTTCACCGTGTTCGGCAAGTTCGCCACCGTGCTCTCCAGCCGCGGCTGCCCCTACCGCTGCACCTTCTGCTCGGAGTGGCGCTTCTGGAACGGGTGCTGGCGGCCGCGTAAAGTGGAGAGCGTGGTCGACGAGATCGAGCTTCTCCACAGGGAGTACGGGCGGGAGTGCTTCTGGTTCGGGGACGACTGCTTCAACGTGGACGCGGGGCACATCCGCGGTATCTGCGAGGAGATCCTCTCCCGCGGGCTCGATATCTCCTGGTACTACCAGGGCCGGGCCGACTTCATCATCGAGCACAGGGAGCTCCTGCCGCTCATGAGGAGGGCGGGCAACCTGATGGCACAGGTGGGGGTGGAGACCGCGACCAACAGGGAGCTTGCGCGGTTCAACAAGAGGCTCTCTCGCGAGCAGGTGGAGGAGGCGGTCGCCCTGCTCAAGCGCAACGATATCGTGGCCCAGGGCCTGCTGCTGGTGGGCACCAGGGAAGACGATGCCGCGTCCATCGCCCACAAGCTGCGCTACATGAAGTGGCTGGACCCCGATTTTCCCATCTTCACCATGTTCACCCCCTTCCCCGGCTCGGACATCTACGAGCAGGCCAGGGCGAGCGGCTGGCTGGAGACGCTGGACTACTCGCTCTACGACATGAGCCATGCCATCATGTCCACCGAGCACCTCTCCCGGGAGCAGCTCACCTCCCTGTACAACTGGTGCTTCATCTCCTACTACACCGACCCGATAAAGGTGGCCAGGGGCCTCCTCTCCAGGAACGCCTGGAAGAGAAGGGTGTGGCGGCATATGGTACACTATACAGCGACGCAGTTCCTTCGCTCTGTGAGGAGGTGAGGAGGGCTCTCGCGGCGGCGACCCCGTGGCGCTGCCAGGGATATGAGGATGGTGATAATGGATGGCAGTGTGCGTGCGGACACATATCATAAGGAGGTGCCCCGATGACGGACGAGAGAAGGCGCAACGAGAAGGATGAGAAGGATGAGAAGAACGAGAAGGATAGGGGGGAGGGCATGGAAGAGAAGTGGCGCAGAGACCCGCTCTCTGCCATCTTCTTCGGGCTCTTCGTAGTGGTCGTTGGCCTGTTCTTTCTGCTTGCTGCGGTGGGGGTCATCGCGTGGGACGAGTGGTGGACGTTCTTCCTGATGGGCATCGGCGTGGTGTTCATCGTCGAGGCCCTGGTGCGCTATGCCATGCCCGCCCATCGCAGGCCGATGTTCGGCCGGCTGCTCATGGGGCTCATCCTGCTCGCCGTGGGCGCGGCCTTCCTCTTCGGCCTCCAGACCTGGTGGCCCGCCATCGTGGTCGCGGTCGGGGTGGCCATCGTGGTCTTCGGCCTGACCAGGTTGAGCAGGCCCAAGGACTAGCCTAGCGGAAGGCGGTATCGAGGAGGTACCTCGCCAGTGCCAGGGGCCGCTCCCTGCCGATGACGCAGAAGTAGCCGTTGCCCATGCACATGATGAGGTCGCCGATGCGGTAGCGGGGGAAGAGGCATGACGACACGATGAGGGTGCCGTAGTGGTGACGCCCCAGCTCGTGGAGCATCTTTATCCCTCCCCTGGTCTGCACCTCGAAGAAGTAGGTATCGTAGTTGGGCACCACGCAGGGCCTGTCATCGAGCTGCTGCCCGTAGAGCCCCTCGGTGGCGCCGTAGATCTCGGCGATTGCCACGTCGCCGTAGAGCGCGCGCAGCGCCGGCTTGTACTTGGCATGGATGCCGGCGATGCTGGTACATATCAGCAGGTCTATGTCCCACACCTCCCGGGGGTAGACGTGCCACCTCCTCTTCATGTAGCTGGCGAAGTGGAGCATGGTCTGGGTGACGCCGATGACCGCGGTCACGTCCCGGTCCCGGGCCAGGGTAGAGGCCAGCTCGAAGCGCCGCTCCCAGTCCTGTGGCGAGATGCCTCCGCCCAGGGCGTCGACCTCCTCCTGCGAGGGCACCATCTTCACCTGGGCCCTCTGCGCGTTGTGGCGCGCGTAGATGCCCGAGCTGTAGCCGTACGTTATCTCCCTCCCTGCCACCACCATCGAGCCGGCGACTGATGGGAAGTTGAGGTTTAGGTCCCAGCCCTCCAGGATGTCGTAGCGCTCGTTGCGGTACACGTAGTTCAAGAGCGCCCGCGCGCCGCAGGCCACCCTCTGGTCGATGTCGGTGGCGGTGAGCGGTGCGTACTTGGACTCTCCGGTGGTGCCCCTGGTCATGGCCCACTCGACGGGTGGCTCAGGGATGAGTGCGCGGTGGTTGCCCGCCATCACCTCCTCTATGTAGGGCTTGAGCTGGGGGAAGGTCACCACCGGGAAGGAGTGGCGGTACTCGGCAACGGTGCCCACCTGGTCGGCCCCTCGCTCCGTGCCATAGGCGGTCTGGCGGTACCCCTGGAGGAGCCGTGCCAGCGTGTCCTCCTGGGCCTGGTGGGGTGTGCTGACAGACTGGTACCACGGCCTTAAGAAGGACTCAAGGGCGGGCCTGGCCCAGAGGGCCAGAGAATCGCTGCTCATGTGTGGTACACCCCCTCGTCTCTACCGCACTATACACCAGGGGTGGGGGCTTTTCAATGCGGGCCCGATATTCAATAGCGGCCATCAGATATGGTATACTGGGGCACTAGAGAGATGGTACCGATGCAAGTGACGAAGGCCTTCAACAAATGAGGAGTGAAGGTCTCCTCTCGGCGTTGGTTCACCTTGTGGTGCTCTCCATCGTCGTGGTGGCCGTGGTACTGCTCCTGCGTACCCAAAAGGTGTATATCGGGCCTGCGGTGATAGCGCTGGGCTTTTTGCCGTGGCTCTCGCTCGCCATCGGCGGCCGGTCGGTGAGGTCGGCCGGGGCCGACATCATCTTCGGCGCCGTCGATACCGGATTCATGGCGGTGTTCGCCGTGGTGGGGGCCAGCTTTGCCGGCCTGCTGGGGGCTATCGTGGGGAGCGTGGTGGGCGATGCCATCACCGATGGCCTTGCCGGCCTCATCGAGGGCCGGGCGGCAGAGTACCTGCGCCGGCACGGCATAGAGGAGGCGAGGACGCCCTTGAGCAGTGCCATGGGGAAGATGAGTGGCTGCTTGATCGGCGGTGGCATAACCGTTACCGTGGCCTGGAGCATACTTGGGCTGTAAGGTGGCTGGTGTACTTCGTGGGCGTGGATATAATCGAGATCGAGCGCATCGAGGAGTCGCTCGCCCGCTGGGGCGAGCGCTTCCTGGGCAGGGTCTATACCGACGATGAGCGGGCCGTATGCCGCGGCCGTGTCTCGGAGCTCGCGGTGCGCTTCGCCGGCAAGGAGGCGGTGATGAAGGCGTTGGGCACCGGTACCAGGGGCGTGGGCTGGCGGGAGATAGAGGTGCTGTCCGACCCCTATGGCAGGCCGCTGGTCTTCCTCCACGGCCGGGCACAGCGCAGGGCCGAGGAGATGGGCATCGCTGCCATGGATATCAGCCTCTCGCACTCCAGGGAGTACGCCGTCGCCTTCGTGGTGGGAGGATACGTGTGAAGGTAGTGACCGCAGCAGAGATGAGGGAGCTTGAGCGCCGCGCCGCCGAGCGCGGCATTCCCTCGCCTGTGCTCATGGAGCACGCCGGGCTCGCCGTGGCCCTGGAGGTCAAGAGGTGGCTCGGCGGCGCGGCGGGGAGGCAGGTCATCGTCCTCGTCGGGCCGGGCAACAATGGCGGCGACGGCCTGGTGGCCGCTCGCCATCTCCACGACTGGGGGGCGCGAGTCCACGTCTGCCTGTGCAGCGAGAGGGAGGGTGACGCCAACTACGATATCGTGAGGGCGCGCGCCATCCCCTGCACCTTCGTGGGGGCAGAGGGTGGCCTGGCCGCACTGGGTGGCCTCCTCGCCGCCGGCGACGTGGTCATCGACTCCCTCTTCGGCACGGGGAGGCTGCGCCCTCTCGAGGGCGTGTTGAGGGAGGTGCTGGTCAAGGTGAGAGAGGCAAGGACGGCCCGCCCTGCCCTGGGCGTGGTTGCCGTCGATGTGCCTTCGGGGCTGGACGCCGATAGCGGCGCCATCGACCCTGCCTCGGCCCCCGCCGATATCACCATCACCCTGGGCTACCCCAAGGTGGGGCTCTTCGCCTTCCCGGGCCGGGGCCTCGTCGGAGAGCTGGTGGTGGCCGACATCGGCATCCCCGACGAGCTGGGCGCCGACATCGTCACTGGGCTCATCGATGAATATTATGTCAATAGTATGCTGCCGCGGCGGCCGCTCGATGCCCACAAGGGTACCAATGGGCGGGTGCTCGTCTGTGCCGGGTCTGGCAACTACATCGGGGCGGCCTACCTCGCCTGCGAGGCGGCGCTCAGGGTGGGCGCCGGCCTGGTGACGCTGGCGGTGGCCCGGAGCCTCCAGCCCGTGCTGGCGGCCAAGCTCACCGAGGCGACCTATGCGCCGCTCGCCGAGTCGGAGCCCGGGTTCATCGCCGCAGAGGCGGCGGGGCAGCTCCACGAGTGGCTCGCCACCTACGACGTGCTGCTCATCGGGTGCGGTCTGGGGCAGCACCCATCGGTCGCGTCGTTCGTCGCCCGCTCGCTGCTGGAGATGCCGCCGTCGCTCGACGTGAGGGTCATCATCGATGCCGATGCCCTAAATGCCCTGGCCCAGATCCCGCAGTGGTGGCAGAGGATGGAGCGCGATGCCGTGCTCACCCCCCACCCCGGTGAGATGGCCAGGCTCACCACGCTCCCGGTGGGTGGGATGGCGCAGGAACGGCCGAAGGTGGCGCGGCAGGCGGCCCAGGACTGGCACAAGACGGTGGTATTGAAGGGGGCGCACACCGTGGTGGCCTCTCCCGACGGTGCCGCCATGATAAGCCCCTTTGCCAACCCCGGCCTGGCCTCGGCGGGTACCGGTGACGTGCTGGCGGGGGCCATCGCTGGCCTTGCCGCACAGGGCCTCCCCCCGGCCGCTGCCGCTGCCTGCGGCGTGTATCTCCACGGGGCGGCGGGTGAGGTAGTGAAGTGCGAACTCGGCGATGCCGGCATGGTGGCGAGCGACCTCCTGCCGGTGTTGCCCACGGTGATAAAGAGCATAAAGGGAGGATGAGGGCAGCAGAGATGTTACTCGCTATCGATATCGGGAACACCAATATCGGCTTCGGCATATTCCAGGGCGAGCGGATGCACACCACGTGGAGCATCGCCACCGATATCCACAGGACGGCCGATGAGTATGCCGTTATGTTCATGAACCTGCTGGAGCAGCAGGACATCTCCGTTTCCAACGTCGATCACGTGATAATATGCAACGTCGTGCCGCCGCTGGAGCCCATCTTCGAGGACGTGAGCCGGCGCTACTTCAAGGTCGTGCCCCTCGTCGTGGGCCCTGGGGTGAAGACCGGCGTGCGCATCTGCACCGACAACCCGCGCGAGGTCGGCGCCGACCGCGTAGTGAACGCCGCTGCTGCTCATCGGCTCTATGGCGGCCCCCTGATCGTCATCGATTTCGGCACTGCCACCACGGTGGATGCCGTGTCCAAGGACGGCGACTACCTCGGCGGGGCCATCGCCCCCGGCGTCGGCATCTCGGCAGAGGCCCTTTTCGAGCGGGCATCCAAGCTGCCCCGGATAGAGCTCATACCCCCAGAGCACGCCATTGGCCGCAACACGGTAACGGCGATGCAATCGGGCATGATATACGGCTATGTGGGGCTCATCGAGAGCCTGGTATCTCACATACGGCGGGAGCTGGCGGGAGATGCCAAGGTGGTGGCCACCGGCGGCTTCGCCCACGTCATCGCCAAGGAGACCACCACCATAGACGTGGTGGACCAGCACCTCACCCTCATCGGGCTGCGTCTCATTCACGAGATGAATATCCCTCGATGAGAGGAGGCCTATCCTTGCGCTGGCACTTTGTGATAGCATAGGTTAGTGAGGGGACAGACATGGTAGAGGGAAAGACCGTTGTGCTGGGCGTCACCGGCAGTGTCGCTGCCTACAAGGCGCTGGACCTTGCCAGCAAGCTCACCCAGAGGGGGGCCTCGGTCGACGTGGTGATGACCAGGTCGGCACAGGAGTTCGTCACGCCGCTCGCCTTTCGCAGCATAACCCACAGGCCGGTGGTCACCGAGATGTTCGACCTGGCCTCGGAGTACAGCGTGGAGCACGTGGCCCTCGCTGAGAGGGCCGACATCGTGGTCATCGCCCCGGCGACGGCGAACACCATAGCGAGGCTGGCGGCGGGGATCGCCGACGACATGCTGTGCTGCACCGTGCTCGCCACCAGGGCCCCGGTGGTGGTGGCCCCGGCGATGAACGTGAACATGTATGAGAACGAGGTCACCCAGGACAACATAGAGCGGCTGAAGAAGAGGGGGTTCACCTTTGTAGGGCCGGGCCACGGTCGCCTCGCCAGCGGGGCCATGGGGCTGGGCCGTCTCACCGACGTCGAGGAGATCATCGGTACCGTGTGCCAGGTGCTGGGATGGTGCGGGGACCTCTCGGGGCGGCGGATCGTGGTCAGCGCCGGCGGCACCCGGGAGCCCATCGACCCGGTGCGCCACATCAGCAATCGCTCGTCGGGCAAGATGGGCTACGCCATTGCCGAGGCCGCCCGCGACCGCGGGGCCAGCGTGGTGCTGGTGAGTGCCCCCACCGCCCTCGCCGCGCCCACCGGTGTCGAGCTGCTACCGGTGCAGACCACGTTGGAGATGAGGGACGCCGTGGCCAGGGCCACCGAGGGGGCAGATGCCCTCATCATGGCTGCGGCCGTCGCCGACTATCGGCCGCGGTCACCCGCCGCGGGAAAGATAAAGAAGGGCGCCGAGAGCCTCACCATCGAGCTGGTGCAGAACCCCGATATCCTCGCCGAGGTGAAGGGCGACTTCGTCAAGGTGGGGTTTGCCGCCGAGAGCGAGAACCTCGTCGAGAACGCCACCGATAAGCTGAAGAGGAAGGGCTTGGACCTCATCGTGGCCAATGACATCACCGCCACCGACTGTGGCTTTGCGGTGGACACCAACCGGGTGGTGCTCATCGACCGCTCCGGGGGCGTGGAGCGCCATCCCCTCCTGCCCAAGTCGGAGGTGGCACACGTCGTGCTCGACAAGGTGGCGGGGCTTTTAAAGGGCACGGCGCCTCCCAAAAATAGTGTAGAGATCGAGCTATCGCCTGCGAACATACGATATCATCGTATTTACATTCCTATAGTGGACAGGGGGCTGTTTCCTGATTTCAATAGGGCTTTTGACTTGGAAACCAACATTGGTACCATCAGGACGAGTTCGGGGCGCTCTGGCAACTGCCTTGAACTTCGTAAGGGCCTGGCTAAATGGTACAGGGCACACCCAGAGCTTACACCGGGAGACAGAGTTATTATCGAAGTCGTCAGGCCCAAGGAGCGCTACAGGTTGACCGTGGGTACATAGGAGGTGAGACCATGTCTGTGGAGCAAATGATAACCTCGATGATAGAGGGCTTCAAGTCCGCGGCCGATATAAGTACGGTCTTCGGCGAGCCCATGACATTCTACGATAAGACCCTCATCCCCATCGCCAGGGTGGGCTATGGCCTGGGCGCGGGTGAGGGGAAGGGCGTGGAGGGGGCCGGTGGCAGCGGCGGCGGCGGCGGTGGGGGCACGGAGCCGGTAGGGTTTCTCCTGGTGACCAAGGACGAGGTCAGGTTCATCCCCCTCGCACAAGAGAGGCACAGGGCCCAGCCTCAGCCCGCGGCCATGGTGGTCCCCGCGGTCATGGTGGGGCTCATCGCGGCGACGATGATAGCGCGGCGCAGGCGCCGTGCCAAGGCGGCCCCGGAGAGGTAGCGGCCGGCATACCCGCAGGCTACAGAGAGGACGAGAGAGAAGCAGGTCTACCATATCTATGACCAGCGAGAGGCTTGCCCAGATACCCAAGGCCTATGACCCTCACAGCGTAGAGGAGAGATGGTACCAGTTCTGGATGGAGAGGGGCCTCTTCACCCCCGCCGTCGACCCCCAGAAGAGGCCGTTCGTCATCATCATGCCCCCGCCCAATGTCACCGGGGAGCTCCACCTGGGCCATGCCCTCACCGCGACGCTTGAGGACATCATGGTGCGCTGGCACCGCATGCGCGGCGAGCCGACGCTGTGGCTCCCCGGCATCGACCACGCCGGCATCGCCGCCCAGGTGGTGGTAGAGAACGCACTGGCCAGGGAGGGGCTCTCTCGCCAGGGCCTGGGGCGCGAGGGGTTCCTTGAGCGCATGTGGCAGTGGATGGGGAGGTATGGCCGCGTCATCGCCGAGCAGCACAAGCGGCTGGGGGCCTCCTGTGACTGGGGCCGCGAGCGCTTCACCATGGACGAGGGGCCATCGCTCGCGGTGCGCACCACCTTCGACCGCCTCTACCGCAAGGGGCTCATCTACCGCGGGGAGCGCATAATCAACTGGTGTCCCCGCTGCCGCACTGCCCTCTCCGACCTCGAGGTGGAGCACGAGGAGACGCCGGGCCACCTCTATTATGTCAATTATCGCTACGCCGACGACGATGGCCACATCACCGTGGCCACCACCCGTCCCGAGACCATCCTGGGCGACACCGCGGTGGCGGTGAACCCGGAGGACGGGCGCTACCGGGCCGCGGTGGGGAGAGAGGTAGTCCTCCCCGCCGTCGGCAGGCGCATACCCGTAATCGCCGATAGCGCCGTGGCCCCTGAGTTCGGCACCGGCGCGGTGAAGGTCACCCCGGCCCACGACCCGGTTGACTTCGAGGTGGGGCAGCGGCACGGGCTCGCCTCGGTGAACATCCTGAACCGGGACGCCACCATGAACTCAAACGCCGGCCCCTACGTGGGCCTCGACCGCTACCAGTGCCGCGAGGGCATCCTCGCCGACCTGAAGCGCGATGGGCTCCTGGTCAAGGCGGAGCCCCATGCCCACTCGGTGGGCCACTGCTGCCGCTGCGGCGCGGTGGTGGAGCCGTGGGTGTCCACCCAGTGGTTCGTGAGCATCGCCCCGCTCGCGGTGCCTGCCATCCAGGCGGTGGTGGACGGCGAGATAGAGATCGTCCCCGAGCGCTTCACCAGGGTGTACCTCAACTGGATGGAGAACATCCGCGACTGGTGCATCAGCCGCCAGCTCTGGTGGGGGCACCGCATCCCGGCGTGGTACTGCGCGGACTGCGCCGGCGACGATATAACGGTGTTCCTGGAGCGGCCCCTGCCGGCCAGGGGCGGGGGGGAGGTGGCGGCGGGGTCTTACCGGGCACTTGTCGAGATGGGCATAGACGCGGCGGATATCGAGAGGTATGCCGCCACCATCGAGGTGGCGCTCGGCGTCGAGCCCATCGTGGGCATGGAGCCGCCCCGGGGCTGTCCCCGCTGCGGGGGCGGCGCCCTGGTTCAGGACCCCGACGTCCTGGACACCTGGTTCAGCTCGGCGCTGTGGCCCCACTCCACGCTGGGCTGGCCGGAGCAGACCCAGGACTTGGCCTACTTCTACCCCACGTCGGTGATGGAGACGGGGTACGACATCCTCTTCTTCTGGGTGGCGCGCATGATCATGATGGGCCTGGAGAACACCGGAGAGGTCCCCTTCCGCACCGTGTACCTCCACGGCCTGGTGCGCGATGAGAAGGGCGAGAAGATGAGCAAGGTGAAGGGGAACGTGCTCAACCCATTGGATGCCATCGAGCAGTACGGCACCGATGCCCTGCGCCTCGCCCTCTCCACGGGCACGTCGCCGGGCAACGATGTGAGGGTGAGCAGCCAGAGGCTGGAGGCCAGCCGCAATTTCGCCAACAAGCTGTGGAACGCCTCCAGGTTCATACTGGGCCACATGGAGGGTGAGGTGAGCCTGGACGGGGTCCAGAGGGCCGACCTCCCCATCGAAGACCGCTGGATACTGAGCCGCCAGGGCAGGGTGGTGGCGGAGGTGGGGAGGATGATGGAGGGCTTCCAGTTCGGCGAGGCCCAGCGGCAGGTGCACGACTTCGTCTGGGGCGAGTTCTGCGACTGGTACATAGAGCTGGCCAAGCTCCGCCTCCGCCAGGGAGAGGCACCGTCCCCGCTGCCGGTGCTGGGCTCGGTGCTGGAGACCTCGCTGCGCCTCCTGCACCCCTTCATGCCCTTCATCACCGAGGAGCTGTGGCAGCAGCTAAAAGGGCACGTTGCGGGGGCGAGTGCCGATTCTATCATGGTCGCACCCTACCCCACTGCCGATGGGCGGGCGGTGGATGACGAGGCGGAGCGGCACATGGGGCTGATCATCGAAATCGTGCGTGCCATAAGGAACGTCCGCGCCGAGCACCGGGTGGAGCCCCAGAGGTGGGTCGAGGCCACCGTCGTCGCCGCTGAGGCGCGGCATGTCGTAGAGGCGAGGGCCCAGGCCATCGAGGCCCTGGCCATGGTGAGGCCGCTCACCTTCGCTGCGCCCGGAGAGAGGCCGACCTCCGAGCAGGCGGTGACCCTGGTGCTGCCCGGCGCTTGGGTCATACTGCCCATGGCGGGCATGGTAGACCTGGAGGCCGAGCGCAGGCGCCTTGGCGATGAGATCGCCCAGAGCGAGGCGCAGATAGCGCGCGCAGAGGCCAAGCTGGAGAGCGAGGCATTTCTGGCCAAGGCCAGGCCCGACGTGGTGCAGCGGGAGAGGGAGCGGCTGGCCTCCCACCAGGAGCGCCGGGAGCGGCTGCTCCAGAGGCTGCGTGAGCTCGGCGAGGCCAGCTGATGGGACGCACCTCCCATAACAGCGTGTGCCGTGGTATAATTATGTATAGTGAGACGTTACGGAGGTCTTGAGGAGGGGTCATGGATACTGAGGGGGCTCGTGAGATAAAGAGGCACGTCCAGGAGCGCTACGCTGAGCTCGCCAGGCAGCATGCTTCCTCGTGCTGCTCGGCGCCGAGCGAGGCCACATCGAGCTGTTGCCGCCAGCAGGAGGGCGATGCATCTCGCGCCCAGAGGCTGTACTCACGGGAAGAGCTGGAGCTGATATCGGCCAACATATCGTCCCTGGGCTGTGGCAACCCCATCGCGTGCTCCGAGCTCGTCGCAGGGGAGACCCTCCTCGACCTGGGGAGTGGCGGCGGGCTGGACTGCTTCCTGGCCGCGCAGCGGGTAGGCCCCGGGGGGCGGGTCATCGGGCTGGACATGACCCCGGACATGGTACGGCTGGCGCGGGACAATGCCCGGCTGCTCTCGCTGGACAACGTAGAGTTCCGCCTGGGGGAGATGGAGCACATGCCCGTCGACAGTGGCTCGGTGGACGTGGTCATCTCCAACTGTGTGGTCAACCTCTCCCCTGACAAGGACGCCGTCTTTGCCGAGATATACCGCGTGCTGAAGGCCGGGGGCAGGCTCTCGATATCAGACATGGTCACCCACGGCGAGCTGCCGCCAGAGGTGCGCCGGGACATGGTGCAGTGGGCCGGCTGCGTGGCCGGTGCCCTCGACGAGAGGGACTACCTGGGGAAGATCGAGGCCGCCGGCTTCGTTGAGGTAGAGGTCGTGGAAGAGCGGCAGGACGACTTTCGGGGCGCTGCCTCGTGCCGGTGCGGCGACGCCCCCAGTTACCAGGTCGTGAGCGCTACGGTGACGGCCCGCAAGCCCCGGTAGGTGGCCATGCCTCCCTGCCGCTGCGCTGCCGCTTGAGCGTCCACTGGTGGCACAGTGTCCCCAGCGCCTTCCGCGTATCGCTGGCCACCCTGGCCTTATCGGACTCCCTCAGCCGGTGCTTGAAGAGCCAGTACGTGAACTCCTTTGACTCGGCGAGGCCCATCGACTTGCGCTGGGTGTACCTCTTCTCCTGTCGGAAGCGCTTGAGCAGGGCGTGCTGCGGGGCGCCGTAGATACGCTGGTAGGCCTCCTCCTCTGGGCTGCCCCGGAACAGGGCGCAGGGCCGCTGCTCCTTTCGCGCCTCGTCCTCCACGGCGAGGAGCAGGGCCTCCTCCACGGTGACGCCGTAGAAGAAGTTGAGGTGGGCGTGGTGCTTGGCCTCCCCGATGAGGGCGCGGAACTCATCCTCCGAGAGCTCGATGGGGGGTCTGCCTGAGAAGAGCAGGTCGATGACCTCGTTTTGGGGGGCCAGGCCCTCCAGCTCGTGGCAGAGGCGCTCGCAGAGGAGGAGCCAGTCGAAGGCCTCGTTATCGATGAGGTAGCAGTAGCGGCGCCCGTCGTAGACCTCATCGGCCTTTGTCCACAGGCCGATGGCCTCGAGGAGGGCGATGTACCAGTGCTTCCCCTGGGCGACGGCCTCCTTCAAGTGGCGGATGGGCTCGTCCTCGCCCTCACGCTCGATGCTGCCCCGGTCTCTCAGATCGTGCTTCATGCAACCCCACCGAAACCCGAATGGTGCCTCCGCCGCCGGGAGAGGCCCGGCTCTCATCGGGCGTTTTCTGTGCTCCCGGCCTCGCTGCGCAGCTCATCGTAGAGGCGCAGGTGGCCGGTGGTGATGAGCTCCGTTATCTTCCTGGCGATGGCTGGCCCCACGCCGGGGATATCCTCCAGGTCTTTGCCGCTGGCCACCATCTGGGCCAGTTCCTCCGGGAGCTGCTCGATGGAGCGCGCCGCCGTGCGATAGGCACGTATCTTGAAGATGTT
>JAXHUE010000011.1:32219-55149 GCA_034189655.1 Chloroflexota bacterium | reverse complement strand
AGTCCCTGGGGGTGAGCCCCTCTGCCTTCTCCGTCCCGAAGAGGAGGTGCTCCTGCTCCGGGGCCTCGCCGCACTGCGGGCAGCAGAGCGTGCCATCTTCCGTACGCTCAAGCTCGTGGCCGCACCTGCGGCACTGGGCCTTATCGTTCTGTGTCATCGCTGTGCTCCATGCGTCTCTTTATATCTTGGATGTTGTGCTCTGTTTGCGCTATCTCTATTGTAGCACCTATCTGTGTAAATATGTCCAGTGCCTGCCCAAGGTACTCCAAAGCCTTCTTCGGTTGCCCCTTGTCACTGTAGATGATGCCCATGTTGCCCAGGGCGTTGGCCTCTCCCACTTTACTGCCTATCTCCCTGAAGATATCGAGGGCCTGCTGGTAGTGTGCGAGGGCTGCATCCAGCTCCCCCTTGATCTGGTAGATGGTGCCCATGTTGCCCAGGTCAGCGGCCTCGCCCTCTTTGTGCCCTATCTTCCTATGGATATCGAGGGCCTGCTGGTAGAGTGAGAGGGCGGTATCAAGCTCCCCCTTGATCTTATAGATGATGCCTATGTTGCATAGTGTATTAGCCACCCCCTCCTTGCCTTTGTCGCCTCTCTCCCTACGAATATCTAAGGCCTGCTGGTGGTGTGAGAGGGCGGTATCAAGCTCCCCCTTGATCATGTGGATTATGCCCATGTTGTCCAGATCGGCGGCCTCGCCCTCTTTGCTGCCTATCTCCCTGTCTATAGCGAGGGCCTGCTGGTAGTGTGAGAGGGCGGTATCCAGCTCCCCTTTGATGCTGTGGGTGTTGCCTATGTTGCCCAGTTGGATAGCCTCTCCCCCTTTTCTGCCTATTATTCTGTTGATAGCGAGGGCCTGCTGGTGGTGTGAGAGGGCGGTATCAAGCTCCCCCTTTATGCTGTGGATGTTGCCCATGTTGCCCAATGCAGCGGCAAGCCCTTTGTTATCTGCTGCCTCCTCTGCCTCGTGCTCTGCCTGGCGGTAGTGGCCCAGCGCCTCGTCAAGCTCACTAATTCTGGCAAAGCAGTTGCCGATGAGGATGTGGAGGGCGGCGCGATTGCTGGCGGTGGTCTGCGGCTGGAAGGCAGACTGGTATTTCTTTATTGCCTCTCTATACTTGTATTCACCTTCAAGCCTGCGGCCTTCCTCGAAGGGGTCTCTTATCGAGGGTGGGGCCTGGGGCAGGCCGTCGAGGTATACGGCGATCCGTTCAAGTGCATCGGCCTTGCGCCCCTCTACCGCCATAGTCTCTTGATGCCTGCGCTCCTCTTGCTGCGAACGTTTTAGGTCCTTGATGACGTCAATAACTTTACCGACAAAGGCTGCTATGACGGAGAACCATCCCATGATTCTATCTGTACCCCTTGACTTAATAACCGGTAGAGCACCACCGCATGTCTTGTGGCCTAGAACAGCTCATCCACGTCCTGGTAGGTGCGCTCGGAGCGGCGCGCTACCTTGCCCACCAGGACAAGCCTGTCCCTATCGAACACGGCGTAGACCACGCGCCACTCGCCAACTCGCACCCGGTATATGGGGCCTCTCAGCTTCCTGACCCCGCGAGGCCTGGGGTCTTCTCCCAGTTTGCGGATGGCCTGTGCCAGCCGCTCCAGCTCTTCATCGGGTACCCGGTCCAGGTCGCGCTGAGCCCTGGCGGTGAGCTCAAGCCGATACACGCGCCTTCCTCTGGCTCAAGTACTCCTCCAGCCCCTGGCCAGAGCCGAGATGGGTGCGGTACCTGGATAGCTCCTGCTCCATGTCCTGGATGTCCCCGATGTCCTCGCCATAGACGATGTCTATTGCCCGGCGTATCAGCTCTGCGATGGATACCCCGGCCTCGAAGGCGAGGCCCTTCAGCCCCTCGTGGGTCTCTTCAGGCAGGTAGATCATGGTCTTCTTCATGTGGCTCTCCCAGGGCGGTGTTATATATCATAACATATATATGTCATAGTGTCAACGGAGGTCAGAGCGGCGTCAGTACCTAGCGATACCTCTTGACCTCGAACCGGTAGAGCACCACCGGCTCGTCGGGGCTCAAGCCGGCCTTGGCGCGGCATATCTCAAGCTGCTGCTCCACGGTGTCTATCCCCTCCAGGTCGGGGAGCAGGAGCCCGCGGCGGTGCCCGCTCTCCACTATCAGCCCGTGCCGCCTGGGGTCGAGGTCGGCGATATCGTCCACGGGCTCCGGCGCGGTGAGCACATCGACGCTGTAGTCCAGCAGGTCCAGCTCACGCGCGGTCACCGGCGGGAAGCGCGGGTCGCGGGTGGCGGCGCTCACGGCGTTGACGATCACCTCCTCGGCCACGTTGTCCTTTATCGGCTCGAAGGTGCCGATGCAGCCGCGCAGCATGCCCCCTATCTTGAGCGAGACGAATACCCCGGCCTGCTCACTCATCTCCGGCGTGAGCTCGGCGGGAGGGCTGGGGGTCTCTCCCCGGCCTACGTAGCTCTCGACGGTGTCCCGGGCCAGGCGCACCAGGGGGTGCAGGGACTGGTCGTCCTCTACCTGGAGGGAGGCCACCATGTAGCCCACGCCGAAGGGGCCTTCGTAAGAGAGGACGTCCGGCGTCACGCGCAGGCCGTCGAGGGCGCCGAGCAGGATGACGATGGAGCGCAGCCCGCACTCGCCGGCATGGTCGATGAGCGACTCGTCCATGTTCATTATCGACGGCACATCGTAGGAGGCGATGGCCTGTACCAGCATGTCGTCGAAGGCCTTGCCCGCGGGGTGATAGCCGGCAGGGGCATCTGGTATCAGGCGGTGGGAGAGGTCGCCGCTGGCGATGATGGCCACCCGCCTGCCCACCCCCTCGGCGGCGCGCCTTATGGCCTGCCCGAAGGCGAAGTGGGCCTCCAGCGGCAGCCAGCAGAAGGTGAGCGGTACCAGCGGGACGCCCACCATGGCCTGGGCCAGGAAGTGGAGGGGCACCATCACACCGTGGTCAAGCTCGTAGCCGCCCTCGCCGAGGGGCCGCAGCGGGACGCTCGCTGCCCTCGCCTCGGCCTCCAGTGCGGCCACAATCTCCAGGTCGTTCTCGAAGTGGAGGTCGGGGCCTCTTGCCCCCCAGCGGTGCATGTTGCCGGACGATGAGGCAGCCTTTAGCACCCCCATGGCATCGTAGAAGTAGGCGCCGTGGGGGCTCACGATGAAGACGGTCTCGGGGCGGCTGCGGGCCAGCCGCTCGGTGAGCTGGTTCATCGATTCGATGGTGTTCGAGATCTCGACCTCGCGGCCACGACCCACGTCGGGGACGATGAGTGGCGGATGGGGCACAATACAGCCGAAGACGATCCCTGCCATTTCCATCACCTCCGCACTAGAGCGCCGGCCTGCCCGGGGCCGTCCGCAGGTAGAGGTCGGCCCCGCAGTGGCGGCACCTGGAGTCTTCAACTCCGACGATGTCGGCCCGATAGCCCATCCTGCCTATAGCCAGGTTGCCACAGGAGTAGCAGGTGGTGTTTTCGCTGGTGTGACCGGGCACGTTGCCCAGGTAGACGAAGCGCAGCCCCACCCTCTTCCCGATGTCGCAGGCGTGCTCCAGGGTGGATACCGGCGTGGGGGGTAGGTGAAGCATGTCGTGCATGGGGTGGAACCGGGTCACGTGCCATGGGACGAGCTCGCTCAAGCCGTCGCGTATCCATGTGGCGATGCCTTCGAGCTGCTCGTCGTCGTCGTTCATGGTGGGTATTACGTTGGTCACCACCTCTACGTGCATGCCCCACCTGTGGAACGCGCGCTCGGCGACGTCGAGGATGCCGCGCCACTTGGAGACCCGCGCCAGCTCGTGGTAGAGGGAGTCGGAGAAGCCCTTCACGTCGACCCGGTAGGCGTCGAGGTAGGGGCCGATGGCGTCGAGGGCCTCCTCGGTGATGTAGCCGTTGGTGACGTAAACGGTGTAGAGGCCGCTCTCCTTGGCCAGCCTTGCCGAGTCGAGGGTGTACTCGAACCACATCGTCGGCTCGTTGTAGGTCCACGCGATGCCCTGGCAGCCGCGCTCCCTGGCCATGGCGACGGCATCCTGGGGTGAGATGGTGGAGGAGCCCTGCTCCAGGGAGAAGCCGTCGATGCACGATATCTGCCAGTTCTGGCAGTGGCGGCAGTGGAAGTTGCAGCCCCAGCCGCCCAGTGAGAACACCATGGTGCCGGGGTAGAAGTGGAAGAGGGGCTTCTTCTCGATGGGGTCTACGGCAGCAGACGATACCTCGGCATAGTTCAGGGTATAGAGAGTGCCGTCTCTGTTCTGGCGCACGCGGCACACGCCCAGCTTGCCCGTCCCGACGAGGCACCGCCACTGGCACACGTTGCACCTGGTACCGGAATCGGGTAGCCTGTCATAGAGCATGGCCTGGCGCATCTTTCCTCGTCACCCATAGCTTCGGTCACGTCTATTCTAACATATATGGGTAGTGGTGCAACACCGGGCCACACTTGACTACCCGTCTTGTAAGCTGTTAGACTGAACTGATGTGCATAGAGGGGGACACTCGTAGAGGGGGTTAGGACATGGACACCCTGAGAGACAAGAGTGCGATCTGCGGTATCGGGGAGACGGAGTACTCCAAGAACTCGGGCATGAGCCAGCTAGCGCTCCTGCTCACCGCGGCTGCCAGGGCCATCGACGATGCCGGGCTGCGCCCCAGTGACATCGACGGCGTGGTCATCGCCATGGACGTCGTCCCCTTCGAAGACCTCGCTGCCAACCTGGGGTGCCAGGACTTGAAGTACGCGGTCACCCTGAACATGGGGGGGGCCAGCGCCACGGCATCGCTGCAGAGCGCCGCCATGGCCACGGCCACCGGCGTGGCCGATCACGTGCTGTGCATCACCGGGTGGAACGGCTACTCCGGGATGAAGGTCTCCACCAGCGCCAGCCAGCTCTCGGGGTCGGCGTTCACCGGGCTCAAGGTGAGGGACTTCGAGATGCCCTACGGGGTGCTGGTGCCCGCCCACTGGTACTCGCCGATGGCGAGGAGGCACATGCACGAGTACGGCACCACCAGCAGGCAGATGGGTGCGGTGGCGGTCACCATGCGCAGGCACGCCCAGCTCAACGACAACGCCATGATGCGCGGCCGCCCCATGACCATCGAGGACCACCAGGCCTCGCGCATGATCGCCGAGCCCTATCGCCTCTTCGACTGCTGCCTCCAGAGCGACGGCGCCGCCGCGGTCGTCGTGACCTCGGCGGAGCGGGCCCACGATGCAAGGCGCAGGCCGGTCTACATCATGGGCGTCGCCGAGGGCCACCCCGCGCCACCGGACCAGATCGCCAACCGCGAGGACATGTTCCAGATAGGGCTCTCCTACGCGGCACCGCGGGCCTTCGCCATGGCCGGGGTCACTACCAAAGACATAGACGTCGCCGAGGTATACGACTGCTTCACCTGGAACATGATGATACAGCTTGAGGCGCTGGGCTTCTGCGGCCGCGGGGAGAGCGGGCCCTTCGTCGAGAGCGGCGCCATAGAGCTCGGCGGAGAGCTCCCGGTCAACACCCACGGTGGCCTGCTCTCACAGGCCCACGTCCTGGGGATGAACCACGTCGTCGAGGCCACGAAGCAGCTACGGGGGGACGCCGGGCCGGCACAGGTCAAGGATGCCGAGATAGCGCTGGTCACTGGCTGGGGCGACCTGGGAGATGGCTCGGTGGCCATTCTGAGGAGGTAAGAGCGATGGCTGACTATACCAAACCGCTGCCCATGGTCACCCCCGATACCAGGGAGTTCTGGGAGGGGTGCAAGCGCCACGAGCTCGTCATCCAGCGGTGCCGCGACTGCGGCGCGCTCCGCCACTACCCGCGCCCCATGTGCCCCGCGTGTGGCTCCTGGGATGCGGAGTGGGTCAGGGTGAGCGGCAGGGGGAAGGTGTATACCTGGACGGTGGCCGTCCAGCCATTCCACCCCGGCTTCCTCGACGAGATGCCCTATGCCTCGGTCACCGTGGAGCTCGACGAGGGGGTGCGCATGGTGAGCAACGTGGTGGACGTACCGCCGGAGGAGCTGTACATCGGGATGCCGGTGGAGGTGGTCTTCGAGGACGTCACCGAGGAGATAACGCTGCCCAAGTTCAAGCGGGCCCCGTGATGAGGTGGGGTGGCAGATAGCATATCAGGAGAAGGGCACGTGAGGGTGATCGGCCTGACCGGGGGTATCTTGAGTGGCAAGAGCACCATCGCCCAGATGCTCGCCGAGAAGGGGGCGGTGATAGTAGATGCTGACAGGGTGGGGCACGAGGCCTACCAGCCCCATACCCAGGTGTGGCAGGAGGTGGTGGCGGCGTTCGGCCCGGCCATCGTGAAGGAGAACGAAGAGATAGACCGCAAGCGGCTGGGCGAGGTCGTCTTCAAAGACCCCGCGGCACTGGAGCGCTTAAACCGCATCATGCACCCCCGGATGCATGACATGATAGGGGAGCGGATAGAGAGGCTGCGCCGAGACGGCGCCCAGGTGGTGGTGCTGGAGGCCGCGGTGCTCATCGAGGCCAGCTGGACCGACCTTGTGGACGAGGTGTGGGTGGCCACGGCGCCCGAGGAGACGGTGGTCGCACGCCTGAAGGACAGGGGCGGCATGAGCGAGGAGCAGGCAAGGGCCCGCATACGCTCCCAGCTCTCGCCCGAGGAGCGGGCCCGGCATGGCGATGTGATAATAGACACCGATTGCGACCTGTCTGGGGTCAGGGCCACGGTCGACCAGCTATGGCAGCGGCTCCAGTCGCACGGTGATAAAGGGGTATAGCCTAAGATGTCTTTTGTGGGAGCACGATGACAATGTACCGTGAGCACATGATAGAAGAGTATACCATTCAGGAGGAGCCCTACTACCTGCCCGTCGGCGACGAGGTTGAGGTGTTCCAGGCCGCCTATGCCAAGAAGATACCGGTCATCTTGAAGGGCCCCACCGGCTGCGGAAAGACCAGGTTCGTGGAGTACATGGCCTACAAGCTGGGGAGGCCCCTCACCGTGGTCAAGCCGCGTGCCAAGGGGGAGGCGCCCTTGCAGGGAATCCCGCTGGTGACCATCGCCTGCCACGAGGACTTGAGCGCCACCGACCTGGTGGGGCGCTACCTCCTGGAGAGCGAGTCCACCAGGTGGCTCGACGGCCCACTCACCAGGGCGGTGAAGGCCGGGGCCATCTGCTACCTTGACGAGGTGGTCGAGGCGCGGAAGGACACCACGGTGCTCATCCACCCCCTCACCGACCATCGCCGCATCCTGCCCGTGGAGAAGAGGGGGCAGGTCATAGAGGCCTCCGACGGCTTCCTCCTGGTCATATCCTACAACCCCGGCTACCAGAGCGCGCTCAAGGACATCAAGCAGAGCACCAGGCAGCGGTTCATCGCCATAGAGTTCGGCTACCCGCCGCGGGAGGCGGAGCGAGACATCATCGCCCACGAGAGCGACGTGTCCCCCGACATCGCGTGGCAGCTTGCCAAGCTGGGGGAGAAGGTGCGGAACTTGAAGGAGCACGGGCTGGAGGAGGGGATATCGACGCGCCTGCTCATCTACGCCGCGCGCCTTATACACGAGGGGATACCCACCCGCCGCGCCTGCCAGGTGGCCATCGTGTGGTCGCTCTCGGACGAGTTGGAGGTACAGCGGAGCATCGAAGAGGTGGTGTCCACCATCTTCGAGTAGCCCGCACTGTGAGGCATCGATGAGGGATGAGAGCGAGATGAAGCGCTTCCTGGAGCCTAGGTCGGTGGCCGTCATCGGGGCGTCACGGCTCACCGGGCCGGGCTCCTTCAATATCCTGGAGAACATGGTGAACAACGGGTTCTCCGGCGATGTCTATCCGGTAAACCCCAACGCCGATGAGATCATGGGGCGTACATGCTACCACGGCGTGAAGGACATCCCCGCCGAGATCGACCTCGCCGTCATCTCTACGCCGCGCACTGTGGTGCCCCGCCTGGTCAGGGAGTGCACCGAGGCCGGCATCCGGGCCATCATCGTGGTGGGGCAGGGCTTCGCCGACGGCGACGACGAGGGGAAGCGGCTCCAGGCCGAGATGGTGCGCATCGCGCGCGAGGGCGGTGCCCGCATACTGGGGCCCAACACGTTCGGCATCGCCAATGCCTTCAACCGCTTCTGCTCTGCCTACATGCTGCTGGACATGGTGCGGGTACCACTGGGGGTCATCACCCAGACCGGGTTCTTCTTCGTGGGCATACCGGGGCTCACCATGGTGGGCAAGGGCATCGACCTGGGCAACGCCTGCGACATCGGGTACATCGAAGGGCTTGAGTGCCTGGAGGACGACCCCGATATACGGGTGATATTCCTCCACATAGAGGGGATACCGGATGGCCAGAGGTTCATGGAGGTGGCAAGGCGGGTGACCAGGAAGAAGCCGGTGCTCGCCTTGAAGGCGGGGAGGAGCGAGGCCGCTGCCGAGGCAGCACGGTCGCACACCGGGGCCCTGACCGGTAGGGACGAGGTATACCATGCCGCCTTCAGGCAGTGCGGCGTGATGCGGGTGAGTGACGCCGACGAGATAGCAGACATGGTCACGTCGTTCATCACCCTGCCCCCGATGAGGGGGAAGGGCATCGGGGCCATCACCATAACCGGGGCCGGCGGCATCATCGCCACCGACGCCTGCGAGCGATATGGCCTCCACATGGCCCGCCTCGCCCCCCACACCATGGAGAGGATTTCGGCTATGGCCCCGCCGTGGCAGCAGATGGGAAACCCCGTCGATATATGGCCGGCATCGATGATCGGCGGTCACCCTATAAACGAGGTCATGCACACCGCCATGGAGTCGCTCCTGGCCGACCCCAGCGTCCACGCCGTCCTCCTGATATTTGCCGCCTTCGCCGGCGGCGATGGGGATGCCTCTCAAGGGGCCTTCATCGACCCCGCGGGCGGCATATTCGACCTCGCCGAGCGCTACCAGAAGCCCATCGTGTGCTGGCTGTACGGCTCTGACGTTGGGGCCGTGGCCCGCGGCATGGAGCGGACGGGAAAGGCAGTGGTATACCCCACGCTCGACCGGGCCATGAGGGCGCTGGCACGCCTCCACGAGTACTGGGAGTACGTGAACGCAGAGTGAACGACCTTAAGACAAAGATCAGAGGCGTCCTCTCCTGCCGGGAGCAGTACACCTTCACCATCACCGACGAGCCCCTCTCGCCGGCGGCGGTGCTGATACCCCTCTATGAGAAGGAGGGGGAGGTGCACATCATGTTCACCAAGAGGACACAGAAGGTGGAGCACCACAAGGGGCAGATATCGTTCCCAGGAGGGGGCATGCATGGAGGGGACCGCTCCCTCATGGATACCGCGCTCCGCGAGACCTTCGAGGAGATCGGCGTCCGCCCCCAGGACATAGAGGTGCTGGGTGAGCTGGACCGCATGGGCACGCTCACCAGCAACTACCTGGTGACCCCCTTCGTCGGCGTTATTCCCTATCCTTATGAGTTTGTGGTAAGCTGGTATGAGATAGATGAGCTGGTCGAGGTGCCGCTCTCGGTGCTTTTGGACGAGAAAAACTACCGGGAGGAGAGCCAGGTATACGAAGGGGTGACCTACGTGGGGAGCTTCTTCGACTACGGGGACAAGGTGATATGGGGGGCCACAGCGCGTATGCTGCGGCAGTTTCTGGACCTGGTATTCTATGAGCACCCGCCTACGAGGGGCTCGATCACGTATGGAAGATAGGGACCTGCTATCACTTGAGGGGGAGCTGGGGAGGTTCTCACCTGCGATACTCGCCGAGTTCCAGAGGGCGGTGCCCGTTGCCAGGGGCACCCTCACTGACGATGAGTTCTTCCAGTGGGCCCATGAGGGCATAGCCATCGCCGGCCTCTCGTACCGCACCTGGGAGGCGGCCTCGGAGTACTTCAAGGCCACCCCAAGGGTAGTGGAGCGGCTCTCCTTCGCCAACTTCATGCTGTGGGCACAGGTAGGCGAGGGGCTCGCCCGTGAGTCATCACCCCTGGCCTCGGCGTACTTCCGCGCCAGCAACGAGACGCTGTACTACCTCTCTCCGCCCCAGCTTGAGGAATGGGTCAGGATAGGGAGGGGCCTCTACCGCGATACCTGGCGCTCAAGCACCCTGAGCGCCCGCTTCTTCGAGACCAGCCCGCGGATAATGCGCTACTTGAGCCTCGACGAGCTGGAGCTGTGTGCCGACTTCCTCCAGGCACTGGCCGATAACTCCTACGATTTCGCCAACGACTGCCTCTCTATGGCCCCGGATGTCTTCGCCGGCATGGAGAAAGGGGAGCGCAGGCCGTTCCTCGACCTGGCCCTGGTGCTGGCCCGGCGGAACTGGGGAGATGCCAAGGCCTACTTCGCCCAGGGCCCCAGGATCCTCTCCCGTGTCGAGCGCGGAGAGCGGAACCGCTTCCTGGCCCTGGCCCACGCCGTCGACGACATAGACAGGGCATACGCCCCGGCGTTCCTCTTCGACGGCTCACACTCCTTGAGTGGCATAGAGGGGGCGCTGCACGGTCGCCTGCTCGACCTCTTCCATGAGCTGCTCGCCACTTCCGCCACTGCCGCCATCGAGTTCTTGAAGAATGCCCCCACCGTGGTGCAGAGGGTGGGGATATCGGGCATGGGGTACTGGTTCGAGGAGGGGAGGGCCATCATCGAGGGGAGGGAGGAGGCCGGCGAGGCCTTCTTCCGCCTGGAATCGGCCCGTGGGGAGGCCCTGTTGGAGCGCCTCTCATCGGCGGTGGAGCTGGGGCAGGTGGGGGAAGTCCTGCGCATGTACGCGCGGGCGCTCACCGGCAGGAACGTGCAGCTACTGTCCACGGAGAAGCTCACAGAGCGGGGCATCGGCTGGACCCAGTTGGATAGCCCCTCCACAGAGGGGACTGCGGTCTATCTGCCGCCGGTCACCGACAGGTATGACTCCAAGGAGGACAACTTCGCCTGGTACAAGGTGATGGTCACCCACCAGGCGGGGCACCTGGAGTTCGACAGCTTCCAGTTCTGCTTCGAGCGTGAGGCCGCCCTCTTTCCCAACCGCCGCTCTCGGTTGGAGGGCGACGGCGGCACGGGCATCACCGACCTTGAGCGCTTCTACGACCTCTTCCCCAACCGCAGGCTGGCCACCGATATCTTCACCGCGGTAGAAGACAGCCGCATAGACAGCAGGCTGAGACACGAGTACGCCGGCATCAGGAGGGCCTACGAGCGCGTCCAGGGCGAGGCCCTGGCGCTGCGACCGCTGCTCTATACGCTGCCCCTCAAGGAGGCGTTCGTCGAGCTCCTGGTGCAGATGAGCCTGGGCGACCTCTCCACGGCCCCCTTCCCAGTGGGGCTGGAGCGCGAGATGCGCGCCGTTTTCGCCATCGCGGAGCGGGTGAAGTCGCCGCAGGCCACGGTGGAGGACGCCGCGGAGGCCACCATCAGGCTCTACTCTTTGCTGTCGCGGATGGAGAACAGGCTCTACGACGGCGAGTGGTACCCCATGGAGGTCGCCGCCTCCGACGAGGACATGGAGGAGATCGAGCTCGCCTTCGAGGGCGTGCCGCAGGGCACAGGCCTCGAAGGCGATGAAATCGCCTACACCAGCCCGCAGCAGGTGGACTACCGTGGGGAGTTCAAGCCTGAGCTGGTCCAGCTCATCGCCCGCTTAAAAGGGGAGCAGTCGGCCGATGAGGCCGCGCCGGCATCGCCGCTCACCCCGGAGCAGCTCAAGGAGCTTATAGAGAAGAGCGCCGAGATCGACCTGGCCACCATATCCCCGGGCGACCTCTCATCTGCGGTGGGCCTCTTCTTGAGCAACCTCATGGACGATGTGTACCAGCAGGCGCCGGTCTCACGCGACGGCGATGACGTGGACAGAGGGGACGCTGACATCGACGAGCGTTCCCTGGAGGAGGAGGAGCGCTCCTTCCTCTACGATGAGTGGGACTTTCGCGCCAACGACTACAAGCCCAGGTGGTGCCGCGTCCTGGAGAAGAACACGGTACAGGGCAACTCCGAGTTCTTCGAGACCACGATGAGGAACCACGCACGGCTCGCAGCGCAGATAAAGAGGCAGTTCGAGCTCATCGCGCCCGAGCTCTTCAAGAAGATAAAGAGGCTCCACGACGGCGACGACTTCGACCTGGACGCCGTGATAGAGGCCATGGTGGAGAAGAGGGCAGGCGTCACCCCCAGCGATAAGATCTACTGGAGGAGGAACAAGGTGGAGCGGGACGTCTCCGTGGTGTTTCTCCTTGACATAAGCGCCTCCACCTCCGAGGCCATAGAGGAGGAGAAGAGGGTGGTGTCCGACGAGTGGGACTTCAACGATATGAGGAGCTACATGTCCTGGCTCCGGATGCAGCGCGAGGAGATGCTTGCCCACAAGTCGCGCAAGATAATAGACGTGGAGAAGGAGAGCCTGGTCCTCCTCATCGGGGCCCTGGAGACCATCGGCGACGACTACGGGATATACGGCTTCTCCGGCTATGGGAGGGACAACGTGGAGTTCTTCGTGGTCAAGGACATCGCGGAGGGCTTCTCCGAGACGGTAAAGCGACGCATCGATGGCCTCACCCCGCTCCATGCCACCAGGATGGGGCCCGCCATCAGGCACGCCGCCTCGAAGCTCGAGAGCAGGAATGCCAAGACCAAGATACTCTTCCTCATCAGCGACGGGCGGCCCCAGGACCACGGCTACGGTCGGGATAGCATGGAGAAGGACTACGCCATTAACGATACCAAGATGGCCCTGCTGGAGGCCAGGCGAAAGGGCATCACCCCCTTCTGCCTCACCGTGGACAAGATGGGGCAGGACTACTTGAAGAAGATGTGCCACGACATCGGCTACGAGGTGGTGTGGAACATAGAGTCCCTCCCCAGACGCCTCCCCGCCCTCTACCGCAGACTCACCACGTAGCGGCGGACGTCCCCTTCACGGCGGCGCGCGCCGAGATGGGGACGCGCGTGCAGATAAAAAAGGGGGCCACGATGATACTCGTGGCCTCCCGGCTGTAATTCTCAGCAGCCAGCCCTGCTCACTTCTCGGGCTCCTCCTTGGCCTTGACCTTGATGGTCTTGGGCTTGGCCTCCTCCGCCCTGGGTATGGTCAGGGTGAGGATGCCGTCCTCAAAGGAGGCCTCGGCCTTCTCGGTGCTCAAGGCTACGGGCAGGGTGATGGTGCGGGCGAAGGCACCATAGCGGTGCTCCTGGAACAGGTAGTCCTCGCGCTTCACCTCTTCCTGCACCCTGGCCTCACCCTTGATGGAGAGGCAGTCCCCGGTGATGGTGACCTCCACGTCCTCGGGCTTTACCCCGGGCAGGGACGCCTTGACTACCAGGTGCTCCGGCGTCTGGTACATGTCGATCGACGGCGCCGCCTCCTCTCCCCAGAGGCGAGGTATGCGTCCGGGCCTGAGAAAGCTCTCGTCAAACAGGCGATCCATGGCATCCCTCAGGCTCACCAGTTCCCTGAATGGCTCCCAGCGCATCATGCTCATATATCTTCACCTCCTTTCCTCGAAGAGTTGTCTTCTCTCGCCTGAGAAATCATAGCACAGTCAACCGTAGTAGTCAAGATATATTACAATACTATGTTAGCCTACATGATATATACATTGCATCTGTTTATTGACAAATCATTACATATTTATTATAATAGCGACAGATGTGAGGGGTGCTATGGCCGCAAAGGACTACTACAAGATACTGGGTGTGAGCAGGAGCGCCACCGATAAAGAGATAAAGCAGGCATACCGAAAGCTTGCCCGCAAGTATCACCCCGATGTCAACCAGGGCGATACAGCGGCAGAGGACAAGTTCAAGGAGATCAATGCCGCCTACGAGGTCCTCTCCGACCCTGAGAAGCGCAAGAAGTATGACAAGTACGGGGACAAGTGGCAGTACGCCGACCAGTTCTCACAGGCGGGGGCGCAGGGCAGCCCATTCGGCGACTTCGCCGGCGGCGGCGCCACCTTCTACGATATCAGCGACCTGGGGGCCGAGGGCGTAGACCTGGGCGGGCTGTTCGAGGGCATCTTCGGGGGGCTGGGTGGCAGGCGGGCCTCGCGCCGGCAGAGGCGGGGCCGCGACATCGAGCAGCCCATCGAGGTGACACTGGAGGAGGCCTACCATGGCGGCGCCCGCGTCATAGAGATGCAGGGCGAGGGCACCTGCCCGGTGTGCAACGGCAAGGGTGCCATAGAGAACGCGCCCTGCTATACCTGTGGCGGCTCGGGAATGGTGGTGCGGCCGCAGCGGCTCGAGGTGAAGGTGCCACCCGGGGTGAAGGACGCCTCGAGGATACGCGTCGCCGGCAAGGGTGGCCCCGGTACCGGTGGTGGCCCCTCAGGTGACCTCTACCTCGTGGTCTCGGTAAAGCCGCACCGCACGTTCGAGCGCAGGGGCAATGACATCCATGTAGACGTACAGGTGCCCCTGGTGGATGCCGTGCTCGGCAGCGAGGTAGAAGTGCCCACGCTCAAGGGGAAGATAGCGCTCAAGGTCCCCGCGGAGACGCAGAACGGGCGCGTGTTCAGGATGGCGGGGCAGGGCATGCCGGTGATGGGCGATACCAAGAAGGGCGACCTCTTCGCCAGGGTGAACGTGGTGCTGCCCACCAACCTGACAGAGGACGAGAAGGGGCTTTTCCGTGAGCTCAAGAGGCTGCGCGGAGGTGATAAACGATGATTATAGACGACCACGAACCGTGTTACGTGATAAGCGTGGTGGCGAGGATGATAGGGGTCCACGCCCAGACGCTCCGCTACTACGAGAGGATGGGACTGGTGGAGCCGTCGCGCTCCGATGGCGGGGTGCGGCTCTACTCCAGGATCGATATCGAGAGACTGCGCCAGATAAAGGCCTTGATCGATGACCTGGGGGTGAACCTGGCAGGGGTGGAGGTCATCCTGCGCTTAAACGCGAAGATCGCCGACATGGAGAGACAGGTGGTAGAGCTGCAACAGGAGCTCAGGCGACTCACCGGGGACGATATCCAGTGAGAGGATGGTGATCTATGATGCAGGAACGATTTACCGAGCAGGCCCAGGAGGCCCTGGCCCAGTCCCAGGAGATGGTGCGCACCATGAAGCACAGCCAGTGGGACGTGGAGCACATCCTGCTCGCCATGCTCATGCAGGAGAAGGGCCTCACCGGTGAGATACTGAAGAAGCTGGGGGTGAAAGTCGAGGAGGTGCGCAGCCGTGTCGAGGACGCGCTCAAGAAGACGCCCACGATGACCTATGAAGGCACGTCCATCTACGCCACGCCGCGCACGGTGAGCCTCTTAGACACGGCGGCAAAGGAGGCCGACCGCTTGAAGGACGAGTTCGTCGGCACTGAGCACATCCTCATCGCCATGACGGCCGAGCGCAAGGGGGAGGCGGCGGGCATCCTCCGCAAGTACGGCATAGACCAGGAGCGGATATACCGCGCCCTCCAGGAGATACGGGGCGCCCACCGTGTCGACGACCCCAGGGCGGAGAGCAGGTACGGTGCGCTGGAGAAGTACAGTCGTGACCTTACCGAGCTCGCCCGCGCTGGCAGGCTGGACCCGGTCATCGGGAGGGAGGACGAGATCAAGCGGGTGATGCAGGTGCTCACCAGGCGCACCAAGAACAACCCGGTCATAATAGGGGAGGCCGGCGTGGGCAAGACCGCCATCGTCGAGGGACTGGCCCAGAAGATAGCGGCCGACGACGTGCCCGACTCCCTGCGCCACAAGAGGGTCATCGCCCTCGACATGGGCGCACTCGTCGCCGGCACCAAGTTCCGCGGCGAGTTCGAGGAGCGGCTCAAGGCGGTGATGGACGAGGTGCGCGATGCCAGCGGCGAGGTGGTGCTCTTCATCGATGAGATGCACACCGTGGTCGGCGCCGGCGCTGCAGAGGGCGCCATCGACGCCAGCAACATGTTGAAGCCCGCGCTCGCGCGCGGCGAGCTGCAGTGCGTCGGGGCCACCACCCTCGACGAGTACCGGGAGCACATCGAGAAGGACGCGGCACTGGAGCGGCGCCTCCAGCCCGTGTTCGTCGAAGAGCCCAGCGTCGAGGACACGGTGGAGATACTGAAAGGCCTGCGTCCACGCTACGAGGCCCACCACAAGGTACAGATAACCGACGACGCCCTGGACGCCGCTGCACGTTTAAGCCAGCGCTACATCGCAGACAGGTTCCTCCCCGACAAGGCAGTCGACCTGATCGACGAGGCGGCGTCCAAGCTGCGCATAGACGCCGAGAGCGCCCCGCCCCAGGTGAGAGACCTGGAGCGGGAGGTGAAGCGGCTGATGAACGAGGAGGAGGCGGCGTCGCAGCGGCGGGAGTATGAGCACGCCGCCGACTTGAAGTCGGAGCGGCTGCGCATCGAGGGGCAGTACGACGAGGCCAAGGAGAAGTGGCTGAAGGAAGAGCGCATCGACCAGGTGGTGGACGAGGAGGTAATCGCCGAGCTTGTCTCCAAGTGGACGGGCATACCGGTCTCGCGCATGATGGAGGCCGAGGCGGAGAAGCTGCTCCGCATGGAGGAGAGCCTCCACAAGAGAGTGATCGGCCAGGACGATGCCATCGGGGTGGTGTCCGATGCCATCAGGCGCGCCCGGGCCGGTCTCAAGGACCCCAGGCGACCCATCGGCAGCTTCATCTTCCTGGGGCCCACCGGCGTGGGCAAGACGGAGCTGGCGCGGGCACTCGCTGAGTTCTTGTTCGACGACGAGGAGGCCATGGTGCGCCTCGACATGTCGGAGTACATGGAGAAGCACACCGTGTCCAGGCTCATCGGCGCCCCACCAGGGTACATCGGGTACGAGGAGGGGGGCCAGCTCACCGAGGCGGTGCGTCGCCGCCCGTACAAGGTGGTGCTGTTCGACGAGGTGGAGAAGGCCCACGTGGACGTGTTCAACGTCCTGCTCCAGATACTGGAGGACGGCAGGCTCACCGATGGTCACGGGAGGACGGTGGACTTCAAGAACACGGTGATCATCATGACCTCGAACCTGGGCTCGCAGGAGTTCCAGCGACAGTCGCTGGGCTTCTCCCGCGATGCAAAGGGCGAGGAGCAGCGCTTTAAGGGTGCCATAGAAGGTGCCTTGAAGCAGACCTTCCGCCCTGAGTTCCTGAACAGGATAGACGAGATCGTGATCTTCCACCAGCTCAGCGAGGAGCAGCTCGTCCAGATCGTCGACCTGATGATGAAGGAGGTGGCCAGCAGGCTGGCCGACAGGAAGATAACGGTGGAGCTCACCGATGCCGCCAGGGAGCGCCTGGCCAAGGAGGGCTTCGACCCGGTCTTCGGCGCCAGGCCGCTGCGCCGCACCATACAGCGCGAGGTAGAGAACCCGCTGTCCAAGCGCATACTCGAAGGCGGGTTCACGGAGGGGCAACGCGTCGTCGTCGATGCCGGGCCCGATGGCTACGTCTTCGGCGCTTGACTTGCGACGACATCATAGGTAAGCTGTTCTAGAGTGTGCAGGGCCTCTGGCGAGGCAGGGAGGAGGCGGGGAGCTGCCCTCTGTAGAGAACAGGAGGACGATTGAGCCTGATAGGCGAGGACGATACCTCTCGCGATATCGACCTGGCAGACCAGGGTGAAGACGGGCCGGACCCCGTAGCGAGCAGGAGGCGGAGGTACCGGGTAAGCCTGCTGGTGATAGCGGCTATCGCTGTCATATTCGTAGCCATCTACTTCTTCAACCAGGCCCTCGGTGATGCCTGGCTCTACGGGTACTTCGGGGCCTTCCTGATAAGCCTCATGGCCAGCGCCGTCGTCATCATCCCGGTGCCGGGGCTGCCCGTCGTGTTCTTCCTGGGCGCTATACTGAACCCCGCCATCGTCGGCCTCATGGTGGGCCTGGGCGAGCCGCTGGGGGAGCTCACCGGCTACATGGCGGGGTACAGCGGCCGCTTCGCCGTGGAGAACAGGAAGCTCTACACCCGCCTGGAGGCGGGGATGAGGCGCCGGGGCACGCTCATCCTGCTGCTGTCGGCCTGTGTCCCCAACCCGGTATTCGACGTGGTGGGCGCCGCGGCCGGGGCGCTGCGCTACCCGGTGTGGAAATATCTGCTCGTGCTCTTCGTGGGCAAGACCATAAAGGGCATGCTGGTGGCCTATGCCGGCTACTGGACGCTGGGCCTGCTCATCAGGTACCTCATCGGGTAGGGGTGGTATCTTTGACAACGCTCCCGACTATATGCTAATCTAGATATGGAGAGCGAGTTAGGCTACCCCCCGGCGCATAGAGTTAAGACGCTTCTCATATATACAGGTAGCTTGACAAAGAGGCCTTAGTATAGTGATGTATAGCTTCTTGTTGCCTGGGGAGGTGGAGGAGGTGTGTGAATATGGGGACCCCCCCTCGTAGGGTCGCTAGTCGATCCCATCGGGCTTCTACATATACCATTGTCGCCGTCATCGTTGGCCTGATAATCGCACTATTCATCTCGGTGCTCATCACGTTTCCCCTGTCCATGCTCCCCGGTCTATGGGGGAACCTGGCCCCCACCGTCGTCGGGCTCCTGCTCTGTGTGGTGATGGTATCGTTCATGGTGGTGCGGGGGCGGGAGGTGTTCGGCGTGTTCGGCATCTACGTCCCGGAGCGGGTCAAGGGCGCGGGCCACGTGGTGCCGCACAACGGCCAGGTCATCGTAGACACCAGCGCCATCATCGACGGGCGCATCGCCGACATCAGCGAGACCGGCTTCATTCCGGGCCGCCTCATCATACCGCGCTTCGTCCTCGACGAGCTACAGCACATCGCAGACTCCTACGATACCATGCGCCGCAACAGGGGGCGGAGAGGCCTGGACATCCTGGCCAAGATACAGAAGGATGCCTACATACCCATCGAGATATCCGAGATGGATATCGAGGACGTACCGGACGTCGATGGCAAGCTGGTGAAGCTGGCCAAGGTGTTCGGCTGTGCCATCATCACCAACGACTTCAACCTGAACCGTGTGGCCGAGCTCCAGGGGGTGCAGGTGCTCAACATCAATGAGCTGGCCAACGCGGTGAGGCCTGTAGTCCTGCCCGGCGAGGATATGGAGCTACATATCATACAGGAGGGCAAGGAGATGGGGCAGGGTGTGGGGTTCTTAGACGATGGCACCATGGTGGTGGTTGAGGGTGGCAAGCGCCACATAAACAGCACCATGAACGTGATGGTCACCAGGGTGCTCCAGACCTCTGCGGGGAGAATGATCTTCGCTCAGCTGAAGGCGGAGTGACCCGTGGCACAGGCCAGGGTTGGCGCTATCGTGGTCGCCGCCGGCTCGAGCCAGAGGATGGGGGGCGCGGACAAGATATTCGCCACCGTTGCCGGCAGGCCCCTCCTCGCCCACACCATCGATGCGCTCCACCGCTGCCCCCAGGTAGACCAGATAGTCGTCGTCCTGGGCCCTGACCGGCTCGACGAGGGACGGGCGCTGGTACGGGGGCACGGCTGGCATAAGGTGACCGCGGTGTGCCCCGGCGGTGCCCGGCGCCAGGACTCGGTGAAGGCCGGCCTCGACTGCCTTGCCGACTGCCGCTGGGTGGTGGTCCACGACGGTGCCCGGCCCTGTGTGAGCGAAGACCTCGTCTCCCGCGGGCTCGAGGCCGCCGCCGAGAGCGGCGCCGCCATCGCCGCTATACCCGTCGCCGATACCATCAAGGAGGTCTCCCCCCGCGGCACCGTGGTCGGCACCCGTGACCGCGAGGGCCTGTGGACGGTCCAGACGCCGCAGGTGTTCCGTACCGACATACTACAGGAGGCGCACCGCACTGTGGATGACACCGCCACCGACGATGCCGCCATGGTGGAGCGCCTGGGGTACACGGTCAGGGTGTACCCCGGCTCGTCAACCAACATCAAGGTGACCACGCCAGACGACCTGGCGATAGTGGAGGCCATAGTGCAGCAGAGGGCGGGGAGGCACGCGGTGACCCGGCCCTCTCGCCGCGTAAGGGACTGTTCGAGATGAGGGTTGGCATAGGCTATGATGTCCACCCCCTGGTCGCGGGGCGTCCCCTCGTGCTGGGGGGGGTCGAGGTGCCCTTCGAGCGCGGCCTCTCCGGGCACAGCGATGCCGATGTCGTGGTGCATGCCATAATCGACGCCCTCCTCGGCGCCGCCGCCCTGGGGGACATCGGCACCCACTTCCCCTCGTCTGACCCGCAGTACGAGGGGATGTCCAGCATCGCGCTTCTGGGACGGGTGGGCGATATACTGCGCGGTGCCGGCATAGAGGTGGTGAACATCGATGCCACCATCGTCGCCGAGCGTCCCCGGCTTGTCCCCTACGTAGACGAGATGCGCTACGCTATCTGCGAGGCCCTGGACATTGCCAATGAGCAGGTATCGGTGAAGGCGACGACCACCGATGGCCTGGGCTTCGCCGGCCACGGGGAGGGCATCGCCGCCCACGCCGTGGCCCTGGTCGAGTGACGCCGTCTTGCCGCGGGCAGAGCCCGGCACCATACGAAGCGGGAAAGAGGTGCGATGAAGGTCTACAATACCCTTTCCGGCCAGAAAGAGGAGTTCGTCCCCGGCGGTGACCCGGTGCTGGTCTACGTCTGCGGCGTCACCCCCTACAGCGATTGCCACATCGGGCACGCCATGAGCTACATCGTGTTCGACGTGGTGCGGCGCTACCTGGAGCACAGCGGCTACAACGTCCGCTACGTGCAGAACTTCACCGATATCGACGATAAGATCATCGCCCGCGCCGCTAGTGCGGGCCTGTCTACGGCGGAGCTCGCCGAGGGCCTCATCGAGAGGTACTTCGATGAGATGGACCGGCTCAACATCAGGCGTGCCGATGTCTACCCCCGTGCCACCGGCGAGGTCCCCAAGATAATAGAGGTCATCGCGGGCCTCATAGAGAAGGGCCACGCCTACCAGGTGGGGGCGGACGTCTATTTCCGCGTGATGAGCTTTCCCGACTACGGAAAGCTCAGCCATCGCAGCCTGGACAGCCTCATGGCCGGCGCCCGCATCGAGGTGGTGGAGGGGAAGGAGCACCCCATGGACTTCGCCCTGTGGAAGGGGACAAAGCCCGGAGAGCCGTGGTGGCCGAGCCCCTGGGGGCAGGGGAGGCCGGGGTGGCACATAGAGTGCAGCGCCATGTCGCTCAAGTACCTGGGCGAGAGGCTGGACATCCACGGCGGCGGCCAGGACCTGATATTCCCCCACCACGAGAACGAGATCGCACAGGCAGAGGCCTTCACCGGGGCCAAGCCGTTCGTGAAGTACTGGCTCCACAACGGGCTCCTGCAGCTCGGCGAGGAGAAGATGAGCAAGTCACTGGGCAACCTCATCACGGTGAGGGAGGCGCTTGAAGGTTACAGCGCCGATGCCATCAGGCTCTTCGTCTTGAGCTCACACTACAGGAGCCCGCTCACCTATACCGACGAGGGCATGGAGGGGGCAGAGCGGGGCATAGAGCGATTGCGGCTCGCGGCGCACCGACAGGGCGGCAGTGGCCACAGCCCCATCGATGTGGCCGCCTATCGCCAGCGCTTCGAGGCGGCCATGGACGACGACTTCAATACCGCGCAGGCCATCGCGGCGCTCTTCGACCTGGCGCGGGAGATAAACCGGGCCGGCGATGAGGGCGGCTCCATAGAGGAGGCCCAGGAGACGCTGCGGGGGCTCTGTGAGGTGCTGGGCCTCTGCCTCAAGGAGGGGCAGGAGCACATAGACGCCGCACCCTTCGCGGCGCTGGCTGTAGCACAGGGCATCGAGGTCGCTGGCGGGGACCGCAGCGCCGCTCACTATATCGAGGCGCTGGTGGAGAGGCGCACCGAGCTCAGGAGGGCCCGCGACTGGGCAGGCGCCGACGAGGTGCGCTCTGCGCTGGCCGAGCTCGGCGTCGTCCTCGAGGATAGCGCTCAGGGCACGGTGTGGCGACACCGTCGGTAGCGGCAGGGGCCGTGGGTGTGGGTGTACTTGACGGCCCGGCAGGGGCGGTCTTATAGTTCTACAGAGGAGGTGACGGCCGTTTGAAGACCATTGAGTATGTGGCCTTGTTCCTCATCGGGGCGGGCATCATCGGCATCGCCGGGTGGGCCGCCCGGGCCTTCTTCATCGATCCCGGGGTTCCCATCGTGCTCAAGCTGCTCGCCGGGCTGGCCCTGGTGGGCTTCGTCACGCTGCTGGGCTATGTGACCTGGGACCGGGTGCGCAAGGCGCGCCAGGAGCCGAAGGAGATCAGGGAGGTGAGGCATTGATCATCGTGACCTCGGACCACATAGAGGGAAAGCGGGCGGTGAAGACCCTGGGCCTGGTCAAGGGGAGCACCATCAGGGCGCGCAACATCGGGAGGGACATCACCGCAGGCCTCCGCGGCATAGTGGGCGGGGAGATAATGGAGTACACCAAGCTCATGGCCGAGGCCAGGGAGGAGGCCATCGCCAGGATGGTGAAGCAGGCAGAGGAGATGGGGGCCAATGCCATCGTGGATACCCGGTTCGTCACCTCCATGGTGATGAGCGGGGCCTCCGAGCTCCTGGTCTACGGCACCGCCATCGTCGTAGAGGCCTAGACCATAGACGTGCGCGGCCCCCTTCGGCGGTGTGTGAAGTCGCCGCGTCGCACCCGGTAGACGAGTATGTGTGCCCCCCGGCACGCACTCGAAGCCCTCTGCGCAGAGTAACCCCCTTCGTTCCCCGTCGCACCCCCCAGTGGCCGCCTGTGGCACACGTGCTGGCATAGGGACGGAAATGGCTGCTGTCCCACCCCCATTTTTATGTAAATATGGGTACTGCTACTCTTAACCGAGCGGGAACAAAGCCATATCATAATGGGTGGCGCTGCCCGTCCCAGAGAGAGCACGTATGGCGCGGGTGGTAAGCCTCCTTGACGTACCACTGGCACAGCGTTTACTATATACAGAGTTGTGCTATGGTGCGGGCGGTGAGGGTCGGGTATGATCATTGTCGGAGAGAAGATAAATACCAGCAGGAAGAGCATTGCCGAGGCGGTGGGCAAGAAGGACAGCGCCTTCATCGTCGCGGTAGCCAGGGAGCAGG
>JAXHUE010000011.1:0-32119 GCA_034189655.1 Chloroflexota bacterium | reverse complement strand
GGCAAGAAGGACAGCGCCTTCATCGTCGCGGTAGCCAGGGAGCAGGCGGAGGCCGGGGCCCACTACATCGATGTCAACGCCGGCACCTTTCTGGAGCAGGAGGCCGACCGCCTCTGCTGGCTGGTGGAGACGGTGCAGGGCTCCGTGGACCTGCCGCTGAGCCTGGACAGCCCCGACCCCCGGGCCCTCTCCCAGGCCATGACGCGCCATCGGGGAGAGCCGCTGATAAACTCCATCTCCCTAGAAGAGGACCGCTTCAAGGCGCTTTTCCCGGTGGTCACCTCGCAGCCGTGCAAGGTTGTCGCACTGTGCATGGGCCAGGCCCTGATGCCGACGACGGTTGACGAGAGGGTAAGTGTCGGCGCCGAGCTGATACAGCGACTCCACGGCCAGGGGATCCCTCTTGAGAACATATTCGTAGACCCCCTGGTGCAGCCCATATCCGTTGACACGGGCATGGGGCTGGCCATTCTCGGTGCCATATCAGAGATAATGAGCGGCTTCCCCGGGGTGAACACCATATGTGGCCTCTCCAACGTATCGTTCGGGCTCCCGGAGCGCCGGCTCATCAACCGCAACTTCCTGTCGCTCTGCATATCGTACGGGCTCTCCGCTGCCATACTGGACCCCACCGATAAGCAGCTCATGGCCACACTGCTCGCCGTCGAGATGCTCCTGGGCAAGGACGACTACTGCGAGCACTTCATAGACGCCTACCAGAGCGGTCGCATCACCGGGGCATAGCACATGAGAACGGGTTATATCAGGGGACATGCCGAAGGGGGTTAGCACATGAGCGATTTCGCCACACTGATCGAATCGGTCACCAAGGGAGATATCGCCACCGCAGTGGCGGAGACCGAGCGCCTGCTGGGTGTCGGCAGCGGGGTGGGTGATATCCTCGATAGCGGACTCATCGTAGCCATGAACGATATGGGCGAGCGCTTTGCCAAGGGCCAGGTCTTCGTCCCACAGGTGCTGCGCTCGGCAAAGACCATGCACGAGTGCATGAGGCTGCTGGAGCCTTACTTCAAGGAGGGCCACGTGAGCCCCAAGGGGAGGGTGCTCATCGGGACGGTGAAGGGAGACCTGCACGATATCGGGAAGAACCTGGTCTCCATGATGATGGAGGGCGCCGGGTTCATGATCACGGACCTGGGGGTGGACGTGACGCCAGAGCGGTTCGCCCAGAAGGCCCAGGAGGTAGAGCCGGATATCATTGCCATGTCGGCCCTGCTCTCCACCACGATGCCGTCTATGCTCCAGACCATCGAGGCCCTGAATGCGGCCGGTGTCCGCGGCAAGGTGAAGGTCATGGTGGGCGGCGCGCCGGTTACCGAGAGGTTTTCCCAGGAGATCGGGGCGGATGGCTATGCGCCCGATGCCGGCTCCGCCGTGACCAAGGCCAAGGGCCTGCTGGGCATCGCGTAGGCATCCCGTTTTCGGTACCATTGGACGTTTACAATGCGCACGTCGACGCGCTAATGTGTGAGTGATGCCGGGCCCTTGGAGTGTCCCCATTCGGAGGAGTTGGCCATGAGACCATTGCCGTGTCCCACCTTTCTGCCGCGAGTCAAGGTCATCAACCGGGAGCAGGCGCTGGCCATCCACGCCGCTGCACTGGAGATACTGGAGAGGATAGGGTTCAAGATGGAGCACCCGGGGGCGCTGCGGCTCCTCGCCGACGCCGGGTGCCGCGTCTCAGGCGAGGACTGGGTGCGCATGCCGGCCCACCTCGCCGAGGAGGCCTTGAGCTCGGCACCGAGGCAGATAGTGCTCTACGACCAGAGGGGCAACAGGGCAATGCCCCTGGTAGACGGCAACTCGTTCTTCGGCACCGGCTCCGATGCCATCTTCACCTACGACCTGGAGACGGGCCAGCGCCGGCGGGCGGTGCTCGCAGATGCCGGCAATTTCGCCCGGCTGGTAGACGGCCTGGCCAACATGGACTTCGCCATGTCCATGGCCAATCCCGAGGATGTCCCCGTGGCGGACATCTACGTGCACGTCTTTGCCGAGATGGTGAAGAACTGCAACAAGCCCATCGTGTTCATCGCCGACAGCGGCCGCGACATCGAAATGATCTACCGCATAGCGTGCCAGGTCGCGGGCGGCGAGGAGGAGCTTCAGAGGAAGCCATTCATACTCAACTACTCCGAGGCCATCAGCCCCCTGCGCTTCCCGCAGAACGTCATGGAGAAGCTGATATTCTGCGCCCAGAGACGGATTCCCATATGCCTGCCGTCGGGGTCGAACGCCGGCGGCGGTGCCCCGGTGACGCTGGCCGGCGCCCTGGCCCTGGGGATAGCGGAGAACCTGGTGGGGCTGGTGGTACACCAGATGGCGGGAAAGGGCTCTCCCTTCCTCTTCGGCCCCAACGTGAGCGTGCTGGACATGAAGTCCGCCGTGATATCGTACGGGTGCCCCGAGTGGAGCCTTACCCAGGCAGCGCTGGCCGATATGCGCGACGAGCTCTATGGCCTGCCCATCTGGTCCTACGCCGGGGCCTCTGATGCCAAGGTGATGGACGCCCAGGCCGGGGCCGAGGCCATGTTCTCCATAGTGACCGCCCTCCTCTCTCGGTGCAACCTGGTCCACGATGTCGGCTTCCTGGAGTACGGCAGCACCTCCTCGCTGGAGATGGTGACCATGGCCGACGAGCTGGTCGCCATGAGCCGGTACTTCGTAGCGGGGGTACCCGTAGACCCCACCACGCTCGCACTGGATGCCATCGAGAGGGTGGCCGGCGGTGGGCCGGGGTCGATGTTCCTCATGGACGACCATACCTACGATAACTTCATGGCGGCCCAGTTCCTGCCCCAGCTTCTCGACCGCTCTCGCCACGACGCGTGGGAGCAGGAGGGGGCCATGGACCTCCACCAGCGGTGCAATGCCGAGGCCAGGAGGCTGCTCGCCGAGCACGTGGTGGAGCCGAAGCCCCAGGCAGTGGTGGCGGAGATAGACAGAATACTCCTCGGACCATAAGGAGGATACGCCATAGCAAAGAACCAGCCACTCTACCGGCCACTCACCGACGAGGATGTCAGGCGCATAGACAGGGCAGGACGCCAGGTGCTTGAGCGTGTGGGCGTCCGCATCATCGGAGACTCCTACCTCAATACGCTGAAGAAGGCGGGGGCCGCGGTCGATTTCGAGGAGCAGCGGGTGCGTTTCCCCGGCAGTTGGCTCGATGCCATGGTGCGGTGTGCCCCCTCGCGCTTCACCCTCCACTCGCGAGACGGAAAAAACGACCTCCGGTTGGGCGATGGATACGTGTACTTTGCCAACGGGGGGCGGGTGTTTCGCATCCTCGACATGGGGACGGGCGGGTACCGTCTCACCGTGCTCCGTGACGTCGCCCATACCGCCATGCTGGTGGACAAGCTGGAGCACATCAATTTCTACATCGTCGCCTGCCAGGCCCACGACGTGGGGCCTGAGAGCTATCACTACAACGATTTCTACCATGCCTTGAACCACACCACCAAGCACGTGATGGGGGGCTGCGACGACCTGAAAGGCGCGGAGCAGATGTGGCGGCTGGCCAGCTTCATCGCCGGTGGAGAGGAGGAACTGAGAGACCAGCCGTTCGTCTCCGTCATCACCAACCCCATAAGCCCCCTCACCCTGGACGCCAACACGCTGGATATCGTGCAGTTCTGTGCCCGGAAGGGGGTACCGTTGACCTGCGCCCCGGCACCCATCTCCGGGGCCACTGCCCCGGCTACACTGGCCGGCACCCTCGTGCAGATGCATGCCGAGGCACTCGCCGGCATCGCCATATGTCAGGCGCTGGCCCCGGGGGCCAAGGTGCTCTACGGGTCGGTGCCCACCACCATGGACTTAAGGAACATGGAGATCACCATGGGCTCGGTGGAGATGGGGATGATGAACTCGTCGGCGGTGCAGCTGGCAAAGCTGTACCGGTTGCCCTGCTATGCCTCCGGGGGTGTCACCGAGGCCAAGCGGCCCGATATCCAGGCCGGCTTTGAGAAACACTTCTCCAACCTCACAGTGGCCCTCACCGGTGCCGACTGCATTCACTTGACGGCGGGGATGATAGATTCGGGCAACTCCATATCCTACGAGCAGTTCGTCATCGACGACGAGATCATAGGCATGATACAGCACATCTGCGCCGGCATCACGGTGGACGAAGACACGCTGGGCCTGGACGTCATCGAGAGGGTGGGCCCCGGCGGGCACTACATCACCGAGGAGCACACCATCGCGCACATGGTGGACGAGTTCTTCTATCCCACCTTGAGCGTGCGTTGCAACTTCGATATCTGGGAGGAGGGCGGTCGCCCCGACATGCTGAGCCGCGCCCACGAGCGGGTGCGCGAGATACTGGAGCACGGCCAGGAGGGCCTCCTCGACCTGGACCTCATCTATGAGCTCAAGAAGTCGTTCCCGGGCATACAGAACACCTGATGTGCAATGACGGACACTTCGGGAGAGCGCGTTCGCATAATCGCCTGCTCTGTCTTCCGGCCGGCCATCGATAACCTGCGGCTCGAAGAGAGGTACCCCAACCTGCGCGTGACCTACCTGCCAGCAGGTTTACATAACAGTCCACACGAGCTGAGGGAACGCCTGGTCGCAGAGATAGATATGGCGAGGGCTCGCAACGAGCGAGTGCTCTGTCTGTACGGCAACTGCTTCCCCGATATAGAGGCGGTGTGCCAGGAGCATGGGGCAGTCAAGGTGCCGGGACACTACTGCTACGAGATGCTCCTCGGCTCGGAGCGGTTCAAAAAGCTCGTGGAGGAGGCCACGGGGACATACTTCGTGGAGGAAGACCTCATCCGCAACTTCAAGACATATTGCATGGAGCCTCTCGAGCTCGACGACGAGGAGATGAGGAAGGCCTGTTTCGAGCGCTACCACCGATTGATCTACGTGAGGCAGCCCTCGGACCCGAATCTCGTTGCCAGGGCCAGCGAGATCGCTGAGTTCCTGGGGCTCTCTCTTGAGGTAAGGGACGCTGACTACTCACAGCTTGAGCGGGCGCTCAAGGCGTTGCTCTGACCTGGGGGTGGCGGATTATCGGCGCCGGCGTGAAGGGGGGTCTCACTCCTCCATAGGCATACAGGGGAATGACGGAGATGGTTGAGCCACGTGAGCAGAAGGAGAAAAAGAAGAGGCCGGCAGGGGCCACGACGGCGAAGAAGCGAAAACAGAGATACGCGTGGTTGAATGTCCTGCCCGACGACCTCTGGATCAAGGTGCGCCAGGGTGAGACGGTGTGGGAGGCGCTGCAGCGGGAGGACATCGATGTCGGCGGCGATTGTGGTGGTCTGGGGAAATGCGGCAAGTGCCGCATCCGGGTGCTCTCCTCCATAGGCCCCCCGACCAGGGAGGAGCTTGAGCACCTCGACGAGGAGGAGCTGAGACAGGGCGTCCGCCTCGCCTGCCGCACCGAGGTGGACAAAGACCTGGTGATAAACATCGGGGACATCGCCGCCGAGGAGGAGTACTTCCAGATACTGAAGACCGGAACCCGGCCGCTGTTTGAGCTCGACCCCCTGGTGGACCAGCGGTTCGTGACCGTGTTCGCCAGCACCCACGAGACCGGGCTCTCCGACCTCGACCGCATCAAGCTGGTGCTGGGGCCTGAGTTCAAGGACATGAAGGCCACGCTCCACTGCCTGCGCACCCTGCCCCAGGTGCTGATGGAGACCCGGTTCCACGGCGCGGCGGTGCTCCACGATAAATGCCTGATGGCGTGGCAGAGCTGGGAGAAGGTGGGGCAGCGGTATGGACTGGTGTTCGACCTGGGCACCAGCACGCTCGTGGGCAAGCTGGTCAACTTGATGGACGGGACCGAGGAGGCCGTCGCCTCGTGCTTGAACAGCCAGATCAGGTACGGCACCAACGTCATCAGCCGCCTTCAGTACGTGAAAGAGCACGCCAGGGGCCTGTTCACCATGAGCAACCTCATGGTGAACGACCTTAACCGCCTGATAAGGCACCTCGTGGCCCTCGGTGGGCTGGAGACAGACGACATCTTCATCGCCGTCGCCGCGGGCAATACCACCATGCAGCACCTGCTCCTCAAGCTGCCCCCCATGGGCATTGCCGAGGCCCCCTTCTCACCCGTGCTCACCGATGGGCTGGTGGTGAAGGCCGCAGACGTGGGTCTGCAGCTCAACCCTGAGGCCATGCTCTACATGATGCCCATGAGGTCGGGCTACATAGGCGGCGACCTCATCAGCGTGCTCATCGCATCGGGCGTCTCCGAGCAGGACGACGAGATAGTGCTGGGGCTCGACCTGGGCACCAACGGCGAGATATTCCTGGGGAGCCGCTCGCGCTTGATGACGTGCTCCGCCGCGGCCGGCCCGGCGCTGGAGGGGGCCCGTATATCTGAGGGGATGATAGCCAAGGCGGGCGCCATCGAGGGGGTGAGCATGGAAGACGGCGACATCAAGTACCGGGTCATCGGCAACGTGAGCCCCCGTGGTATATGCGGCAGTGGGCTTGTCGAGATGGTGGCGGTGCTCCTGGAGCTGGACATCATCGATCCGCAGGGCCTCATCCGTCCCCCCACGGGCGATGCGAACCAGGGCCTGGCATCGAGGCTGATCGAGAGGGACGGGGTATACGATTTCTTAATGGCATCCGCGGAGGAGAGCTACGACGGAAGGCCGCTCTACCTCACGCAGAGGGACATCCGCGAGCTACAGCTGGCCAAGGGGGCCATCGCCGCGGGTATCAAGACGCTGATGGACGAGATGGGCATCGGGGTGGAGGATATCGAACGCATCTACCTCGCCGGTGCCCTGGGCAACTATGTGAGCCCAGAGAGTGCCATGCGCATCGGGCTCATTCCGCGGCTCAATCTGGACGTGGTGACCTCGCTGGGGAACGCGGCGAGCACCGGGGCGGCCATGGTCGTCCTCTCCAAGGAGTACTGGCGCATGGCCAACGAGCTCTCCCATACCGTGGAGCACATCGAGCTGTCCTCCCGCCTCGACTTCAACGAGTACTTCGTTGAGCAACTGGACTTCCCCCCGGCAATGAACGGTGCCACGGATGGGCAACAGGCCCCCGTGGAGCAGGGCGCACCATAGATGCTTGACAAAACGGTTTTCAGTGGTATAGTTATGCACATCCGGACCACACGCCTGCCACCCGTACACAGGCCAGCGCGCGAGTCGATGTGCCGAGTGGATGTCAGGCGAGGGGCCCAGTAACAGTCGGGGGTTATCTATGGCGTATGAGGACAAGGGACTTACCTGCGTGGAGTGCGGGGCTGGATTCACTTTCAGCGCATCCGAGCAGGAATTCTTCGCTGCCAAGGGTTTCTCCAATGAGCCCAAGCGCTGCCCTCACTGCCGGGAGTCCAGGAGACAGCGGCGCCGCGACGGGCAGGGTGACTCGGCGGGTATAGGCTACCCCAGGCAGAGAGAGATGTATGACGCCGTCTGTGCCAACTGTGGCCAGGAAACTCGGATACCCTTCAAGCCCAGCCCTGACCGAGCGGTGTACTGCTCGAGCTGCTACGCCATCGTCAGACAGTAGCGACGGGGACAGCGGGCACTACCTCTGTGTAAAGCCAAAGAGACCGGGGGACATACCGGTGTGCCGCGGGGTGACGAGCTCCACTTTGCCCCACGGCGGCCGATAGCGATAACGCACTGACCCCCTCCGAGGCCCCCTTCACCTTTTCAACGAGAAAGGCCTCCACCGGGTGCTCCTTGGATGACCTCACCTGCCACCCACAGTGGCATGCCATGTCCTGGAGGGGGTATCACCGTGGCATGGCCCTCACACCAGGGCCTCGATGACAAACCCCACCGACATCAAGAGCCCGGTCGCGAGGTATATCATGGGTGTCATGGCGTTTGCCGGGGCCAGGGCCTTGGAGTCGGCGTAGTTGGTCACGGCGACCCTCATCGCCCGGATGGCGAGGGGGAGTGCCAGCAGGCCGAGCAGCGCGAAGGGGGTAACCCCGCCAGCGACCACACCGATGACGATGACGATATAGGCAGCGATGAGGAGCACCAGGTATCCCTGCGCCGCCCGCTCTTTCCCTATGAGCACCACGATGTGGTTCTTGCCCACGGCCTTGTCGGCGGCGTAGTCCGGTATCTCGTTGACCCACAGCAGTGCCGCGATGAGGATGGCCAGCGGGATGGAGGCGATCACCGGCACCCAGGAGAACGCCTGGGCCTGTATCCAGTAGGCCCCCAGCGTGACCAGCACGCCGCAGTTGAGCCCCACCACCGCCTCTGCAGGCCAGCGGTATCCCAGCTTGAGCGGTGGGGCGGTATAGAAGAAGCCGCTGAATATGCCGATGGCCCCCAGTATGAGGACCATGGGGCCGCTGGCCCAGGTGTCCCACACCAGGTAGGCCCCTATGGCCGCCGCCAGGGCAAAGCACACCATCCCGCCCCAGAAGACCCGTTGGGGGGAGAGCAGTCCCTGCTGTATCATGCGGCTGCCGCCGGTAAAGGGGGCGACGTAGTCCACGTTGATCTCGTCGTTGCCGCTCTTGTGGTCGTAGTAGTCGTTTACCAGGTTGGTGCCACCGTTTATCATGGCGGCACCGATGAGCACCAGGACGAAGTAGTGCCACTGGAATGTCCCGGAGAGCTGCCACCCGATGGCAGTCCCCAGGATGGCCGGCGTGATCACGGCGATGAAGAAGGGTGCCCGCGATGCCCCGAACCAGAACTTGAGCCAGCCCGCTATCGTGCTTACCGTGCCCATACGCGATCGCTCCTTTTCTTACGGGGTGTTACAGCCTCTTTATCCTCACCTGGTCGCCCACGCGCGCCCCGAGCAGGGTGGCCGCGTTGCCGTTCCTCAAGGATATCTCCATGCGGTCGCTGCTGCCGATGATGGCCAGCACCTCCTCTCCCTCCTGGTACGAGGCGCTCACGCCCTCCACGAAGTGTCCGCCGACGCCGATGTAGATATTCCCCCTGGGGAGGTCGTCCGCGGTGACATCCGTGATCAGGTTGCCGAAGTGGTCTATGTGAACGATGTGCCCGATGAGCACCCTGTCCTCGCCGGTCTCGGGCCTCGGTATGGGTATGGTCACCATGGAGGAGAGAGGCGGGCCGAAGTCGCGCGGCGGCACACCTATGGAGAGGTAGGCGGCGACCGGGGCGAATATATCGCGGCCGTGAAAGGTGGCACTCACCGGCTGGCGCCACAGGCGGTCGTTGGTAAGCTCGATTATCTCCCTGTCGTCCGGGGTCGTCTCTGCCGCGATGTAGCTCAAGACCCCGTTGTCCGGGGCCACGAAGCATGCGGAGTCGGTCTGGAGCAGCACCGCCCTGCGCCTTGTGCCGACACCGGGGTCGACGACGACGACGTGTACGGTGCCCGCGGGGAAGTAGCGGTGGACGGTGCTCAAGACGAAGGCCCCCTCACCGATGCTCTGGGGTGCAATGCTGTGGCACACATCGACGATCACGGCCTGGGGGTTGATGGACAGTATGACGCCCTTCATGGCGGCCACGTAGGCATCATCGGCTCCCAGGTCGGTAGTGAGGGTGATGATATCGCTCATGGGGGTCTTCTACCCGGCAACTCTCACGCTGAAGATGGCGACGATGACGAATATGACCGCGAGCGCGACGGTGAAGCGAAACAGGGTTTGCTCCATGCCCCGCTTGGTGCGGTACATGCCGGTCTGGGTGCCGAATATGCCTCCCAGGCCTCCGCCCCGCACCTGGAGCAGTATGGCGGCGATGAGCGCCACCGCTATCAGTATCTGGGCTATGTAGAGATATGTGGCCATAGCTAGCGAGTGCTCTCCTCTATCCTCTCTTTGATCAGCTCACCTGCGCGGCTGGGGTCGGCCCGGCCCCTGGTCTCCCTCATCACCTGTCCGACGAGGAACTTGAGCGCCTGTCCCTTCCCGCTCACAAAGTCTACCACTGCCTGGGGGTTGTTGGCAATCACCCGGGCGATGGCCTCCTCGATCTCCGCCTCATCGTTTATCTGGGCCAGCCCCCGCTCCGCCACGACGTCTCTGGCCATGGCACCGCTATGGAACATCTCCTCGAAGGCCACCTTTGCTGCGGCAATGCCCAGCGTGCCGTCGTCGATTAAGTCGAGCATCTCTGCCAGGTGCCCGGCGGTGACCCTTGAGGCGGCGACGTCGGTGCCGGTGGCGTTCAACAGCCTGCTGAACTCGCCGAGCAGCCAGTTGCTCGCCGCCTTGGCCCTGCGCTCCCGCGGGGCCCTGGTCTCGACGCTCAAAGCGGCCTCGAAGAGGTCGGCCATGGCCCTGGACGAGGTGAGCAGTCCGGCATCGTAGGGAGACAGCCCGTACTGTGCCATGAGCCGCTCCCTCCTCTCTGCGGGAAGCTCGGGGAGGCGTGACCTGATCTCCTCCACCCAGGCGCTGCCGAGCGCGAGCGGCGGCAGGTCGGGCTCGGGGAAGTAGCGATAGTCGTGGGCGTACTCCTTGCTGCGCTGGGACACGGTGACACCCCGCTCCTCGACCCACCCCCTGGTCTCCTGCACCAGGCGACCTCCCTCTTCGGCCACCTTCCTCTGCCGCTGCTCCTCGTACTCCAGCGCGAGGTAGACCGCCTTGAAGCTGTTCATGTTCTTGACCTCTACCTTGACCGAGGGGAGGGCACCGCCAGCGGGGCGGATGCTGATATTGGCATCGCAGCGGAAGCTCCCCTCCTCCATGTTGCCGCTGGAGACGCCCAGGTACCTCAATATGGTGCGCAGGTCCATGAGGTAGCGGCGTGCCGCCTCCGGCGAGCGCATGTCGGGCTCGCTCACTATCTCCATGAGGGGCACCCCTGAGCGGTTGACATCGACCAGGCTGTAGGTATCGCCGTGGGGCGAGGTGCGGTGGAACAGCTTTGCCGTGTCCTCTTCGAGGTGGACCCTGGTGATGCCGATCCTCTCCTTTCCGCCGTCGGTCTCTATGTCCAGCCAGCCGTTTATGCCGATGGGGGCGTCGTACTGCGATATCTGGTACCCCTTCATCAGGTCGGGGTAGGGGTAGTTCTTGCGGTCGAACTTGGTGTGCTCGGGGATGGTGCAGTGCAGGGCCAGCGCCGTCATCGCGGTATACTCCACCGCCTGCCGGTTGATGGTGGGGAGGACACCGGGCATGCCCAGGCACACCGGGCACACGTGGGTATTGGGTGGTGCATCTGCGTAGGCCGAGCTGCAGCGGCAGAACATCTTGCTACTGGTGAGGAGCTGGACATGTACCTCTAGGCCGATGATGGTCTGGTATTCCATTTGGCATCCTGGTAAGTATAGCAGCCCCAACGCCCAATGGCAACGATGGTGCCGGCGGCATTGCCTGTCTCCGCCCCCTCTGGTACCATGGGGTCGCCATGACGCAGCCCGGCCGGCAGCAGTACCCGCGGGGGAGGCTTCTCGACCTGCTCACCACGCTTGAGGACAGTGACGTCGAGTGCCTCACCGCGTACGTGAGCCCGTCTACGCTCGCACACCCAGAGGCCCTAGAGGTGTACGCCGCGCTGCCCGCCGCCGCCAGGGAGGCACTGGGCCACCCCGACGTCGTCGCGGAGGCGGGGCGCTCGCTGTGTGGCGCCGCGCTCTTCTGGCACGAGGAGGGCGACCGGCTCATAGTCCTTCCGCCCTTTCCCATCCAGGGGGACAGCGTGTCACGGGGGAGGGCCGACACCTCACCGCTGCGCCGTCTGGTGGTCACGGAGCGCACCGTCGGGGTGATCGCCGCCACCTGGGGCCGCTACGCCGTGGGGGCCTTCCGCGGTGGTGAGCTGGTGTCCTCCAAGGTGGGGACGGGCCACATCCACACGCCGCATCGAAAAGGGGGGAGGAGCGAGCGCAGGTTCGCCCGCAGGACCGAGGAGCAGAAGAAGGACTTCCTGAGGCGGGTGGCCAACCGCATCGAAGAGCAGCTCCGTGGCCCCTCCCCGGAGCTCATCTGCTTCGCCGGGAACAGGCTCATGTTGAAACCCTTGCTCGACGAGTGCCCCTACCTGAAGGCCCAGAGTCACCGCATAGCGGGCCGCACCATGGCGGTGCGTCACCCCGATGTCGGGGCCCTGTGGGCCGTCCTGGAGCAGGCATACTCGTCGCTGGTGTTCACCTTCGAGTAGGGCCAGACTCGCCGAAGACGCGCCCCGCCTACAGCGAGACCCACTGCCCCACGGTGTCCACGGCGCTTCCGGTGCCGAAGTACTCGGTGAAGAGCCTGAAGTAGTGCAGCTCCTCTTTGCTGCGTATCACGGGGTGCGCCGCCTGTGCCTGCGCGAGCTCCTGGTCTGATATCCTTTCCTCGAAGTAGGCGGGCAGCACGCTCGCCGAGCCCGAGCCCTGGGAGAACTCCTGCTTGGTGCGCCAGACGATGGACGGGGGCAGCAGGCCCTCGTACGCCTTGCGGAATATCCACTTCTCTATCTTGCCCTCACCCTGTGGCATCTGCTTGTACTGGGGCGGTATCGACATGGCGTACCACAGGAGCTCCCCCGATACGAGAGGGGCCACGACGCGGATGGAGTGGCACTGGTTCATGCGGTCCAGGCGCAGCGAGGCGTTGCTGTGCAGGAACCCGATGCACTCCATCTGCCGGGCGAACAGCTCCTCGGCGGGGCAGCGCGCCAGGTAGAGGTAGCCGCAGAACACCTCGTCGCCGCCCTCTCCTGAGAGCAGCACCTCGATGCCCTGCTCCCTGGCGTACCGTGAGATGAGGTAGTTGGAGGCCGAGCTCCGCACCAGCGAGGGGTCGAAGCTCTCCAGGTGGTAGATGACCTGGGGCAGCACCTCGAGGAGCTGGGGCAGGTCGCAGATGAGCTCGTGGTGCTCGGAGCCGATGTAGTCCGCCATGGTGCGGGCGGCGCGGATGTCCTCGCTCTCGCCTACCCCCAGGGAGAAGGTCTTCAGGCGGGCCTCCTCGCCGAACCTGGCCCGGTATGCCTTGCTCGCCAGGTAGTTGATGACGCTGCTATCCATGCCCCCGCTGAGCAGGCCGCCCGTGGGCCAGGCGAAGTCCACGCGGGCCTGGATGCCGCGCTCGATGATGTCCCTGATGGCGGCGCACATCTCATCGACGCCGTGCGGCCACTCGCCGGGCTGGCTGGCTGGCAGTGCGGCGAACCTGGTGAAGGTGCCCCTTGTGTCCATGTAGTGGCCGTTGGGGAACTCGTGAACATCGCCGGTAGCGGCGAGGACGCCCTTGAGCTCGGAGGCGAGGTACAGGGTATCGCCCTTCCACCCGTAGAAGAGGGTCTTTATGCCCAGCAGGTCTCGCGCGGCAAAGACGTCACCGCCATCGACGATGACGAATGAGAAGATGGCGTCGGTGAGGTGGTCGAGCATTGCCCTGCCGTATCTGCGGTACAGGGCGAGGAGCAGCCGCTCCTCGCGAAAGGGCCCGTCGGCGACGTCGTGCTCCCTGGCCAGCCGGGCCCAGTCGCCCATCTGGCCGTCGTAGAGGATCATGAGGGAGGGGTTATCAGCGCTGCGCACCGGTATCTCCAGGCCCCCGTCGCCACCCGCGGTGTCCGCAGGGAGATAGCACTGCCCCAGAACCACCTTCCCGCTCTCGTGGAGCGCCGAGATGGTGGGGCCGCGGTGGGCCATCCGTCGCATCATATTCTCTACCTCGTCGCGCCTGGCGCTGCCGAGGGCAAGGGCCAGTCCAGCCATAGCTATAGCGCCTCCTTATCCGTTGTCCATCGCACGCTCTACTATAACGCATACCGGGAAGGCCTGGCAACGCCGGGGCCCGCCCCGGCGTACCATGTCGCGGCAGAAAGGTGTGGGTACACACCGTTGACGTCTGGATGGCCCGCTACGTAGAATCTGGGGTGCATAGAGGCTCATATGGGGAAAGCAGAGAATGGTGAGAGATAGTGCCACCGTGGCCTTCAAGAGGGCGCGACAGGTGCGAGAGACCGAGGGCTGGATAGCGCTTCTCACGCAGGCGTCGCGCTCTGCGGGACGGTGTGTCTTCCACTACGGGAGGTATTACCTGTACCGTGGCATCATGGAGGACACCGTGAACGCCATGAACGAGGTCGACCTGCTACCCGATGTCGCGGGGCTCACCGCGGTCATGGTGGCCTCAAACCAGCAGGCCGACGAGCTGGCCGCCGACGGCCTCGACCTGCGCTCCTGCGTTATCGGCGCCAGGGAGAGGCTGGGCCGGGGGACGGTGGCCGCCTGTATCTTCGTGGGAGGGGAGTTGGCCCACGTATCGTGGGCGGCATTGACCGAGCAGGGCAGGGAGGGCCTCAAGGAGCCCCCCTACAGGGTGGGCTTCGCCAACAACGAGGTGTGTATCGCCGACGCGTGGACTCACCCCCAGTACCGGCGGAGGGGCCTTGCCCTCTATGCAGGCTACAAGCTGCGCCAGTTCCTGTGGGGGAGGGGGCGAGTGATAGAGCGCTGTGCCGTAGAGAGGGGCAACGCAGCCGTGCAGGGGCTCTATGCCAGGCTCGGCCCCGGCGTGGTCGCGGAGGCACGCTACCTGAAGGTGCTGTGGTGGCAGTCCTGGAGGGAGTGGCCGGTGGGACGGGCCACGCCCGTGCCCCGGCGCCGTTGTCGGCGATGGTACTAGCCCCCTGCGAGCAGCGACTCTACGGTGTCAACGCTCACCTGCTCCAGGCTGTCCACGACGAGGTCGGCCTGGGCCAGGCTCTCCCTGGGGTTGGTGGTGGTGACGGCGATGCACCTCATGCCCGCCGCCCTGGCCGCGGCCACCCCGCTCACGGCATCCTCTATCACCACCGCGCGGGTAGCGGGGACGCCCAGCCTCTGTGCGGCGATGGTGAACACCTGGGGGTCGGGCTTGCCCGCGGTGACGTCCCGGTCGGAGACGACGGCCTGGAAGAAGTGCCCTATGCCCAGGCGCTCCACGATGAGCGCTATGTTCTCCGGTGGCGCAGAGGAGGCGATGGCCATGCGGTATCCCTCGGCCCGAAGCCCCTCCAGCAGCCCCTGTACGCCGGGAAACACGCGGAAGTCACCCTGTGCCACGCTGCGGAAGCACTCCTCCTTCTCCGTGGCCAGGCGCTGCACCTCCTCCGCGGAGAGCCCCTCGCCGAAGAGAAAGGCGATGATGTTCTCGTTCCTCAGGCCGAAGGTGTGCCTGAAGTCCTCCGTGCTGAATCCCCGCCCCCTCCGCCGCGCCATCTCCTGCCACGCCCTGTAGTGCAAGGGGGCGGTATCGGTGATGACGCCGTCCATGTCCCAGATCACCGCCCTGGGCCCCGTCACGGCTCCTCGCTCCAGGCCTCCTCGCCGACCAGGGGGACGAAGCGACAGGCGGTCAATGTCTGTATCTTTAGCCCATCGGCCTGCTTGGTCACTTTGAGCAGATCCTGCTCCCAGCGGGAGCCTACAGGTATGACCATGCGGCCCCCGACGGCGAGCTGGGCCACAAGCTCCCTGGGCACACTGGGCGCGGCGGCGGTGACCAGGATGGCATCGTAGGGGGCCCCGGCCCTCCAGCCGAGGGTGCCCTCAGCCAGGTGGACCTGGACGTTGGTGTAGCCCATGTCCTCCAAGGTGCGCTCGGCGGTGGCGGCGAGGTCGGGGAAGCGCTCCACGGAGACCACCTCCCGCGCCATCTGGGCCAGTATGGCGGCCTGGTAGCCGCTCCCGGTGCCCACCTCGAGCACCTTTTCTGTCCCCACGAGCCCCAGTGCCTGGGTCATCAGGGCCACGATGAAGGGCTGTGAGATGGTCTGCCCGTCGCCGATGGGGAGCGGCCTGTCATCGTAGGCGAAGGCACGGCTCGCAAGCGGGATGAAGAGCTCTCGGGGCAGCCGCTCCATTACCTCGAGCACCCTCTGGTCAGTTATCTCGCGCCGCAGTTGCCGTACCAGCTTTCTGCGTTCCTCTTCAAGGTTCACGCCGGGCGACCATCCCTCTCCTGGACACGCCGTGCCGCCGTCCCAGGCATACATGCGGGGACAATCTATCACAAACGAACCGTGGTATCAAGATTGATAGCGGGCAGCACAGGGTATATAATCAGGTGGCAGAGGAAGTATCGTCATGCTGCAAGGAGGCTGAAGATGGCAAAGCTGACCGAGGAGATGAAGGCCCTTATCGGCACCCAGCAGTGTTTCGTGGCGACGGCAAGCCCCGATGGCATGCCCAACATCGGCCCCAAGCGGAGCACCCACGTGCTGGACGACGAGCACCTCGCCTTCTTCGAGCTCACCGGCGGGCGCACCTGGGAGAACCTGCAGCGCAACCCCAGGGTGGCCGTCGCCGTGGTCGACCGGGACAAGATGCAGGGCTACCGCTTCAACGGCAAGGCAGAGATGCTCACCGAGGGGGAGCTCTTCGAGGGGGCCAAGAAGCTGGCCGAGATGATGAAGATGCCGGTGCCACCCAAGGCGGCAGTCAAGGTCAAGGTGGACGAGATATTCAACCTGGGCGCCGGGGGAATGAAGATAGCCTGATACCGGTCGGGCACCGGGGTGGAGGATGGGGGCGATACACTACGTGGGCACCAGCGGGTGGGTCTACCCTCACTGGCGGGGGGTGTTCTACCCGCCGACGCTGTCCCAGCCCACGTGGCTGGGCTACTACGCCGGGCGCTTCAACACCGTAGAGCTCAACAGCAGCTTCTACCGGCTGCCCTCGGAGCAGGCCTTTGCCCGGTGGCGAGATACTGCCCCCGAGGGCTTCGTGTTCGCCGTGAAGGCGAGCCGCTTCATCACCCACGTAAAGCGCCTTAGGGACATCGAGGGGCCGCTCGAGGCGCTCCTCTCCCGCTCGCGGCACCTGGGAGACCGGCTGGGGCCCGTGCTCTACCAGATTCCGCCCACCATGCAGCGCAACGATGAGAGGCTCGACGGCTTCCTGTCACTGCTCCCGGAGGGGCACCGCCACGTAGTGGAGTTCCGCCACTCATCGTGGCTCGACGAGGAGGTCTTCTCCATCCTGCGGCGGCGCAACGTGGGGCTGTGCGTCTTCGACATGCCGGGGATGAGCTGCCCCGTGGTGGCCACGTCGGGGTTCGCCTATATCCGCCTCCACGGAAGCGCGGCGCTGTACTCAAGCTGCTACACCGATGGCGAGCTCGACGAGTGGGCACAGCGGATATCCCGCCTGGCGGAGGGCCTGGACGCGGCGTACATCTACTTCAACAACGACGCAGAGGGCCACGCGGTGCACAACGCGCAGTCCCTGGCGCAGCGGCTCGGGGCCTAGCTTCTCGCCCCCGGCCCGTGCCCCAAGATGCGTCGGCGGCCGCTACGCCACCTCCACGTTGTCCCGGCCCTCGTAGTCGATGATGCGCTGCTTGAAGTCATCGTGTAAGGGCACAGACTTGCCCGCCCCAAGGTCGATGTTGGCGTAGGTCTGGAGGATGGTGGCGATGGGCCTCCCCGATACCGTCTCGGTGAACTGGTACTCCACGGTCCAGCTGCTCCGCCCCAGCCTGGTGGTGCGTGCCCAGATGGTGAGCTCCTCGCCCACGCGCAGCGGCTGGAAGTAGCTGATGTCCGACCTCACCATGACCAGGATGGAGCCGTCCGTGGCGGGGATGCCTGCGGCGACGCCGTAGGCGAAGGCGACGTCGACGTGATAGATGAGGTACCACTCGGCGGCGATGATGCCAGTGCCGGGGCGCTCCTCGAGCAGGCGGGGCTTCAAGCTCATGCTGAACTTGGCCTTCTGCTCCATTTGGGCACCTCCTTTCCCATGGGCACACGAGAGAGAGGCTAGATATCATCGAGCCAGTCGCGGTGCCTGGCCCGCTCCGTCACCTGCTCGATGAAGGCGTCTATACGCATCGTGGTCTCGGCCTCGTTGTAGCTGGAGGGGTCGACCATGTCACTCTCGAGGAGGATGGCGGGCACCCCCAGCTCCTCCTCCAGCGTGTTCTTGATCTCTATCTGGTTGACGTACAGTGCGCGGCACGTCGGCGTGTAGGAGAGCACCACGCCGTCCAGGTGGTAGTCGACGACGGCCCGCACTACCGATGCCACCATGACGTTCATCCCCCAGCGCCGCGGCTGGCGGCGGGTGGTGGTGTTGATGGTCTGCCCGGCGGCGCCGTACTGGGTATCGATGACCACCACGCCGCCGTAGTCCTCGAAGTAGTTCAAGAGACCCATGTTGTACCAGAAGGGGATGCCGCTCCAGGCGAGGCGGAACCGCTCCTCGGGGACGACGCCCACCTTGTTGTCCAGCCGCTGCTTCACCTCTGCCCTCAAGTCGGCATAGAACCTGTCGGCGATGGTGGTGCCGGGCAGGTACATGCCGGGGAACATGGCGGTGTAGCCGTCGGCGGCCCCCATGGGGGTGGGGATGGCCTTGCGGTACTCGTTGATCTCGCGGCGCAGCTTGCCCACCTCGCGGGAGCGTGCCGATATCTCCCGCACCTTCTCGATGTCCAGCTTCTTTCCCGTCTGCTCCTCCAGGAAGCGCACCAGCCCGCGGTACTGGGTGCCGGCGTACTCGTAGAGGTGGGGGGCATCGCGCCGGCCTATCTGCACCATGAGCAGCACCTCCTCTCCAGAGCTCGCGCCGTGGCTGGACTCGGGGGGCATCTCTGGGAACTCCATGAAGTACAGGGGGGCGCTGAACATATCGGCCATCTCCTCGAACCACTTCACCCTGTTGTCGCACACCGCCGAGGTGATGATGAAGAAGTCGGGCCGCGACATGCCGCCGGCGGGGACATCGGGGGGGAGGCCATCCATGATGTAGCCCATGATGGCGCGGCTGTAGCCACAGAGCTCGTTTGCGTACCCCGCCGCCTCAGCGTGCTGGATGAAGCGGGTGGTGCAGTCGCGGGAGGCCAGGTAGCTCGCGTACTGCTCCGGGTAGAAGGCCTGGATGTCCATGGCCTGCATTATATCCCTGGGGGCGGCGATGCAGCACCAGGCAACGGGCAGGCCCTCCTTGCTCGCCCGCTCCTGCTGGTCGGCGTAGTACTGCTTTATGATGGCAGAGGCCTGCCTGGTGGTCTCCAGGTGCTTCTTGGCCTTCATCTTCGATCCCTGCCGCTCTTCCATCACACACCCCCTATCATCTCGAGAAATGCCTCCACCCTGTTGCGGACCTGGGCGGTGCCGCCCGCGGTGTGCTCCCCCTGGATGTAGAGCACGGGCACATCGAGCTCCTGGAGCAGCTTGGGGTACTGGTAGAGGTGAGCATCGCAGCAGCGCAGTATGTAGATGACGGCCCCCTGGGCGTCGTAGTCGTCGCGCATGGCCTTTATGTGGTCGAACCGCGGCCGCTCCGAGCGGTAGCTCCGCGGACAGGGCACCTTGTGCAGGTAGCGCTCGGCGAGGCGCGTGATCGGGGGCCGCTCCGAGACCTCCACCTGGTCCCAGAAGTAGCGGCTGCCGGTGCACAGGTCGTCGCAGACCACGGTGCCCCCCAGGCCCTCTATGGTCTCGATGAGCTCGAGGTCGTCGAGCATGTCCGCCACGACGAGGAGCCGCGGCCCCGGCGACGGGCCGTCTCCCCTGTTCCCCAGCGCGGCCAGCACGTCGCGGAGCATGGCGTTGTGCTCCTCCTTGGGCATGAGCAGGCCGGAGAGGGTGGCGGCCAAGGCCTCGGTCCCCGATATAACTGGCGGGTCTGCCATTCGCCACCGGTAGAGCTCCTTGAGCAGGAGGCGGTTCTCGTTGTATACCGCGATGGAGCGCTCCAGGGCCTGGTCGTCTATCTCGTTGCCGGAGTACTCTTCGAGGCAGCGTATGAGACGCTTTATCTCCTCCTCGACCACGGGCAGTGCCGCCTCGTCGTAGACGTTGTGGGGGAACCACAGGTAGTGGAGGAAGGGCGGGCCATCGAGGCGATACTGCCACAGCTCGTACATCTTGGTGATGATGTCGCAGGTATGGGTCACCACCAGGCCGTCCAGGTAGTCGTAGGTGCCGTCGAGGGCGAGCTCAAGGCAGCTCCGGGCGAAGGAGCAGACGTTGACCTGGAGGTACCGGTCGGCCTTTACGATCTGCTCCCTGGTCCCGGTGATGCGCACTGGGACCAGGCCGGCGGCGTGGATGACCTCCTCCGGTGTGTAGTCGCAGAAGTATCCTACCAGCCTGCGGCCGTGCCCCTCGTACTCACGGGCGATATCGTGACGCCGCGATACCACCTCCCTGAACCTGGAAAACATGCGACCGTCCCTCTCCCTTCCTTGTAGGCCTCTCTCGTTGGCCCATTATAGCCGTTCTTTGACCCTCTGCGCTAGCCCTCTGCTCATTCCGGCCACCGAGGCCAGCTCTGCGATGTCGGCCTCCCTTATCGCCGCTACTGAGCCGAAGCGCTTCAAGAGGGCACGCTTGCGCCTGGGGCCGATGCCGGGCACGTCGTCCAAGGCCGAGCCCAGGGCCTGGGTGCGGCGCAGGCGGTGGTGGTAGCCCAGTGCGAAGCGGTGCGACTCGTCGCGGACACGCTGCACCAGGTAGAGGGCGGGCGACGAGCGGGGCAGCACGATGGGGTGGCCGACCTGGGGACGGAAGAGCTCCTCCTGCCCCTTGGCGATGGCGGCGACGGGGATGGACTCGACGCCCAGCTCCCGCAGCGTGGCCATGGCGGCGTTCAGGTGCCCCCTCCCCCCGTCGATGAGCACCAGGTCGGGCATGTGGCCCCACAGGCCCTTTTCATCGCCGTCGCCGGCCCGCGCAAAGCGCCGCGTGAGCACCTCCCGCATCATGGCGTAGTCGTCGCTGCCGGGCACCGTCTTTATGCGAAAGCGGCGGTAGCGGGCGGGGCGGGGGGCCCCGTCCTGGAACACCACCATGCTCCCCGCCGCCGCAGAGCCCGCGATGTCCGATATGTCGTAGCACTCTATCACATGGGGCACCTGGGACAGGTGCAGGGCCTCTTTGAGCCCCTCCAGGGCCGCCGCGGTGGCCTTGGGGTCGTCCAGCCACCTCGCCATGTGCTGCGATAAGCCCTGCTGCGCGTTGTGCGCCACCATCTCGACCAGACGCCTCTTCTCACCGCGCTGGGGCACCTCCACGCTCACCGCAGAGCCGCGGCGGCCCTGGAGCCATCCCCTGATGACGGCGAGGTCGTCGGGCAGGTGCTGGAGAAGGATGCGGGGCGGTACGTAGGCCGCCTGGTGGTAGAACTGGTTTACGAAGCCGGCCATGATGGTGCCGGGCCCCTCGTCCTGTGCGCCGTGCAGGATGAAGTGGTCGCGCTCCATGAGCCTGCCGCCGCGGATGAAGAAGACCTCTACGTAGGCCTGGTCCCTGTTCTGGGCCAGGGCGACGACGTCCTGGTCTCCCATCCTGCTCGACGATATCTTCTGGCGCTCGGTGACCATCCTCACCGCGGCGACCTGGTCGCGCAGGGCCGCTGCCCTCTCGAAGTCCAGGTGTGCCGAGGCCTGCCTCATCTGGCGCTCGAGCCCCCGGATCACGGCCTGCGGCCTCCCCTCCAGGAAGCTGATGGCCCCCTTCACGATGTCGCGGTACTCCTCCGCGGAGACGGCGCCGATGCACGGGGCGGCGCAGCGGTGGATATCGTGCTCAAGGCAGGCCCTGCCCCCTGCGCCCTTGATCTCACGGCGGCACTGCCTCAAAGGGAAGAGCTGCTTCATGAGGGCGAGGGTCTTGCGCACCGAGGCGGCGCTGGCATAGGGGCCGAAGTACCGTGCGCCGTCCTGCTCAAGTCGCCTGGTGACGTATAGCCGCGGCCACTCGTTTTGGACGTCTATCTTCAAGTAGGGGTAGCTCTTATCGTCCTTTAAGCGCACGTTGTAGCGGGGGCGGTGCCTCTTTATCAGGCTGCACTCGAGGATGAGTGCCTCCTGCTCCGAGTCGGTGACAAAGACCTCGAAGTCGCTGGCCCGTGCCAGCATGCGTGCCTGCTTGGGTGTGAGCGACTGCGGGGACTGGAAGTAGCTCCTCACCCTCTGGTGCAGGTTGGCCGACTTGCCCACGTAGAGGACGGTGCCCGAGTCGTCCTTGAAGAGGTAGACCCCCGGCGCCTGCGGCAGTGCCTTGAGCTGCTCCTCCCGGCTACCCGCTTCCACGGCACCATGCCTCTATCCCAGCACGAAGGTGAGCACGATGAGGACGACCAGTATCGCCGCGGCGATTATGGCGATGCGGCGCAGGTCGGCGTATACGTACTGGTACACGGGCAGGGCCACCCGCTGGGGGCGCTCCCGCCGCGGCGGCGTCGCCGGGGAGATGGGCTCCGGAGCGGGCCCCGGGCCGTCTACAGATGCCAGCGCTGCCTCGTCGGGGGGCGACGCAGGGTTCCTCTGCGACACCTGTGGGCCCCGCGACTTCTTCTTGCGCTTTCTCTCGCGACTCACCTCTGCCTGCCGCGACGCAACGCGGTGAGACTTCTGAGGCATAACTGCTCCTTTACTGCGGCCTCTCTATGGCATTTCGCCCTCTGTGGACGGCACACCTCGTCAGGCCGCCGTGGCCTCCCCGACGCCTCCGCGATCGGCCCTGGCCCTGGGGTGCGCCTTCTCATAGGTACGGCGCACGTGCTCACCACTTAAGTGGGTGTAGATCTGGGTGGAGGAGATGTTGGCGTGCCCCAGGAGCTCCTGGACGTTCCGTAGATCTGCCCCGCCGCTCAGCATGTGGGTGGCACAGCTGTGGCGCAGCGTGTGCGGGGTGACCTCGGTCTTTATCCCCGCCGACCGGCCATAGGCCTTCAGTATGAGCCAGAAGCCCTGCCTGGTGAGCCGCTCGCCGCGTCGATTTAAGAAGAGGGCGTTGTCCTCGCGGTTGTGCAGGAGCATGGGGCGGGACTCGGTGAGGTACTCCTCCAGTGCACATATCGCCTGGTCGTGAACCTGTATGATGCGCTCCTTGGAGCCCTTGCCGAAGCAGCGCACCACTCCCGATTGCAGGCTCAAGTCGCCCACGTTCATGGCCACCAGCTCGCTCACCCGCATGCCCCCGGCATAGAGCAGCTCCAGCATCGCCTTGTCCCTCCTGGCCTCGGGGGTGGAGAGCTTGGCCGGCTCTTCGAGCAGGTCGTTGACCTCGGACTGGCTCAAGGGCCTGGGCAGGGACTTGCCCACCTTGGGCGAGCTCAAGTTCTCCGTAGGGTCGACCTCGATCGCCCCCTCTGATACCAGGAAGTCGAAGAACGACTTGAGTGCGGCCACCTTTCGTGCCACGGTGGCCGCGGCGTAGTTCCGCTCCTTCAGATTGAGGATATAGCTGATGAGAAGATTGCGATCGACGCTGGACCATCGGGGCTCGTAGCCCTGTATAGTAGCGAGCTCCTGGACGAAGTCCCTGAGCTGGCCAAGGTCGTTGCGGTAAGCGCTGATGGTATTGTCTGAGAAGCCCTTCTCCACGGAGAGATGGTTCAGGAAGCTTTGTATCTCGCTATCCATGGACATCTCCTTTTCACAGAGGCTAACGGCTATTCTAACATAATCTCCAAAAAATTGCAGCTATAAAGATAAATTCACTTTCCATAATTTTCCACTCGCTTGACATCCAGGGCGCGTTTCTGTAGAATGCTCGAAGGTTGAAGCGGAGTCCATGATACATATAGGGATCGACCCCAACCTCTTCTACGTAGGTTCCATGCCCATCGGGTGGCATGGCATAATGGTTGTCCTCGCCGTCGTGGTCGGCGTCGTGGCATCGCTGTGGCGGGCCAGGGGGTCCGCCGTGCAGCGAGACGTCATCTTCGGCCTCGCCCCCTGGGCCATCATCGGCGGTGTCATCGGGGCCCGGCTGGTACACGTCATAGACTACATCCCTCTCTATGCTGGTAACCCGGCACAGATACTGCAGTTCTGGGTGGGCCTCTCCATATTCGGTGCCATACTGGGGGGCACACTCGCCGCGGTGATATATGCCAGGGTGACCGGCACGAAGCTGGGACAGCTTGCCGACGTCGTGGCCCCGGCCCTCATCCTGGCACAGGCAGTGGGCCGCATCGGGTGTACCATAAACGGCGATGCCTTCGGTATCGAGACGACACTGCCCTGGGCATTCGTCTATACCCACCCCGATGCCTACGCCATGCTGGGAGTGCCCACGCACCCATCGCCAGTGTACGAGATCATATGGGACCTCCTGGTCTTCGGCCTGCTCCTGCGCCTGAGCGGGAGGCTCAAACCCGATGGGTCACTGTTCCTGCTCTACCTGTCGCTCTACTCGCTGGGACGCTTCGCCATCGAGTTCACCCGTGCCCTGCCCAACCCCGGTATCCAGATAAGCGTCGGCCCCCTCCACGAGGCCCACTTCATCGCGCTCCTGGTGATGGCGGTGTGTATCCCCCTTCTCATCCGCAACATGAGGCAGGCCAGGCGGGCGGCCATACCGACGCCGGATGCAGGGCTTCCGCCTGCGTGAGATGGCGGCGGCGCCCGTCCCCGTCCCCGTCCTTACCCTTATACGCCACGGCGCCTGGTGCAGAGGCTGGCTTTTAAGCCCTCTCTCCCAGCGATGAAAGTGGCCTACGTGCTGTCCACGACGTAGATACGCCAATCCCGCTGTGTGTTGTGCATGGGGTCTCGCGCTCTTATGGGGGCCCGCTTTATGCGCGTGGCGCAAAGTCCAGCATGTTGAGCTGGAGCCGCTCGCCACCGCTCCACTGGTCCACCTGGAGGTTGTAGACGATGTCTATGGTGGGGGTGACCTCGCCCACCAGGTACCCCTGCCTGAAGCCAATGGTATCCCACACCACGTTGTTTGTCCTGATCTTGAGCTTCAGGTGCTCCCCTTTGCCCCCGACGCAACGGCACTCCTCCACGGCGACACCGCGGCTCAAGAAGGTGGGCAGGGGATTGGCGCGGCCGAAGGGGGCGAGCCTCTGCATCATGCTGAAGGCACCTCCGCCGAGGGTGTCGAGCCTCACCTGGGCGTCTATGGCGATGCTGCGACGAAGGTCGAGTCCCGCCAGGTGGGCCTGGGCGATCTCGAGCAGCCTGTGGTGGAGAGGCCCCAGGTTCTCAAGAGGCGCGGTGAAACCCGCTGCCATGGGGTGACCGCCGAAGCGGCTGAGCAGGTCGCAGCACTGGGTGAGGGCGGCGGTGACGTCGAACTCGGGGATGCTGCGGGCGCTGCCCCGTACCTGCTCCGCGCCGATCTCGCAGACGATGACGGGGCGATAGTATGCCTCCGATAGCCTCCCCGCGACCACGCCCACCACGCCGGAGGGGTAGCCCTCGCCGCCCACCATGAGCAGGGGTTGGTCTGTGCCCTGGGCCTCTACCTTTGCCCTGGCATCGGCCAACACGCCCTCGGTGAGCGCCTGTCTCTGGGAATTTTTTCGCTCTATCCAGGAGGCGATTCGCTGTGCCTCCTCAACGGAGTCAGTGGCGAGCAGGTTGTAGCTCCTCATGGCGTGGTCCAGCCTGCCCGCAGCGTTTAAGCGCGGCCCCAGCACCCACGAGATCACCTCCGGGTCGATACCGGCCACGGGTATGCCGGCGCTCCGTGCCAACTCCAGGAGCCCCGGCCGCTCTGTGCGCTGGAGCGCCTCGATGCCGTGCTTGACCAGGTAGCGGTTCTCCCCGACGAGAGGTGACATGTCGGTGACCGTTCCCAGGGCCACCAGGTCGAGGTACTGGTCCAGGTCGTCATCCCTCCCCAGCGAGTAGTAAAGCGCCTGGAGGAGCTTGAAGGCGACGCCCACGCCGGCGAGGTCGGGGAAGGGGTAGCAGGAGTCGCCCCGCTTGGGATCGACTACGGCCACGGCTGGGGGCATCTGTGAGGGGACGGTGTGGTGGTCGGTAACGATGACGTCTAAGCCGATCTCGTTGGCCCGCTCCACCTCGGGGGCGGAGCTGATGCCGCAGTCCACGGTGATCACCAGGCCTACCCCGTCGCCCTTCAGCGTCTCCAGCGCGGCGTTGTTCAAGCCGTAGCCCTCCTCGGTGCGGCGCGGGATGTAGGGGATGACCCTGCCGCCCAGGGCAGAGAACCCATCCACGAGTATGGCGGTGGCGGTGACGCCGTCAGCGTCGAAGTCGCCGTATATGGAGATGGTCTCACCGGAGCGCAGGGCGGCCTCGATGCGGGCCACCGCCCGCTCCATGTCGCAGAGGAGGAACGGGTCGTAGAGGAGCTCCCTGTCGGCACGGATGAAGGGCTCTACCTGGGCGCTCTCGGTGACCCCCCGGTTGTAGAGGAGCTGGGCCATCAGCGGCCGCAGCCCTGCTACTCTGGAAAGCTGTCCATCTGGTACGGGTGGCATTACGCGCCACCGGCAATGGCCCACTACGTCACCTCACTGGCCAGAAATCACTTCTTAAGTATAGCGGCGGTAGATGAGCGAGGAGTTGTGACCACCGAAGCCAAAGGAGTTGGTGAGGGCAACATCGACCTTGGCCTGGCGCGCCACGTTGGGCACGTAGTCCAGGTCGCACTCGGGGTCGGGGCTGGTGAGGTTTGTCGTCGGCGGGATGATCCCGTGCTGGATGGTGAGGATACATACCGCCGACTCGATGGCCCCAGCAGCGCCCAGGAGATGGCCGGTCATCGACTTGGTAGAGCTCACCGGTACCCGGTAGGCATAGTCGCCAAACATGGTCTTCAGGGCGGCAGTCTCGTTTTTATCGTTGAGCTGTGTCGAGGTGCCGTGAGCGTTTATGTAGTGCACGTCCGTGGGCTCAAGCCCCGCCTTCTTGAGGGCCATCCTCATCGAGCGCACACCGCCCTCGGCCCCCTCGGCAGGTTGCGTGACGTGAAAGGCATCCCCGGAGGCACCGTAGCTCACGATCTCGGCCAGGATGGGCGCACCGCGCCTGGTGGCGAAAGAGAGGCTCTCCAGGACGAGGATGGCCGCCCCCTCTCCGATGACGAAGCCGTCGCGCTCGGCGTCGAACGGCCTCGAGGCCTTATGGGGCTCGTGGTTCCTGGTAGATATGGCCCGCGCCGAGTTGAACGCAGCCACGGTCAGGGGGATGATCTGGGCCTCGGTGCCGCCCGCGATCATGGCCTGGGCATCACCGCGTCGAATGATCTCTAAGGACTCGCCGATGGCGTCGGAGCCGCTGGCACACGACGACGTTATGCAGAAGTTGGGCCCCTTGGCCCCCAACAAGATGGAGACCTGGCCGGGTGCCATGTCGGCTATCATCATGGTGACCAGGAAGGGACTCACCCGGTCCGGCCCCTTCTCGAGCAGCACCTGGTGCTGGCCCAGCAGCGTGCCCAGGCCGCCGAAGCCGGCCCCGATGACCACGCCGATATCCTCGGCATTGGAGCTGTCGATGGTGAGCTGCGCCTTGCCGACGGCCTCGCGGGCGGCGGCCACGGCAAACTGGACGAAGCGCTCCATGCGCCGCACTTCCTTGCGGTCCATGTAGTTTCCGGCATCGAAGCCCTTCACCTCGGCGGCGATCATGGTATCGAAGCCCTCCGGGTCGAAATGGGTGATGCGGTCTACCCCCGACTTCCCGGCGACCAGTGCCTGCCACGTAGACTGAACGTCAAGCCCCAGGGGGCTGATGATCCCTATGCCGGTGACGACAACCCTCTCGCTCATATAGGAGTACACCTCCTCCCGTTCCGGTATCTCTGGCCTGTCCAAGTATAGCACGTCGTCTGGTACATCGCTATACTAGGGCCGGTGCTTTCTCGTTGACCTGCCGCAAACTCAACCCCTATAATAGCATAAGCGAAAGGGAAGTCAAACCATCATGCACGAGCATGGCACCACCGTCACCATAGAGACCCTGGGCTGCAAGCTCAACCAGGCGGAGAGCGAGGCCCTGGCGTGGGACCTGCACCGCTCTGGCTATCGCGTCGTGGCCCCTTCCTCCGGCGCCGATATCTACATACTCAACACCTGTACCGTGACCCACATCGCGGACCGCAAGTCTCGTCACCTGCTGCGTGCGGCGAGGCGTGCCATGCCCGGGGCCTTCATCGTCGCCGCGGGCTGCTACGTGCAGCGGGCGCCCTCGGTGCTTCGCGGGATGGACGAGGTCGACATGGTGGTGGACAATGCCGGCAAGCACAGGCTGGCTGAGCTCCTCGGGGCACGCCGCGGCGCGGCAGACGGCCCGCCCCCTTCCTTTCGCACCCGGAGCATGGTCAAGGTGCAGGAGGGCTGCAGCCGCTGGTGCGCCTACTGCATCGTCCCCCACGTGAGGGGCGCCGAGCGCAGCCTCCCCATCGACGATGTGGTGGCAACGGTACGCTCACGGGTGGCAACGGGCTACCAGGAGGTGGTGCTCACCGGGACCCACATCGGGACGGTGGTGCCGGGGCTGGCCCTGCTGGTGAGACGCGTCCTCGACGAGAGCGGCATCGCCAGGCTGCGCCTCTCCTCGCTCCGCCCCGAGGATGTCACTCCAGGGCTACTCTCACTGTGGCGCGACGACAGGCTGTGCCGTCACCTCCACATCCCGCTCCAGAGCGGCAGCGACGCGGTGCTGGGGCGCATGGGCCGCGGGTACCACGTCGCCGACTTCGTGGGGGCAGTTGAGATGGCACGGAGGGCGGTGCCCGACATCGCCATCACCACGGATATAGTCGTCGGCTTTCCCGGCGAGAGCGAGGAGGAGTTCGAGGAGAGCTATGCCCTCTGCCGCGAGCTGGGGCTGGCCGATATCCACGTCTTCCCCTTCTCCGAGCGGCCGGGCACAGCGGCCTGCGGGATGCCGGGCAAGGTGGCAGAGCAGGTCAAGAGGGACAGGTGCCGGCGCATGAGAGCGCTGGCGGAGGAGGTATCCCGCGGTTTCCGCGAGCGCTTCGCCGGTCGCACCATGACGGTGCTGTGGGAGGACGAAGGCGACGGGGTGTGGCAGGGGCTCACCGACAACTACATCAGGGTCCACGCCCACAGCAATGCGCCCCTTGCAAACAGGCTCACCGAGGCCAGGCTGGTGGACGGCTCACGTGCCGTGCCCATAGGGGTGGGGTGAATGCCGTCCCCCGATGCGGCCAGGCTGTCCGTCCTGGTCCACCCTGGCTCCAGGAAGAACCAGGTGCTGGACATGAGGGACGGCCTCCTGGAGGTGAGGGTAGCCGCTCGCCCGGTGAAGGGAGAGGCCAACCGCGAGCTCATCTCCTTCATCGCCGATCAGCTGGGCATAGCCAGGGGGCAGGTCACCATAGAGAAGGGGCAGACCAGCCGCCGCAAGGTGCTCGCCATAGAAGGCCTCTCCCTAGACGAGGTGCAGGCGCGGCTCGGCCATCGCTAAATGAAGGTGGCGCGCCCGAAGGGATTCGAACCCCTGACCCTCGGTTCCGAAGACCGATGCTCTTGTCCGCTGAGCTACGGGCGCCCTCTGGGTGCCGGGTGATGGGGAGTATTGGAAGGCCGCTCTCTATGGCCGGGCTGGTATGCCCGGCCCTCTCACACGCGTGTGGGGTGAGCGGAGGGATTCGAACCCTCGACCTCCAGGGCCACAACCTGGCGCCTTAACCACTCGGCTACGCCCACCACAGATCCGCAAAGCCATTGTATCACAAGCACCCCGCCCTTTTCAAAGGAGGCTACCGGCAGCGGAGGGGCCTGCACCCAGGCATGCGATCGCAGACAGCATGCGCTCTAGAAAGGCCTGCCTTACCGGGAGAGCGCCTCCTCGAGAGCAGGGAGGAGACGCTCATACGTCGCGTCCAGGGTCTCTGGTACCAGCCTGACCTCCGCGAGCACCGACAGAAAGTTAGTGTCGCCCTCCCACCTGGGCACTACGTGCATGTGGATGTGGTCTGCCACGCCGGCCCCGGCCACCTTCCCCTCGTTTATGCCCATGTTGAAGCCGTCCGGGGACATGGCCTTTCTCAGTGCCGCGGTGCCGGCCCTGGTGAATGCCATGAGCTGGTGCAGCGTCTCATCATCCAGCCGCTCGATGCATGCCTCGTGCACGTAGGGCGCTACCATCAGGTGACCGTTGGTGTAGGGATAGAGATTGAGCATGATGTAGCAGTGCTCTCCTCTATAGAGGATGTAGTTCTCCCTGTCGTCCTGGGCAGGCCGCTGCCACTTGCTGCAGAGCAGGCATCCCGCCGGCTTCTTGCCCATTATGTACGCCATGCGCCAGGGCGTCCACATAGTCCTCAAGGCACCCGCCCCCCTCTTAATGCCGAACGAGCGAATTGTACCACCGTCGCCTTCATAGTTCAACTATAGCGGCCCCGCGGTGTGACACGGCGGTTTGCCCCCACCCACCACTTGTAGTAACATAGGGATTGAGATGGAGGCCCTGGGAGCTGGCCATGACCAATGCGTCCAATAGCACAGGGACGAGGACCGGCGTCGCCAACCTGCCCCTCCACTACGGCAAGGCGCCGCGATGGCTCTTCGAGAGGATGGTCAAGCTGTCCCGTGAGGTGTGCCACGCCATCGTGCTCGATGCCGGTACTCAGGAGATGCTCAGACGCCTCTCAGACCCCTACTGGTTCCAGGCCTTTGGCTGCGTGCTCGGCTTCGACTGGCACTCAAGCGGGCTCACCACCACAGCCTGTGCCGCGCTCAAGGAGGGGATAAGGGGTCACGAGCGAGAGCTGGGGCTGTTCATCGCCGGCGGCAAGGGAAAGACCTCGCGGCAGACGCCGGCTCAGATCGAGGGCCTGGCCCACGATATCTCTCTCGACCCGCAGCGCCTGGTATACGCCAGCCGGATGTCGGCCAAGGTGGACAGCGTGGCCCTCCAGGACGGGTACCAGCTCTACCACCACGTGTTCTTCTTCGACGAGGGCGGGTCGTGGGCAGTGGTACAGCAGGGCATGAACGAGGCGACACGCTATGCCCGCCGCTACCACTGGCTCGGGGAGCAGGTCGCCGACTTCGTGCACGAGCCCCACTCTGCCATCTGCTGCGACTTTAAGGGCCAGACGCTCAACCTCACCGCGGACGAGAGCACCCCGGCCCGCTCTGTCATCGCCCGTATCGCCGCTGGGGAGAGGCCGGAGGCGCTCGTCGCCGACTTGAACAGGATGAAGGAGCTGACCCTGCCGGCACGGCACCACATCACACTGGACGATATCCACCCCTCTCACCTGGAGCGGGCCTTCCTCACCGCCTATGAGCACAAGCCGCAGGGCTTCGAGGGGCTCATCTCGCTGGAGGGGGTCGGGCCCAAGACCGTGCGTGCCCTGAGCCTGATATCGGAGCTGGTCTACGGGGTGCCCTCTAGCTACAGAGACCCCGCCCTCTTCGGCTTCGCCCACGGCGGCAAGGACGGCATTCCGTACCCGGTAGACCGCGAGACCTACGATAGGAGTATCGAGGTGCTGGCCGGGGCGGTGCGCCGGGCCAGGCTGGGCAACAGGGAGACCATGGAGGCGCTGGCCAGGCTGGGCAGGTTCCGCCGCGCCAGCGAGGAAGGAGACGACAGGTGAAGGTACTGGTCACCGGGGGGGCAGGCTTTATCGGGTCTCACATTGTCGATGCCCTCATCGAGCACGGCCACGACGTGGCGGTGGTGGACGATTTGTATACCGGCTCCACCTCTCACGTGAACCCTGGCGCCAGGCTGTACCGGGTGAGCATCTGCGACCGGGACCTCGCCGATGTGTTCGAGCAGGAGAGGCCGGACGTGGTCAACCACCACGCCGCACAGACGGTGGTCACTCGCTCGGTTGAGGAGCCGGCCTTCGACGCCCAGGTAAATATCCTGGGGAGCCTTAACGTCATCACCACCTGTGTCCGCTTCGGGGTGCCCAGGCTCATCTATGCCTCGTCGGGGGGGGCAGTGTACGGCGAGCCGCAGTACCTCCCGGTAGACGAGCACCACCCGGTAAATCCTCTGTCCCAGTACGGGATATCGAAGCACACCGTGGAGCACTACCTCTATCTCTACGGCCAGCACTACGGGCTCGATTACGTGGCCTTGAGGTACTCGAATGTCTATGGCTCGCGCCAGAACCCTCGCGGCGAGGCCGGGGTGGTCGCTATCTTCGCCGGCCTGATGCTTAAAGGGCAGCGCCCCACTATATTCGGCGCGGGCGATAAGACCAGGGACTACACCCACGTGAGCGACATCGTCTCGGCTAACCTGCTGGCCATGGAGCACGGGGAGCGGGCGATATACAACATCGGCACCGGCGTGGAGACCTCTGACCAGGAGATGTTCGATGCCCTGGCCCGGGCCTTGGGATACGGCGATGCGCCGATATATGCCCCGTACCGCACTGGAGAGGTGCGGCGTATCTGCCTCGATACCTCTCTGGCGCAGAGGGAGCTGGGCTGGAGCCCCAGGCTCTCTCTGGAGCAGGGGCTGGCTGCCACTGTCGACTACTACCGCTCTTTCGAAACGAGCTAG
>JAXHUE010000010.1:26608-56653 GCA_034189655.1 Chloroflexota bacterium | reverse complement strand
GGCAGACACGCCGGCAAATGTGGCTGCTAACGCAGCGACAACCAGGGATACTTGATATGGTGCAAAGGCAACAACAGGTATAATCCCAATTCCCAACAGGATTGGAATCACCCATTCCCATGGTATTCGCTTCATGAAATCCATCGTGGGCACTCCTGGTATTATCTGGTGATATCAGGCGAGGTTTGATGGGTACATTATAGCCACTGAGGCAAGAGGTTTCAAAGGGAGTACACCCTTTACTCGGGCTGTGCGCTGTGCCCCCGCGCCCGGCGCAGCCCCAGCGAGGCCAGGAACGCCGCCCCGCTCACCAGGATGATGGTGGCCCCCGATGCCAGGTCGAGCACGTAAGAGAGCCACAGCCCGCTGGCGACGAAGAGGGCGCTCAAGGCCACAGAGAGCAGCATCATGGCGCGCAGGCTGCGCACCAGCCGCCGGCTGATGGCCGCAGGGATGGTGAGCAGGGCGATGAGCAGCACGATTCCCACCGCACGTATCAGTATCACCACTGCCAGGGCGATGAGCACCACCAGCAGATAGTACAGCCAGGCCGTGGGCACCCCGGACACACGGGCGAACTCCTCGTCGAAGGAGAGGCTCTGGAACTCCTTGAAGAAGAGGGACACCACCACCACGATGACCACGGTGAGGGCGGCCATCAAGGCCAGGTCGGCGCCCGATACCGAGAGGATGTTGCCGAAGAGATAGCCGAAGAGGTCGGGCGCATAGCCGGGGCTCAGGCCGATGAAGATCACCCCCAGCGCCATGCCCACCGCCCACAGGATGCCGATGGAGGTGTCCTCCGGGAGGCGCGCCCTCCTGCTTATGGCCCCGATGCTCACGGCAGAGGCCACGGAGAAGAGCATGGCCCCGATGACGGGGTCGAACCCCAGGAAGTAGCCCAGCCCGATGCCCCCGAACGAGGCGTGGGAGATGCCGCCGCTCACGAAGACCATGCGCCGCACCACGACGTAGGTCCCGATGACACCACAGGTGATGCTGACCAGCACCCCCGCGATGAGGGCGCGCTGCATGAAAGGATAGGAGAGGATGTCCATGGCCGTTACCTGTGCTCCTTGAGTACCCAGTGAGGGACACCGTGGGCGATGAGCTGTATCGGGCACTGGTATGCCTCCTCCAGCTCCTCGGCGTCCAGCTCCTTGGTCCCGTGGTAGTAGAGACGACGGTTCAAGCAGGCGATCTTCTCCACGTGGACGGAGACGGCACTGATATCGTGGGTCACCAGCACGATGGCCATCCTCTCTTTGAGCGTGCTCAGCAGCTCGTAGAACTCGGCCTGCATCGGCTGGTCGATGTTGGCCGTGGGCTCATCGAGGAGGAGCAGCCTGGGCTCGGAGACCAGTGCCCTGGCGATGAGCACCCGCTGCTGCTGCCCGCCGGAGAGCTCCCCCATCCACCGCTCCCGGTGCTCTTGCATCCCCACGGTCTCCAGGGCCCCGGCGGCCTTCCTCTTGTCCTCTTCGCTGTAGCGGCGAAAGAGCCTGGCCTTGCTCCCCATGAGCACCACGTCCCAGGCGCTCACCGGAAAGTCGCGGTCAAAGAGGCTGCTCTGGGGCACATAGCCGATGGCCCGGCGCCCCGCCTGCGGAGAGGCCCCCATCACCGCGACCTCTCCCCGCTGCGGCCTGATCAGGCCCAGGATGACCTTGAGCAGCGTGGTCTTGCCGCCGCCGTTGGGCCCGATGATGCCCAGGAAGTCGTCCTGGTACAGGGACAGGTGCACCCCCTCCAGGGCGGGCGTCCCGTCGTAGTGCACCCACACGTCCTCAAGCCTCACCAGCTCCGCTGCTGCCATGGCCCCTCCCTTCCCAGGCTCGACGAGTGCACCCTGGCCCCTATTCCAGCTCCAGTGCGAGCAGGTCGGCGATGCCCCCCATGGTGGCGATGTAGTGCCGGGGGAGCGGGTCCATGGGGGCGGTCTCCCCGCCGATGGCGCTGGCTATGGTCTCGCTATCGTCGCTCGCGAACTGCGGCGCGACGAACACGTAGTGGAGGTGGTACTGCTCTGCCTTGTCGATGCTGTCCTGGAGCACCTGTGGCGTGGGCTCCTTGCCCTCGTGCTCCACGGCGAGCTGGGTGAGCCCGTACTCCTCGGCGAGGTAGCCGAAGGCGGGGTGGTATGTCATGAAGACGCGGTTGGTGAAGCCGTCGAGCCGGCAGTGGAAATACCCGTCCAGGATTGCCAGCTCCTTCAAGTAGTGGTCGCGGTTATCGGCATAGAGGGCGGCGTTCCCGGGGTCTATCGCGATGAGCCCGGCGCAGATGTTCTCCACCATGACCCTGGCGTTCTGCGGCGAGCCCCAGATGTGGGGGTCGACCCCCTCGTGGCCCTCTGCCCCCTCGCCGCCGATGAGCTCGATGCCCTGTGAGCTATCGACCACCAGCATGGCGGGGTTGGCCTCGATGATGTTGCCCATCCAGGCCAGCTCGAACTCCACCGGCGTGCCCACCTTGACGTACATATCGGCCTGGCCCACCGCCACCATCTGGCTGGGGGTGGGCTCGTAGGTGTGGGGGCTGGCCCCCGGCGGCACCATCACGGTGACCGAGACCTGCCCCGCCCCGACGCGCTCCACGAACTCGGCGAGGGGTGGTATGGTGACCACCACCCCGATGCCCTGGCCCTGCCCCCCCGGCGGCGAGCACGAGAGGATGGGGGCCAGGAGCAGGACAAGGAACAGGAGCGCCCTCACCGTCGCCCCCTGCTGGATCGAACGAGACCGTCCCATCGCTCCTCCCCGGCCACGGCGCCTCTATGCAGAGGGGCACGCCCGCGGCCGCTCAGCCTGTGACATCCTCTGGCAGCTCTCACAGCGGCCCAGGAACTCCAGGATGTGGCCTTCTATCTTGAAGCCGGTCTCCAGGGCCAGCGCCCGCTCCAGCTCGCCGAGGTCGCAGTCGCTGAAGTCGGCCACCGCCCCGCAGTCCGCGCAGATGAGGTGGTGGTGGTGCTCCGCCGTCCTCCTCAGGATGTAGCTCCGGGCATCGCCGGTGGTGGGCACCTCGCACAGCAGTCCCAGCTCGGCCAGCATATCGAGGGTGCGGTACACCGTCACCAGCCCTATCCCAGGGCTCTCCTCGCGCGCCTTATGGTAGATGTGGGCAGGGGTGAGGTGCTCATGTCCCTGGGCGATGGCGTGCAGCACCGCCCTGCGCTGTGGTGTGAGCCGCAGGCCGCGCTGCTTGAGCGCCTGGGCGATACCTCGCTCTGTGAACGTCATGGTACTACGTAGATGAAAACCGTTTTCAGTGGCTCATTATAGAGAAGGAGGGCCTCGCTGTCAAGCCGTGGGGGGATCGCCGCCCCACGGTGGGCCCGTGCCGGGCCTGGGATGTCCCGGCGGCACAGGGACAGAGACCGGCTAGCCGCCGTCGCCGACGAAGTCCAGCGCTACCGAGTTGATGCAGTAGCGAAGGCCCGTGGGTGGCGGGCCGTCCTCGAAGACGTGCCCCAGGTGGGCCTGGCAGCGGGCGCACAGCACCTCGGTCCTCGCCATGCCGTGGGAGACATCGCTGGCGGTGACCACGGCCTGCTCGGAGAGCGGGGCCCAGAAGCTGGGCCAGCCGCTGCCCGACTCGAACTTTGTCTCGGAGCTGAAGAGCTCGTTTCCGCAGCAGACGCAGCGGTAGGTGCCCTTCCCCTTGAAGCGGTAGTACCTGCCACTGAACGGCGGCTCCGTCCCCTTGCGCCTGGTGACCCGGTACTGCTCCGGGGTGAGCAGCCGGCGCCACTCCTCGTCGCTTTTCACTACCCTGTCGCTCACTATACTCCCCTCTCCATGGTACCACAGGTGGCGCCCGGCGGGCACCGGGTGCCGCGCCGGCGAGGAGAGCGGGGCCTGGGCCTGCCCCCGACCTGGAGCGGGTACGGCGTGCAGCATCGTGGAATTCGAGCCACCTCCGGGGGTTCGTCACTCGTGCCGGGTGTTGCATCCGTCATACCGGTGTGGTATACTGACTATCGCTTTCCGGTGGTGAGAGCGAGGCGGACCCACCCGTTCCCATCCCGAACACGGAAGTGAAACGCCTCAGCGCAGACGATACTGCCCTGGCAACGGGGTGTGGAAAATATGCCACTGCCGGGAAGCGCTTTTCATTTCTCGGTCGGCTGCGGCCACGGCAACGCCCCCCGGCGTCCCCGACTTCGGCACCGGCGATTCCCTTGTTTCTCCTCCCCTGTCCCATGTGCTATAATGCCTCATCTGGCATCGCGCCTATCCCCGCGGTATCCGGGCGCGCGGTGCCCAGGCTCACTACATATCTATGAAGGAGACGGGAATGAACGTGAGGATTCTGGGCATATCGGGGACACCGATAAAGGACGGCAACTGCGATACCCTGGTCAGAGAGGCACTCAAGGCGGCGGAGGAGGCGTTCGAGGGGGTGGAGACGGAGTTCATCACCATGGCGGACAAGGAGGTGGCGGTGTGCACGCACTGCCAGTGGTGCATCGAGAACAGGGCGCCGTGCAAGGTGAAGGACGACTTCCACCCCATATACGAGGCCATGCAGCGCGCCGACGGCATGGTCCTGGGGGGGCCCACCTGGGACCTGACCCTGGCCCCGCACCTGGTCAACCTGGTGTCCCGCACCAGGGAGAGCACCTTCTTCCACCACCGCTTCCGCAACCTGCCCGCCGGGGCGCTCACCCTGGGCTGGTTCGGGGTGGGCATGGAGTGGGCCATAAGTGTCATCTACTCGCTTATCCAGACGCTGGAGATGTTCCCCGTGGCCCACGCCACCGCGGTCGCCAGCAAGAGGGCCTACGGCCAGCGGCCCGACTGGCTGGACAACGGCGTGCTCGACGACTTCTACGGCAGGGTGAGGTCGCAGATGGTGGGCCGCAAGGTGGCGGAGGTCGCCCGCATGATGAAGTACGCCCGCGAGGCCGGGCTGGAGCTACCGCGTCGCTCGCAGAAGGAGAAGGTCTACGTGGGCGGCGTGTGGCGGAACAAGGACGAGGTATAGCAGGCAGAGGCCGGCTCAGAGAGGGGCCCCCGCCGCGAGCGGGGGCCTCGATATTTATGTAAAATCGTTGCCCTGGTGGTAGCTGTGCCGCGCTGCGTCGCACAGGTGATGGCTATTCCCTTTTTGCTATAATTGTGATACAATAGACCGTGAACCGACGTATCGATCTAGTGGGGCTGGCATATCGGGAGGGGTCATGTCGAGCAGATTCGAGAAGTTCACCGAGAGGGCGCGCAAGGTGCTCACCCTGGCCCAGGAGGAGGCCCAGCGCTTCAATCATAACTACATAGGCACCGAGCACATCCTGCTCGGCCTGGTACGTGAGGGGGACGGGGTGGCGGCCAAGGTGCTGGCCAACCTCGGCGTGGAGCTGAGCAAGGTGCGCACCGCGGTGGAGTTCATCATCGGCCGCGGCGAGAGGACCGTGAGCGGAGAGATCGGCCTCACCCCGCGTGCCAAGCGGGTCATCGAGCTCGCAGTGGATGAGGCGCGGCGCTTGAATCACAGCTACATCGGCACAGAGCACCTCCTGCTCGGCCTGCTGCGAGAGGGCGAGGGGGTAGCTGCCGGCGTCCTGGAGAGCCTGGGGGTGAGCCTTGACAAGGTGCGCGCCGAGACGGTGCGCGTCTTGAGCCAGAGCATGCCCCACGCCCATCCCGGTGCCCGGGCGGCCTCCAAGACCCCCACCCTGGACCAGCTCAGCGTCGACCTCACCGCCATGGCCCGCGCCGACAAGCTCGACCCCATCATCGGGCGCGGCAAAGAGATAGAGCGCGTGGTGCAGATATTGAGCCGGCGCACCAAGAACAACCCGGTCCTCATCGGCGAGCCCGGCGTGGGCAAGACCGCCATCGTCGAGGGGCTGGCCCACCGCATCATCGCCGGCGACGTCCCGCAGAGCCTCCAGGGGAGGCGGCTGCTCACCCTGGACATAGGCTCACTGGTGGCGGGGACCAAGTACCGCGGTGAGTTCGAGGAGCGGCTCAAGAAGGTCATCGACGAGATAAAGGCGGCCGGCAACTGCACCCTCTTCATCGATGAGATACACACCATCGTGGGTGCCGGCGCCGCCGAGGGTGCCGTCGACGCCTCCAACATACTGAAGCCCTCGCTGGCGCGGGGCGAGATACAGTGCATCGGGGCCACCACCGCCGACGAGTACCGGAAGCGGATAGAGAGGGACGCCGCACTGGAGCGGCGCCTGCAGCCGGTGCTGGTGGAGGAGTCCTCTGTAGAGGAGGCCATCGAGATACTGCTCGGCGTCAAGAGCCGCTACGAGGAGCACCACCGGCTGAACATAAGCAACGAGGCCATCAACGCCGCGGTGACTATGTCGGCGCGCTACATCCCTGACCGCTTCCTCCCCGACAAGGCCATCGACTTAATCGACGAGGCGGCGTCGCGGGTGCGGATAACCCATGGCTCGGCCCCCATCGGCGCCAGTGAGGCCGTAGTGGCCCTCGAGGCGCTGCGCCGCGACAAGGAGGCGGCGATATCGGCCCAGCAGTACGAGTATGCCGCGGAGCTCCGCGACCGCGAGCTCAAGCTCGCCGAGCGCGTGGACAGGATGCAGGAGGGGATTGAGGACGAGCCGCTTATCGAGGAGCCTACCGTTACCGAGGACCACATCGCCGAGGTGGTGAGCATGTGGACCGGGATACCGGTGGCGCGCCTGGCACGGGACGAGACCACCCGCCTGCTCCAGATGGAGGAGGTGCTGCACCGCCGCATCATCGGCCAGGACGAGGCCATCACCGTCATCTCCAAGGCAGTGCGGCGGGCGCGAGCCGGCTTAAAAGACCCCAGGCGGCCCATAGGCAGCTTCATCTTCCTGGGCCCCACCGGCGTGGGCAAGACGGAGCTGGTGAGGGTGCTCGCCGAGTTCATGTTCGGCTCCAAGGACGCCCTCATCAGGCTGGACATGTCGGAGTTCATGGAGCGCCACGCGGTGGCCAGGCTGGTCGGGGCGCCGCCGGGCTACGTGGGCTACGACGAGGGGGGGCAGCTCACCGAGTCGGTGCGGCGCAAGGGCTACTCCGCCATCCTCCTCGACGAGATCGAGAAGGCACATCCCGACGTGTTCAACATACTGCTCCAGATATTCGACGACGGCCACCTGACCGATGCCAAGGGGAGGCGGGTGGACTTTCGCAACACCATCATCGTGATGACCAGCAATATCGGTGCCGAGCTCATCAAGCGGGACGCCACGCTGGGCTTCACCGTGAGGACGGACGAGGCCAAGGCCCAGCAGCAGTCCTACGATACCATGAAGGACAAGGTGCTGGACGAGGTGAAGCGGTTCTTCCGCCCCGAGTTCTTGAACCGCATCGACGGCACCGTGGTCTTCCACGCCCTGAACAAGGAGCACATCAGGCAGATCGTCGACCTCATGCTCCGCGAGGTGTGGAAAGAGCTCGCGGAGAAGAGCATCAAGCTCGAGGTCACCGATACCGCGAAGGAGCTCCTGGGGGAGAAGGGCTACGACCCCGTCTTCGGGGCCCGTCCCTTACGCCGCGTGATACAGAACTTGATAGAGGACCCGCTCTCGGAGGCCCTCTTGCGGGGCGACTTCCAGTCGGGGGACATCGTGCTCCTCGACCGCGAGGGCGACGAGATCAAGATAAAGACCCTGGAGGTGGCCAAGTCACCCCCGTAGCAGGGGGAGACGGCAACGCAAGGCCCCGTGTGCCGTGCGGGCTACTTCGGGCAGAGAGGTGGGAAGCCATAGAGGGCTTCCCATTTCGGTTTCGGGCCGTGGGTGCCGGTCGGGCCTCCCTCCACTGGAGGCGCTTCTGGTGCCAGGGCGGGGTATGCTACCAATTGACGAAACGTGAAGGCGGCGCATCGCGGGATGGAGAGGGAGCTGGCCGGGCTTGAGTCCATGCTGGAGGAGATGGGCTCCGTCCTCGTCGCCTACTCTGGCGGCGTCGACAGCACCCTGCTCGCACTGGTGGCACACGAGGTACTGGGCCATCGGGCGCTCGCGGTGACCGCCTCTTCGCCGCTGCGCTCGGCCTCCGAGGTCGCCGATGCAGGGCGGCTCGCCAGGCAGCTCGGCATCCGCCACGCGGTCATCGAGAGCGATGAGCTCGCAGACCCGGCGTTCGTCGCCAACGACGGTCAGCGCTGCTACTACTGCAAGCGGCGCCTCTTCGGCACGCTGCGCCGCATCGCCGACGGCGAGGGGCTGGCCCACGTCCTCGATGGCACCAACCGCGACGACACTGGCGAGCGGCGGCCAGGGATGCGCGCCGTCGCCGAGCTCGGGGTGAGGAGCCCCCTGCGTGAGGTGGGCCTGGCCAAGGCCGATATCCGCCGCCTGCTTGAAGGGCGCGGCGTCCCCAACTGGGACCGGCAGCCCAGGACGTGCCTGGCCACACGTATCCCCTACGGCACACCCATAGCTGTCGAGGCCCTGGGGCGCATCGACGAGGCGGAGCGCCGCCTGGTGGAGATGGGCGTCGGCCAGCTCCGGGTGCGCCACCACGGCACCGTGGCCCGCATCGAGGTAGGGCCCCAGGACATGGCCCTCTTCGCCGACGAGTCGTTCAGGGCCAGGGCGGTGGCGGCGCTGCGCGCGGTGGGGTATACCTACGTTGCCCTCGACCTCGCCGGGTACCGCTCCGGCAGCATGGACGAGGCCTTACCGGGGGATGAGACGTGAAGGTCGGCTATCTCGACTGTTACTCTGGTGTGAGCGGGGACATGGTGCTGGGGGCGCTCCTCGATGCCGGGCTGCCCCTGGACCGGCTCTGCGCCGAGCTGGGCAGGCTGTCCCTCGCCGGCTACACGTTAAGCGCGCGACCTGAGCGGCGGGGGGTGATCGCGGGCACCAGGGCCATAGTGACCGTAGAGGGGGGCCCCGCGGAGCGCCGCGGCCTGGGGGACATCCTGGGCCTGATCGAGGCCAGCGCCCTCTCGCCATCGGTGAAGGAGCGGAGCGCCCTCATCTTCGAGCGCCTCGCCGCCGCAGAGTCACGGGTCCACGGTGTCCCTGCCGGCGAAGTCCACTTCCACGAGGTCGGGGCCGTGGACGCCATCGTCGATATCGTCGGCTCCGTCGTCGGGCTCGAGCTGCTCGGCGTGGAGGCCCTTTTCTCGTCGCCCCTGCCCTCCGGGAGCGGGACGGTGTCCATGGAGCACGGCACCATCCCGGTGCCGGCGCCGGCCACGCTTGAGCTGATGGCATCTGCGGGGGCGCCGGTACGGCCTACCCCTTCCCCCGATGTGGGCGAGCTGGTGACCCCCACCGGGGCCGCCATCGTCACCACCGTGGCCACGTTCGAGAGCCCCACCTTTCTCCTGGAGCGCATCGGGTACGGCGTGGGCTCGCGGGACATCGCCTCCCACCCCAACGTGCTCCCGCTGTGGCTGGGGGAGAGGGAGGAGGCGGAGCGGGAGCTGCTCCTCCTGGAGACCAACATCGACGATATGAGCGCGGAGCTCCTGGGGTACGTCATGGAGCGTCTCTTCCAGCGGGGCGCCCTCGATGTGTGGTTCACCCCCATCCAGATGAAGAAGAACCGCCCCGCCACCCAGCTCAGCGCCATCGTGCCGCGGGCGGTGCGCGGTGAGATAGTGGCCACCATGATGCGCGAGACCTCCACCATGGGGGTGCGGGTGCAGCCCATAGAGCGCCACGAATCGCAGCGGGAGCAGGTGACCTTCGACTCCAGCCTGGGCCCGGTGGTGGTGAAGCTGAAGGTGCTGGAGGGGGTGAGGGTGGGCCTCTACCCTGAGTTCGAGGAGTGCGCCCGCCTGGCGCGGGAGCACGGCCTCCCCCTCCAGGCAGTCTACCGCATCGTGGTCGCGGAGGCGGGCGCCCGCCTGCTCTAGGTGGGCGTGTGCCGTGGGGGCGGTCGCCTGGTGAGCGTCGTGGCAGGGCCCCCCTCGCCTTTACTCTGAAGCGGCACTGTGCTAGAATGCTTATCCTGGTAGCACACAGATATGAGGTACGATAACGTACTCCAGGCGGTAGGGCATACCCCGCTTGTAGAGCTCTCGCAGATGAGTCCCAGTGGGGATGTCAGGCTCTTCGCCAAGCTGGAGGGGCAGAACGTGGGCGGCAGCGCCTCCACCAAGGACCGCATCGCCGTGTACATGATCGAGGAGGCGGAGCGGAGGGGGGAGCTCTGCCCGGGCAAGACCATCATCGAGGCCACCAGTGGCAACACCGGCATCGCCCTGGCCATGGTGGGGATGCTCAAAGGGTACCCCGTCACCATAGTGATGCCCGATAGCTACAGCATAGAGCGGCGGCAGCTCATCGCGGCCTACGGCGCCGAGCTGCTCCTCACCGAGGGTGCCGGGGGGGTCAACCTCTCGGTAGAGGTGGCACAGGAGATGGCGGCCCGAGACGACCGCTACTTCATGCCCGACCAGTTCTCCAACCCGGCCAACCCCCTGGCCCACTACGAGACCACGGGCCTCGAGGTTCTCGACGATATGGCCGGCATGGATATCGACGTGGTCGTCGCCGGCATCGGCACCGGCGGCACCATAATGGGCGTGGGCAGGCGCATCAGGGAGCGGTTCCCCCGGGCCCGGGTCATCGGGGTCGAGCCCCCCTGCGAGGACCACATCCAGGGGCTGCGGTGCCTCGCCGAGGGCTTCGTCCCGCCCATTCTAGACCTCGACTTCGTCGAGAGGGTGGAGGTCACCAGCGCAGAGGCCGTTGCCGCCACCAGGGAGCTCACCAGGAGGGAGGGGATATTCGGCGGCGTCTCCTCGGGGGCGGTGGTGCGCTACGCGGTCGATGTGGCCCAGGAGATGGGGCGGGGCACCATCGTGACAATACTGGCCGATGGCGGCTGGAAATACTTGAGCCTGGGCATCTGGGGGCCCTGACGAGGGCCCAGGGGGTTTAGCCATGGCACTGCCGGGACCGGGTGACGAGCTGGCGCTGCCTCCCCCCGTGGAGCGGGGCACTGTGTCCCTTGAGGAGGCCATCGCCGTGAGGAGGTCGGTGCGGCGCTACAGCGCCGAGCCGCTCACACTGGCCCAGCTCTCGCAGGTGCTGTGGGCGGCCCAGGGGATAACCCACGGTCGCAGGTTTCGGGCGGCACCGAGCGCCGGCGCCATCTATCCGCTGGAGGTCTTCGTCGTCGCCGGGGGCGACGGCGTGACCGGCCTCGCCGCCGGGGTCTACCGCTACGTCGTAGAGGGCCACTCGCTTGAGCGGCACCGGGACGGGGACTACAGGCAGGGGCTCGTCGCCGCGGCGGCGGGCCAGCGCTTCATCGCGCAGGCCCCGCTCGACATCGTGCTCTGTGCCCACTACGGGAGGACGCTGTGGAGGTACGGGGGGAAGGCAGAGCGGTACGTGCACATGGAGGTGGGCCACGTCGGGGAGAACATACATCTCCAGGCGGCGGCGCTGGGGCTGGCGACGGTGATGGTGGGCGCCTTCGAGGACGACGAGGTGGCCACAGCGCTGGCTATCGAGGAGGGCCTGGCCCCGCTCTACATACTACCGCTGGGGAGGCCGCTGTGAGCGTCGCCCCGCGGTGCCGGCGTCACGCGCCCTTGGCCTTGGCCTCGCTGAGCATGGAATCGGCGACGGCGAAGAGGTCGGTCGGGGTGCTGCCGTCCCAGGGGAACGTGGCCAGCCCATAGGAGCGGGCAGGCATGAAGAAGCTCTCGCTATCGTAGTCGTACTGGACCACTGCCATGTCCAGCGTGTCCATGATCCTGGCAAGCGCCTTCTCCGCCTCGTCCTTGTCTGTCTCCACCAGTATGATGGCGAACTCGTCCCCACCGTACCTGGCGATGATATCGGAGCCCCTCATGTACTCCTTCAAGACCTGGCCCATCTTCCTGAGCGCCTGGTCGCCGGCGAGGTGCCCGTATACCTCGTTCACCGCCTTGAGCCCGTTCACGTCGATGATGGCTATGGTGAGGGAGTGGCCGTACCTCCGGGCGCGCGACATCTCCTGCTCCAGGCGCTCGTAGAAGTAGCGGTGGTTGTAGACGCCGGTGAGGCCGTCGTAGATGGCGGCCTGCTTCGCCCTCTCGTGGAGCAGGGCCACCTCGATGACTGAGGCGATGTAGGGGCCCACCACCTCCATGAACCGGGCGTCGTCGCACGTGAAGGCGTCGATGTCGTCGTGCTCCACCACGATGACACCCACGGTCTTGCCCTCTATCGACAGGGGGGCAACGAGCATGGTGCCGCGCTGGATAAGGCTGCTGTCCATGTAGCTCTGGTCCGTGGTCACGTCGGGGATGAGCCGCGCCACGTCGTACTGGGCAACCCACCCGATGACGCCCTCCCCTACCGGTATGCGCACCCCCTTCTGGTTTACCCGGTTGCCGATGGCGGCCTGGAGCACCAGGTCGCCGCCCTCTTCGGCGAGGAAGATGGCGCAGTGGGTGTAGTCCATGGTCTCCCGGAGCAGGGTGAGGGTCTTGGTGAGCAGCGTGGTCAGGTCGAGCATGGAGCGCGCCTCCTGGCCCATGCGGAAGAGAATGGTCGAGGCCCGGAACTGGGTCGTGGTGGTCATGCCCTGTGTCCAGGGCAGCGGGCGGCGTGCCAGTGGGACGCTGGACTGGCTGGTATCGGTGGGGATGGTGACCTCGGTGGGCGCCGTGATGGTGATCTGGCCCCTCTCTATGCACGTGAGGAATGCCTCCACCACCTTGGGGTCGAACTGGGTGCCGTTTCCACGGCGCAGCTCCTCTACTGCATCCTCTACTGAGCGCCGGGCGCGGTAGTAGCGCCCCGCGGTCATGGCCTCGAAGGCGTCGGCCACGGAGATGATGCGGGCAGAGAGCGGGATCCTGTCCCCGGCGAGGCCGTCGGGGTAGCCGCCGCCCCCGTACCACTCGTGGTGGTGGCGCACCGCGGGGAGGATCTCGGTCAAGATGCCCGCCCGCTCCAGCACCTCGTAGCTCAAGATAGGGTGCGTCATCATGGCTGCCTGCTGCACCGGCGTGAGCGTCCCCCTGTTGGTGAGGACGTCCTCCGGGAGCAGTATCTTGCCCACGTCGTGGAACAGCCCGGCCAGCCGCACCAGCTCGACATCCTTCGCGGGGAGCTCCATCTCCTGGGCTATGAGCTGCCCGTAGTGAGATACCCGGTCTGAGTGTCCCCTGGTGTGCGGGTCGTTGGCCTCCACGGCGTCGACGAATATCTGTACGCCGTTCTGGTAGCCCCGCATCAGGTTCTCCCGCTGGCGCGACATGGTGAGGCGGACGCCGGCCCACACCACCAGGGGGATGGCGAGCAGTGCGTAGGTGATGACGATGGCGCTCACCAGGAGGGGATTGTCGTACAGGGTCACGCCGGGGATGAGCTGGTAGTGCGGTATCATGCCTGCGATCTCGAGCCCGTAGAAGAGGAGCAGGAACACGAGAGACAGGGCGCCGGAGACGGCGGCCGCTATCAGGCCCGAGGTATACCCCCACGCCAGCACCAGCACCAGGTAGGCCCAGAAGAACATGCTCTCGGCGCCGCCGGTGAAGTATATGGTGAGCGATATGGCGATGACGTCGGTGACCAGGAGCAGCCACAGGGCGGGGACGAGCAGGTTCCAGCGGCGGACCAGGAGAGCGTAGCTCGCCACCTGGAGCGCTATCGCGGCGGAGAGGATGCCCGCCACCGGCGCGATGGGATAGGCGGGGTTTATGGTGCGGGACACGATGACAGTGAAGATGAGGGCGGCGGCGAAGAGGGCGCCACGGCTTATGCTGCTCTTGCTCACGTCTCCCGCTGTTTTTACGTTCTCCCTTGGCCCGATAGAGATCGACTCCAGCATGTCCGCCTCCCCTCACACAAATCTAACACCGGTTTAATGTTACGTCAACTAAAGCAATTACGGCAATACGGAGAGAAAGAGCAAGCAATGGAGAGTTTGTCGTATCAGGTCGATACCATGAGGGGAGGGGAAGTCCTGTGAGCCTGGGGGCGAGTGGAGGCCTGTGCTGCCGCTATCTGGGTATGGCCCCGCTCTTTAGCAGCCAGTACTCCATGCCGTCGGCCAGGGCCAGCCAGCTTGCCTCGATGATGTTGGCGGAGCTGCCCACCGTGCGCCACTCGTGCTCGCCGTCGCTGGACTCGATGAGGACGCGCACCCGCGATGCCGTGCCTTCGGGCTCGTCTATGGCGCGCACCTTGTAGTCCACCAGCCGCACTGCCTCCAGGCTGGGGTAGAACACTATGAGCGCCTTGCGCAGGGCGGCATCTAAGGCGTTCACCGGGCCGTTGCCCTCGGCGGCGGTGTGGATCACGTCGCTGCCCACCCTGACCTTCACCGTGGCCTCGGAGAGCATCTCCTCGCCCTCGCTCACCGTCGAGGGGCGGCGCCGCTTCTCCACCATCACCATGAAGTCCACCAGCTCGAAGGGGGCGCGGTAGTCCGGCCGGGAGCGGTGGATGAGGAGCTCGAAGGAGGCGTCGGCGCCGTCGTACTGGAAGCCCTGGCTCTCCAGCGCCTTCACCTGCTCCAGGACGGCGCGCGCCCTGTCGTCGTGGGCCTCCAGGTCGAGGCCGCGCTCCCTGGCCTTGCGCACGATGCCCCCCCTGCCCGAGAGCTCCGATACCAGCGTCCGCCACTGGTTGCCCACCAGCGTGGGGTTGGTGTGGTGGTAGCTCTGCTCCCACTTGGTGAGGGCGGCCACGTGCAGCCCCGCCTTGTGGGTGAAGGCGCTCGCGCCCACGTAGGGGAGGTGGCTGTCCAGGGTGAGGTTGGCGACCTCGCTCACGTAGTGGGCGACCTCGGTGAGGGTGGCCAGCCGCTCCGAGTCGATGCAGTCTATGCCCATCTTGAGCTTCAGGGTGGGGATGATGGAGCACAGGTTGGCGTTGCCGCAGCGCTCCCCGTAGCCGTTGATGGTGCCCTGGACCTGGGTGGCCCCGGCCTCTACGGCGGCCAGGGTGTTGGCCACGGCGAGCTCGCCGTCGTTGTGGGCGTGGATGCCCAGCGGCACCGCGACCCGCCCGGCCACGGCGCGGACGGCCTCTGCCACCTGGTGGGGGAGAGAGCCGCCGTTGGTATCGCACAGGATGACGCACTCGGCCCCGGCCTGGGCGGCGGCCCTCACCGTCTCGATGGCGTAGTCGGCGTTGGCCTTCATGCCGTCGAAGAAGTGCTCGGCATCGAAGAAGGCCCGCCTGCCCTGTGACCGTATGTAGGCTATGGAGTCTGCGATCATGCGCAGGTTCTCTTCGAGGCTGGTCTCTATGATGTGGGTGACGTGGTGGTCCCAGCTCTTGCCCACGATGGTCACCACCTGGGTGCCCGCGTTGAGCAGTGCCCTCAAGTTGGGGTCCTGCTCTGTCTCTGCCCTGGCGTGGCGGGTGCTGCCGAAGGCCACGAGGACGGCGCCTCGCAGCGAGAGGCCCTTTGCCTGGGCGAAGAACTCGTCGTCCTTGGGGTTGGCCCCGGGCCAGCCGCCCTCGATGAAGTGGATGCCCAGCCCGTCGAGCCTGCGCACTATGCGCAGCTTGTCCTCCGCGGTGAAGGACAGCCCCTCGCGCTGTGCCCCGTCCCGGAGCGTGGTGTCATAGAGCTGGACGCTGTTCATGGGGTATCTCCGCCTCGCGCTGTCCTCTCTGCTACCAGGTCGCCTGCCTGCCGCGTGCCCACCTGGGTCTTTCCCGGCCCCATTATATCATAGGTGCGGTAGCCGGCCTCGATGACCGCCTCCACCGCGCGCTCCACGGCCTGGGCCTCCTCGCCCAGCCCCAGTGAGTAGCGCAGCATCATGGCGGCGGACAGGATCATGGCGATGGGGTTGGCGATGTCCTGCCCGGCGCGGCGCGGGGCGCTGCCGTGGATGGGCTCGTACATGCCCAGCGTCTTCCCGCCCTCCACGGGCACCGCGGCCAGGCTGGCCGAGGGGAGCATGCCCATGGAGCCGGCGAGCATGGAGGCCTCGTCGGTGACGATGTCGCCGAAGGTGTTCTCGGTGACGATGACGTCGAGGTCGGTGGGGCGCTGGATGAGGCGCATGGCGCAGGCGTCTACCAGCATGTGCTGAAGCTCGACGTCGGGGTACTGGGCCGACACCTCGACGGCGACCTGCCGCCACAGCCTGGAGGTCTCCAGGACGTTGGCCTTGTCCACCGATATCAGCCTCTTGCTGCGGCTGCGTGCTATCTCGAAGCCCACCCTGACGATGCGCTCTATCTCCTGCTCCGAGTAGGCCATGGTGTCCACCGCCCGCCGTCCCCTCGAGGTGCGCCACTGCCTCTTGGGGCGGCCGAAGTAGAGGCCCCCGGTGAGCTCGCGCACCACCATGATGTCGACGCCCCTTATCACCTCCGGCTTCAAGTTGGCGGAGTCGACGAGCACGGGGAGCACCCTGACCGGGCGCAGGTTGGCAAAGAGCCCCATCCCCTGGCGCAGGGCGAGGAGCCCGTCCTCGGGGCGGACACTGGCCAGGGGGTCGTCCCACTTGGGGCCGCCCACCGCCCCCAGGAGCACGGCATCGCTCTTCCGGCACTTTTTCAGCGTCTGCGAGGAGAGGGCGACCCCCAGATCGTCGATGGCGGCCCCGCCGATCAAGTCGTACTCCAGGTGGAAGGAGTGTCCGAACCTCTCTCCCACTGCCTTGAGTACCTTGACCCCCTCGGCGCATACCTCGGGGCCGATGCCGTCTCCGGGCAGGACCACTATCTCGCACTGCAACGGGTAAACCTCCTCGAAAAAATCAGTCCAGGGCACACGTATATAATGGCGGTGGTCTCCTCATTCCCTCCTGTGGGCGAGCCTCTTCCTGGTGTGCTCGACCAGGCCCCCGGCCTCGATGAGCTCCATCATGAAGTCGGGGTAGGGCTCGGCGCGGTAGACCGTGCCCCTGGTGATGTCTGTTATGGTGCCGGTCTCCAGCTCCACCTCCAGTATGTCGCCGGCCTCGATCTGGTCGGCCTGGGGGCACTCCAGGAGGGGCAGGCCGATGTTCAAGGCGTTGCGGAAGAAGATGCGGGCGAAGCCCTGGGCGATGACGCACGATATGCCCGCCGCCTTGATGGCGAGCGGGGCGTGCTCCCGCGATGAGCCGCAGCCGAAGTTGGTGGTGGCCACGATGATGTCGCCGGGCTCGACGCGCTCGAGGAACTCTGTGTCTAGTGCCTCCATGCAGTGCGGCGCCAGCTCCGCTGGCTCCCACAGGTTGAGATAGCGAGCGGGGATGATGGCGTCGGTATCGACGTTGGCCCCGTACGTGTGTGCCTTGCCCTTAAGCCTCACGGTGCGTTCTCCCCAACCGCAGTAGACCGCTCACGATATTCCACATGGGGACTCTCTCCATATACCCTCGATAGTCGTTGCCGAATTTCTCAAGGTTGAAGGCTATCTCCATCCTCGACGCCATCCAGAAACAGAGGATGGCCACTGCGCCGAGCGCCGCCGAGACGACGGACTGGATGATGAGCATCTCTCCGAGCACGAAGACGGCACTCCCCAGGTAGAGGGGGTCGCGGACTACGCGATAGATGCCGCTCTCCACCAGCTGGGTAGTAGGCTCCCACCCGGACTCAGGCCTCCCCCTGTGGCCGAGCCCGACGAAGGCCGGCACCACCAGGGCGGCGGCGGGGACGAAGAGGGCGTATCCGGCATACACCATGGGCCTGATGGCGCCGTGTCCCCAGTCCAGGGCGACGAGTATCACCAGGGAGAAGAAGATGCCTATCCCCAGCGAGGCAAAGACCTCGCCGAGAAGGTGTCTGCGGGCCACGGGGATGAGCCAGAAGATGATGATGGCGGCCCACAGCGCGGCAACCAGTATATATGGCCACATACTTTCACCTCCTCGCTCTCACGCTACTGCTGCGTCTCTCTGGCCCCGCGGGGCCGTCCCCTGTGGCCTCACGGCGACTGCTCGCCGAAGACGTCCTTGGCCGTGACCAGGCCGTTCCACGCCGCGGGGAAGCCGGCGTAGACCGCCATGTGCAGCATCACCTCCACCACCTCATCCTGGGTGGCCCCGTTGCGCAGGGCCAGGGCGATGTGCGCCTTGAGCTGCCGCTCCCGGCCCAGGGCGGTGAGCGCGGCCACGGTGCACAGGCTCCGCGACTTGCGGTCGAGGCCGGGGCGCGACCACACCTCGCCCAGTGCGAACTGCTGCACCATCCTGGCGAAGTCGGGGGCGATGTCGTTTATGTAGGCTACCCTGTCACGGTCTCGCTCTGCCTCCACGATGGGCCTCCCGGTGTTTACCCCCGCGCTGTGGGGGTGTTTGACGGCGTGTGCCCCCCTACGTGCCCCTCCTGAGATAGCTGTTCATCCACAGTATGATGCCGATGATGGCCACCAGCGCCAGCGCCACCCCGAACCACACGCCCCTCAAGAACACCTTGGTCACCACCACCAGGGCCACGATGACCAGGAGCCCCACGATGGCAACCAGGGCCCTGTTCCTGGTGCCGCCTCTGCCCGGCTGGTCGCTCATCGCCCCTCGTCCTCTGCGGGCTGTCTGTCGAGTATGCGCACACGGCCGGCCATGGCCCCGTGCCCCTGCACATAGTCCCCGGCGACGACGCCCAGCTCGCTGGGCGCCACGCCCCATATGCGCTCGCCTTTGCGGTACTCATCGTCCCAGAACATCGCTCGTCCCCGTGTGCAGTTTCAGTCCGCGACCTCGTCCGGGCCGGCGATGCGCCCCAGCACGGCGCTCGCCGCGGCGACGGCCGGGTTGGCCAGGTAGACCTCGGACTGGGGGCTGCCCATGCGCCCCACGAAGTTGCGGTTGGTGGTCGAGATGCAGCGCTCCCCCTGTGCCAGCACCCCCATGTAGCCGCCGAGGCAGGGCCCGCACGTGGGCGTGCTCACCGCGGCGCCGGCACGGACGAAGGTCTCGATGAGGCCGCGGCGTATGGCCTCCAGGTAGACCTCCTGCGAGCCGGGGATGACGATGAGGCGCACGTCGGGGTGCACCCGCCGCCACCTGATGACCTCGGCGGCCATCTCCAGGTCCTCGAGGCGGCCGTTGGTGCAGCTCCCGATGACTGCCTGGTCGATCTTCACCTCCCCCACCTGGCTTAGGGGCCTCGCGTTCGATGGCAGGTGGGGGAAGGCCACCTGGGGCTCGATCGCGGAGGCATCGTACTCGATCACCCGCTCGTAGTGGGCGTCCTTGTCCGGCGCATAGACCGTGTAGCGGCGCCGGGCGCGCTGCTGGACGTAGGCCACGGTCTTCTTGTCCACCAGGAAGATGCCCACCTTGGCCCCGGCCTCGATGGCCATGTTGGCCATGGTAAAGCGCCCGTCCATGGAGAGGGCCTCGATGGCCTCGCCGTGGAACTCCATGGCGGCGTAGAGCGCGCCGTCGACCCCGATGTCCCCGATGGTGTGCAGGATGAGATCCTTGCCGCCCACCCACTTCCGCGTCCGGCCGTGGTACACCAGCTTCATGGTGGCCGGCACCCGCATCCATATCTCGCCGCTGGCCATGGCGCTGGCGATGTCGGTGGAGCCCATGCCCGTGGCGAAGGCCCCCAGTGCGCCGTAGGTGCAGGTGTGGGAGTCGGCCCCCACCACCACGTCGCCGGGCACCACCAGCCCCTGCTCCGGCAGGAGCACGTGCTCGATGCCGGCCTGGCCCACCTCGTAGTAGACCACCCCCTGCTCCCGCGCGAACTCCCTCATCATCTTGGCCTGCTCCGCGGAGGGGATGTCCTTGTTGGGCACGAAGTGGTCGGGCACCATCACCACCCGCTCCGGGTCGAAGACCGTGGGCACCCCGATGCGCCGGAACTCCTTGATGGCGATGGGGGCGGTGATATCGTTGGCCAGGACGAGGTCGACCCTGACATCGCAGAACTCGCCTGGGCTCACCTGCTCTCTGCCGCTGTGGGCGGCCAGTATCTTCTGGGCAATGGTGGCGCCGCTCATTCTCCTCCTATCCGCTTGGGCAGCCTGAGCACGATGAGCACGATGAGTGTGGTCACCGGGGCCAGTATGTAGAGGCCGGCCCCGGCAGCGAGCCCGATGGCGGCCACCACCCAGATGCCCGAGGCAGTGGTGAGCCCGTGCAGGACGCCCTCCTGCGTGCGGATGATGGTGCCGGCGCCCAGGAACCCGATGCCGACCACCACCCCGGCGGCCACCCTTGAGGGGTCACCGCCGCCGAAGCCATATATCGAGGCGATGGTGAACAGGGCGGCGCCGATGCACACCATCATGTGGGTGCGCAGCCCCGCTGGCTTGCCCGCGTGCTGTCGCTCGAAACCGATGATAGCGCCCAGGACCACCGCCAGTAGCAGGCGCAGCAGCATATCGATCTCAGGCGACACGGGTCACCTCCCGCCATGGCGGCTAGGCCATGGACTTCCTGAGCCTCTTCAAGTTCTTCACGTGCTCTTTCCCGTGGCCCGGCTCCAGCGTGGCCAGCTTGTCGCAGGACTCGAACTCTGCGCAGCGGGCGCAGCTATCGTACTCGCGCTTCTGGGCGCACGCCCTTATCTTGCACCACGGTGGGCCGCCGCCGCTCTGGCACCCGCTGCACCTGAGGCCGGCGAGGGAATCGAGCTGCTTCTTGAACGAGTCGTAGTCCCCCAGGAAGGGCATGAGGGGCCACACCCGCTTCATCCGCTCGGCGTGCATGGTGCGCCGTAAGCCCTTGGCCGCCTCGCTTATGGTCTTGGTGTAGCCGAAGCAGGTGCCGCAGTCGAGGCCGCAGTAGGCATAGAGGTGCTCATCTTCGCTCTGTGTCATCTCGCTCCCCCCCCCTTTGCGTCACGTGGTGAGGAGTACCACCAGGGCGAGCACCAGGGCGGCCAGGCTGCACGAGAGGCTGGTCAGTATGAGGGCCAGGAGTATCTTTAGGTTGCGCTCCACGCCTTCGAGGCGGCTCTCTAACTTCACCTCGCTCATGGGTACCCCCTACTTCATCTCGCCCTGGGCCTCGATCAGGCGGTTCAAGGCGTTTATGTAGGCCTTGGCCGAGGCCACGATGATATCGGTGTTGGCGCCGCGGCCGGTGTAGGTGCGGTCGCCGCTCTCGATCCTGATGGTCACCTCGCCCAGGGCGTCGATGCCCTCGGTGACCGCCTTGACACTGAACTCGGTGAGGGTGTTGGGCACCCCCACCAGGCGGTTTATGGCCTGGTACACGGCGTCCACCGGCCCGGTGCCCAGTGCGGCGTCGGCGAGCACCGTGCCCTCGTGTGTGCTCAGCTTCACCGTGGCCGTGGGGACGCTGTGGTCGCCGCACGATACCTGTATGTGCTCCAGGTGGTAGGTCTCCGACACCGTGCGCAGCTCCTCGGCGACCAGGGACTCGAGGTCGCGGTCGGTCACCACCTTCTTCTTGTCGGCTATCTCCTTGAAGGCGGCGAAGGCGCGGTCGAGGTCCTCGCTGCTCAGCTCGTAGCCCAGCTCCTCCAGGCGGGCCTTGAAGGCGTGGCGGCCGCTGTGCTTGCTAAGGACCAGCGTCGTCCCCGCCAGGCCTATCGACGTGGGGTCCATGATCTCGTAGGTGGTGCGCTCCTTGAGCATGCCGTCCTGGTGGATGCCCGAGGCGTGGCGGAAGGCGTTGGCCCCCACTATGGCCTTGTTGGGCTGGATGGAGAACCCGGTGAGCTCGCTCACCAGCCTGCTGGTGCGGTGTATCTGCTGGGTATCTATGGTGGTCTGGTACTTGAAGAGGTCGCGGCGCGTGTTGAGCGCCATCACGATCTCCTCCATCGCCGCGTTGCCCGCCCGCTCCCCGACGCCGTTCACGCTGCACTCGACCTGCCTCACCCCGTGGTCCAGCACGGAGAGGCTGTTGGCCACGGCCAGGCCCAGGTCGTTGTGGCAGTGGACGCTCACCGTGGCGCGGTGGATGTTGGGCACGTTCTGGAATATGCCGTCGATCAGCTTGCAGAACTCCCACGGCGTGGTGTAGCCCACGGTGTCGGGGATGTTGACCGTGGTGGCGCCGGCGTCTATGGCGGCCTGGATGATCTGGTAGATATAGGCGGGCTCGGAGCGGGTGGCGTCCATGGGCGAGAACTCCACGTCCTCCACGTAGCCCTTGGCGCGGGCCACCATGGTGCGGGCCATGGCCAGTATCTCCTCGCGGGCCTTCTTGAGCTGGTGTACCACGTGGATGTCCGAGCTCGAGAGGAACACGTGGATGCGGGGCCGCCGCGCCTCCCTGATGGCCTCCCAGGCGCTGTCTACGGCATCGGCGTTGGCGTGGGCCAGCGCGCAGATGATGGGCTCCCTCACCTCGCGGGAGACCAGGCGCACCGCCTCGAGGTCGCCGGGGGAGCTTACGGGGAAGCCGGCCTCGATGACATCGACACCCAGCCTCTCAAGCTGCCTGGCGATCTCCAGCTTCTCGCTGATGTTGAGCGCCGCCCCCGGCGCCTGCTCGCCATCGCGCAGCGTGGTGTCGAAGATGATGACCCGCTCCATTTTCTCGCCCTCCCTGGCGGTTGGCCGCTTCTTTACGCTACAATGTGCTCCCGCCCTGGTCTAGCCGCCCAGCCAGGGCATCATGGCGCGCAGCCTCCTGCCTACCTCCTCGATCTCGTGCTCGGCCTCGTGGCGGCGGTAGGCGTTGAAGCTGGGGCACCCCGCCTGGTTCTCCAGTATCCACTCGCGGGCGAAGGTGCCGTCCTGTACCTCGGAGAGTATCTGCCACATCTCCTCGCGCACCAGGTCGTCGATGACCCTGGGGCCGCGGGAGTAGTCGCCGTACTCCGCGGTGTCGCTCACCGAGAAGCGCATGTGGCCCAGGCCCCCCTGGTAGATCAGGTCGATGATGAGCTTGAGCTCGTGGCACACCTCGAAGTAGGCGATCTCAGGCTGGTAGCCGGCCTCCACCAGGACCTCGAAGGCGGTCTTTACCAGCGAGGTGATGCCGCCGCAGAGCACGGCCTGCTCGCCGAAGAGGTCGGTCTCGGTCTCCTCGGCGAAGGTGGTCTCCAGGACGCCGGCCTTGGTGCAGCCGATGCCCTTGGCGTAGGCCAGGGCCAGCTCCCGGGCCTTCCCTGAGGCGTCCTGGTACACCGCCACCAGTGCCGGGGCGCTGGAGCCCTCGGTGAAGAGGCGGCGCAGCATGTGGCCCGGGCACTTGGGGGCGATCATGGTCACGTCCACGTAGTCGGGGGGCACGATCTGGTTGAAGTGGATGTTGAAGCCGTGGGCGAACATGAGCATGTTGCCCTCTCTGAGCTCCCCCTCGATGGAGCTGTGGTACACCTGCCGCTGCATCTGGTCGGGCACCAGCATCATGATGATGTCGGAGGCCGCGGCCACCTCGACCGCGGGGGCCACCCTGAGCCCCGCCTTCTGGGCATCACGCCACGGCCTGGTGTCGGGCAACTCCCCCACCATGACGGTGCAGCCGCTCTCCTCCAGGTTCAGGGCGTGGGCGTGCCCCTGGCTGCCGAAGCCGATGATGCCGATGTTCTTGCCCTTTACCAGGTCCAGGTCTGCGTCCTTGTCGTAGTAGATGGTGGCCATTGTCCGCTCCTTACAGATTTGATATATCGTTTATGTACTTCGCCTTCTTGGGCCGGGGCTCTCTGTGCCGGGCGGTGTCCCCCTCGGTGACGATGGGCCCTGCCGAGCCCCGCGTCATCGCGATGCGCCCGGTGCGGGCCACCTCCTTGACGCCGTACCCTTTGAGCAGGCGGAGCAGAGAGTCGACCTTGTCCTCGTCGCCGGTGACCTCCACCACCAGGGAGTCGGACGCGACGTCGACGATGCTGGCGCGGAAGATGTCTACTATCTGGATGATCTCCCCCCTGGTGGCCGGCGTGGTCTTCACCTTGAGCAGGGCCAGCTCCCGTGCGATTAAGCTGTCCTCGGTGATGTCGCTGACCTTGACCACGTCGATGAGCTTTTCAAGCTGCTTTCTCACCTGCTCCACGGCGGCGGCGGTGCCGTTGACCGCGATGGTCATACGCGAGAGCCCCGGGCTCTCGCAGTGCCCCACCGCCAGGCTCTCTATGTTGAAGCCACGCCTGCGGAACAGGCTGGCCACCCGGTTTAGGACGCCGGGCTTGTCTTCCACCAGGGCTATCAGCGTGTGTGTTGCCATTACCGCGCTCTGACCTCCTCCCTTGGCTTCTCCAGGGTCTCGGCGAGTGTGGCCCCCGGTGGTACCATGGGGTAGACGTTCTCCTCTGGCTCCACCACGAAGTCGATGAGGAAGGGGCCGTCGTGTGCCATGGCCCTCTCTATGGCAGGGATCACCTCCAGCCTGTTTCTGACCCTGGTGGCGGCGATGCCGTAGGCCTCGGCCACCATCACGAAGTCAGGGCCCGAGAGCGGCGTGGCCACGTAGCGGCGGCCGTAGAACATCTCCTGCCACTGCCGCACCATGCCCAGGAAGCCGTTGTTCAAGATGGCGACCTTCACCGCCAGGTCCTCCTGGGCGATGGTGCCCAGCTCCTGGATGGTCATCTGGAACCCGCCGTCGCCGGCGATGCACCACACCGTCTCGCCGGGGCACCCCACCTTGGCCCCGATGGCGGCGGGGAGCTCGAAGCCCATGGGCCCCAGGCCGCCAGACGAGATCAGGGTGTTGGGGTACTCGTACTGGAAGTAGTGGGCGGCCCACATCTGGTTCTGCCCCACGCCGGTGACCACGATGGCCTTGCCGCCGGTGGCCTCCGATATCTGGCGCACCACGTACTGTGGGAGCACGCTCTCGGTCTGGCTGATCTCTGTGGAGGGGTGCTCCCGCTGCCAGTCCTCGATCTGGGAGACCCACTCAATGCGGCTCTGTGCCTCAACCTGTGCGTTCAACGCAGTGAGCACGTGCCTGGCGTCGCCCACTATGGGCACGTCCACCCGCACGTTTTTCCCGATCTCGGCGGGGTCGATATCGATGTGGATGACCTGTGCGTGCGGGGCGAACCCCGACACCTTGGCCGTGGCCCGGTCGTCGAAGCGCATCCCGATGGCGATGATAAGGTCGGCGGCGTTCACCGCCATGTTGGCGTAGGCCATGCCGTGCATCCCCAGCATGCCGAAGTTGAGCACGTGCGACTGGGGGAAGGAGCCGAGACCCAGCAGTGTGGTGACCACCGGCACCTGGCCCTTCTCGGCGAGCTCCCTGAGCTCGGCGCACGCCGAGGATACCAGCACCCCGTGGCCGGCGATGATGAGGGGGCGCCGCGCGTCGTTTATGAGCCGTGCCGCCTTCTTGACCTGGGCGGGGTGACCGTTCACCGTGGGCTTATACCCTTTCAGCTCCACCCGCTCCGGGTAGCGGAACTCCACCTCCTCGATGAAGACATCGCGCGGGATATCGATGAGCACCGGCCCCGGCCTCCCCTCGGCGGCGAGGTGAAAGGCCTCCTTGACCACGGTGGCGAGCTCCTCGGTGCGCGCTATCTGATAGTTATGTTTAGTTACCGGCAGCGTGATGCCGGTGATGTCGATCTCCTGGAATGCGTCCTTGCCGATGAAGGGCCGCGCCACCTGCCCGGTGATGGCCACCATGGGGATCGAGTCGAGGTAGGCGGAGGCGATGCCGGTGACCAGGTTGGTGGCCCCTGGCCCCGAGGTGGCGATGCACACCCCCACCTTTCCCGTGGCCCGGGCATACCCCTCGGCGGCGTGGGCCGCCCCCTGCTCGTGGCGGGTCAGGATGTGCCGGAGCTGGGGGTACTGGGGCAGCGTGTCGTACAGGGGCAAGAGCGACCCGCCGGGGAAGCCGAAGATGACCTCCGCCCCTTCCCTGGTCAGGCCTTCACATAGTATCTGCGCTCCGTTCAGCTTCATCCTTGCCCCCTATCGCTCGTACACTGCGCCCGTGCTCGCCGAGCTCACCTTCTCCGCGTAGCGCACAAGGTAGCCCGTCTTTACCCGGGGCGTAAAGGCGGGGAGCCGGGAGAGCCTCTCCCTCAGCTCCTCGTCGGAAAGCTCTACGTCTATGGTGTGGCGCGGGATATCTATTACAATGGTGTCGCCGTCGCGCAGCGCCGCGATCGGTCCCTGCGAGGCGGCCTCTGGCGAGATGTGGCCGATGGCGGCGCCCTTGGTGGCGCCGGAGAAGCGGCCGTCGGTGATGAGGGCCACCTTGTCGTCGAGGCCCATGCCGGAGAGCAGCGATGTCGGCACCAGCATCTCCCGCATCCCGGGCCCGCCGCGGGGGCCCTCGTAGCGGATGACCACCACCTCGCCGGGCTGTATGGTGCCGGCGAGGATGGCCTCCGTGGCATCGTCCTCTGAGTCGAACACCCGCGCCGCCCCGCGGTGGGACATCATGCCCGGTGCCACCGCGGCGCTCTTCACCACCCCCCCCTCCGGCGCCAGGTTGCCGAAGAGGACGGTGAGGCCGCCGGTGGCGGAGTGTGGCTGGGAGAAGGGGCGAATGACCCCCCTGTCCCTCACCTGGGCCGGGGCCACCTCGTCATCGAGAGACATCCCCGACGCCCGCGTCACCCCCCTGTGGAGCAGCGGGGCCACCTCCTTCATGACTGCGCCCACCCCGCCGGCGCGGTCCAAGTCCTCGATGCGGTGCTCCCCCGACGGGCTTATCTTGGCCAGGTGCGGCGTCCGCTCGCTTATGGCGTTTACCCGCGACAGCGGGAACTCGATACCGGCCTCGTAGGCGATGGCCATCAGGTGGAGGACGGAGTTGGTGCTCCCCCCCAGCGCCATGTCCACGGTGAAGGCGTTCTCCATGGCCTCCACGGTCACGATGTCCAGGGGGCACACCCCGTCTGCCAGCAGCGCCATGACCTGCCTGCCCGCCTCGCGGGCGAGGCCGACGCGGCGGTGGTCGACGGCGGGGATGGTCCCGTTGCCGGGGAGGGCCATGCCCAGCGCCTCGGTGAGGCAGTTCATGGTGTTGGCGGTGAACATGCCGGCACAGCTCCCGTAGCCGGGGCAGGCCACACGCTCCAGGTCGTCGAGCTCCTCCTCGGTCATCTCACCCTTGGTCACCTTCCCCACCGCCATGAAGACGGTGTTCAGGTCGACGGCGCGGTCTACGCCCTCCCTGGTCCAGTGCCCGGCGAGCATGGGCCCCCCGCTCACGAAGATGGCGGGTACGTTGAGCCTCACCGCCGCCATGAGCATGCCGGGGATTATCTTATCGCAGTTGGGGATGAACACCAGTGCGTCGAAGCCGTGGGCCTGGGCCACGGTCTCCACCGAGTCGGCGATGAGCTCGCGGCTGGGCAGGCTGTACTTCATGCCGGTATGCCCCATGGCGATGCCGTCGCACACGCCGATGGTGTTTACCTCGAAGGGAGTGCCCCCGGCGCTCCTCACCCCACCCTTCACCGCGCTGGCGATGGTGTTCAGGTGCACGTGCCCCGGGACGACCTCGGAGAAGCTGTTGACCACCCCGATGAAGGGCTGCCCCAGGTCCCTGTCGTTGCACCCCACAGAGCGCAGCAGGGATCGATGGGAGGCCCGCTCTGTCCCTCGCTTGACGGTATCGCTTCTCACGACAGTACCCCCTGTCTCTTAAGGTCGAAAAACCGTCCCCGGGGACGGTTTTTCCGCCAAGAATGCCGCTCCCAATACATTCGTAAAAGTTATCACAGCGAGACTGCGATTGTCAAGGAGAGCCCGCCGCGCCCACGATGTCGGCTATGCGCTCTATGCCCTCGTCCGCCATGAAGCGCTCGAGGCCCAGGACGACCTCGAGCGGGGCGCCGGGGTCGACGAGCGTGGCCGTCCCTACCTGCACGGCACAGGCACCGGCCATGATGAACTCCAGGGCGTCCCTGGCACAGGCGATGCCGCCGCAGCCGATGACCGGCACGCTCACCGCCCGCGCCACGTGGTACACCATGGAGACGGCGATGGGGCGTATCGCCGGCCCGGAGAGCCCGCCGCTCACCGCCCCCAGGAAGGGCCTCCTCGCGGTGACGTCGATGGCCATGCCCGCCACCGTGTTTATCAGCGAGAGGGCATCGGCGCCGGCGCTGGCGACGGCCACGGCGACACTGACGATATCGCACTGGTTGGGGGTCAGCTTGACGATGACGGGCAGAGTGGTCTCGCCCTTCACCGCCCTGGTCACCTCGGCGGCGAGGGAGGCGTCCCTGCCGAACTCCATCCCCCCCCGTGCGACGTTGGGACAGCTTACGTTGACCTCTATGGCGCTCACACCGGCCACCCCGTCGAGGCGGCGCGCCATCTCGGCGTAGTCCTCGACGCGCTCACCGGCGATGTTCACGATGACCGGGATCTGCCAGGTGGCCCACAGCGGGGCCTTCTCTGCGATGACGGCATCGATGCCGATGTTCTGGAGGCCTATGGAGTTGAGCAGTCCCGATGGCGTCTCGGCGAGGCGCGGCTGCGGGTTGCCCGCCCTGGGCTCTAGAGTGGTGCCCTTGCACACCAGCGCCCCCAGCCGCTCGATGTCTACGAGCAGGGCGTACTCGGTGCCGTACTCTACGGTCCCCGACGCCGTCATCACCGGGTTCTGGAGCCGCAGCCCCCGCCCGCTGGTGGGGGCAAGCTCTACAGACAGGTCCACGCCAGGCCTCCTTGCGAGGGACGATGCCCTTGCCCTATCATACCCGCTGGCCGCGGCCGCTTCAACCCACACGCAGGTGGCGCTGGTCGGGCGCGCCGCCCGCTATATGGTCGTGCCCAGGATGACGAAGCGCAGGAGCGTGGAGACGGCGCTCATCAGCACCAGGTATAGCACTGCCCCCACGGCGCAGGTGCCCAGGGCCCGCCAGGTGCTGAAGTCCAGGGCCTGCCTCACTGCGACCACCATGGCCACCAGCATCCATATAAGCGCCCCAAATGAGAAGAGCCACCCGATGAAGGGTATGAAGACGAGTATCAGGAGCACCCCCGGCGACGCCGAGAAGCCTACGGTGCGCAGCAGCTCGGTGTAGGTGGCCGACGTCTGCGGCCCCTTGAACACCTTGGTGCCGATGAGGAAGGTGATGAACGACCAGATGGCCCAGAACACCAGCGCGCTGACCGTCCCCAGGAGCAGGCTCACGAAGAACTGGACTGCCGTGATGGCGGGGATGGAGGCGAGGCCGGAGCCTATGCCGGCGCACACGCTGTAGACCAGGACCACCAAGAGCGCCTGCCGGGTGGCTCCGCGGTCTGCCTCCACCTCCTCGTACAGGTCGGCGTCCAGCGCGGCCGCCCTCACCATCCTGCGGTAGATCGAACCTGAGTTGCTCATACTAGCGGGCTCCTTGCGTTTGTTATCGCCAGCCGGCGCCGCGGGCCGTGCCCTCCCCCGGTGGGGGCCCTGCCCCCACAGTGGACAGGGTGTCAGGCCATGGCCAGGCTGTCAATGGTGGCCAGGGCATCCGTAAAGGGGTTGACACCCGTGCCCGGCCTGCGCCTGCCGGCGCTGCGCCGTCGGGGGGGTGGCCATGGACTGGACAGGGTGGCCACGCCTCCCGGCCCATGGCTAGTGGCGCAGGAGCCGTCGCCAGAGGGGGCGCCGCGCCGCGGTGAGCAGCTTCACCTGGTCGTCCAGGTGGCGGCACTGGGCCTGGAGGTAGCCGAGCTGTGCGTAGAGCTCCGACTTCTCCTGCTGCAGGGCCTTGATCATGTCAAAGGCCCTGTCAAGGGCAGACGCGAGCTCGCTGTCCACCCTTTCCCCACCCGTGTCCATCCTCGAGGCACGGCGGTCAGTGCTCGCTGCTGTGGCGGCTGGCTGTGGCGAAGGCCCCTCGCGGGCCTGGGAGAGGTCGAGGATGCGGTACTCAGAGCCGTAGCGCCCGGAGACAAGCTCCGCCTTGAGCTTGCCGCTCTTTATGTGCCGCCGAATCGTCCTCTCCGATACCCCCAGTGCCTGGGCGGCACCGGCTATCGTCAGGCCTCGACTAGACATCTGGCCTCACCCCTTGACACATGACACAGTGTAGCCAATGTCTGGACAATTGTCAATAGCATGTGTCCCGCGGGGTGTGCCGGGGCAGGCCGTGGCGGCCTCTTGATTGCCGAGGCATGAGATACTATACTATTGTCTGGGGTGAGTGGTGGGTGGACACTAGAATAGCGGGAGGATGACATGTCGTTGACGGGGGTATGGGGACTGGTACTGGGAATTATCAGCATCATCGTGGGCATTCTGGTGATAGTGAGGCCCAAGCTGCTGGCCTACATCGTCGGGGCGTACCTGATCGTGGTGGGGGCCATAGCGGTCATAGGGTACCTGCTGTAGCGG
>JAXHUE010000010.1:0-26508 GCA_034189655.1 Chloroflexota bacterium | reverse complement strand
AATTATCAGCATCATCGTGGGCATTCTGGTGATAGTGAGGCCCAAGCTGCTGGCCTACATCGTCGGGGCGTACCTGATCGTGGTGGGGGCCATAGCGGTCATAGGGTACCTGCTGTAGCGGACATGGAGTGTGCGCCTCGGTGGCACGGTGCAGGCGGCTGTCAGTGGAAGTATAAGGGGCCAGCGTAGCTCAGCGGTAGAGCAGCGGTTTCGTAAACCGCCGGTCGTCGGTTCGATTCCGACCGCTGGCTCCAGGAGGAACGATGAGCAGGCTCTCGCAGAAGATAGAGGAGATAACGCACGGCGCGGGGCAGTCCATAGGGTTCAGGATGCAGGTGGCGGCGACGAAGGGCGCGGCGATGATGCTCGTCGCCGCCGTGGACCGGGGTGACGCCGGCGCGGCAGGCGTGGCCCGGGAGGGGGCCGATGCCGTGCTCCTCCGCGGCACGGGAGACGTCTCTGACGCGGTGCTGTCTACCCTGGACAGCTCGCTGTGGGGCGTGTCCGTCGATGGTTCGACAGGGGTAGACATCGCCGCCCTCAAGGACAAAGGGTGCGACTACCTGGTCTTGGACGCCGAGAGCGCGCCCATGGCCTTGCTCGGGGTGGAGGGAGTGGGCAAGGTGGTGCAGACCACGGCCTCGCTGGAGATGGGGCTCGTGGGCGCCGTGGGGCAGCTCCCTGTGGACGCAGTGCTACTCCAGTCTGGAGACGGGGACTCCCTCTCCATGCAGGTGCTGCTCAAGAGCTACTATGTCGCTGCCATGACCCGCCGCCCGCTGCTCGTCCAGATACCACTCTCGACGCCCGGGGATGGACTCCAGGTGCTCCACGACGCCGGGGTGGCGGGCGTCGTGGCAGACATCCAGGGGGGCGACGGACAGGCGCTCTCGGCGCTCAAGAAGGCCATCGAGTCACTGCCCCCACGCAGCAGGAAAAAGGAAAGAGACGTGGCAGTGCTCCCCTTCCTCGGCGGGGGCGACATGGCCTCGCTGGACGACGAGGAGTAGCCGGGCCATGGGGGACGACGCTCTCTAGGAGAGAAGGCTCCTGATGAGGGCCAGCTCGTCCCGAAGCAGCCGGGGGGTGAGGAAGTGCCGCCTGATGTGCTCCATGCCTTCCTGGCCCAGCTCGTGGGCGATGTCGGGGTGCTTGAGCAGGTAGGCCATCTTCTCGGCGCACTCCTCCGGGCTGTTTACCAGGTAGCTTTGCAGGTTGCCCGCCATCTGCATGGGTATGCCCCCGGTGTTTCCCGCCACCACCGGTGTCCCCTTCCACAGCGCCTCGGAGACCACCAGCCCGAACCCCTCTCGTATCGACTTCTGGATCACCACCGCGCTCGCCGTCTGGAAGGCGTTCACCTCCATGTTGCCCACGCCGGTCAGGTTGGAGAAGATGTGGACGTCGGGGTCGTCCTTCACCTCGTCGTGCACCGCGGCGTAGATGTCCCACGCCTCGGGGTCGTCACCGGCGAACGAGGTGATCAGGGCGAGCTGGAGGCCGGGGACCTCCTCTTTGGCCAGGCGATAGGAGAGGATGACGCCGAAGGGATCTTTCCACGGGTCGAAGCGAGATATCTGTGAGACCAGGGGCCTGCCCTTGTCTATGTCCAGGTTCTCCAGCATCTCGCGCCACAGGGTGGGCGGAAAGGCCATGTTCTTGGTGCTTAAAGGGTCGATGGCCGGGGCCATGATGGCGATCCTGGGGAGGCGATGGCTGTAGAGCTGTGGCTTTAAGTTGGGGGGGACGAACTCTTCCATGGTGAACACCACGGCATCGTACTCCTCGATGTAGGGGCTCAAGAAGTGCCACGTGGCCTCATCGGGCTGCGAGCTGTCTACGTGGCAGCGCCATATCCACGCGGCGTTGCAGCTGCCGCAGAAGTGCCGGAGCGCCGCCGGCTGCGGGTCGTTCACGATGAAGACATCGTAGTCTAAGTCCAGCTCCTTGGCGTTCTCCAGGTTGTTGGACTTGTACACCCTCTGCGTGGACTCCTTCTCGATGAGGGGATAGGCCTTGCCCTGGAGGGCATTGTGGAGCGACTTGGTGATGGTGAAGAAGCGGCGGTCGCCGCGGATGACCTGCCAGTCGGCGGCTATCCCCACCCCTCTCGCCATGGGGATGAGCGACGACAGCAGCTCGGCCACCCCCCCGCCGAAGGGGGTAGAGTTTATATGACATAACCTCAACCCCTTCAGGTCTGCGGCCAGTGCCTTCACCTCGTCGAGCATGTCGTGCTCCAGGATGAGCCCGTACTTGTCGATGTCCTTCACTGAGAGGGAGACCTTCTGTAACAATGGGGTACCTCCGCTATACTATGTGGCATGAGTACTCACTCCAGTCGCCTCAGCCTGGGGAGGAAGAGGGCCACCGCCAGGGTGAACACGATGACGACCACGGCCCCCGCCCCCACTGCTGTCGCCGGCCCTATGGCCTCGGCGATGGCCCCTATGGGAAGGGTGCCCATGGGCATCAGGGCAAAGGTGACCATGTAGATGCTCATCACCCTCCCCAGCATATGTCTGGGCACGTTGCTCTGGATCAGAGTGTTGTTCACCGCCATGTAGCCGGTGCTGCCGGCCCCCACCCCCACCAGTATGATGAGGGAGAGCACATAGGAGTGCGACATGCTGAACAGGGCCAGGGTTATGCCGAAGCCCAGGGCCAGGTAGATGAGCAGCATGCCCTTTCTCTTGAAGTCCCCCAGCGAGGCGATGGTGAGCGAGGCGATGAGCGCCCCCACCCCGGTCATCATCAGCAGCATGGCGTAGCCAAAGTCGCCCAGCCCCAGGACATCGTCGGCGAAGGCCGGCATCAGGTTCATGTAGGGCAGCCCGAAGGTGAGGGGGACGAAGGCCATGGCCAGCAGCATTATCACCAGGGCGCTGTGACGGATGTAGCCGAGCCCCTCCTTGAGGTCGGCCCATATGTCGGCCATGAACCTGGTTGCTGCGCCGTAGGGGCCCGTGTCCATCTCGCCCCCGGCCGGTGTCCTTCTCCTCATGGGCGCGGACTCCTCGTCGCCCGCAGGCATGGAGATGAAGAACAGCAGGGCGGTGGATATGACGTAGAAGGCCACCACCAGGTAGTATACACCAGCGAAGTCGATGAGGGGGAGCAGGGCGCCGCCCAGGGCGAACCCCACCACCCTGGTCACGTTCATCGCCGTGGCGTTTAACGAGATGGCGTTTAGCAACTCCCTCTTCTGCACCAGGTGGGGGATGATGGACTGGCGCGCCGGGCCATTGACCACGAAGGAGAACCCCGTTGCCACCGCCGCCGCTATCAGGTGCCACATCTCGATCATGCCGAGCGATATCAGCACGGCGATAGCCAGTGTGACCACCACGTTGAAGGCCTGGGTGGCGATGAGCAGGTCGCGCTTGTTCAGCCTGTCGGCCAGGGCGCCGCCGAACAGGGAGAAGAGGAAGATGGGGACGCCAAAGGCGAAGCTCACCAGCCCCAGGGCGAGCTCCGACCCTGTCATCTGCCACACCAGCCAGCCGCGGGCGATTATCTGCATCTGGAGCCCGGCGAACGAGGCCACGGAGCTCAACCAGTACCACAGGTAGTTGGGGGTGCCCAGCGAGGTGAAGGTACGCACCGGGGGCAGCTCGGTGGTCACTACCTCCAGCTCGCTCTCCCCCAGCAGCACCGGCTGTGTGGGCTCTACAGGCTGGCGCTCTTCCATGCTTGCCTTTCGCGGGCACTATCCCTTGAGCTTACCTTTTATGTCCCGCTACTGTCAAGCTGGCCCACGCCGTGCCTCGCAGCGAGGCGGCGAGAGGCGCCGCCCTTCCGCCTGCCCTCGCCTGTGCGAGAGCCGGGCCCTGGCTCGGCCTGGTGCGCCCGTTGAAACGGTGTGCCTTTGTACCGCGAATTGTGTCCCAACGGGCCACCCGCCGGCGCCGCGGCGCCGTGGGCGGCGCCCTGGCTAGAGGCGTCTCAAGGTGGGTCGGAAGATGGCCATGGCGATGACGAACAGGGTGACGATGATGCCGGCGCCGCCCACGGCGAGGGAGGCCCCTACCTCCTCGACGGCGGCGCTCACCAGGAGGGTGCCCAGGGGCATGAGGGCGAAGGTCATGACGTACACGCTCATCACCCTCCCCCGCACCTCGTCGGTGATGTTGCTCTGGATCAGGGTGTTGTTCATCGCCATGTAGGCGGCACTGCCACCGCCGACGAAGAGCAGCAGCACCAGCGCGATGGAGAAGGACGGGGTGAAGGCGAAGATGGCCAGTGCGACGCCGAACAGCAGCGCCAGCCCGATGAGGAGGGGCCCTTTGCGCCGGAGGTCGCCCAGGGAGGCGATGGTGAGGGCGCCGACGAGCGCCCCGACGCCGGCGGCCCCCATGAGGAAGCCCAGCGCCTCGGGGCCGCGGCCGAACACGTCCACGGCGAAGACCGGCAGCAGGTTCATGTAGGGCATGGCGAGCATCACCGGTATGAACTCCAGTGCCAGCAGCGAGAGTATGAGGGGGTGGTGAACGATGTAGCGCAGCCCCTGTGCCAGGTCGGCCGCTACCGACGTGGTGTTTCCCTCCCCGCTGGTCGGCCCCAGCTCACCGGTGCGCGCTGTGGGGCTCCCCGGCACCGATACCATGAGCAAAAGGACGATGGAGGCGGCGTAGAGCCCCACCACCACGTAGTAGACGCCGGCCACGCCTATGGCGACGATCAAGGCCCCGCCGACGAAGTAGCCCAGGACGCGCATAAGGTTGGAGCCGGTGGAGTTTAGGGCAATGGCGTTCATGAGCTGCCGCCGCGGCACCAGCTGGGGGATGAAGGCCTGTCGTCCCGGGGCGTTGAAGGCGAAGGTGACCCCCGTGGTGAACGCGGCGAGCACCAGGTGCCACAGGGTGATGACGCCGGTGGTTATCAGCACCGCGACGACCAGGGTGATGGTCAGGTTTATCGCCTGCGTGACCACCAGCAGTGTGCGCTTGGGCACGCGGTCGGTCACCGTGCCGCCGAGAAAGGTCATGAAGAGCACCGGCAGCCCCCAGGCACCGGCCACGAACCCCAGCGAGAGCGCGGAGCCGCCGGTGAGCTCGTAGGCCAGCCAGTTCCGGGCGATGAGCTGCATGTGCAGCGCGCCGAAGGCGGCGAGCATGCTCAGCCAGAACCAGCGGTAGTCGCGGTTGCCCAGCGAGGTGAAGGTGGTGATGCGCGGCTCCTGGGGGGTCACCCCCGGCCAGCCGCCGTCATCGAGGGGCGTCGGTATGTGGCTGTCTTCTCGCTGTCTCCCTCTCATGGTGCTCCGGCCTGGACAATATGGGTAGCTTATCGCCCCCGGCCTCCACTGTCAACCGTCCTGTTGACAGGGGGCCCTGGGCGGGCTAGAATGCCACGTATGGCACAGGGGCTGCTGTTTGGCACCGGGGGCGTCCCTTTGAGCGCGCGCGCCACGTCGACCGAGGCCGGCATCGAGCGCATCGCCGAGCTGGGCCTGGGGTGCATGGAGGTGGAGTTCGTGCGCGGGGTGCACATGAAGGAGGACACCGCGCGCGCGGCGGCACGGCTGGCGCTGGAGAAGGGGGTGCGGCTCAGTGTCCACGCCCCCTACTTCGTGAACTTGAACGCCAGGGAGCAGGAGAAGCGGGCGGCGAGCAGGCAGAGGGTGCTGCATAGCGCCCGCGTCGCCCACCTGCTCGGGGCCGAGAGCGTCGTCTTCCACGCCGCCTTCTACCTCGACAGCATGCCGCAGGAGGCCTGGGCCCAGGTGAAGGCCTCCCTGGAGGAGATGGTGGCCCAGCTTAAGGCCGAGGGCAACCGCTGCCTGCTCCGCCCCGAGACCATGGGCCGGGCAAGCCAGCTCGGCACCCTGGAGGAGGTGCTGGCCTTGAGCGCCCAGGTAGAGGGCGTCGCCCCCTGCATCGACTTCGCCCACCTCCACGCCCGCAGCGGTGGGCTCAACTCCTACCCGGACTTCGTCGCCATGCTGCGGCAGGTAGAGGCCGCCCTGGGGAGGGGGGCCCTGGACACCATGCACATCCACATGTCGGGGATACAGTACGGGGCCAAGGGCGAGGTGAGGCACTTGAACATGGAGCAGTCGGATATGAGCTACGTGGAGCTGCTGCGGGCGCTCAAGGAGCTGGGTGCCGGGGGGCTCATAATATGCGAGAGCCCCAACCTGGAAGAGGACGCCCTGCTCCTCCAGGAGACCTACCGCTCACTGTAGCTCCACGGCCCGGGGCCGCACCCGGCACTTCTCCGCGGTGACGATGGCGCAAATCTGGGCCACGGCGGCATCTATGCGGTCCTGCTCGTTGATAACCACGTAGTCGAACATGGCGATGCGGCCCATCTCCTCACGGGCCGTCTCGATGCGGGTGGCCAGGTCGGTGGTGGACTCGGTCTTGCGCTGCGTCAAGCGCTCGGTGAGCTCCTCCATGGAGGGCGGTGCCAGGAAGATGAGGAGCGCCCCGGGCGCCGCCCGCTGTATGGTGGCGGCACCCTGGACATCGGCCTTGATGATGACGTCGCGCCCCTCCGTGAGCGCCTGCTCCACGTCCCGCCGCGGCACACCGTACCAGTTTCCGTATACCTGGGCCCACTCCAGGAACTCCCCCCCCTGCACCATCTCGTCGAACCGCTCGCGGGAGATGAAGCGATAGTCCACCCCATCGACCTCCCCCGCCCGCTGCGGGCGCGTGGTCGCCGTCACCACGAAGTGAAGGCCCCCCTGCCCCTTTAGCCTCGCCAGCACTGCGTCCTTGCCCACGCCGGAGGGGCCGGAGAGGACGACGAGGAGCGGCGGTCTCTCCCCTCCCGGGGTCAGACCAGGCCCCCCCGGCTCACGGTGAGCCTGCCGGCGATGGTCTCGGGGGCGATGGCGGCTAAGACGATGTGGCCGCTGTCCATGATCAGGACTGCCTTGGTCCTCCTGCCGTTGGTCATGTCGATGAGCATCCCACTGGCCTTGCCCTCCTGCACCATGCGCTTGGTGGGGGCCGAGTTGGGGGAGGCCATCGCGATGACCCGGTTTATCGCCAGGACATTGCCAAAACCGATGTGGATAAGCTCTGTGTTCATTGTGACGTTTCGCCGTCCGGCACCTCTCCGGGGCGGCGCTGCAAACCCCCTTCCTCGCTTATAACTACGGCTCGCTGTAGATGTAACAGCGGGCCGCGTCTACGTGCGGCACAGCAGCCCGAGGTCTCGCCAGAAGCCGGGATACGATACCGCCGCTGCCCCGGCGTCCGCAATCACGGTCTCCCCGTCGGCGACCAGGGCGGCTATGCCCAGCATCATGGCCAGGCGGTGGTCGCCGTGGCTTTCGCAGACCACGCCGGTGAGCCTCCTCCCGCCGTGCACCGCCATGCCGTCGGGCAGCTCCTCGATGTGCGCCCCCAGCCTGGCGAGCTCCTTGGCCGTCGTCGCGATGCGGTCGCTCTCCTTCACCCTGAGCTCGGCGGCATCGCGGATGGTGGTGGTGCCGCGGGCGAAGGAGGCGGCGAGGGCGATGATGGGCACCTCGTCGATGATGCGCGGGATGGTGCTCTCCCCCAGGGAGGTGGCCACCAGCTCGCTCGACCGCGCCGTGATGTCGGCAACGGGCTCGTTGCCCTCGGTGCGCTCGTTGGTCACCTGGATACGGGCCCCCATGTCGCGGAGGACATCGAGGATGCCCGTCCTGGAGGGGTTCACCCCCACGTTGGACACCGTGACCACGGCATCGGGGTGGATGGCCGCCGCCACCAGCCAGAAGGCGGCGGCGCTTATGTCGCCGGGCACGCGGCAGTCGAGGGGAGAGAGCGCAGCCCCCGGCTGGAGCTCTATCCGCGCCCCGTCGCGCCTGATGTGGGCCCCCATGGCCTCGAGCATGCGCTCGGTGTGGTCGCGCGAGGGCGCCGGCTCTTCCACTACCGTGACCCCCTCGGCGAAGAGGGCGGCGATGAGGACGGCCGACTTGAGCTGGGCGCTCGCCACCGGCGGGTGGTAGGCTATCCCCTTCAGGGTGCCGCCCTTGATGGCCAGGGGGGCCAGCGAGTCGCCGCCGCGGCCCCGCAGCTCGGCGCCCATCTGGCGCAGCGGCTGGATGAGCCGCCCCATGGGACGGGAGCGCAGCGAGTGGTCGCCCGTGATCACGGAGAAGAATGGCTGTGCCGCGAGGAGCCCGGCGAGGAGGCGCATGGTGGTGGCGCTGTTGCCGGCGTCGAGCACGTCCTGGGGCTCCACGATGCCCCCTCTGCCCCGGCCGCATATGCTCACGCCGTTCCCCTCGATGGCGATCTCGACACCCAGCCCGCGCAGGCAGCCCATGGTGGAGAGGCAGTCGGCGCCGGGGGAGACGTTGTCCACCCGGGCCTGGCCGCTGGCGATGCTGTTCAGTATGGCGGCGCGGTGTGATATCGACTTGTCGCCCGGCGGCACCACCTGCCCCTCGAGGCGGGGGCACGCCGCTACTCGCTGCTCCATGGCGGCACGCGTCCCTTCATGGTGTGAGTCTCTTTGAGCCAGTGCTCCCGCTCCTCCTGCGCCCGGACCAGGAACTGCTCCAGCCCGTCGCTGCCCTGGCTCACCAGGCGGCGCACCTCCTGGAGCCAGCCGGCATAGGCGTCGAGCCAGTGGACAATGTGCTCTCCGTTGGTCAGGCAGATGTCGCGGCCCATCCTGGGGTCACCCGAGGCCAGCCGGGTGGTGTCGCGGTAGCCGGTGGCGGCCAGGGCCGCCATCTGCGGCCACTCTGGGCTCTGCGTCGTGGCCGCGACCAGCGCCGCCGCGAGCACCAGCGGCAGGTGGCTTACGCCGGCGACGAGTAGGTCGTGGCGGTCGGCATCGATGACGAGGGGGTTGGCCCCGATGTCCTGCGCCAGCCCCTTCACCGCCTCCAGTGCACCGGGGGCGGCGCCCGTGCCCGGCACCAGGCAGTAGGTGCAGCCGCGGAAGAGCGCGCCGTCGGCGGCCTCGATGCCCGCCTGCTCCTTGCCCGCCATGGGGTGCCCGCCGATGAAGCTCACCGACGGCGGCAGGGCATCCGCGGCCCACCGCATCACCTGGGCCTTGGTGCTGGCCACGTCGGTGACGACGGCACCCTCGGCGAGGGCGGAGGAGACGTGGGCCAGGATGTCCGCTATCGCCAGGACCGGGGTGGCGACGATGGCCACGTCGGCGGCAGCCACCGCGGCGCACATGTCGTCGGCGGTGCGGTCGACGGCGCCCATCTCCAGGGCACGGGCAGCCGTCTGGGGCCGGCGGGCGAACCCCACCACCTCGACGGCGTCGCCGCGGGCCGCTTTAAGCGCCAGGCCCATCGAGCCCCCAATCAGTCCCAGACCGATGATAGCAATTCTCCTCGCCATTGCTCGCTCTTTCAGGTGAATTTCTCGTGAAAGCAACCAGATTATAGCACAGTTTCCCAGGCGAGAGAAGGGAGGCGCCGCGGGCGGGGCCATGGCTGGGAGCTAGGGCCGCGGCAGGCCCCGCGAGGGATAGTACCGTTGCAGTATTGACATTATCCGTAGGCGGGGGTATAATGAAAAACCCAGAGAAGCATACCCCTCGTAAGCATGTATGGGGTATCCCTCTTTAAGGATAAGTCCCTTTTCCTGCGCGCGGCTAGCCCTTTTGTCAGCGATAACTAATAAGGAAACCTCTATTTCGTCGCTCACTTTCCCCCAGAGGAACCCGTAGGGCATGGCAAAGTACATATTCGTGACTGGCGGTGTAGTAAGCTCGGTGGGCAAGGGTATCACCGTCGCCTCTATCGGGAGGATACTGAAGAGTCGCCAGATCTCGATATCGGTACAGAAGCTGGACCCCTACATCAACGTCGATCCGGGGACCATGTCCCCCTACCAGCACGGAGAGGTCTTCGTCACCCAGGACGGCGCCGAGACCGACCTCGACCTCGGTCACTACGAGCGCTTCATCGATATCAACCTGACCAACGCCTCCAGCGTGACCACGGGGCAGGTCTACAGCTCCATCATCACCAAGGAGAGGCGGGGGGACTTCCTGGGCGGTACCATCCAGGTGGTGCCCCACGTCACCAACGAGATAAAGGAGCGCTTCCGCCACGTGGCCCAGGAGAGCGGGGCCGAGGTGGTCATAGTAGAGATCGGCGGTACCGTGGGCGACATAGAGGGTCTGCCCTTCCTGGAGGCCATCCGCCAGATGAGGAGCGATGTGGGGCGGGACAACGTGCTCTACGTCCACGTCACCCTTCTCCCCTATCTCTCCTCCACGGGGGAGCTCAAGACCAAGCCCACCCAGCACAGCGTGAACGAGCTGCGGCGCATCGGTATCCAGCCCGATATCATCGTGTGCCGCGCCGATCACTCCATAACCGACGATATCAGGAACAAGATCGCCCTCTTCTGCGACGTGGAGCGGCGGGCGGTGTTCGCCCTGCCCACGCTGCCCATAATATATGAGACGCCCCTGGTCCTCGACGATGACGGCATGGGGCAACTGGTGCAGGACATGCTCCACCTGCCGGCGCGGGGGCAGGACTTGAGCGAGTGGCGGGACATGGTGGCGGCGATGAAGGTCCCCAAGGAGCGGCTGCCCATCGCCATCGTCGGCAAGTACGTGGAGCTCCAGGACTCATACATCTCGGTGCGCGAGGCGCTGCACCACGCCGCAGGCTACCACGGCCTCGACCTGGAGCTGCACTGGATACACTCCGAGGCAGTGGAGGGCGACGCCGGCGACGCGCTGCTGCGCTCGGTGAGTGGCATCGTCGTCCCCGGCGGCTTCGGCGTGAGGGGTATCGAAGGGATGGTGACGACGGCGCGCTGTGCCCGCGAGAACGCCATACCCTACATGGGCCTGTGCCTGGGGATGCAGGCCATGGTCATTGAGTTCGCGCGCTACGCGCTCGGTTCCCCGGAGCCCAACTCTACCGAGTTCGATCCCGAGACCCACTACCCCATCATCGACCTGCTCTCGGGGCAGCGCGGCGTGGAGGACATGGGGGGCACCATGAGGCTGGGCTCCTATCCCTGTCACCCTGTCAAGGGGACCCGGGCGGCAGAGGCGTACGGCGAGCCCGTGGTATACGAGCGACATCGCCACCGCTACGAGGTGAACAACGAGTACCGCGAGGTGCTGGAGCGGGCGGGGATGGCCTTCAGTGGCCTCTCACCGGACGGCACCCTGGTGGAGATAAGCGAGATCCGCGACCACCCGTTCATGATGGGCACCCAGTTTCACCCCGAGTTTCGCTCGCGGCCCGACCGCCCCCACCCCCTGATCAGGGACTTCATCGGGGTGGCCAGGGCCGTAGTCCGCGACGGAAAACAGCAGCAACTGCTGTAGGCCTTGTCTCGATATCGCGCGGGGACGGCGACTGGCGTCGGTGTCCCGGTCGCGGGCCAGGAGGAGAGAAGTGCGTATATTTTTAGATACCGCAAACATCGAGCATATCCGGCACGGCGCGCGCATGGGCGTGGTGAGCGGAGTGACCACCAACCCCAGCCTGGTGGCCAGGGAGGGGGGCATCGACATACAGTCTGTCGTCCGGGAGGTCTGCTCCCTGGTCCCCGGCCCCAACAGCGTAGAGGTGCTCTCCCTGGAGGCCCAGGGGATGGTGGCAGAGGCCCGTGAGCTCGCGGCGCTGGCCTCCAACGTCGCCGTCAAGATACCGGCGTCGGAGGCAGGGCTCGAGGCCATCGCCCAGCTCTCCAGTGAGGGCGTGAGGACCAACTTCACGCTGTGCTTCTCGGTGAACCAGGCGCTGCTGGGCGCCCTCGCCGGGGCGACGTTCGTGAGTCCCTTCGTGGGACGTATCGACGAGATCGGGCACCGGGGGATGGACGTGGTGGCCGATATCGTCGAGGTCTTCCGCCGCTACGACCTGTCCACGCAGGTCATCGCCGCGAGCCTGCGCCACCCCCTGCACGTGATCGAGGCGGCCAAGGCCGGGGCCCACATCGCCACCGTGCCCTACAATGTGCTCATGCAGATGATACGTCATCCCTTGACTGATATCGGAATAACTCGCTTCGCCGAGGACTGGAAGAAGGTGAGCAAACGATGAGCATGAATATCGTGGAGCTGGATGCAAAGACAAGAGAGGAGTTGATGGATACCGCCCGCGAGCTGGGCATATCAGGCTACAGCACCTTAAAAAAGCAGGACCTCATCTTGAGGCTGCTCCAGGCCTATGCCGAGCTCCAGGGCAACACCTTGAGCGGCGGCCTGCTCGACATCATGGACGATGGCTACGGCTTCCTGCGCCTAAACGGGTTGAGGCCGGGATCGGGCGACGTGTACGTCTCCCAGTCCCAGATCCGCCGCTTCGGCTTGAGGAGCGGCGACATGGTCACCGGCCAGGTGAGGCCGCCCAAGAACGGTGAGAAGTACTACAGCCTGCTTCGTGTGGAGGCGGTAAACGGCATCGACCCTGAGCAGGCCAAGGGCCGCCCCAACTTCGATGGCCTGACCCCCATCTTTCCCAACAAGTTCGTCGACATGGAGACCGCCCCGACGAACCTCTCCACCCGCCTCCTGAACATGATCTCCCCCATAGGTCGCGGCCAGCGCGGCCTCATCGTGTCCCCGCCCAAGGCGGGCAAGACCATCCTGTTGAAGCACATCGCCAACGGCACCGCCACCAACTACAGCGATATCCACCTCATGGTGTGTCTCATAGGAGAGCGCCCCGAGGAGGTCACCGACATGGAGCGCTCGGTCAAGGGCGACGTCATCAGCTCCACCTTCGACGAGCCGGTGGAGAACCACACCCGGGTGGCAGAGCTCGCCCTGGAGCGGGCGAAGCGCCTGGTGGAGAACGGCAAGGACGTGATGATACTCCTCGACTCCATCACCCGCTTGACCCGCGCCTACAACCTGGCCCTCCCCCCCAGCGGCCGCACCCTCTCCGGGGGGGTCGACTCGGTGGCCCTGTACCCGCCCAAGCGGTTCTTCGGCGCGGCGCGCAACACCGAGGAGGGGGGCAGCCTCACCATCATCGCCACCTGCTTGATAGATACCGGCAGCCGCATGGACGAGCTCATCTACGAGGAGTTCAAGGGCACCGGCAACATGGAGCTCCACCTGGAACGCAAGCTCGCCGAGCGCCGCATATTCCCCGCCATGGACATCATGCGCAGCGGCACCAGGCGCGAGGAGCTGCTCCTCGACGAGAACACCCTGCAGAAGGTATGGCTCTTGCGCCGCATGGCCAACCTGGTGGCCTCCAACTCCCAGAGCCCCACCGAGGCCACGGAGCGGATACTGGAGCGCATGGCCAAGACCAAGAACAACGCCGAGTTCCTGGCCACCCTTGCCAGGGAGATGTAGCCGTCCATAGCCAGAGGCCTTGACAGCGCAAAGGCGGCGGGGCTTGACAACGGGCGCGAAACCGTATACTATTACCCAAGCTGGGTGGAACCTGGCTGGGATATCCGTAGATACGGGTATTGACAATCGCTCGTTATTGTTGTAGGATACCACAAATCCGCGCGCAGAGGACGGGGTGTGCTGCTCTGTCTGTTGTGCAGCGGAGTGGTATATATTAAGGTCGAGGGTTAAAGGGAAGGCTAACCGAGCGGACACCAAGTGCGGGTTGGCTTTTCTCTTTACAGAAACCAGAGGCCAGTCATCTAGAGGAGGGGGGTGAGAGGTGAACCGATAGTAGATTGAGATTGAAATGCGGATTCCTTTGGCATAAATCCGCGCAAATAAGGAGGATGGATGAAAGGAAAGCTACCAAGTATTGTGATGGTGTTTGTGGCCCTGGCCCTGGTGTTCTCCATGGCCGCCGTTGTGGCCCCAAACACCAATGAGGACGCAAGCGCCGCTCTCACAAGCGACAGGCATATCGGAATGCCTATGCCCAGCATGACGGGCTACACCCTCATGCCGGACGCCGATGCCGCCGCCTTTGACCGCGGCGATGATGGCACCATAGCCTGCGCCGTTACCGACGAGAGCGCAGACCGATGGGGCACCACCCTTGGGGACAGCGTCTGGGCGATAATGATATCCAGCGATAACGGATATCACTGGACCCTGGGCTGGACCCTCCCCGAGGACGACGCGGGCCCCATCGTCGACGTGGTGATGGCGCCCGGCTACTCGCACCCGGGGTGGATCTACTTCATTACCCCGGAGCACCTGTACTACTCCATGGACGGCGGTGACAACTTCTACCGCACCTCCACCGACGCACCGGGAGTGGACCCGGGCCAAGGCGACCAGACCTCGCTGGACGTGGCGCCATGCCCCAGCACTTGCCCCACCTGTGACGAGTACGTGGCCGTGGTCGGCGTTGCCGGCGGCGACCGCGACGGCGTCTTCACCTACAACCTGGAGGGCGTGGGCCTCTGGCTGGACATGGAGCTGGGCAACGCCCCGGCGGCGACCAATGACTTCCCGGCCTACGAGGTCGCCTTCTCCCCCAACTACGTACAGGCACAGGCCCCCGGCGACCTGGTGATCGTGGCCGTGTCCTACTACCACCCGTACGACGTCAACGCGGCTCACCCCAGCCCGCTGGCTGCTGCGATTGGTGCTGACACCACGATAGTCACCACCTATGCCGGCCAGTACGGCACCTGGGGCATCGAGAACTGGGACGCACCGATGTACACCGGTGCACCGTCCACGGTAGCCGCCGAGTGGGCGCGGCTGGACTTCCCCGGTGACTACCACTGGCAGTCCAGCCCCTACACCTACGTGGTGGTCGACTGCGGCGGCGGGGCAGGCGGAGACGCCTGGCGCGCCGAGAACTGGCTCACCTCCGGCACCATGGGCGGCAGGTCAGTACGCCTCAACCTGCTGGGTGGCGCCGATGTAGACTGCGATACCATCGCGGTCAACGGCTCCAGCCTCTTCGTCGAGGCGCTGGTCGGCCTCGCCGACCCGTGGAGCGGCGGCGACCAGGCCCAGGTAGCCTACGGCTCTAACCTGAGGGTTTCCCCCAACTGGAACCCCAGCATGAACCCGCCCTCGGGCAACTCTCTCATCGACACCTACGAGAGGTGCTTCGTGTGGTGGGACGGCACCGATGCCTTTGCCTCCACTGCTGACGACGACGACACCATGAGCGCCTTCTCCAGGGGCTACCTGGGCGCCCTGGGCTGGGCCTGGCACGGCACCGGCCTGGTGGACGACATCGTCTACAGCTCCAACATCCTGGAATACGGCTGGTACGAAGCAGTCCCCACCTCCATATCGGCCTCGCAGGCATACGCCACCGGCCCCGACAACACCTTTTTCTTCACCACCTACAGCTATTGGGCCTACGACGAGTCCGACTATGGCGGGCAGAGCATGTGGCGCCAGTCCGAGGTGAACAGCGTGGAGTGGGAGCGCGTGCTGTGGCAGGGCATGTGGTACTCCTCTGGCCTGCGCGTCGAGCAGGCAGTGGACTACGAGGGCCCGGTCTACGAGTTCACCTATGCCTGGGCAGACGAGATATGGACCGTTGAGACCAGCCCCGACTTCCCGGCCACCGGCCACGCCTTCCTGCTGGGCGGCAAGTCCTTGATGGACGCAACCAGTGACCACATCTTCTTCACCCCCGACAGTGGCAACACCTGGCTGCCGTTCAGCAACATGCCGCTCAACCAGCAGGGCGATGCCGTTCCGTCCACCCTGTGCCCGGCCGACTACCAGACCGTGCTCTACGGGACTGAGATAGGCTACGTCTACAAGACGGGCAACCGCGGCGCAAGCTGGACCGACGGCGTCATCACCGAAAACGAGCACGTCACCGACCTGAACGTATCGCCCATCTTCAGCAATACCGGCGCGATGGCTACGGACAAGTGCGTGCTCGCCGCCACCTTCGACCAAGATGAGGGCGCTGCGAAGGTGTGGCTCTCCTGCGACGGCGCCGAGGAGCTGTTCGTCCAGGTAGGGCCTGAGGTCGCCGATACCGGCGGTGAGATGAGCGGCGATGAGTACCAGGAGTACATCAACCCGGTGATGTGCGACTTCGACAACGGCTGGGGCACTGACAACTTCACCGTCTACGCTGCCGCCAGCGCCCAGCTCGACTACTACGCGTGGGACGACGACATCGACGAGTGGATCCTGGAGGACTACGGCGAGGCAGGCCTCTACCGCGCCGAGGTTGATACCCTGGACCCGCAGTCAGCCTCCTGGGACACCCTGGTGAGCTGGCAGGACATCATCGCCATGGCCCCTCCGCCCGACTGGGATGACGAGGAGCGATGGCTGTGGTTCACCGACCTCGATGTCGGGCCCTACAACACCATCTACGCACCCTTCGGCCTCTACGATGACTACTGGGAGAGGTTCACCTGGGGCGGCATGTTCCGCTGCCTCGATGGCACACTCCACGTGACCGAGTGGGACAACGCCAACCAGGGCATGCAGGACAGGACGGGCTTCATGTTCGTCGATGCAGTCCCCGGCACCACTCACCTGTGGTCCATCGACATCAAGCTTGAGGAAGCTGACGACCGCATCATACCCAAGATCATGATGTACGAGGATATCCTCTGCCAGCACGGGCCGACCCTGGTCGCTCCGGCCGATGCCTCGACCAACGTCGGTGCCATGGTAGGCGATAACGTCAACGTCATCATCGACTGGGAGGATGTGCAGTCCAGCGCAGCGGTAACCTACCAGTGGCAGGTCTCCGACGATAGCGGGTTTACCACCCTCGTCGCCGAGGGCTTCACCACCAACGGCTTCGCCCAGGTCACTGGCCTGGAGAACGGGTTCCAGTACTTCTGGCGGGTGCGCGTCATCTGGCCGGTGCTGAGCCCGTGGAGCCCCGTTGATGGTGGCTACAGCTACACCACGGTCATCGGGACCGAGACCGCTGCTCCGAAGCTTGAGGCACCGATTGCTGGTGCCACCGGCGTTTCGCTGGCACCTACCTTCGAGTGGAGCGCCCTGGGCTGGGCCGATAGCTACCAGATCCAGGTATCCACTGACCCGAGCTTTGACACCGTGTACATAGTGGTCGACGTCACTCTGGGCGACCAGCAGGCCTACCAGTCCAGCACAGAGCTTGTCGCCGGCACTACGTACTTCTGGCACGTCAAGGCAATGAGCGCTACTCAGGCAAGCAACTGGAGCGCGACGGGCTCCTTCACCACGGCATTCGAGCCTGCGGCGGCGGGTACGCCGGTGTGGGTCTGGGTGCTGATCGTGATAGGTGCCATTCTCGCCCTGGTGGTGATAGTGCTCATCGTGCAGACGAGGCGACCGGCATAAACCAGCTACCCCTTAGGTAGACCTTAGATGCCCCCCGAGCGATCGGGGGGCATCTTTTTTCACGCTGCCCGAGGTGGCAGGCAGCACACACATCCCCGCCCCAGGTGGCCCCCAGGGCAGTTGGACACCGCCACTCATTACCTTTTTGATATTTTTCTATAGTATTTTAGCATTCCTTTATGCTTTTTGACCCGAAAAGGGCTTGACATATCTCTCCAGATGTGTTACACATAGCGAATTGACCCCGTAGTCTTGGGCTCGACGAAGGAAGGAGGTCTCCGATGTAGGAGGCTCGGGCACGAGCTTTAAATCGACGTGAAGGCCGCAGGAAGTGGCGTAGGCCACCGCGTGCGGTTGTAATACGCAAGGGATGGAGGCATTCCTCATGGCAAAGGACAACACTATGAGCAGGATCATGCCCAGGATAGCCGCAGTGGTGCTGGCACTGGCGCTGGTAGCGGGCCTGGGTTCGGCCGGCATAGCACCCAGCAAGGCCTCCGCGAGCCCAGGACTGCTGGAGTGGACCGAGGTGAACATACCGGAGCCGGGACGTGCCGGCGACTACGTCATCTTCACCGATAGCGATGTCGGCCCTATCGCCATGTCTCCCAACGGCGATACCCACTTCGCTGCGGTGAGCATGGAGCCCACCGCCATAGTAGTGCACGTCACCGACGATATCGAGGACGGCGACCTGGTGGTGGACATAACCTACACTGACCAGGACGACAACACCGGCAACACCGTCGAGGTGACCGTGCCAGAAGACACCGAGATGTGTACCATCATAGAGGTAGACCTCGCTCCTGATACCGGCGTGCTCGACATCGAGGATATCGCCGTCGATGCCGGTGCCAGCGATGCCACCGACGGCGAGATCGAGGTGCTGGGCTACGGCGCCGGCGTGGTGATGGGGACCTATGACCTCACCGAGGAGGACGTGGGCACCTTCACCGACGGCCTGCGGGCGTATAACAACTACCTGTTCCGCTCCACCGACGATGGCTACTCGTGGGCAAACCCAATGGCCAAGATACGCGACCAGGACTGCACCGCCTTCGCAGAGTACGTGTGGGCCAGCGACTTCCACACCGGGCAGAACCTGGACCAGGACTTCAGCCCCATCGTTGACATCGTGGTGGCCCCGGACTGGGAGGACACCGATACCGTCTATGTGACCACCAAGTACTTCGTGTACATCTCGCGCGACCGCGGCGTCACCTGGGACATGCTGGAGGCGGTCCCGGGGACGGTGGGCGACGATGGCACCGATACCATCACCTCGATGGACGTGGCCCTCGACGAGAACGATAGCCTGGTGGTGGCAGTGGGCACGTGGTGGAGCGACGAGGAGCGAGTGGTGGCCTGGGACACCACCAACGGGCCCGCGGTGACCGACGTGATAGACCCCTGGTGCGTGGCCGGCGGCCCCAGCGACCCCGACGTCTACCGCTACACCACGTTCTGGGACGAGCGTAACATAGAGGACCAGATAGCCGACTGGGGCGATGGCGACGTGAACGTGCTTGATGTGGCGCTGCTCAACTACGCAGCGGAGGAGGTCATCACCGCGGTGGGCTGCGATGCGGACGGCCTGGGCTTCACCGCCCTCGCCACCCAGCTGAGCGATAACGACTTCGGCGATAACCGGGGCATCGTGTACTTCAAGGACCAGGACGGCATCGACTTAAACAACACCTACCGGGCCAGCATCGGGGCCGGCTCCGACTACGCGTCCTCGGTCCTCGGCGGGCTCAACTCGGTGTACGTGGGCATCTGCTCCAACGACCCCGCCGACTTCGACCTGTGGCCCTTCCTGGGCGACGTCTACAAGGCCACGCCCAGCAACGCCGGCTTCGCGACGAACGCCGTGGACCTGAACGTGGGCGGCGCCGTGGGCACCAACTACACCGAGACCAACATCTGGCAGATAGCGGTATCGGGCACCACCAATGCCGCCTCCATCATCGCCGGTACCGAGGTCTTGGACCTCATAGGCATCGGCGGCTACCAGGCGGCCACCGTGCACTACACCGACGACAGCGGCGCACTGTGGTACCCGTCGAGCAAGCGGCCCACCGGCTCGGAGTGGGGCCTCACCAGCCTCTACGGCACCGATGTCATGGGCTTCGGCCTGGTAGAGGCCTACGTCATCCAGGGGAGCGGCGCCTACTGCGGCACCCGCGGTGTAGACAGCGCCTTCTCCGCCACCGGCCTCACCCCCCTGGGCTACTACTGGAACCAGCGGGGGCTGGTGGACGTCCAGGGTGACCAGGTGGTGAGCTACAGCGACGCCTCGCCCAGCTACTCCAGCGACCAGACGCTGTTCTTCGTCGGCCAGGGCTCCGACGAGGGCGCTGTCATCGACGCCAGCCTGTGGCAGACCGCCGACGGCGGCAGCAGGTGGGAGCGCACCTACAGCTACTCATTAAGCGGTGCACCGGGCCTGGGCGAGCCCTTCCTCTACTTCGACGGGGTAGAGGTCGCCGACGGCTGGCCTGGTGACCCGGGCATACTGCTCTTCCCGTGGAACCAGCCAGATACCACCACCATGATAGAGTCAGATAACGGCGGTACCACGTTCATGTGGCGCATCGCCGGGCCCGCCGACGCCAACAGGATCATGTCCCTGGAGATGCTGAGCTATACCAGCATGCTGCTGGGGGACAACAACGGCGTGCTGTGGCGCACCGAGAACATGGGGGATAGCTGGCAGAAGCCCGACGACAGCGAGATACCGGGTGCGGTCGCCGTCACCTCTATAGAGGTGGGCAGCGACATCCTGGTGGGCACCGACGAGGGCAAGGTCTACCTCTCCGACGACGACGGCGTCACCGTGGAGCAGGTGGGGCCCTCCATCCCCGGCGCCCAGGGCTCCTGGCTGCTGGTGGACCTCGACACCGACTACGATGTCAACGAGATCGTCTACGCCGGCGTGTTCTCCGGCGGCGGACGCTACCTGGACGACATCGACGGCACCGGTGCCGTCGACGATGGCACCGGCAACGTGTGGCGCTTCGATATCGAGGCCAGCTCCGTGTGGGACGAGATCCTCGACCCCAGTGACGTCGATGTCGACTTCTCAGAGATAGATGTCACCGGGCTGGTGTGCGCCACCGACGGCACACTGTACGTCACCGGGTGGTGGGCAGACGCAGGCCAGCACACCGGTGGCATATTCCGCACCGTGAATCCCACCGAGCTTGAGCGCGGCGACATCTTCTGGGAGATCATGGACCAGCGGCTGCCCCACCAGGGGCAGGACCTCTTCCCCTGGCAGACCCAGGCGGTGGAGGGCTCCAACATCCTGGTGATGCCGGTCTGGGACAACGATGCCCTGGTGTCGCTCCTGCTCATCTTCGAGGACACCCTGTCGGCCAAGGTCACGCTGGTCTCCCCGGCGGATGGCTCGAGCGCCGGCACCATCATCGAGGCGCAGGACCTGGCGCGGGTAGTGCTCTCGTGGGAGGACATCACCTCCGCCGACTGGTACGAGTACGAGATCGCCCTCGATGGGGACTTCACCACGGTGATAGCGGCCTCGAGCGGCGCCACCGAGGGCACGGTGCAGTCCATCAATCTGTGGCCGGGCACCACCTTCTTCTGGCGGGTGAGGGTAATAGACCCTCTGGCCAGTGCCTGGTCTGACGGCTGGTCGTTCACCACGTCGCTGGGGCCGGGAGTGGCCCGTCCCACGCTGGAGAGCCCGGCCGCGGGGGCCATCAACGTCTCGCGGCAGCCGGTGTTCGAGTGGAGCGGCCTGGTGGACACCATAAACTACGAGTTCCAGGTGGCCACCGACTCCGACTTCGAGTCCGGTGACCTGGTACCCGGCCTCGACAAGACCGGCGACAACGCACTGGGGCCGTACGAGTCTTACCAGTGCGTGGTGCCCTTGAACTGGGGGCAGACCTACTACTGGCGGGTGCGCGCCATAGGCGTGGGCACCCAGTCGCCGTGGAGCGACGTGGGGACCTTCACCGTCATGGTGGAGCCTGTTGAGGAGCCCCCGCCGGGCACACCGGCGTGGGTGTGGGCCCTCATCGCCATCGGCACCCTGCTCGCCGGAGCCGTCATCGCGGTCATCATCCTGATGTGGCGAGGTAGGCCGGGCCAGCCTCCTGCCCGCTTCTAGGTGAGGAGAATCGAAGAGCGCCCCGACGGAGAACCATCGGGGCGCTCTCTTTTGTCTTTGCCTGGCCGGGCCCGAAACGGGAAGGCGTGTACCCCCTGCGCCCGGCCCTCCTGGATGAGAAGTGGTGCCCCTATCGCCTGGGGGCAGGGCCCGATTTAAGCCCGGTAGTCCAGCAGGACGACCTGGGCCTCTTCGGGGAGGCCGCTCTTGGTCACCGATGTCCTGGGCTGTGCCAGGGCCTCCTTTATCCCCATCTCTTTCAAGAAGCGGTCTATGGGCTCCAGCTCGAAGCGCAGCGCCTCGGTCTTGTAGTGCATGGGGATGACGATGCGGGGCTGGAGCAGTCGCACCACCTCGGCGGCGACGGCGGCATCTATGGTAGAGACCCCGCCCACAGGTATGAACAGCACGTCGGTGCTGCTCAACTCCTCCACCTGCTCCGCCGTGGGCACGTGGCCCAGGTCGCCCAGGTGGCACAGCGTGACCTCTTCCATCTCGATGAGGTAGGCGGTGTTCTTGCCCCGCACCCTGCCGCCCTCGGCGTCGTGGAAGGTGCCGATGCCGGTGATGAATATGCCCGCTATCTCGTACTCTCCGGGGCCGTGCACCAGGCGCGGCTCGCCGGCTACGGAGTCGAGGGCGCCGTGCCCGGGGTGGGCATGGCTCGAGGTGCAGATGTTCGCCTTGGGCCTGGTCATGGGGTAGCCGATGCTTTCATCGTAGGGGTCGGTGACCAGGGTGGTCTCCTTCCCCTTGACGCGAAAGCAGGAGTGACCGAGCCACGTTATCTCCATATCTTCAAGAGCTGCCGCAATGTATTATGTCACCTGGATGCCCCTGGGCCCGCGGCCGCACCCGCGCCCCGCGTGGAGGGCAGGCTAGCCCTGCCCTCTGTGCCCCTTTTTCCCCGCGATGGCCTCTGTAAGGTAAGCCCCGCCGCTAGAGAGGCTGTAGCCGCTTCAAGAGCGCCCAGCCACCGGGCAGCAAGACCGATGCCAGGACGAGCTTGGCGATGTCCCCTATGACGAAGGGGTACAGCCCCACGGAGAGCACCGAGCCGCCCCCGACGAAGCGGGTCAGCCAGAGCAGGCCGCACGCGTAGATGGCGATGCTGCCGATGAGCATGGCGGCGGCGGTGGTCCAGACGCGGCGGTCCCAGCCTCGCTCGGCGAGGAGACCCACCACGAAGGCGGCAGCGACGAACCCGATGAGGTAGCCGCCGGTGGGGCCCATCATGTAGGGGAGGCCTCCGTGCCAGCCGGCGAGGATGGGTGCGCCCATGGCCCCTGCAGCCAGGTAGGTGATCTGGCTGAGTGCGCCGCGCCTTGCGCCGAGCAGCGCCCCGGCCAGCAGCACGGCGAAGGTCTGGCCGGTGATGGGGACCGGGCCGATGAAGAAGGCTATCTGGGCGGAGAGCGCCGTCAGGGCGCTAAAAGAGAGGACGAGCAGGACATTGCGGAGCAGGGTGGCATTGGGAAAGAGGGCGTCCACCATGGTGATGGCCCTTGCCTGTGGCTGCATAGTATCCTCCTTGTTTGATCCCTCACTTGTGTTTAAGTGCCTGGCTGCCAGCGCAAGACCAAGGCCGCCCACGAGAGGCCGGCACCGAATGCGACGAGCACGACCAGGTCACCCGGCGTAAGCCTGCCCATCTCCACGGCCTCGCACAGGGCCACCGCGCAGGAGGCCGCGGAGAGATTGCCGTAGCGGTCGACGTTGACGAATACCTTGTCCGCGGAGATACCCAGTCCCTTTGCCGACGAGTCGATGATGCGGGTGTTGGCCTGGTGGGGGATGAAGAGGTCGATGTCCGATATCTCGAGCCCGGCCGCCTGCACTGCCTGGCGGGAGGCCTCGGGCATGGTGGTGACGGCGAACTTGAAGACCTCCCTGCCCTCCATTATGACGTAGTACCTCCGGTCTTCGGGCGCGTCGGCCAGGCGGTCGCAGGGCCCCGGTATGTAGAGCACGTGGGCACCCGCGCCGTTGGCCCCCATGACGAAGCTGAGCAGGTCGGTGGCCGACTCGTTGGCCTGGACCACGACGGCGCCGGCGCCGTCGCCGAAGAGCACGCAGGTAGTGCGGTCCTCCCAGTTGATGAGCCGGGTGAGCACCTCGCTGCCGGCGACGAGTACGTTCCGGTAGGAGCCGTTCTGGACGAACTGGTAGGCCACCGAGAGCGCGCAGAGGAAACCGCAGCAGCCGGCGACCACGTCGAAGGCAGCGGCCTTCGATGCGCCCAGGGCGTTCTGCACCAGGAAGGCCGAGGCCGGGTTTATCTTGTCGGGGCTGTTGGTGCCCACGATGATGAGGTCGAGCTCGTCGGCCGAGAGGCCGGCCACCTCAAGGGCCCGCCGACCCGCCTCCGCGGCCAGGGTAGAGGCGGCCTCTTCATCGCTGGCCATCCGCCGCTCCCTGATCCCGGAGCGGGAGAGGATCCACTCGTCCGAGGTATCGACCATCTTCTCCAGGTCGCTGTTGGTGAGTATTCTCTCGGGCAGGTATTTGCCCCACCCCGTTATACGAGCGTGCACTAACGTCCTATCCCTTCGAGCTGTGCGCTGGTACCTGACGAGAGTATAGCAGAGCGGGACGATAGAGGTCAACCTCTTGACAACGGGAAGGGCGGGGCGTTAATATTGATTAGCACTCTCGCTTCGAGAGTGCTAACGGGGACGGCGATGGAGCTCTCAGAGAGGAAAGAGAACGTACTACGCATCATAGTCTCTGAGTATGTCTCCCGGGCCAGCTCGATAGGCTCGGAGGAGATAGCGAAGAGGTACGGCCTGGGGGTGAGCTCCGCCACCATCCGCAACGACATGGCCCGCCTGGAGGAGGAGGGCTACATCCAGAGGCGTCATATCTCTGGGGGCGGCATCCCCACCGACAAGGGCTATCGCTACTACGTGGAGGCACTGATACGGGAGCACGGCGTCCCGGTGGCCGAGCAGCTCATGATATCCCACCTGTTTCACCAGGTGGAGAGGGAGCTGGAGCAGTGGACGCGCCTGGCGGCCGTGCTGCTCTCTCGCATGGTGCATAACGTGGCCATCGTCACCTCGGCCAAGCCGGTGGCGTCCCGGTTTCGGCACCTCGACATGGTGGCCGTTCAGGACTTCGTGGCGCTGCTCATCCTGCTGCTCAAGGAGACCAGGATCAGGCAGCAGCTCGTCGCCTTCGACGAGGCCATCTCCCAGGATGGGCTCTCCGCCATCTGCGGCAGGCTCAACGATGGTTTCAAGGACATGACCAAGCCACAGATCATCGCTCACACCGTGGCGCTGTCCCCCCTCGAGAGCCAGGTGAGGGACATCGTTGTCCATCTCATGGACGAGGAGGACCGGCAGCGCTACGAGGAGCCGCTGGTACAGGGGGTGCACCACATCGTCACCCAGCCAGAGTTCGCCAGCGGCGACAAGGTGGCGGGCTTCATGGAGGCGCTGGAGCACCGCAGGCTGGTGAAGGATATCATCCCCGTGGAGCTCGCCGAGCGCGGGGTACAGGTCATCATCGGCTCAGAGAACAGGGACGATGCCATGCGGGAGTGCAGCGTCGTGATCGCCAGGTACGGAGTCCCCGACGAGGTCGACGGCGTCCTGGGGGTGCTGGGGCCCACCCGTATGCCATACGAGAGGGCGATCTCGGCGGTGGGCTACATCGGCTCCGTGATGAGCAACCTCGTCGCCGAGCTCTATACATAGGACAGATTTACCGGACTGGGTGGTGTCATAGTGGACAACGGCGAAGAGAGGCCAGACATCGAGGAAGTGCCCGCGGGGGCCCAGGGTGAGGGAGAGACGCCGGAGGGCGTGGAGTTGCTGCAGAGGGCCCTCGACGAGGAGAGGGCGAGGGCGCAGGACTACCTGGCCAACTGGCAACGGGCACAGGCAGACCTGATAAACTACAAAAAGCGGGTGGAGCAGGAGAAGGCAGAGACCGTCAAGTTCGGCAACGCCATGCTCATCTTGAACCTGCTCCCCGTGCTCGACGACCTGGAGCGGGCGCTGGACAACGTCTCGGCGCGGCTCGCCGGCTTAACGTGGGTGGAGGGTATCAGGCTCATATACCGCAAGCTGCGGTCGGCCCTCGAGGCGGCGGGACTGGACGAGATAGAGGCCCAGGGCCAGCCCTTCGACCCCAACCTGCACGAGGCGGTGATGCACGAGGAGGGCGAGGAGGGGATGGTGGTCGAGGAGCTACAGAAGGGCTATCGGCTCCACGACAGGGTCATCCGTCCCACCATGGTGAAGGTGGGCAGGGGGGGAGAGGGCGCAGGGGCGGAAGAGGGCGACTCACCGCCGGGGGATGCCTCCATAACATGAGCTCATGCTCGCGGGCACCGCGAGTACATCTATAGCGAGGAGGAGACCAAATGGGGAAGGTAATAGGCATAGACCTGGGGACCACCAATAGCTGTGCCGCGGTGATGGAGGCCGGTGAGCCCACGGTCATCCCCAGCGCCGAGGGGGGCCGCATCGTCCCCTCGGTGGTGGCGGTGAGCAAGACCGGGGAGCGTCTGGTGGGGCAGGTGGCGCGGCGGCAGGCCGTCACCAATCCCGAAAACACCATCTTCAGCATCAAGCGCTTAATGGGGCGCAAGTTCAAGGAGCAGTCGGTGGAGTACGACCGCGCGCTCCTGCCCTACAAGATAGTGGAGAACAGCGCCAACGGCGATGCCTGGGTCACCATGGGCGACAAGAGCTACAGCCCGCCCGAGATATCGGCCATGATACTGCAGAAGATAAAGACGGATGCCGAGGCCTACCTGGGAGAGAAGGTGACCGAGGCCGTGATAACCGTGCCCGCCTACTTCAACGATAGCCAGCGCCAGGCCACCAAGGACGCGGGCAAGATAGCCGGGCTCGAGGTGCTGCGCATCATCAACGAGCCCACGGCGGCCTCGCTGGCCTACGGGCTGGACAAGAGGAAAGACCAGACCATCGCCGTCTACGACCTGGGCGGCGGCACCTTCGATATCTCCGTCCTGGAGCTGGGCGAGGGCACCTTCCACGTGAAGTCCACCAACGGCGATACCCACCTGGGGGGCGACGACTTCGACCAGCGCGTCACCAACTGGCTGTGCGACGAGTTCAAGCGGGACCAGGGCATAGACCTGCGCCAGGACCGCATGGCCCTGCAGCGGCTCAAGGAGGCGGCGGAGAAGGCCAAGTGCGAGCTGTCCACCACCATGCAGACAGAGCTCAACCTGCCCTTCATCACCG
>JAXHUE010000001.1:49035-122550 GCA_034189655.1 Chloroflexota bacterium | reverse complement strand
CCTCTCTATCTTGTCCACCAGCCTCTTCGCCCCCTTCACGTGGCAGGCGGTGCCCATGCAGACGGTGACCACGTGGCGGCCCCTGGGCTTTAGGCTGAACGCCCGGAAGAAGGTGACCACGGCGTACACCCGGCTCAGCGGGATGCCCAGCCGCTGGCTCGTCTCCGAGAGCACGCTCTTGGGCAGATAGCCGAGCTCCCCCTGTATCTCCTGGAGCAGGGATATGAGCAGGTCTTTCCTGTCTGCGTAGCTATCTATGAGGACATCGACCGGTCCCCGCTCGCTCAAGGGTGTGGGCCGGACCCTGTGGGTATCGATAGCGTGCTGCACTGTTTCCTCCTCTGGCGCAAGGGCGCCTCCATCACGTTACCCGGCCGCCTGTATACGTCCGCCTGGCGTCGGGGCCTGGTTGCAGGGATGTCTTCCTGCATCGACCTCGGTTCGTGCCCCGGTCCCAGGCGGCCCGGCGACCTCCTACCATTTCTCCTGGGACAGCCTGAGTGCCAGCCATGCCCGCAGCCTGTCGTCCAGCCTGCCCAGCCAGGACTCTATGCGGCGGATGTCGCCGCTGGCCAGCGCCGCCTTCTCCTCGGCGGTGAGCGGGTAGTCCTTGAGTGCCTCGGCGGGGTTCTCCGCGAGCTGGGCGAGGAAGGTGTTGTCCCGTGCCGCCCGGTCCAGCACCGCGAGCACGGCGCTCACTGCCGAGACCTTGAACTCCGGTATCTTGGCGACCGGGTCGAGGGCGTTGTTAGTGAGCAGGTTCACTGGCGACTCGTGCCAGTGGAAGGGCATGAATACCACCCCCGGCGGCGACTTCTCGGTGATGTGGACCATGGTCTCCAGCCGCCCTCGCTCCGAGGCCAGCACCACCACGTCGTTCTCCATGAGCCCCAGGTGTGATGCGTCCGTGGGGTGCATCTCCACGGAGCCGTGGGGCTTGAGCTCGGAGAGCACCCGGGCGCGCCGGCTCATGGTGCCGGTGTGCCAGTGCTCCAGTATCCTCCCCGTGGTGAGGATGAGGGGGTAGCTGGTCGATATAGACTCCGCCGGTGGGATGTACTCGATGGCGTGGAACTTGCCCCGCCCCCTGGCGAAGCCGTCTCTGTGCAGGAACGGCGTCCCCGGGTGGGAGGTGTCGGGGCAGGGCCACTGCAGGCCCCCTCCCTCCAGGCGCTGGTATCGTATGCCGCCGTAGATGGGGGCGAGAGCGGCGATCTCCTCCATGACCTGGGCGCTGTCGGGGTAGCCGAAGGGCACGCCCATGTGTGCCGCGAGGTCGGCGATTATCTGCCAGTCGGCCTTGGCCTCTCCCGGCGGCACAAGCGCCTGCCGGACGAGCTGCACCCGCCTCTCGGTGTTGGTGAAGGTGCCGTCCTTCTCGGCGAAGGCGGCCGCGGGGAGCACGACGTCGGCGAGCCAGGCGGTCTCGGAGAGGAAGATGTCCTGCACCACCAGGAACTCAAGCTGCTCGAATGCCGCCCTGGTGTGCTCGAGGTTGGGCTCACTCATGAGCGGGTTCTCGCCCAGAACGTAGAGCCCCTTGATGCCCCCGCCGTACACGGCATCGGCGATCTCGGTGACGGTGAGCCCGGGGCGGTCGCTCAAGGTGCATCCCCATGCCGCCTCGAACTTCTCCCTCACCGCCGGGTCGTCGACCCGCTGGTAGCCGGGGTAGACGTTGGGCAGTGCCCCCACATCGCACGCCCCCTGCACGTTGTTCTGCCCGCGGAGCGGGCTGAACCCGGTGCCCTCGCGGCCGATGTTGCCGGTGAGCATGAGCAGGTTGGCGATGCTCTTCACGTTGTCGGTGCCCGTGGTGTGCTGGGTGATGCCCATGCCGTAGAGCACGCAGGCGCTCCCGGCCTCGCCCAGCAGGCGGGCGGCGGCCTCGATGTCGGCCGCGGGGACGCCCGTTATCTCGGAGACCGCCTCCGGTGTATATTTCTCTACGAGCTGGCGCATCTCCTCGTAGCCCTCGGTGCGCTGCTCGATGAACTCCCTGTCCTCCAGCCCTTCCCTGATGATGACGTGCATGAGCCCGTTCAGCAGGGCGACGTCGGTGCCCGGCCTCTGTGCCAGGTGGACGTCGGCGTAGTCCGCGAGCTCGATAGAGCGGGGGTCGGCGACGACGAGGCGGGCGCCATCGAACTTCACCCGCCTCTTGACGATGGCCCCGATGATGGGGTGGCACTCCGTGGTGTTGGAGCCGATGATGAAGAAGAGGCCCGTCCGCTCCAGGTCGTCGTAGGAGTTGCTCATCGCCCCCTGGCCGAAGGAGGCTATGGCCCCGGCCACGGTGGAGGCGTGGCACAGCCGGGCGCAGTGGTCGACGTTGTTGGTGCCCAGCACGGCGCGGACGAAGCGCTGCATGACGTAGTTGTCCTCGTTGGTGCACTTGGCCGAGCTCAAGCCGGCCAGGCTGTCCGGGCCGTAGATCTGCCGTATCTCCATGAGCCTGTTGGACACATAGTCCAGGGCCTCGTCCCACGTGGCCTCGCGGAAGATATCGTGCACGCGGCCGTTGTGAGGCGCCCCCCTGGAGATGCCCTCCACCCTGATGAGCGGGGTGGTCAGGCGCTCTGGGTGGGAGACGAAGTCGTAGCCCCAGCGCCCCTTGACGCACAGGCTGCCCTTGTTGGTGGGGCCCTGGGGGTCGCCCTTCACCGAGACTATCTTGTTGTCCCTAATGCCCAGGCTGATGGAGCAGCCCACGCCGCAGTAGGGGCAGATGGTGGTGACCTCCCTGGTGGGCACCCGCTCCATCTTGGGCACGAGGGCCCCGGTGGGGCAGCGGGCGACGCACTCGCCGCAGGAGCGGCAGATGGACTCGAGCATGGGCCTGTCGCCGGCGGTGGCCACCTTGGCCTCGTACCCCCTGAAGGCGAGCCCGATGGCGCCCACGCCCGCGATCTCGTGGCAGGCGCGCACGCAGTTGCCGCACAGGATGCACTTGTTCAAGTCGCGCTCGAACGCAGGGTGGCTGCGGTCGATGGGGAGCACCCTGGTGTCCTTGCGCATGCGGTCGATGCTGTCCTGCTCCATGCCCAGGTACTGTGCGATCTTGAGCAGCTCACAGTCCTGGTTCTTGGTGCAGGTTAAGCAGTCGCCGTGGTGGTTGGCGATGATGAGTCCCATGGTGGTGCGGCGCGCGCGGTTCACCCGCGGTGTCTCGGTGTGCACCACCATGCCCTGCGTTGCCGGCGTGGTGCAGGAGCTCACCAGGCCGCGCATCCCCTCGATCTCCACGATGCACAGCCGGCACGCCCCGTAGGGCTTCAAGTCGGGCTGGTAGCACAGCGTGGGTATATAGATGCCGGCCCCCAGGGCGGCCTGGAGGACGGTTGCCCCCTTGGTGACCTCCACCCTCTCTCCGTTTATGGTGAGGGTGATGGTGTCCACCTTCTTCTCATCGATCGTCCCAGTAACAGGGCTCATCGAGACCCTCCATATATATCGCTACTATCTGTTGTGCTCGTTCTGCGGTTCTTTAGCTCTGTGCTCACTCGGTTACCCCCGCCCCCGTTGCCACTGCGGGCACCGGCTGGGTGAGCGCGGCCGCCTCCGCGCCGGAGAGCTTGACCACGGCGTCGAAGCGCGTGGGGCACACGTCCATGCAGGTGCCGCACTTGGTGCACAGCGCCTGGTCGATGACGTGCACCTGTCTCTTGCCCCCGACGATGGCCTCGGCGGGGCACTTCCTCAGGCAAATGCAGCAGCCCTGGCACCGCTCGGGCACGATGTAGTAGGTGATGAGCTCGGTGCAGTACAGCGCCGGGCAGCGCTGCTCGTAGATATGGGCCTCCAGCTCGTCGCGGAAGTAGCGGATGGTGGTGAGCACGGGGTTGGGCGCCGTCTGCCCCAGGCCGCACAGGGAGCTGTCCTTCACCGATTCGGCGAGCTCAGCGAGCAGCTCGATGTCGCCGGGCCTGCCCCTGCCGTTGGTGATGTCCTCCAGTATGTCCAGCATCTGCTTGGTGCCCCAGCGACAGGGGATGCACTTGCCGCAGGACTCGGCCTGGGTGAAGGAGAGGAAGAAGCGGCACATGTCCACCATGCAGGTGTCCTCGTCGATCACCACCATGCCCCCGGAGCCCATGATGGAGCCCGCCTGCCCCAGGGACTCGTAGTCGACGGGGAGGTCTATGAGGTCTGCCGGGATGAAGCCTCCCGACGGGCCCCCGGTCTGCACCGCCTTGAGCCTCTTATCGTCGGGGACGCCCCCGCCGATCTCGTACACGATCTGCCTGAGCGTGATGCCCATGGGCACCTCGATTAAGCCGGTGCGGTTCACCTTGCCGGCGAGGGAGAAGTTCTTGGTGCCCTTGCTCTTCTCCGTGCCGTAGCTGGCGTACCAGTCGGCGCCCCGCTCCAGGATGGCGGAGACGTTGCCCCAGGTCTCCACGTTGTTGATGTTGGTGGGCCGCCCCCACAGTCCGGACTGGGCGGGGAAGGGGGGCCGTGAGCGGGGCATGCCCCGGCTGCCCTCGATGGAGGCCATGAGCGCCGTCTCCTCGCCGCAGACGAAGGCCCCGGCCCCCTCCTTCAGCTTTATGTGGAAGCTGAACCCAGAGCCCATGATATCGTCGCCGAGGAGCCCGTACTCCTCCATCTGCGCGATGGCTACCTTGAGCCTCTGGATGGCCAAGGGGTACTCGGCGCGGATGTAGATATAGCCGTCGGTGGCCCCGATGGCATAGGCCCCGATGAGCATCCCCTCCAGCACGGCGTGGGGGTCTCCCTCCAGGAGGGCGCGGTCCATGAATGCCCCCGGGTCGCCCTCGTCGGCGTTGCAGATGATGTACTTGATATCGCCCGGGGCGTCGTGGCAGAACTGCCACTTGTTCCCGGCGGGGAAGCCGGCGCCGCCGCGACCGCGCAGCCCCGACTTCTTCACCTCGTCGATGACCTCCTGCGGGGTCATGGCCAGCGCCTTGGCCAGGCCCTGGTAGCCGCCGTTGGCGATGTAGTGGTCGATATTCTCAGGGTCGATGTTCCCGCAGTTGCGCAGGGAGATGCGGACCTGTGGTTTCAGCACCGGCAGGTCGAAGAGCCTGGGTATGCCCTCGATGGTCCCCTCGCCGCGGGTGCCCAGTGCCAGGTCGGGCCGCGGGTCGTCGCCCGCCAGGTAGTCACTCACGATCTCGGAGGCTAGGGCGGGGGTGAGGTAGCCGTAGAATATGCTGGGACGGCCCGGCTTCGCCACCTCGATGAGGGGCTCGGCGTAGCACAGGCCGATGCAGCCCACCTCGATGATATCGGCGGCGGTGCCCGTCCTCTCCAGGCCCTCCTTGAGGGCTGGGACGATGTCGTCGGCGCCCGCGGCGATGCCACAGGTCCCCATCCCCAGCATGATGCGCGGCCGCTCGCTGTGCTGCATGGCCTCCCACCTGGACAGTGCCTGGTCCTTGATCTCGTCGAAATCCATTTCTCTCTCCATGTTTGCTTTAGGGTGCCTCATGATCTGGCCGATGTGGTGTCGGAACCGTTGCCCGTGCCCAGGATGTCGTTTACCTTCTGCGGGGTCATCCGGGCGTGCACCTTGTCGTCGAGCACGATGGCCGGCGACAGGGCGCAGGCCCCGATGCAGGCCACGGTCTCAAGGCCGTATTCCAGGTCGGGGGTCGACTCGCCGGGCTTGATGCCCAGGCACTTCTCGAACTCTTCCAGGATCCTCTTGCCGCCGCGCACGTGGCAGGCGGTGCCGCGGCACACCTTGACGGTCCGCCTCCCCGAGGGGGTGAGCTTGAACTGGGCGTAGAACGTCACCACCCCGAAGATGGTGACCTCTGGGATGTGGAGGAACCTGGCTATGCGCTTGATCGCCAGCTCAGGCACGTAGCCGAAGGCCTGCTGGACGTGCTGGAGTATGGGGATGAGCTCGCTCTCGCTGCCGTGGAAAGAGGAGAGGATAAGGTCTACCTGCTGCTCCATCGCGGCATCGTGTGGTGATGAAGGCACACGTAAATCCGGCGCTACACGGGTATCTGCCATGTCGATATACTCCTCTTTACCACTTTTCCTGGCTTAAGCGGTGCCAGAGCCAGGTTGCGAGCTGCCTGTCGAGCTTGCCCACCCAGCTCTCGATCTTCTTGATGTCGCCGCTGGCGAGGGCGGCCTTCTCCTCCATGGTGAGCGTGTAGTACTCGTGGAGGGCCTCATTGGGGTCATCGGCCAGCCGGGCCATGAACTCGTTCTCCTCTGCAGCCCTTTTCAGCACCTCGAGCACTGCCTCCTTTCCCTGGGGGGCCTGGACAATGGCCGGCCCTGTTGTGTGTGCCGGGTCTCTCGCGCTGGTGTTGGTCAACGAACCCATCCTTTTCCCCCTCATTTTCTGTGTCTCCGTGTGAATGGTATCACAATGTTATGTATAATACATTGAACCTTGGCCCTATTTTTGCCATGGCCGATAGGGCACTTCACCATTGTACCTAGGTACTAGTGGGCGGCCAGCGCTGGGCCGCGGGGGCGTGGGCGGTGTGTCCTTCCGCACTGCGAGAGGTATACTTTGGCGGGTGCCTGTACCGGTGTTTTACGGTGTGGACGGGGGCTTTGGTTGCCGCCACAGGCACTAATGAGGTACAATCGACGGGGAGACTGGGAGGGGCGCCTGTGCCCGGCGAGGAGAGCATTTGAAGTCTTCGAGCAAGAAGATAGGCATCTTGATCGTAGATGACCACCCCCTGCTGCGGGAGGCGATGCGCACTGCGTTCGAGAAACACAGCGATATGACGGTGCTGGGTGAGGCGGCGAACGGGGAGGAGGCGGTCAAGCTGAGCGCGGAGCTCAAGCCCGACATCGTGATCATGGATATCGTGATGCCCAGGCTGAGCGGCATCGACGCCATCAGCCAGATTAAGAAGGTGAGCCCCCAGACGGCCGTGCTCATCCTCACTGCCTACGACGACGACCGCTACGTCATCGGCCTGCTGGAGGCCGGGGCCGCCGGCTATATGCTCAAGAGCGCCCGGGGACAGGACTTGGTGGAGGCGGTACGCACGGTGTACGTCGGGGAGTCGGTGCTCCACCCCAGCATAATCGCCAAGATACTGAAGTACCGCGTGCAGGGACAGGACCCAGACGGTGAGCTGCGGCCGGCGCATACCTTGAGCGAGCGGGAGGTGGACGTCTTAAAGCTCGCCGCCAAGGGCATGAGCAACAAGGAGATAGCCGAGAACCTCTGCCTCAGCGTCCGCACGGTGAAGGCTCACCTGTCCAATATCTTCAACCGCATGGACGTAGCCTCGCGCACGGAGGCCATTGTCAAGGGGGTGAGGGAGGGGTGGCTCACCCTGGAGGACGTGTCCGGCACTGATTAGTAACGACCAGGCCCTTCGACGCGGCTGCCTGGGCCAGCGGGGGCCGGTATAGGTCACATGGATATATCACCTGGCATAGCGAGAGTACGGCGCATAGTGGTGAGCCCCCACTTCTGGGCCATCGTGGTGCTGTTTGCCGTCATCACTATCAGCCACTTCCATGAGCTCGTGCAGCACGTGCCGGTGCTGGGCCACATATCCACCAGCGTGGTCTTCGGGATGGAGCGCCACACCGAGGACCGCCTGCTCTACATCCTGCTCGTGGCCTACGCCGGCTGGATATTCGGGGTGAGGGCCGGGGCCATCGTCCTGGCACTGGCCACGACCTCCATGGTGGTGCGGGCTGCCGTCATCTCCGAGACCCCTGTCGATGTCCTCGTTGAGACCTTCACCGCCCTGCTCATAGGGGTGCTCTTGCTCTCGCTGCTGTGGATGTGGCGCCGGCTGCTCCGGGACCGGGCCACGCAGGAGGCGGCGCTGGGGCAGATGCGCCGCTCGGAGGAGAACTACCGCAAGCTGTTCCAGGACGCGAGCGATGCCATCTGGGTGCACGACTTGAGGGGCACCATCACCGCTGCCAACAGGGCCGCCGCCCACATGACCGGCTACTCCGAGGAGGAGCTCTTGGGCATGAACGTGACCCAGCTCCTCTCCCAGGACGCCCACGAGCTGGCGCGGCGGGTGAAGGGCAAGCTCATGAAGTCCGAGCCGGTGGAGGAGCGCTACGACCAGCGGGTGCTGCGCAGGGATGGCACCGAGGCCATCGTGGAGCTCACGACGCGCCTCATCGAGGACGGCGAAGAGCCCGTCGCCTTCCACAACATCGCCAGGGACGTCACCGAGGAGCGAAAGATGCGGGACAGCATGCGCTTCTACCTGCAGAAAGTCCTGGTGGCACAGGAAGAGGAGCGCAAGCGCATCGCCTGCGACCTCCACGATGACGCCGGCCAGTCGCTCCTCGTGCTCACGCACCGGCTGGACGCCATCGTCTCCGACCCCAAGATAAGGCTGTCTGAGCAGGTGCGGCAGAGGCTCTCACAGCTCCACGCCCTGGCCGTTGAGACGCTGGGCAGCCTGCGCCGCTACGCCCAGGAGCTGCGCCCCGCCATCTTAGACGACATGGGGCTGGCGGCGGCGCTGGAGTGGCTCGCCGATAACCTGGTCATGGAGGACGGCATCAAGGCCGACGTCCAGCTCGATATGCCGGAGCAAGAGCTCTCCCGTGAGGCCCAGCTCACCCTGTTCCGCATCGCACAGGAGGCCCTGTTTAACATAAAGAAACACGCTGAGGCATCGCGGGTGGTGATACGGCTGGAATCGGGCCCGGCAGAGGTACGCATGACGGTGAGCGACGACGGCAGGGGCTTCAACATCCCGGCGCACCTGGGCGAGCTGTCCAACGCGGGAAAGCTGGGGCTCGTCGGCATGCAGGAGCGCGCCCAGTTGCTCCGTGGCACACTCGATATACGCTCGGGGCCGGGCAGGGGGACAGCAATAATCGTTGAGATACCGCTCGAGGGGTGAGGCCCCGCGGGCAAGGCGACCTCGGCCGTTCTTTAGAGTGGCCGGGACTGGGGAGGGAGCGAATGGGCGACAGTGAACCGGCGCGGTGCCGGTCCTTCACCGACCACTGTGGGTCTCCCTACCTGGTGAGGGAGGAGCCTCCCAGGTACTACCCGCGGCTGATCGGGGGCAGGCTGGACATCGACATCATCGAGGAGGCGATGTGCCAGCGCATGAACATCCTGCTCATCGGCGAGACCGGCAGCGGCAAGTCCCACGTCCTGCGCCTGGTCGCCTATCGGCTGGGCCTCCCCTACGTGAGGGTACAGCTCTATGATGCCATAAGCCCTGAGGATCTCTTCGGCTCCTGGGTGCCCTCGGTGGAGGGGGGCTTCTCCTGGCAGGACGGCGTCCTCACCCACTTCATGAGGCACGGCGGGGTGTTCGTCGCCGATGAGCTGAACGGGGCCAAGCCGGGGATGAACTTCGTGTTCCACTCCATCACCGACCACGAGAGGAGGATGACCCTCACCCAGAAGGACGGCGAGGTGGTATACGCCCACCCCGACTTCGTCTTCTGTGCCACCATGAACCCGGAGTACGAGGGCACCAGGCCCCTGAACCGGGCGCTGTTCGACCGTTTCAACGTGGTGCTGGACTACGACGAGGAGAACCCCGCGGTCAAGGTGATGTTCCCGCCCCAGCTCGTCGAGTTCAAGGAGAGGGTCGACCAGGCGATGGGGGCCGGTGAGCTTGAGGGCGTGTGCTCGGTCCGCAGCCTCATACAGTATATGAGAAACGCCGAGCTCTTCGGCAGCGAGGTGGCGAAGGGCATCCTCATCCAGAAGTTCGAGGGCCTGGGCAGGGAGGCCGTGGCCGACATCATGGAGGCGATAGGCCTGTGAGCGAGAGTGCGGCCATCGAGCGGCTTCAGTCGGTGTGCCGCATCATCAACCGGGCGCTCTCCGGTCAGAGCACCGAGGTGGCCATCGGCCACTTCGGCACCGACGCCCCTGTCACCACCGATGGCAGGGACATCCACGTGAGCGCCGCCTTCCCCAACAGCGAGGGGCTCTCTCTGCGGGAGAGGTGTGCCGTCTGGAAGGGGTTGAACTACCACGCCCTGGGCCACATCATGTTCACCGATAACACCTTCTCCCTGCGCGGGGCCGAGCGAGAGGCCTTCGACGTCCTGGAGGACGCCCGCATCGAGTGGCTGATGAGCGCCGTCTTCCCGGGCACGCGCAAGTACTTCGTCAACAACCTGGTGAAGATGGGTCTCAACGACCCGGTGCTGCTGTGGGGGAGGAGACACCTGCTCCCGGTGAGGCTGCGGCGGCCCAGCGTGCCGGGGCGGGCGCTCGATATCTGGGACGAGTTCATCCGGTCCCGGGCCCTCGCCGAGCGGGAGGCGCTGGCACGGGAGTTCGCCTCCCTGGTGGCGCTGGGCGCGACGGCCCGCCAGCTCTCCGGCGACATCACGGGCCTGGGGCGCTACCGCGACCCGGTGGCGGGCACCGATAGCGCCCTGGGGGCCAGGGCCAGGGAGGCCATCGCCGGCTTCGGGCAGGGCGACGCCGAGTACGGGAGCCCTGACATGGTGAGGGAGGCCGGGCTCGCCGAGGAGTCCACTCTGGGCGATGACGCCAGGGTCTACGACGACCTGGAGGGGGCCATAGGCGCGGAGGGGCTGGAGAGGGACCTGGAGGAGGCAGTGGGTGCCGCGGCGGAGGGGAGGCAGTATGGCCGCTACAGCGCGTGCGGCCTCGCGGAGGGCGAGGTGCGCCCCGACCCCGTCCTGCTGCGGCAGCTCTACCACGTGTTCAGCAGGGCGAGGTCATCCACCGGAAGCTGCTACCAGAGGGGGCTCCCCGGCGGCAGGGTGGATGCCCGTGGGGCCATGAGGTACTCGTGGAGCGGGGACCCGCGCATCTTTAAACGGTTCGAGGAGGACCGCCTCGACGAGGCCAGGCTCTCCATCGCCCTCGTCCTGGACAAGTCGGGGTCTATGTCCGCCTCGGACCCGGCGGGGATAAGCAAGAGGGCGGGGAGCGCCCTGGCCTGGGCGGCGGAGAAGGCGGGACACGAGGTCATGGCGGTGGCCTTCGACGGCGAGAGCCACGTGGTGAAGGCGCCCCACGAGAGGGCCTTCCGCGACTACGCCTGCGGTGGGGCCACCAACCCCGTCCCGGCGCTGGAGGCCGCAGAGGTGTTCTGCGCCCAGGCCCGCTACAACCCCGTCCTGCTCTTCGTCTCCGACGGGGAGTTCGAAGAGGCGGCCCACACAAAGCTCGACGAGATAGCAGGGGGGAGGACAGCGGTATACGTCATCGCCCCGGCCTGGGGCGCCGGCGGGTGGAGCGGAACCAGGGTGAGGCCCAGGCCCATACGGAGCGCCAGGGAGGTCACCAGGGTGATAAGGGACGTGGTGGAGGAGGAGGAGAGGAGGCGGGTGCTCGCCGCGGGGAGGCAGTGGTGAGGGGTGGTGCCCGCCGTCTCGGCCAGGTGGGCTCGCCTTGACCGAGGAAATGGCAGGTGATAGAATCTCTGCGATGACATATTGTTATCATGAAAGGGGATAACATACCATGACCGACTGGCAGGACGACTATAAAAAGAAGCTGGTATCGGCGGAAGAGGCGGTGGGCCATGTCAAGTCTGGCGACCGTGTCTTTTTCACCGCCGGCAGGCAGACGCAGGCCCTGGGGCTGGCCCTGGCGGCGAGGGTGGGGGAAGTCAAGGGGGTACGCGTCCTGGTGCCCACCCCTGACAGGGACTTCGGCTGGTACGACCGCGGATGGGAGGAGTCCTTCGAGATAACCATAGGCTTTGGCATGCCCATAGTGTGGGAGATGATGGCCGAGCGCAGGTGCGACATGGCCGTCGGCGGCCTCACCGGGCTCGAGGCCACCGACATCGACATCGACGTGGTGCTGGTGGAGGTGTCGCCCCCGGACGAGCACGGGTTCTGCAGCTTCGGCCAGTCGGTGTGGAACAAGAAGGAGCAGGTCACCGCCGCCACGCTGGTGCTCGCCGAGGTCAACAGCCGCTTGATCAGGACCTACGGTACCAACCATGTGCACGTATCGGAGATAGACTACTTCGTGGAGCACACCCCGTCGGAGAAGCTGCCCGGCCGCGCCGACTTAAGGGGGAAGGCGGTCTCGGGGCCCCGCGAGGAGGTGAAGGCCATAGCCGGCTACCTGGCCACGCTATTACGGGACGGCGATACCATAGAGATAGGCGTGGGCACCACCACCGAGCCGCTCCCGCAACTGGGCATATTCGATGGCAAGGTCGACCTGGGGTGGCACTCTGAGCACACCCCGGGCAAGATAGTGGAGCTCATACGCGAGGGGGTGTTCACCGGGAGGTACAAGACCATAAACAGGGGCAAGGCCGTCGCCACCGCCGTGGGCGGCAGCCGACAGGACCTGGAGTGGGTGCAGATGAACCCCATGTTCGAGCTGCACAGCGTGAACTATGTCAACGATGTCCGCACCATTGCCTCTCACGACAACATGGTGGCCATCAACAATGCCCTCACCATAGACCTCACCGGGCAGATAACCGCAGAGTCCATCGGCCCGCGCATGCTGGGGGGCACCGGCGGCCAGCTGAGCTTCGCCATAGGCGCCGCATTCTCCCGCGGCGGCCGCGCCGTCACGCTGCTCCCCTCCACGGCGAAGGAGGGCACCATCTCCCGCATCGTGGCCATGCTGGAGCAGGGAACGGCGATCACCGTCCCCAGGAGCCTCGCCGACTATATCATCACCGAGCACGGCATCGCCTGCCTCCGCGGCAAGAGCCAGCGACAGCGGGCAGCCGAGATGATGGCCGTGGCACACCCCGACTTTCGCGCGGACCTCAAGAGGGAGGCCCAGAAGCTCTACTGGCCGTAGCCGCTGGGGGAGGCCCGGCGGCGCCGGTCTCAACGTCCGTGCCACCCCGGGGCCGTGCCCGGTATGCCGGGGCATACCTCCCCACTCGTGAGAGCGTAGGGGGTTGAACTGCATGGAGAGAGAGCAACGGGCTGCCCTGCCGCTGGAGGGGATAAAGGTATTAGACCTCACCCAGGCCATGATGGGCCCGCTCACCGCCATGATGCTGGGTGACATGGGGGCCGACGTCATCAAGGTGGAGCGGGTGCAGGGAGAGGCCATCAGGCAAGGCCGGCCCGCGGCCATGGACGACCTGTACAGGGAAGACGTGGAGCGGGAGGAGCCCCTGGATGCCGGCATGTGGCTGGGGCACAACCGCAGCAAGCGCAGCCTGGCCATCGATATCAGGGCGGAGCAGGGCCGGGAGATTGTGCTGAAGCTGGCCGCGGGCAGCGACGTCTTCTTGCAGAACTTCCGCCCCGGCGTGATCGAGCGCCTGGGCCTGGGCTACGACGTCATATCGGGGCTCAACCCCGCTATCATCTACTGCTCGGTGTACGGCTTCGGAGAGCGGGGGCCGCTGGCCCACCGCGTCGGCGGGGACATGTGGTCGCAGGCCATGGGTGGGGTGATCAGCCAGATGGGGACCCCCGACGGCCCGCCCTCCATGGTTCCCTTCCTCTTCATCGACCACGGCGGCGCCATCCTCACCGCCTACGGCATCATGCTGGCACTGTTCACCCGCGAGAGGACGGGGGTGGGGCAGGAGCTCTCGGTGAGCCAGCTCGATACCGTGATGACACTGCAGACCACGGAGATGTCGACGTACCTGGCAGATGGGGTGCAGCGCACCAGGGCGGGGCGAGGCAGCCCGGTGTTCTGTCCCTTCCCTGCCCAGGACGGCGATGTGCTCGCCATGATGGGGGTGGGCCCTTCGTGGCCCGTCTTCTGCCGCGTGCTCGGCGTGGAGCACATCGAGAAAGACCCCCGCTTCGCCACCGATGGGGCGCGCTTTGCCCACGCCGAGGAGCTCTACGCCATACTCGACGAGGCCTTCAGCAAGAAGACCAGGGCCGAGTGGCAGCGGCTCTTCAAGGAGCACCGGCTGCGCTGCGACCCCTGCCTCACCTACCGGGAGCTGTTCGACCACCCCCAGGTGGAGGCCAACGAGATGCTCGTCGGCATGGAGCACCCCACCCGGGGCCACCTCGACATGCTGGGGATACCGGTGAAGCTGAAGCGGACGCCGGGGAGTGCCGTGCTGCCCCCACCGCTCCTGGGACAGCACACCGCGGAGATACTCGAAGGGCTGGGCTACAGCGAGGGCGATATCGAGCGGCTGGCCGCAGACGGGGTGGTACGGGTGCACAGGGGCCCGCGCTAAAAAGGCATCAGTAGGCCGCGTACGCCGCTGCGGGTGCAGCCCTTCCCCAACAAGCCCCCCACTGACTGCGCCCACGCTTCCCAGGGCTCCTCCAGGTAGCGCGCTTGACCACGCTTGCCCCGGCCCGGTACAATGGTGGCTACAGGGGGAGAGATGTTCGAGGCGCTATCGGAGAGGCTTGGCGGTATATTCAAGAGGCTGGGGGGCAAGGGCCGGCTCAGCGAGAAGGACGTCGACGAGGCGCTGCGCGAGGTGAGGCTGGCGCTCCTCGAGGCCGACGTCAACTTCAAGGTGGTGAAGGAGTTCTGCTCCAGGGTGAGGGAGCGCTCCCTGGGCGCCGAGGTGATGGAGAGCTTGACGCCCGGCCAGCAGGTGGTCAAGGTGGTGAGCGAGGAGCTCGTCGGCATACTGGGGGGGAGCCCCAGCCGCCTGTCCCAGGCCAGCCACCCGCCGACCATCGTGATGCTGGTGGGGCTCCAGGGCTCGGGGAAGACCTCCACTGCGGCCAAGCTGGGGCTTCACTTGAAGTCGTCGGGCCATCGCCCCCTCCTCGTCGCCGCCGACTTAAAGCGGCCCGCCGCCATCGAGCAGCTACAGACGCTGGGCCGCCAGCTAGATATAACGGTGTACGACGAAGGAACCTCCTCGCGGCCTACCGCGGTGTGCGCCCACGCGCTGAAGCGCGCCCGCGAGGTGGCGGCGACGTGGGTGATAGCCGATACCGGCGGCCGCCTCCACATCGATGACGAGATGATGAGGGAGGCCGCCGATATCAAGAAGGAGCTAAAGCCTCACGAGGTGCTCCTGGTGGTCGACGCCATGACCGGGCAGGACGCGGTGCGCGCCGCCGAGGAGTTCCACGCCAGGGTGGGCCTCACCGGCCTGATACTCACCAAGATGGACGGCGATGCCCGCGGCGGGGCCGCCCTCTCCATCAAGTCGGTCACCGGGGTGCCCGTCAAGTTCATCGGCACCGGCGAGAAGCCCGACGCACTGGAGGCCTTCCACCCCGACCGCCTCGCCTCGCGCATCCTGGGCATGGGGGACATGCTCACCCTGATAGAGCGTGCCGAGAAGTCCTTCGACCAGGAGCGGGCCAAGAAGGTGGAGCGCAAGGCGCGCCACGCCACCATGGACCTGGAGGACTTCCTGTGGCAGCTGCGCGAGATGAAGAAGATGGGGCCACTGGACCAACTGGTGGACATGATACCCGGCATCTCGCCCCTGGCCCGCCGCGCCAACGCCGAGGTGGACGATGGTCAGCTCAAGAAGATCGAGGCCATGATCCTCTCCATGACCCCGGAGGAGCGGCGCCGCCCCGATATCATCGATGGCAGCAGGAAGCGCCGCATCGCCCGCGGCAGCGGGACAACGCCGCAGGACATAAACCAGCTCCTGAACCAGTTCCGCCAGGCCCAGAAGCTGATGAAACACATGGCACAGGGGAAGGGGAGGAACCTGGGCCAGCTCATGCGCTGATTACCTGGTCACGCCGGTGATGGTGAGCTCCCCCCCCTCGACGGCTACGTCCTGGAGCTCGATGGGGAACCCGTCATAGCGCTGTTCCAGCTCGGTCATGAGGGCCACCATCACCTGGTTGGTGAGCGTCTGGGGGATGGGCAGCCTCCCCAGGTGGAGGTTCTGCACACTTATATCGGGCTTGCCCTCGCTCACCGCTATCTGGGCCTGCGTCACCACATGCACATCGACCACCATGTCGGCCGTGGCCGAGGCCTGTACCACGCCGTCGCGGAACTGTATCTGGATGAACTTCATGCTCACCGGGAGCTCGTTGTCCTCGGCGAGGGCGGCCACCCAGGAGCTGGCCTCCTCTTCGGTAAAGGTCATAGCGATTTCCCGCGGGTAGCCCGTTGACTGGGCCAGTGCTATCTCTTCTTTCAGCGCCTCTATCTTGCTATCGAAGCGCTCCGCCGCTGCCGGGCTCACCGCGACGTCCACGGTGCCCTCGTATACCGGGGCCGGCCCGGTGATGAGGTAGCCGAAGACGCCGCCGACGAAGAGCAGAAGGGCGAAGACGGCGCCCAGGAAAAGGAAGAAGGTCCTGATAAGGTTGCCCATAGTCCTCTACTCCAGGTAGTCCTTGAGTTTCTTGGAGCGGCTGGGGTGGCGCAGCTTGCGCAGTGCCTTGGCCTCGATCTGGCGTATGCGCTCCCGGGTGACGCCGAACTCCCGCCCCACCTCCTCCAGTGTGCGGCTGCGGCCGTCCTCCAGGCCAAACCTGAGCTGGAGCACCCGGCGCTCCCGGGCGTTCAACGAGGAGAGCACGTCGTCGATCTGCTCCTTCAGGAGCTGGTGAGAGGCGACGTCGACCGGCGCCAGTGCCGTGCGGTCTTCGATGAAGTCCCCCAGGTGGCTGTCCTCCTCCTCGCCCACCGGTGTCTCCAGCGACACCGGCTCCTGGGATACCTTGATTATCTCCCGCACCTTCTCCGGCGTGACCTCCATGCCCCGGCTCAGCTCCTCGCTGGTGGGCTCGCGCCCGTACTCCTGCACCAGGCGGCGGCTTATGCGCAGCAGCTTGTTTATGGTCTCCACCATGTGCACCGGGATGCGGATGGTGCGCGCCTGGTCGGCGATGGCCCTGGTGATGGCCTGCCTGATCCACCACGTGGCGTAGGTGCTGAACTTGTAGCCCTTGCGGTAGTCGAACTTCTCCACCGCGCGGATAAGGCCGATGTTGCCCTCCTGTATCAGGTCGAGCAGCGACATGCCGCGCCCGATGTACTTCTTGGCCACGCTCACCACCAGGCGCAGGTTGGCCTCGGTGAGGTGTCTCTCCGCCTTCTCTGCCTCGCGCTCGACGGTGTCGAGGTGTGCCTTGAACTCTTTCTCGTGGGAGCGCATGGAGGCGTGGAAGTCGGCATCCTTTAAGAGGGCCCTCACCTGGGAGATGTCCCTGCCCTCGATGGCCTCCAGCATCTCCGGGGGCAGGAGGAGGGTGTCGAGGGACAGGTCTACCAGTGAGTGCTCTATTGCCACCGCGGTATTCAATGTCCTGTCGGCGATGGCCTTGACCAGCCGCTGGTCGATCTCTCCATCCAGGGCACTGCGGAACTGGGGGTGGGTGATCATCTCCTTGAGGGTAGGGGTGGGCGGCAGCTCGAGCTGCTCCTCTAGAAGGTCGAGGAGGAGGGCGGACTGGCACACCCTTTCCAGGAGTGTCGTCACTATGTGGGTCGCAGAGGGCGGCGCGCCGTAGCTCTCCGCCCAGTTGCGCTCCAGGTTCTTGATGTACCTGTGCTGCTCCATCTTGCTGGCGAGGCGCTTCTCGTCCTCGGCGCTTAACAGGGATACCCTGCCGATCTCGCGCAGGTACATGCGCACCGGGTCGTCGATGAACTCCTGCTCCTCGATCCCCGGTGCCGCCTCCGGCTCGACGTCGGGCTCGGCATCGAGCTTGGGCTCATCCCCCTCCTCGGGCTCGGGGGGATCCGGCTCCAGCCACTTGGGGGCCTGGCGCTTCACCTCTTCGACGAGGGCGTCTTCGTCGGTGAGCGCAGTATATATATCGTTTAAGGGCCCCATCCCTGATTGGACGTGGGGCGTTTCCCCCAGGTCATCGCCGTTCCTCTTCTTCTTGGGGAAGAGGTCTCTGTTGTTCTCGCCCTCTCCCGACGTCATCTATCTGCTCCTTTTTGTCCCTTTCTCCCCTCGTGGAAGAGGTCTCTCAGCTTGGTGGTCGGTCCCAGCGCCCGCTCCAGGAGCGCCTGGACCTCCTCTGCCTTTCCCTCCGCCTCCGCCTCCGTGATCAGCACCTCCTCGATGGCCATGAGCCGTCTCAGCCTCTGCTCCTCGAGGCGGCGGGTGCACTCGGCGAAGGCCGCCTTCAGCCCCTTTCCGTCGGATGGGGGCAGCTCCCGGCTCGCCAGTCGGTCTAAGTGCTCGTGCAGGCCCTCGTCGACCGTCGAGCGCAGCTCGTCTATGTCGCGACATCCCCTCCACGCCAGGTAGAGCTCGCGGTTCTCCGTGCCCAGGAAGTGCTCCGGCGGGATGGCCTCCCCGCTCTCGCCGAGCTCTGGGTTCTGGAGCAGGAGGGAGAGGCAGTACTCCTCCACCGGGTGGCGCAGGGCGCGGGCGGCGACCGCGGCCTCTGCCCTCTTTGCTCTCGGTGTGGGCCGCTCCCTGGCCGTGGCGCGACGCCTGGCCAGCTCGCCGGCGAGGGTCTTCTCGTCCACGCCCACCAGGTGGGACAGGCGCTTTAGGTAGAGCTCTCGCTCCACCCAGTCGTCTATCTTTGATATCAGCGGCAGGAGCTCTGCCACTGCCTGCGATTTCCCCGCCTCGTGGCTTAAGTCGACGGCGGCGATCGCCGCCTGGAACAGGTAGTCCATGACCGGTACCGCCCCGCCGACCAGGGCCTGCCACTGCTGGGGGTCCTCCCGGATCACCTCGTCGGGGTCTTTCCCCCTGGGCAGGCAGATGACCTTCAGGCTCCCCTTTACCTTCGAGGTATCGCCCAGGAAGTCCCGCTCCGCGGCGGCGACCGGCTCGCTCAAGGCGTGGCGGGCCACCTCGAGGCCGCGCAGCGTGGCCTGGTCGCCGGCGGCATCGGCATCCAGGGCGAGGGCGATGTTCCTGGTGAGCCGCTTCACCAGGTCTACGTGCCTCCGGGTGAGCGATGTCCCCATGGAGGCGACCACGTTGGCGAACCCGTACTGGTGGGCGATGAGGGCGTCCATGTACCCCTCGACGATGATGACCAGGCCCTGCTCCCTGATGGCCTCCCTGGCCCGGTCCAGCCCGAAGAGGCTCCCGCTCTTATCGAACAGCGCCGACTGCGGCGAGTTCATGTACTTGGGCGTCCCATCGCCCAGGGCGCGGGCACCGAACCCGATCACCCTCCCCTTCTCGCTGGCGATGGGTACCATGAGCCGGTTGCGGAACATGTCGCGCCACCCCCCGTCCTCGCGCGCCACGATGAGGCCGGCCGCGGTGAGCTCGTCGGGGCTGTACCCCCGCTCTGCGAGGTGTGCCCGCAGCGCGTCGCGGGCATCGGGGCTGTAGCCCAACTGGAAGCGCTCGATGGTGTCGGCACTTATGCCGCGGTGGGCGAGGTGACGGCGCGCCGCCTCGGCGCTCGCGGCCTCCCGCAGCGTGCGGTGGTAGAACAGGGCCGCCGCCTCCATGGCCCCATAGAGCCGCTCGGCGCGCGCCTCCTCTGACCTCTCCCGCTTCCTGGAGGGCAGGGCGACCCCCGCCCTCTCGGCGAGGAGGCGGAGCGCCTCGGAGAAGTCGATGCCCTCCTTCTTCATGACGAACGAGAACACGTCGCCGCCGGTGGCGCAGCTCCCGAAGCAGTGCCACGTCCCCCTCTCCGGGAAGACGAAGAAGGAGGGGGTCTTCTCGGTGTGGAAGGGGCACCGCGCCTTGAAGTTGCGCCCCGACTTCTGCAGCGGGACGTACTGCGAGACCACTTCGGCGATGTCCAGCCTCTCCTTTATCTCGTCGATGGTGCTCATAGCTGCGATACCTCGAGCCCGGGGTGGATGCGCCGGTAGGTGTCCCAGGCATAGCGGTCGGTCATCCCTGATATATAGTCCAGCACCGCGCGCTCGGCGTCGGCCTCAGGGGGGCGATACTTGAGCTCCGGTGCGTCAGGGTTGTCTCGGTAGTGCCGGTAGAGCGCCCGCAGCGCCCTCCTGGCTGCCTCGTTCCTCGCCTCCAGGGCCTGGTGGCAGTAGACCCTGCGGAAGAGAAAGTCGCGCAGCACGTCTGCCACCCCCTCGATGGGCGGGCTCATCGCCACCGTGGGCATACCCCCCTCGCCGGCCGAGCCCGTCGCCGCCCAGGAGCTGTCGATGATATCACATACCAGCGTGTTGATGCGCTCCCGGTGAGAGGTTCCCAGGAGCCGCTTCACCTCGGCGGGCACGTCGTCGTCGCCGATGATGCCCGCCCTTATGGCATCGTCGAGGTCGTGATTGATGTAGGCGATGGCATCGGCCACCTTGCATATCTGCCCCTCTAAAGTGGCGGCCACCATGCCCTCGCCGGAGAGTATCCCCGCCCGAGGCTTGGAGTGCTTCACGATGCCGTCCCGCACCTCCCAGGTGAGGTTTAACCCCTGCCCCTCGTTCTCCAGCACCTCCACCACCCGCAGGCTCTGCTCGTTGTGGCGGAAGCCCACCGCAGAGAGCTGGTCCAGGGCCTCCTCGCCGGCGTGGCCGAAGGGGGGGTGCCCCAGGTCGTGGCCCAGGGCGATGGCCTCGGCCAGGTCCTCGTTTAAGTTGAGCGCCCGCGCGATGGTGCGCGCGATCTGGGAGACCTGGTGTGTGTGCGTGAGCCGGGTGACATAGTGATCGCCTAAGGGGGCGATGAATACCTGGGTCTTGTGCATCAGGCGGCGAAACGACTTGCAGTGTATGATGCGGTCGCGGTCGCGCTGGAAGGCGCTGCGCACCGGGCAGGGCTCTTCTGGCCTCGTCCTTCCCTGCGAGAGCCGGCTCCGCGCGGCATAGGGAGAGAGCCTCTCTTCCCCCTCCTCTATCCTCTGCCTTATCTCATGGCGCAACAACATGGAACAGCCGGGACCGATGGCCCATCACCCCCCCCACGCTCCTAAAGTGCTGCCTTGGCCGCGGCGAGCCGGGCGATGGGTACGCGGAACGGGGAGCAGCTCACGTAGTCCATGCCCACCTCGTGGCAGAACTGTATGCTCGAAGGGTCGCCCCCGTGCTCGCCGCATATGCCTATCTCTATATCGGGGCGCACCTCTCTGGCCGAGCCCACCGCCATCTTTATCAGCGTCCCCACACCGTCCCGGTCGAGGACCTGGAACGGGTTCTGGGGCAGGATACCCCTCTCTATATATTGTAACAGGAATTTGCCCTCGGCATCATCCCTGCTGTACCCGAATGTGGTCTGTGTCAGGTCGTTGGTGCCGAAGCTGAAGAACTGGGCGTGGCGGGCGATGTCGCCGGCGGTGAGCGCGGCACGGGGCAGCTCTATCATGGTGCCGATCTTGTAGCCTACCATGCTGCCCAGCTCCGCCGCCACCTCCTGGGCAACGCCCTGTAGCTTCTCGTGCAGTACCCTCATCTCGTTGGCGTGGCCGACGAGGGGCACCATTATCTCCGGGTGTACCGCCACCCCCTCTGCCGAGAGCTCGCAGGCGGCGGTGAGGATGGCGCGTGCCTGCATGCGGTATATATCACCGTATATCAGGCCCAGGCGGCAGCCGCGTAGCCCCAGCATGGGGTTGGACTCGCGCATGCCCTCGATGGCATGCAGGAGCTGCTCCTTCTGGGCGAGCTCTTCGCGGTCCCCGCCCGATACGCGGAGCTCGATGGTCTCGGCGAGCACCTTCTCGTAGCTGGGCAGGAACTCGTGGAGGGGCGGGTCGATGAGCCTGATGATGACCGGCTTGTCGGCCATCACCCGCAGGATGTCCTTGAAGTCCCCCTTCTGCATCGCCCCGAGCTCGTCCAGGGCGCTGGCGTATGCCGCCACCGCTGCCGAGTCCTCCCTGGCCTGCTGTGCCTGGGCCAGCCTCTCCTCCAGGGCGTGACGCCTCTCCCCGGCCGCCCCTGCCAGCTCCACGTTCAGGGCGTCGATATCGTCCTTGAGCGCAGTGGCCTCGGCCGCCGACAGGATCATCTGCTGCACGATGGGGAGGCGCTCCTCTTCGAAGAACATGTGCTCGGTGCGGCACAGGCCGATGCCCCCGGCGCCGAACTCCAGGGCGCGGGCGGCGTCCTTGGGGTAGTCGGCGTTGGCCAGCACCCCCAGCACCCGCACCTCGTCGGCCCACTCCAGGAGCAGGGAGAGGTTGCTCTCCTTGGAGATGGTGGGCACCGTGGTCGGTATGTGTCCGGCGAATACCTCGCCGCTGGTGCCGTCGATGCTTATCTCGTCGAGCTCCCGTATCACACGCCGGCCCACCGTCATCAGCCGCTGCTCGGTATCGATCTTGAGCTCCTCGCAGCCGGCGATGCAGGGCTTGCCCAGGCCCCGCGCCACCACCGCGGCGTGGCTCGTCGCGCCGCCCCTGGCCGTGAGGATGCCCGCGGCCACCAGCATGCCGTGGACGTCCTCGGCGCTGGTCTCGGGGCGGACCAGGAGGACGCTCTCTCCCCTGGAGCCGAGCTCCTGTGCCCTGTCGGCGTCGAATATGGCCTTCCCCGTGGCCGAGCCAGGGGAGGCGTTCAAGCCTTTGGCCAGGAGGTCGCCGCGCCGCCTGGCGTTCTCCTTCTCCTTCTCGTCGAACTGGGGGAACAGGTAGTAGGCCACCTCGTCGGGGGTCACCCGCCGCAGCGCCTCCTCCCTGGAGATGAGGCCCTCCTGGACCATGTCCACCGCGAACTTCACCGATGCCGTCGCCGTGCGCTTGGCCGACCTGGTCTGCAGGATGTAGAGCGTGCGCCGCTCCACGGTGAACTCGATGTCCTGGACATCACGGTACTCGGCCTCGAGGCGGGTGACGACGTCTGTGAGCTCGGCGTAGACCTCGGGCATACGCTCTTTCATGACGGCCACCTTCTCCGGGGTGCGGATGCCCGCCACCACGTCCTCCCCCTGGGCGTTGGTGAGGTACTCTCCGTAGAGCACCTTTTCCCCCGTGGACGGGTCGCGGGTGAACACCACGCCGGAGCAGCTATCGTCGCCCATGTTGCCGAAGACCATGGCCACGATGTTCACCGCCGTGCCCAGGTCGTGGGGGATCTTGTGGTAGTTGCGGTAGTCGATGGCGCGCCTGCTGTTCCAGCTCCGGAACACCGCCAGGACCGCCATCCTGAGCTGCTCCATGGGGTCGGAGGGGAAGCCCTTGCCGGTCTCCCGCTCCACTACCGCTCTCATCTGCCTGGTCACCTCTTTCAGGTCTGCGGCAGAGAGGTCGGTATCGAAGCGGGCGCCGACACGCTCCTTGGCCTCGTCGAGCACCCTCTCGAAGTGGGATGAGTCTATATCGAGCACCGTCCTGCCGAACATCTCGACGAAGCGGCGGTAGGTATCGTAGGCGAAGCGCTCGTTTGCGGTGAGGGCGATGAGGCCCTCTAGCGTCTGGTCGTTCAGGCCGATGTTGAGCACGGTCTCCATCATGCCCGGCATCGATATCTTGCTTCCGGAGCGGGCCGATACCAGGAGCGGGTTGCCGGGGTCGCCGAAGCCCTTGCCCGTCTCCTCCTCTATGCGGTGCAGCGCCTCCTCCGCCTGCTCCCACAGGCCGGGTGGCGGCTGCTCGCCCGATGAGTAGTAGGCGATGCAGGCCTCGGTGCTGATGGTGAACCCCGGCGGCACAGGCAGGCCGCTGTTGGCCATCTGGGCCAGGTGGGCCCCCTTGCCTCCCAGCAGGTCGGTCATGGCGGCGCTCCCTTCGGGAAACAGGTAGACCCATTTCTGCGTGCTCTTCTCAGTGGTCATGCGGTCTCACACTCCTTCAACAAAAGCAAGCTCTCGCGTGCGCTCCGGCACGATGGGCGCCCACCCCTCCCGGGGCATGGCCCGTGCAGTGTCGGGCCCTCCTTTTTTCAGTGCGGTGGTATGGCATCTCCCCGTGGCCGCCCTGGTGGGGGCAGCTCACGCGGCAATCGTACATTATACCACATGAGGGGGTGGGACACAGCGAGCGGGGCCACGCGCCCGCACCCCACGGCCCGGAGGGGCCACGCCCTCACTGTGGGGAGGTCTCCTTAAGCGTGGCTATCACCTGGTCGATGACCTCGTCGGGCGTGGAGGCCCCGGCGGTCACCCCGATGTGGTGGCGGCCGATGAGCCACGAGGGGTCTATCTCCTCTGCCCTCTCGATGTGGTGGGTCTCCACCCCGGTGGCGGTGCAGAGCTCGGCGAGGCGCCGCGTGTTGGCGCTGTGCCGCGAGCCCACCACGATGACCAGGTCTGCCCGGCGCGCCAACTCCAGGGCCGCCTGCTGCCTCTTCAGGGTGGCATCGCATATGGTGTTCAGCACCCGCAGCTCCAGGATGTCTTCCAGGTATGCGTGGCTGAACTCCGACACGAAGCGCAGAAAGCCGGGGAAGCTCTGCGTGGTCTGGGACAGTATGCCCACCCGTCGCGGCGGCCTGGTGAACTGGGGCAACTCCAGGGCGGCGATGCCCTTCCCCTGGGCCCATCCCAGCACGCCGTTGATCTCGGGGTGGGCCTCGTCGCCGTAGATGACGATGGAGAAGCCGGCATCGGCGAGCCTGCGGGCGGCGAGCTGGACGCGGCGGACGAAGGGACACGTGGTATCGACCATGCGCAGCCCGCGGGCCTCTATCTCCGCCACCACCTGGGGGCTGACCCCGTGGCTGCTGACGACCACGGTATCGCACTGGACGGCGCTCACGTCGGGCGCGATACTGATCCCCAGGCCGGCCAGCCGCTCCGTGACCTGCTGGTTGTGCACGATAGGCCCCAGGGTCTCTGCCGCCGCTACCTCCTGGGCCGTCCTCTCTATGGTATCGATGGCCCGCCTCACGCCGAGGCAGAACCCCAGCTCGGCGGCCTTCTCTATGACCGGGCCCTTGCTCATGAGATGCCGTTCCCCCCGTAGACGCCGCGATAGCCCTCAGGGAGCAGCTCGGCGATGCGCCTCATCATGAGGTCGGTGGCGGCGGTGAGCTGGGCCTTGGTCACCCTGCCGTCGCGCTGCGACACGTGGAACGGCGGCCCGATGTTCACCGTCACCGTGGGCCTGCTTAAGAGGCCGGAGATGCTCTTCAGCCTGTCCGTCCCTGAGATGCCCACGGGGAGGATTGGGGCACCGCTGCGGATGGCGAGGAGCGCCGCCCCGGAGAGGCCCGGCTGCAACTGCGCCGCCTTGCTCCTGGTGCCTTCGGGGAACATGCCCAGGGCGAGCCCTTCCGCCAGCACCTGCTCCGCGCGCCGCAGCGCCTCACGGTCGAGGATGGCGCGCCGCACCGGAAAGGCCCCGTAGCCGCGCACCAGCGGGCCCTCCAAGGGGTGGCGAAAGACCTCCTCCTTGGCCATGAACACGATCCGCCTGGAGACGCTGGCCCCCAGCAGCGGGGGGTCGAAGAGGTGCAGGTGGTTGGCCACCACGATGAGTGGGCCCTCCTGCGGGCAGTGCTCCTTGCCGGTTATGCGCCAGCGGGTAAAGAGGACCAGGAAGGGCTTGGCGATAAGCGCCGTGCCCAGGTGGTAGAATAGGACGTAGAATAGCCTCAAGGCCCTTCTCCCATGATGCCCATGATCTGGGCTATGACCTGCTCTATGGTGAGGCCGTCGGTGTCTATGACCACGGCGTCTGCTGCTGGCTGCAGCGGGGATATGAGGCGCTCGCTGTCGATCCGGTCCCTTCTCTCGAGGTCGGCGAGTATGTCTGGGAGGTGCGCCGCCTCGCCGCGCTTGACCACCTCACTGTAGCGCCGCCGTGCCCTCTCCTGGGGAGAGGCACCTAAATATACCTTGAGCTCGGCATCGGGCATAACGGTGGTACCGATGTCCCTCCCCACCATGACCACGCTGCCCCCCTGGGCCATCTGGCGCTGCTGTGCCACCAGCACCTGCCTCACGCCGGCCGCCCTGGCCACCAGCGAGACGGCGGCCTCTACCTCCCGCCGCGTGAGCCCTGCCGACACGTCGCGACCGTTGACCAGCACCTTGCTGTCTGCGGTGACATCGATGCTGGTCTCGCGGGCAAGCCTCTCCAGCTCACCCTCGTCCTCGAGGTCGATGCCCAGCCTCACCGCTACGAGCGCGAGGGCGCGGTACATGGTGCCGGTGTCTACGTAGCGGTAGCCGAGCCTACGCGCCAGGCACGCACCCACGGTGCTCTTGCCTGATGCCACCGGCCCGTCAATGGCGATCGTCGATGGGATGGACATGTCTTCTGCTACAGAGCATTATAGTCCAGTGGGCGGCCGAAGGCAATTATCTTCTACGCCATCTCCCGACCAGCAGGATGACGACGAAGACGGCCAGGGCCGATACCACGACGATGGCCCTCTGCGCGTTCTGGGGCAGCGAGGGGCGCCCCGGCGGCGGGCTGCCTGTGGGCGGGGCCGTGGGCTGTGTGGCGGTGGGCGCGGGCTGTGCCGTCTCCGCTACCGTCGGCGTTGGCGTTGGCTGGGGCGTGGGGCTGGGGGGTGGTGACAGTCCCCCCCCTGGAGAGGGCACGGGGTTATCGGCGAACTGGCCCCCCTGCGGCGAGCGCTCCAGCGAGTGGCCCTGGGCCACCCTGGGACAGGGCGTAGACATCTGGGAGGCGTCGCCGCCGTAGGAGAGGGAATCGACGACGTTTCCCGCGCTGTCTGCCAGGACTACTTGGTCCCCGTCGCTGTTGTTTAGGCCGTTGCCGATGGTGCCGTCGAGGTATACGATGCTGCCGTCGAAGTGGGGGAAGGCACTGATAAAGTCCTCCGTAGCTGCGACGACGGCGAAGCCGCCCGGTGGCAGGGAGATGGGGGGGATGGGGTCACTCTCGTAGTTGTCGCGTATGGTCCACCCTATGAGCTCCACGGCGCTGTCCGTGGGGTTGTACAGCTCCACCCACTCGAAGCTGGCCTCGGGGCTCTGCACGGGGTCGTAGAGCACCTCGTTGATGAGCACCTGCCCCCTCGATGCCGTGGTGCCCGCAGGCGATGGTGACGGCATGCTCGCCTCGCCTTGAGTGGGCGTCGCGGGCGGCGTCGCTGTCGGTGTCGGGGTCGCCGCTTGCGTCGGCGAGGGGGTGTGGGCCGGTGTCGGCGAGGGGGTGGGCGTCGATGTCGGCGCGGGCGTGGCTGTGGGTGTGGCTGTGGCTGTAGGTGTGAGTGTGGGCGCGGGGCCCTCCAGGCTCATGTCGTCGAGGTAGGCGGTGCCCGCGGAGCCTGGTATCAGCGTGGCCACGATGCACTCGATGCGCGCAGAGTGGGCATCGGGCGGTGCGCTGCACGTTATGTCCATGGCCCGATAGTCGGGGCTGTCGTCGGTCAGCGCCTGGGATGAGCAGGCATGGATGGGGATGTCGGGGCCGTAGCCGTCGTCGCTCTGGTACCAGCGTATCCGGATGTGCACGCTATGGATGTTGCCGTCGTCCTTCACCGCCCACCCACGCACGGTGTAGGTGCCGCCGGGTTGTACCAGGACGGCCTGGTATATGAGGCCTGTGTCCTTGGTCGTGGTGAGGCTGGCGGCGTGGTCGCCGCTGTGCACCGGGTGCTCGACCCAGGCCAGGGTGGCGGCGGAGTTGGACCAGGAGTCCGGGATTCCGTCGCCATCACCGTCCTGCTCGAAGCCGGCGTTGGCCAGAAGCTCGCCAGGCGCGGCATAGGACGGGGAGGTGGCCAACACTAGAGAAAGCGCGAGGAAAATGAAAAGGGCCATTATGTGGCGTGCCCTCATCTCTGAGAGGTACCCCCTCCGTGAACTGGTCTGGCCCTGCCCGCTACTATGGTAAGGCCTGGGGGGGAAATGTCAAGCGTTTCGCCGCGGCCGGGCTACAGGGCGAGGTTCAAGAGCCCGCCCACGATCACGGTGGCGGCGATCATGATACCCATGGCGCCGAGCAGGCCCTTTAAGCCGAGCTCGCGGGCCAGCACCACGAAGGCGGCGATGCAGGGGAAGAACATGGTGAGCACCACGGAGCCTATCACCAGTTGCCCTGCGCTTAAGCTCAGCGGTGCCAGGAGGCCGATGGCGACATCCTTGCGGAAGAAGCCGACCACGATGGCCACCACGGCCTCCTGAGGCAGCCCGAAGACCCCGCTCACCAGTGGGGCGGCGATGGCGGCGATGAAGTCGAAGACGCCGATGGTGTGGAGGACGCCGATGACGAAGATGGCGAGCAGGATTATAGGCAGGGCCTCGCGGATGAAGCCGTAGACCCTCATCCACAGCTTGGAGAGGACGGCCCGCCACGGGGGCAGCCGGTAGCTGGGTATCTCGATTAAGAGCTCTGGGCTGAAGCCCCGCACCGTGCGGTTCAGGATGAAGCCCAGCACCAGCCACACCGCGAACAGGGTGCCGTAGACCATGGCGACGTACTGTCCCCCCTGTGCCCCCACCAGGCCGATGATCATGGCCTGGGACGCGGCGCAGGGTATGGCGATGGAGATCAGGGTGGCGGCGATGAACCGCTCGCGGCGGCTCTCCAGCACCCTCGTGGCCATGATAGCCGGCACGCTGCACCCCAGGCCCAGCATGGTGGGGATGATGGCGTACCCGTGCAGGCCGATGCGGTGCATGAGGTTGTCCAGGAGTACCCCCAGGCGGGGCAGGTAGCCCACGTCCTCCATGATGCCCAGCACCAGGTAGAAGGAGAGGATGTAGGGGAGCACGGCGCCAAAGGGGATGAACAGCCCCGTGGTGAGCACCCCGAGCGACTGGAAGAAGTCTATCTCCCCGTTGAAGAGCTGGCCGATGAGTATATCGTGCCAGAAGCCCGAGCCCCCCAGGAGGGCGCTCAGCCTCAGCATGAGCGGGGCCCACAGGCCCTCGAAGAGGGGCTCCATGACGTAGCCGATTAAGCCCTCGCCGATGATGCGGATGATGAAGAATGAGGCCGCGATGATGAGCGCAGCGAGGGGGAGACCGGTCGTGGGCTTTATCGATGCGTCCTGCAATCGCTCCCGCCAGGTGTGGTGGCGGTGGGTTATCTGCTGCACCTCGGAGACGATGGTGCCGATGGCCACCCACCGCTCGTCGTGGGTGCGGGCGGGCACGTCGGGGGACGCCGCCTCTGGGAGGCGCTCTACCAGCTCCTTTATCCCCTGGCCGCTCACCGCCACCGTGGGAACCACGGGGACGCCGAGTAGCTCCTCCAGCCTGGCGACGTCGATCTTGATCCCCCGGTGCTCGGTGTCGTCCCAGACGTTTAAGGCCACCACGAGCGGTATGTCGTGCTCCAGGAGCTCCAGCGTGAGGTAGAGGTTGCGCTCGAGGTTGGTGGCGTCGACGACGTCTATCACCAGGTCGCCGTCGGCGAGCATGGCCGCTGCCACCTCTTCGGCCTTGTTCGTGGGCTCCAGGGTGTAGGCGCCGGGGACGTCGATGACCTCGACTTCATCCCCGCCCAGCTTCATGGAGCCCCTGGTGAAGCCGACGGTGGTGCCGGGGTAGTTGGAGGCGATGACCTTTATCCCGGTGACGCGGGAGAAGAAGACGCTCTTGCCCACGTTGGGGTTCCCCATGAGGAGGACCCTCCTGGGCCGAGGAGGGTGGACGTCTCCCTCCCCGCCTTCCGGGTGGGGGGGGCTCACGGCTTGTCCCCGTCAAGGGAGACGATTATCTTTCCTGCCATCCCGAAGCCAATGGCGACCTGGCTCTGGCCTACCTGTACCGTCACTGGCCCTCGCATCATCATGGCGCTCAGCTTGGTTATCTTTCGCCCTGGCCTGATACCCAGGGAGTTCAAGCGGTTTGTAAGCCCGTGTCCGCCCGCTATCTGGCTCACGGTGCCGCTCTGCCCCGCTCGCATCTGTCGCAGTGTAGTTGAGACCTTCTCGCTCATCCAGTGGCCTTTCCCTTAACTTGGCTGGTGATACCTATCATGGTTGCTGCACCCATCTTACGAGGTGGCACTGCCAGCCACCGCGGCACCCCTATCCCCGACGGCACAGATGGCAGTAGCCGTCCATGTAGAGCTCGGCGCTCACCACCTCGAAGCCGCTCATCGAGCTCACCTCCTCCTTCAGCCTGTCGGTGAGGGGTGACTCGAACTCCAGCACCTTTCCGCAGTCGAGGCACACGATGTGGTGGTGCTCTCTCTCGCCCTTTCTCTCGTAGTGGTGGTGCCCCTCTCCGAGGCGGCGCTCCTCGACCATCCCGGCCTCCTTGAAGAGGCGCAGTGTGCGATAGACCGTGGACAGGCTTATCCGCGGGTCCCGCTCCCGGGCCTGGCGGTAGAGCTCATCGGCATCCAGGTGTCCCTGCGCGTTGCTCAGTATATCTATGAGCAGTCTCCTCTGGCTGGTGAGCCTCTGTCCCCCGAACTGCGCTGTCTCCATGGTCGCCCTCCCCCGTCGGGGTTTAATGGATAATGAGAACTATTTGCAATAACATTATGACCCATTCCCGTCCCGTTGTCAATGGGGGTTTTTGCCCGGCAGGGCTTAATGTGGTAAACTGGTGTCCGGCGCAGCGTTGCACTGCGCATGCACTCTTTTCGTCGTGGGGCACCGGAGATGCCAATTAAATAGTGGGGAAGGAGGCGCTCGTGCACTGGCTCGATATACTGATCATAGTGTTCCTGGTGCTGTCAACGCTCCTGGGGGTGTGGCGTGGGATGATAAGCACGATACTGCCCCTCGCCGGCCTCATCGGGGGCATCGTGCTCGCGGGGAGATACTACAACGTGGTCGGGGGCTGGCTGCCCATCGACAACCCGGAGTATGCCAAGTGGACGGCCTTTGCCATCATCGTTGTCGTGGTCCTTATCGTCGCCATCATCCTGGCCCTGCTCTTAAAGAGACTGCTGAGGAGGATGTACCTGGGCTGGGCGGACATGCTCGGAGGGGGCATCCTGGGGCTGCTGCTGGGCGCCATCATGACGGCGGCCATCCTTGCCGCCTGTGTCAAGTTCCAGCTCGGGGTCGAGGTGGTGCAGCAGTCGGGCATAGCCGCGTTTCTCCTGGGCAGGTTCCCCGCCATCCTGGCACTGCTCCCCGCGGAGTTCGACGTGGTGAGCCAGTTCTTCCAGTAGTGACCCGGCTGGTGGTGCGGCGGGCAGTGCGGCACGGGGCAGGGTACCCCCAGGATGGGGCAGCCTGGTTTTTTGTGAAGGTGGGAGTCGGGCCTTTGGCCCGGTAGAGGAGGTTTCGGCAATGGCCAGGATAGACAGCTTCAGCTTCGGCTCTATCGTGGTCGACGGCAAGAAGTACCGGCGCGACCTCATCTTTGGCCCCGACGGAACGGTGACGGTGAGGAAGGGCGGCTTCTGGATGTTCGGCGACCACACCTTCAAGAAGGAGGAGATCGAGGCCCTCGCCAGGGAGGGGGCGGAGCAGGTCATAGTGGGCATCGGCACCGACTCGAAGGCCAACGTCTCCGACGAGGTGAGGGGCCACGCCCGGCAGATGAACGTGGAGCTCTCTGTCCTCCCCTCTCACCAGGCGGTGGAGCGGTGGAACCAGGGCGTCGGCGAGGGGAAGAAAGTGGCCGCCATCATCCACATCACATGCTAGTCAAGGAGCGCGATGTCCCGTGAGCAAACGCCATGCTGGCTCTATGTGCCGGAGTGGCTTGAGGGCGATATCTGGCATTTCCCCTACGCCTACAGGGGCTTCAAGAAGTACATCCCTCCCCGGTCGCGGGTGCTGGAGGTGGGCTTCGGCTCCGGCCGCATACTGACCCGCATCTGCGGGGAGCTGGACTGCAGCGGCGTGGGCGTAGACGTGAACGACGGGGCCTTTGCCTCCATACCTCACTACTCCCGCTTGAACGGGGCCGAGGTCGAGGCGGTGCGCGGCACTGGCTTTGCCCTGCCCTTCCGCGACGAGAGCTTCGATGTGGTCTACTCAGAGGGTGTGATCGAGCACTTCCCCATCGAGAGGTCGCAGGAGATGGTGAGGGAGCACGCCAGGGTCTGTCGCCGCGGTGGCATCGTGCTCATCTCCACGCCCAACAAGTTCGCCGTGGTGCACTCGCTCACCAAGCTCCTTCTGGGGAAGCGCTTCCTCTTCTACCCTGAGGCCAGCCTCTCCACCTTTGAGCTATCGCGGCTCATGGCACGCGCTGGCCTCCGCCCGGTGGCCAGCGATGGCTTTGCCTTCGGCTGCCAGTTCTACATGCTCAAGGCCTTCTTCCTTGACCAGGCGGCCCCTCCGCCGCTGCAGAAGTGGGCGCAGAGGCTGCTCACCCTCTTCTGCAGGACAGGGCTCTACCATGTCGAGAGCCCGGCCTTGAACTCGCTCATCGGGTTTCAGGCGCTGGTCGTCGGCCGAAAGTAGCAACACTACACCCACCGCGCCATTCCAAGGAAGCAATGAATGGCACCGTGCACCTTCGCCGTGGGTCGAGGTGCCACGTATCTGGCCGGGGAGAGGCCGCTCCTGTCCGCTACGTGCTCGCTAGAACGTGCCGGGAGCGGGCTCCTCACCGGGGTTCTGCTTCCGCCACTTGGCCAGAAGCTGCTCTTTGGTCTCTGCGTGCGCTGGGTCCGGTATGCAGCAGTTATCGATGGGGCATACCTCGGCGCAGCGCTGCTCGGCGAACCAGCCGACGCACTCGGTGCACTTGTCCGGGTCGATCACGTAGATGGTGTCGCCCTCGGATATAGCCTCGTTCTTGCACTCCGCCTCGCACGCCCCGCAGCTGATGCACTCCTCTGTGATCTTAAAGGCCACCTTTGGTACCTCCTTTATCGTTTGCCGTCTCGATAGCGCGCTCGCTCTACACCGCGTCACCTCCTGGCGTTTACCGGACTCACGGCGGCCCCGTGTCGAGGCCCAGTATCTGGTGGAAGTCCTCGTCCCACTCCTCGATGCGGCCCATCTCCTTCATCAGGGAGAGGGGCACTATGGTCGAGCCCACCGACGTGGGCTCCATGGAGAGGGGCTCTCTGCCGATGATGCCCTCGCGCTCGAGCTTCTCCATCTCCTCGCGGGGCAGCCCCAGGAGCTCGCCGAAGACGTACTCGTTGTGCTCACCGAGGATGGGTGAGCGCTCGAGGGTGGTCTCCGTCCGGGACATCTTCCAGGGGAAGCCAATGTACGGCCTTGTCCCCAGGTGCTCCATGCCCTCCTCCCTGGGGTGGGCCACCATCTGTATGTAGCCCCGCTCTCTGTAGTGGGGGTCGAGGAAGAGCTCCTTGGGGGTGAGCACCGCCCCGCAGGGGACGCCCGCCCGCTGCAGGGTGTGCATCGTCTCGTGGTGGTCCCTGGCCTCGGTCCACTCCTCGATGAGCCTGTCGAGCTCGTCCTGGTTGTGCCACCGGGAGAGGGCATCCTTGAAGCGCTCCTCGCTGCTCCACGGAGGGTCTCCCATGGCGTGGCACAGGGCCTGCCACTCCTCGTCGCTCGATACCGCGATGGCTATCCACTTATCGTTGCCCTGGCTGCGATAGCAGCCGTGGGGGGCCATCGAGGGGTGGCGGTTGCCCATGCGGGCCTGCGCCCTGCCGTTCATGGTGTAGTCCATGATGGCCTCGCCGATCTGCTGGACCGATACCTCGTTCTGCGAGAGGTCGATGAACTGGCCCTCGCCGCTGCGGCGGCGGTAGTCGAGGGCGATGAGCATGGCCAGGGTGCCGTGCATGGCGCTGGGGATATCGGTATAGGGTATGCCCGACTTGATGGGGCGCCCCTCGATGTAGCCGGTGAAGTGGCTGATGCCGCCGGTGGGCTCCATGCCCATCCCCCACGCGCCGTAGTGGGCCCACGGGCCGCTGTGGCCGAAGCCACTGGAGGATATCATGATGAGGTCGGGCCGTATCTCCCGCAGCGCCTCGTAGTGCAGGCCCAGGTTCCTCATCACCCGCGGCGAGAAGTTCTCCGCCACTACGTCGCTTATCTTCACCAGCTCCTTGAACAGGCGCACGCCCTCGTCCCTGGTCAGGTCCAGGGTGATGGCCTTCTTGTTCATGTTGATGTGGTTGTGGCGGCCGCCGGTCTCCCAGAAGCGGCCCTCGGTGGTGTTCTCGGCGTGCTGCCCGTACCTGCTCACATCGGGGCGGGCACAGGACTCGATGTGGATCACCTCTGCCCCCAGCATGGCCAGGTGCCTGGTGGCGATGGGGATGGCCCACGCCGCCCCCAGGTCGAGGATACGGACTCCAGAGAGTGGCTTACCGCTCATGGTCAGATGACCCCCCTCTCCCTCAATGCGACGAGGTCTGCCCTGGTGTATCCCAGGGCGCCGTAGACCTCCTCGTTGTGCTGTCCCATGAGGGGGGCCGCCCTGTGCACCTGGGCCGGCGTCTGGCTCATCTTGAAGGGTGGGCCCGGGTAGGTGAGCCTGCCCGCCAGCGGGTGGTCGATATCGACGAAGAAGCCCCTCTCCTGAAGCTGGGGACACTTAACCAGGTCCTCTGGTGTGTTGACTATGCCGAAGGCGAAACGCCACTCCTGGGCGGCGTGGAACAGGTCGTCCTTGTACCACTGGGCGATCTTGGGCAGGAGCAGTGCCTCGAACTCCGCCGAGTTCATGAGACGGCCGGCGAGGCTTCCGAACTTGGGGTCGGCGAGCTCGGGGCAGTCCATGAAGCGGGAGAAGGCATCCCAGTCCACGTAGCCGTAGAAGACGGGGGCGATGTAGCCGTCCTTGGTCGTCATCACGTCGTCGAAGATGGCGCCCACCTTGGGCTGTCTCCTCATCACCGCGCCCTGGTAGCCGTAGGGCCCGGCGTGCATGAACATGCCCATCATGATGGACTCGGCGATGGCAACATCGACGTGCTGGCCCACCCCCTCGTCGCCGCGGGCGTAGATGGCGGCCATGGTGGCGGAGGCCGCGGTGGCCGCCGCGAGGTACTGGCCCTGGGAGAGCCCGTGCTTTAGGGGCTCGCGGTCGTAGGCGCCGATGATGTACATCAGGCCGCCCATGGCGTAGACCACGAGCTCGCTCGCCTTGAAATCGCGGTAGGGCCCGCTCTGGCCGAAGTTGGAGATAGACGTCATGACCAGCCTGGGGTTTATCTCCTCCAGTGCCCGGTAGTCCAGTCCCAGCCCGGCCATCACCCGGGGCTCGAAGTTCTCTACCAGGACGTCGGCATCCCTCACCAGCTCCTTGAAGAGCTTCCTGCCGCTATCGGTCTTCAAGTTCAGGGTGATGGCCCTCTTGTTGTAGTTTAAGTAGAGGAACAGGCCGCTCTTCTCCGGGTGGGGCACATCGTGTAGGAAGGGCCCCTGCCTCCGTGCCCCGTCGCCCTCGCCGGGCATCTCTACCTTTATCACCTCTGCGCCGTAGTCGGCGAGGAGGCGGCTACAGTAGGGACCGGCGATGTGGTGGCCCAGGTCTAACACCTTGATATGTGACAGGGCCTGTGCCATCTAGACTCCTTCCTCTGCGGCGCGGTGCGAGCGGTATCCACAGGCAGGGCAGTGCAGCGCTGAGGGGCATGGTGAGGTCTGGCCCGCGGCGTGTGTCGCTGATGGAGGGTGGGTCCTTTCAGCAGCCAAACTTCTCCTTTAGGGCCCGGGCGACGTTGCTGGGTACCAGGTCATCTATGTTGCCGCCGAGCCGGGCGACCTCCTTGAGCAGGCTGGAGCTGATGAACTCGAACTCCAGCTTGGTCATGAAGCACACCAGCTCCAGGTCGGGGACGAGCTTCTTGTTCATCAAGGCCATCTCGAACTCCCTCTCGAAGTCGGAGCTCATCCTTAGGCCACGGACGATGACCTTGGCCAGCATCTTGCGGGCTATCTCGACGGTGAGGCCGGTGTAGGATACCACCCGGGCGTTGGGGATGTGTCTCGTGGCCTCCTTCATCAGCGCTACCCGCTCCTCCGTGGTGAACAGGAGGTGCTTGGGCGGGGCGTCGTAGACGGCCACCACCAGCTCATCGAAGAGGAATGACGCCCGCTCCGCGATGTCCACGTGACCATTGGTAACCGGGTCGAAGCTGCCGGGGTAGATGGCAATAACCAAAGCTAGTCTCCCTCCTGCTGATATATAGAGATGCAGGTATCGCCGTGGCGGCGCTCTTTGGCTAGGTGGAGGTCGCCGTAGGCTGGGCTCAAGGGGAGTCGGTAGGAGTGCTCCACTACGACGATGGACCCTGGCCCTACCAGGGTCGAGGTGGCGAGCTGCGCTAAGGCATCGATCACTGAACGTTCCCGATATGGTGGGCCCATTATGACTATGTCGTACCTCTTATGGAGGGAGGCCAGGGCCTTCGTTACGCTGCAACAGCACACGTGGGCCTGCGCCGCAAGCCCGCACTGTGCCAGGTTCTCCTTGATGGCGGAGCAGCACCTGGGGTTCTGCTCCACGAAGTCGACCCACTCGGCGCCCCGGCTGAGTGCCTCAATGCCCATGGAGCCTGTGCCGGCGTAGAGGTCGAGCACTGAAGACCACCCGGCAGGCATCGATTCCAGGATGGAAAAGATCGCACCTCGAACCAGGTCTGAGGTAGGCCGGATGGAAACGCCCTTGGCCGCCTTGATGGGCATTCCCCTGGCCTTACCGGCAATGATGCGCATCCTCAAAATGGGCTTCTGCACCGACCCTTGTGCCATGGACTGACTTTACATTATACGGAGAATGGTGATGGAGTCAAGAGGTTGCGTGTGCGATATAGGGATGCATAATCGATAAGGCATCGTCATCAGTGCCATTGTACCACGAAAGGGCACTCGACACAAATGGGGCTTTACAACTGGCGCGTTTGCAGTTATAATAGGGTATCGTTCATTCATAATACTAGTATCGGGGACTGAGGGTCGGCGACCTTCAGTCTTTTTTAGACGGGTGGAAGGAGGTGATGGGATGTCCGAGGAGAAGGAGTTTCTCACCCCTGAGGGCCTGACCAGGCTGGAGGAGGAGCTGGAATACCTGCGCACCGTTCGCCGTCACGAGGTGGCGGAGAAGATCCAGAGGGCCAAGGAGCTGCGCAGCACGGTCAACACCCCTGAGTACGAGGAGGCCAAGAACGAGCAGGGCTTCGTCGAGGGGAGGATACTCGTGCTGGAGAAGATAATCCGCAATGCCGTCATCGTCCACCACGAGGACGCGGCATCCGACCGGGTGGAGATAGGCTCCACGGTGACCGTCTGCGACCCAGATGGCCGCGAGGAGCACTACACCATCGTCGGCAGCGCCGAGGCCAGCCCGGAGGAGGGCAAGATCTCCCACGTGTCCCCCGTGGGCCGGGCGCTGCTCAGCCGGCGGGTGGGCGACGAGGTGGATGTGGATGCCCCCGCAGGGGTGCTCAAGCTCAAAATCCTGGAGATCGCGTGAGAGATGCCCACGCGCTCCGACGATATCCTCCAGTGGCGACGCGACAAGCTTGAGAGGATCAGGGAGCGGGGCATCGACCCCTACCCCCCCCGCTACCGCCGTAGCCACACCACGAAAGAGGCGGCCGCCCTCTTCGAGCACTGGGAGGAGGCCGGCGCCGACCAGGGCCAGCGACCCGCGGTGAGGCTTGCCGGCCGCATCGTGGCCTCGCGGGACATGGGGAAGGCGTCCTTCGCGGATATCAAGGATGGCAGCGGCCGCATCCAGCTCTATTTCAGGAAGGACGGGCTGGGGGACCAGTTCGCGCTGCTCAGCGACCTCGATATCGGCGACATCGTCGGTGCCGAGGGAGGGCTCTTCAGGACGCGCAGCGGCGAGATAACGCTGGAGGTATCTGACTTCGCCGTGCTGGCCAAGTCGCTCCAGCCGCTGCCCGAGAAGTGGCACGGGCTGGCCGACGTGGAGAAGCGCTACCGGCAGCGCTACCTGGACACCATCTCCAACGAGGGCATCGGCGCCATATTCAGGGCCCGCAGCAAGGCTGTCTCCGCAGTGAGGCGCTTCCTCGACGAGCGCGGCTTCATCGAGGTGGAGACGCCGGTGTTCCACGCGAGCCCCGGGGGCGCCGCCGCACGTCCCTTCGTCACCCACCACCACGCGCTGGACCAGGACCTCTACCTGCGCATCGCCACCGAGCTCTACTTGAAGCGGCTGGTCATCGGCGGCTTCGACAAGGTGTACGAGATTGGGCGTATCTTTCGCAACGAGGGCATCTCCACCAGGCACAACCCTGAGTTCACCATGCTGGAGAGCTACGAGGCCTACGCCGACTACACCGACGTCATGGCCATGCTGGAGCAGATGGTGGCGTCGGTTGCCAACGAGGTGCGGGGCTCGACGGTCGTGTCCTACGCGGGCACCGCGGTGGACCTGGCGCCGCCGTGGCAGCGCGTCACGCTGCGGGAGGCCATCGTGGAGGGCTGCGGCATAGACATCGAGGAGTACCGCGACGAGTCGTCGCTCAAGCACCGCATGGAGGAGATCGGGGTGTTCACCGGCGATATCCGGGGGGTGGGCAAGCTCATCGATAAGCTCATCTCCTCCTTCGTCGAGCCTGCGCTGGTCCAGCCCACCATCGTGGTGGACTACCCCGTGGAGCTCTCACCGCTCGCCAAGAGGAAGCCGGAGAGCGAGCGGCTGGTGGAGCGCTTCGAGGCGTTTGCCGGCGGGATGGAGATCGCCAACGCCTTCACCGAGCTCAACGACCCCATCGAGCAGCGGCAGCGGTTCGAGGAGCAGGAGAGGCTGCGCGCGCTCGCCGGCGACGAGGAGACGGAGCGTGTGGACGAGGACTTCCTGCTGGCACTGGAGCACGGCATGCCGCCCACCGGCGGGCTGGGGGTGGGCATCGACCGGCTGGTCATGCTGCTCACCGACCAGCAGTCGATACGGGAGGTCATCCTCTTTCCCCAGCTTCGCTCCAGGTAGTGCGTCAGGGTGCTGGACATAGAGTCGGGCCGGGGCCACACCGCCTCTGGCGGTGAGCCCACGGGAGGGGGAGTAGCAGTGCTCAGCCTTCAGTTCATCAGGGAAAACCCAGACACGGTGCGCCAGGCGCTGGACAGGCGCAGCGACACCGCGCCCATAGACGAGATACTCCACCTCGACGAGCGGCGCCGTCGCCTCCTGGTGGAGGTGGAGGCGCTGCGCTCGCGGCGCAACGAGCTGAGCAAGGCCATAGGGAGGATGAAGACCGCCCAGGCCCAGGAGGCAGAGGGGGGAGAGGGGACGCCTGCCGACCAGGAGGAGCGGCTCATGGCCGAGGTGCGCGAGGTCGGCGGCAAGGCCAAGGCATTGGATGAGCTGCTGGGGTCGGTGGAGGAGGAGCTCAACGACCTCCTGCTCCGCGTGCCCAACATCCCCCACGACAGTGTGCCCCCGGGACGCGGCGAGGGCGACAACGTCGTGGTGCGCACCTGGGGCCAGGCCGGGGAGCTCGACATTACCGCCAGGCCCCACTGGGAGCTGGGCGAGTCGCTGGGGATAATCGACTTCGAGAGGGGTGTGAAGCTCTCGGGCACGCGCTTCTACGTGCTCAAAGGGGCGGGGGCCCGCCTGCAGCGGGCGCTCATATCGTTCATGCTGCACCTCCACGCGAGCGAGCGGGGCTACACCGAGGTGTACCCCCCGTTCATGGTGAAGCGCGAGTGCATGGTGGGCTCGGGCAACCTGCCCAAGTTCGCCGACAACCTGTACCACGACGAGGAGGACGACTTCTGGCTCGTGCCCACGGCAGAGGTGCCGCTCACCAACCTGCACCGCGACGAGGTGCTCACCCCGGGGGTCCTCCCCCTCCGCTACGTGGCCTACACCCCGTGCTTCCGCCGGGAGAAGATGTCGGCGGGCAAGGACACCAGGGGGATAAAGCGGGGCCACCAGTTCGACAAGGTGGAGCTCTACAAGTTCACCGAGCCGGAGCACTCCTTCGATGAGCTGGAGCTGATGGTGGCCGATGCCGAGGAGGTGTGCCGCCGCCTGGGACTCCCCTATCGCGTGCTCCAGCTCTGCAGCGGCGACCTCGGTTTCGCCTCTGCCAAGTCCTACGATATCGAGGTGTGGGCCCCCGGCTGTGGCGAGTGGCTGGAGGTAAGCTCGTGCTCCAACTGCACCGACTTCCAGGCCCGCCGTGCCAACGTCCGCTTCCGCCCCGAGGCCGGGGCCAAGCCCCAGTTCTGCCACACGCTGAACGGGTCTGGGCTGGGCCTCCCCCGCGTGCTCATCTCGGTGCTGGAGAACTACCAGCAGCGCGACGGCAGCATCGCCATCCCCCAGGCGCTGCACCCCTATACCGGCTTCGATGTCATACGGTGAGGGCCAGACGTCTGCTCACCTCGCGGGTGTGGGTGGCCCGGTCAAGGGGTGGGGGAGAGGGCCCCAAGATAAGAGGAGGGTCGGTGCTGGGGGCCTGTGGCCGCTCACCGGGGCAGGGATGCCCGCAGCTGCCCTTTGAGCTCGCCCAGCCTCTCGTCGAAGCGGGCGTCGAGCTCGTGGGCGTCCTGCCTCCAGGCATCGCTTGAGCTGGGGTTGACATCGCCCACGGCGCTCCCCGCGATGCGCATCTGGTGGAGCAGCTCCCTTATCTGCCTCTCGCGCTGCTCCCTCTGCTGGCTGAACCTCTGCTCCACTGCCTGCCTGTGCTCCTCCAGGAGGCCCCTGATGGCCCCGATGGCCTCGGCGGCGTGGCCGGCCCCGGCGAGGGCCGGGATGGCGGCGAGCGCCCTCTCGCTGCGCTCCCCTTCGCGTACGTCGATGGCCTCCACCAGCCTCTCCAGGGCGGCGCGGGAGACGATGTCCCTCTCTTCTCCGTGGTACCTGGACGCCTCGTCTGAGAGCACCCTGGTGTGGCCGTGCCCCAGGTAGCGCTCGGCGAGCGCCCGCCCCACGGGGACGAACTCTGCCTCTTTGAGCCCTCTCATCTCCTGGGGGGACAGTGTGCCCAGGCCGTCTGCCTTCTCCAGTGCCCTCTCGAAGGCGCTCTTAAGCTCTCCCATGGCCCTCCCTTGTTGAATCGCTCGTGCGCTGGCCAATTCTCTCTTGTTAAATTATACTATGTATTGGGCCGTGGGCAAAGGTCGCCCGGCGTCCTTGCGCCCGCGGGAGCGCGTTTTAGACAGGAGCGGTATGAGACTGGTGGACGACCTCTACAGCTACATGTGGGAGGGGAAGGGGAACAACTCCCACAGCTATCTCTTCGCCAGCGTCCTCCGTGGCGAGAAGCCACACGTGCTCGTAGACCCCGGGCACGTGGACAACGAGGTGGGCGAGCATTGCTTCGAGGGGCTCGTTGCCGCCATGGCGCGGGACGGCCTCAAGGTGGAGGATGTGGGGCTGGTCATAAACACACACGCTCACCCCGACCACTGCGAGGCCAGCACCGCCGTGGTAGAGAGGACAGCGGGGGATGGCGGGACGGGCCGTGCCCTCGTTGCCATACACGAGGCGGAAGAGGCATACCGGCAGAAGCTGGGGGAGATGATGGCCAGGGTGCTGGGGCGCAACGTGGACTTCGAGCCCGACTTCTACTTACGGGAGGGTGAGCTCAACCTGGGCAAGGAGGGCAGGCTGAGCCTGCGCATCATGCACACACCGGGGCACTCCCCAGGGTCGATAAGCATCTACTGGCCCGAGGGCAAGGTGCTGATATCGGGCGACGTGGTATTCTACGGGGGCATTGGCCGCACCGATATCCCCGGCGGGGACGGGAAGCTGCTGAGGCAGAGCATAGAGAGGCTCTCCGAGCTGGACATCGAGTACCTGCTCCCCGGTCACAGCACCGAGTACGGGGGCATCCTCAAGGGCGGCGACAAGGTAAAACAGAACTTCTCGTTCATAAGGGTGAACTACTTCCCACTGCTCTAGCGGTGCCCGCTGGAAAAGCGCGGGGCTTTCCTGTATAGTATACAGGCGAGCCTGCGCGGGTGTGCGTGGGGCGAGATCGGGGGTGCGATGGACCAGGTGAGGCTCTACATAGAGCCCACGCTGAACAACCCCATAATGGTGGCGGCGTGGCCCGGCATGGGTGGGGTGGCCATCATCGCGGCGAGGTTCTTGAAGGAGAAGCTGGGGGGCCAGGACCTGGGCCAGATCGATCCTGAGGAGTTCTTCGATGCCAGTGCTGTCGTCATCGAGGACAGCGTGATACAGGAGCCTGAGCTCCCCGACAACAGCCTCTACGTGCTGCGGGGAAAGGGGGAGCGGGACATCATCATCTTCATCGGCGAGGCCCAGCCACCGATGAACGACCACAAGCTGGCCAACGTGATACTGGATACTGCCCAGAGGTTCGGCGTGGAGCGGATATACACCTTTGCCGCCACGCCCAATCACATCTACCATACCAAGACGCCGCGCGTGCTCGCGGCCACGACGAGGCCGGGGCTAGTCCCGGAGCTGAAGGAGTATGACGTGACACTGCTGCGGGAGGGCACCATAAGCGGCATGAATGGGCTGCTCCTGGGCTATGCCCGCAGGAGGGACATGGATGGTGTCTGCCTCCTGGGTGAGATACCCATCTACACCACGCACATCGCCAACCCCAGGTCCTCCCGGGCGGTGCTCAGCGTGATGCGCCAGATGACGGGGCTCGATGTAGAGCTCACCGAGCTCGATGAGTGGGCCAGCGAGACCGACAAGGAGATAGAGCACCAGCTCGACATCCTTAAGAGCTCGTACCAGGAGGAGGCGCGGGAGCTCATCCAGTACTTCGAGCTGCTTGCAGAGAAGAGCAGCGAGGAGGAGGAGATACACGCCGAGTACAAGACCGAGGAGCTCTTGAAGGAGATAGAGCAGTACTTGAGGGGCAGGGGGGGGAAGGAAGAAGGGCACTAGTCTCCGCTGGTCGCAGGCAAGAATAAAAGGGCTGTCCCTCGTGGACAGCCCTTCTTTATATCCTGTGGTGCCCGCGGACGGCACAGGGTGGGTCAGCCGCCGGGGCTGCCGAAGGGCCGCTGGGTGATGGCCAGTATCTCCAGCTCCAGCCCGGTGGCGATATCGGTCTGCATGCCGTGGTTTACCAGCCCCTTGATGGCGCTCATGGAGGCCGGGCTCTTGGAGACCAGGCTCTGCACCAGCTCTGCCACGGTCTCGTCCAGCTTGCCCGCGGGGGCCACCCGGTTCACCAGGCCGATGCGCTCCGCCTCCCTGGCGTCGAGCCACCTGCCGGTGAGCAGAATATCCTTGGCCCGGCCCATGCCCACCAGGCGGGGCAGGCGCTGCGTGCCGCCGCCGCCGGGTATGCCACCGAAGTTGGCGTGGTGGTCCCCAAGCTGGGCGTCCTCGGCGGCCACCCTCAAGTCGCACGACATGGCCACCTCCAGGCCGCCGGCAAGCGTGACGGCGTTTATGGCGGCGATGACCGGCTTCTGCAGGCCCTCTATCTTGTTGCACACGCGGTGGAAGAGGCGGATGAAGGTGGCGAAGCGGTCGGGGTCGAGCCCCCGTAGCTCCTTCAGGTCGGCGCCGGAGCAGAAGGCGCCGCCCGAGCCGGTGAGCACCGCCACCTTTACCTCGCCGTCCCTCTCGATGTCGTCGAAGGCGCGCTCAAGCTCGGTGAGGGTCTGGGTGTTCAGGCAGTTCTTCACCTGGGGACGGTTGAGGGTCACCCGGGCACAGCCTTCTGCCTTCTCCACGATGATATTCTCATAGCTCATGACCAACCCCCTGTGAGCGGACCGCGGGCCCGCCCTGAATTATAGCTTGAAGACACTGACCGCCACCTCTCGGAAGAGCTGCTCCTTGGCCTGGTCTTTCAGGTTGAGCGCCTCCACCTGCTCGCGGCTGGTCTTGTGGTCGACGACGGGCCAGTCGGTGCCCCACATCACCCTGCCGATGCCCCTGCTATTCAGGTACTGGACCAGGGCGGGGTCCCAGTACTTGGGGGCGTGGGCCGTGGTGCCGATGTACAGGTTGCGGTAGACGAGCGAGAGCGAGATGAGCTCCTCCACCCAGGGCCAGCCGGTGTGGCCGGCCACCACGCGGAGGTCGGGGAAGTAGAGCAGGATGTCCTCCAGGTGGATGGGGCGACCCATCTCGTTGGGCATCATCTCCAGGGAGTGCCCTATCTGCATCACCACCGGCACGTCGAGCTCGACGCACTTGGTGTAGAAGGGGTAGTAGTCGCGGTGGTTCACCGGCCGCTCGTAGCCGAAGGGGTGGAGGTGGGCGCCGACGAAGCCGTACTCCTTCACCGCGCGCTCCAGCTCGCGCACGCCGTCCATGCGGGCGTAGGGGTTTATGCCGCACAGGCCGGCGAGCCTGTCGGGGCGCTGGGAGACCAGGGCGGCGATCTCCTCCACGGAGAAGCTCCACATCGGCTCCTTGCGCTTGAAGGAGAACATCTTCCACGAGGGGATGAAGCACTTCTCCACCTCGCACTCGTCGAGCACCTTGACGAACTCGTCTACGGAGTAGCCCTCGAAGCGCCCCAGCAGCTTGCCGCCGGTCATGGTGGCGAACTCGGGCTCGTCGACCCAGCACCTCTTCATGAACTCCGGCGTGAAGGGGTTGATCCAGTAGTCGATGGCCTTTGTCATTAAAGTCCTCCCGATGGATAGATTATGCTGCCTGGCAAGTATACAGAAATGGGTGGGGTGGTGCAAGGATGGGCGGCACCTCGCGCCCCTCGTCGCCTCGAGGGCTCACGGGGCGTCGGTGGTCGATATGCGGCCCAGCGTGCCCTCCCGGCGCAGGATCGCCTCGGCGTCCGCTACCATGCAGTCGATGAGCTCCTTCACCGTCATCACCCTGTCGATGACGCCCACCGCGAGCGAGCCGCCGCTCAGCCTCACCGCGACTTCAGGGTCCCAGTCCTGGAGGGCGTTCTCCCAGTCGATGGCGGTATCGGGCGACTCCTTGAGCAGCACCAGCTCCAGCCGCTGAAGCCACTGGCTGGTAGGCACGTTGTCCTTCTCCTTCATCACCTTCTGGTACTCCTCTTGCTTGGGCGGGGCCAGCGCCCGGTCGCGGAAGGCGGGCTCCCACGGCTGGCCGTCGACCAGGGTCTGCTTGTAGCGGTCGGAGATGGGGCACTCCTTGGTGGCCATGAAGGCGGTGCCCAGGTAGACACCCTCGGCCCCCATGGCGAGCGCGCTCAAGAAGCCGTGGCCGTCACCGATGCCCCCGGCGGCGATGAGCGGCACCTTCATCATCCTGGTGGCAGTGGTGATGGCGATGAGCGTGGGGAGCTGGCTTATGTTCTTGAAGCCCGCCCCCTCCAGGCCCACGATGACCACGGCGTCGGCCCCCTGGCGCTCGGCGGCGAGGGCGTGGTGCACCGTTGCCACCTTGTGCACCCACTTGAGCCCGGCCTCCTGTATCCTCTTGCCGTGGTCATCGGCGCGGTAGGCCGCGGTGAAGATGACGGGCACCCTCTCCTCGATGGCCACCTCCCGCATCTCGTCTATCTGGGGGCACAGCCCGATGCTCAGGTTCACCCCGAAGGGCTGGTCAGTCATGGAGCGCGCCCTCTTGATGTCCTCGCGCAGCAGCTCCGGCGTCCTGAGCGCCCCGGCGGTGATGATGCCGAACCCACCCGCGGCCGAGACCGGCGCCGCGATGGCCGAGGTGCCGAACCCGCCGTAGGCCCCCTGGATTATGGGGTAGGTACTGCCCAGGATGTCGGTGACCCTGGTCTTCCACTTCATGGCGTCCTCCTCGCTTTGCATTGGGTCGTGGGGTGTTGCTGGGCTCTTTAGAGAGAGGGGTCTTGTGCCGATGGTCTCACACCCGCACTATACGGGAAAAGGGGGGCGATGTCAAAGGCGGCGGCGCACTTGATATAGCGTGCGGTAAATCACTATAATAGGTGCTGTGGGGATGGCCAGGGTGATGGCGAAAGGCAGCGGGTTCACCAACGCAAACCGCTTCCGCTCGAGCAAGGCCGTGAAGCGAGGGCGGGGACTGCCTCTGCGTCATCAGGGCGGCCTCCCCAAGAGAGGCGAGGGGGGCAGGCGGCAGGGGCACGAGCGCCGGTCTGCCTCGCGGAAGGCGGGGCCATGACAGCGGAGAGGCCGAGGAACATCCGCGAGCTCACCGCCTCGGGGTACAGGGTGCTCCCGGTGCGTGAGGAGATGAGGAAGAACCTCATCGAGAAGGTGAGGAGCGGCGATGACCTCTTTCCGGGCATAGTGGGGTTCGGGCAGACGGTCATACCCCAGGTGGAGAACGCCATCCTCGCCGGCCAGGACATCATCCTGCTCGGGGAGAGGGGCCAGGCCAAGACCAGGATGATACGCGCGCTGGTGGGCCTCCTCGACGAGGAGGTCCCGGTCATCGCCGGCTGCGAGATCAACGATGACCCCTATCGCCCGATATGCCAGAGCTGCCGCCAGAAGGTCGCCCGGCACGGGGACCGGGTGGAGATAGCGTGGCTCCACCGCGACCGCAGGTACGGGGAGAAGCTGGCCACGCCGGATACCACCATAGCCGACTTGATCGGTGAGGTAGACCCCATCCGCGTGGCCGAGGGGAGGTACCTCTCCGACGAGCTCACCATCCACTACGGCCTCATCCCGCGCACCAACCGCGGCATCTTCTGCATAAACGAGCTCCCCGACCTGGCGGAGCGGATACAGGTGGGCCTGTTCAATATCCTGGAGGAGCGGGACATCCAGATCAGGGGCTACAAGGTAAGGATGCCGCTCGACGTGTACATCGTCGCCAGCGCCAACCCGGAGGACTACACCAGCCGCGGGCGCATCATCACCCCGTTGAAAGACCGCTACGGCGCTGAGATCAGGACGCACTACCCGAAGACCATAGAGGACGAGATAGAGATCATGGAGCGGGAGACCGCCAGGTTCGACGATGGCCGGGTCACGGCCTGGGTCCCCCCCTACATGAAGGAGATAGTGGCCGAGATAACGCACCAGGCGCGGAAGAGCAACGACATAAGCCAGCGCTCCGGGGTGAGCGTCCGCGTCTCGATATCGAACTTCGAGAGCATGGTGGCCAACGCCGTGAGGAGGGGCATCAGGCTCGGCGAGGGGCAGGTGGTGCCCCGTATGAGCGACCTGCCGTTCCTCTTCGCCTCCACCAAGGGCAAGATCGAGCTCGATGGCATCGAGGAGGAGAGAGAGGGCGACGTCGTCGAGAGGCTCACCAGGCACGCGGTGCTGGTCACCTTCAACCGCTACTTCAACGTGAGGGAGCTTGAGCACCTCGTCCAGAGGTTCAACGATGGCTTGAAGGTTGAGGTGTCGGAGGGCATGGGCTCTGGAGAGTATGTCAGCGTGGCCGCGGAGGTGGGGGGCATGGACGACGTGGTGGAGCGGCTGGGTGGGGGCGATAGCCCGGCGGCCGTCGCCGCGGCGCTGGAGTTCGTCTTCGAGGGGCTCCACTTGAACCGCAGGCTCAACAAGGACACCGTGGGGGGAAGGACGCTGTACCGGGGGTAGCATGGCGGTCTACCGATACTCACGCTGGGACGGAAGCCAGGACGTCCCCGACTTGGACGCCGACGCCGTCATGGACGCCATCGCCGATAGCCTCACCATGAACGGGGATGTGCGCCAGGCGCTGCAGAGGCTGCTCCAGCTCGGCCTCGGGGACTGGCAGGGGCAGAGGCTCATGGGCATACGCGACATGCTCCAGGAGCTGCGCGCCATGAAGCGGCGCACCCTGGACAGGTACGACTTGAGCTCCATATTCGACGATATCCGCGAGCGATTAGATGACATCGTGAGCACGGAGCGAGAGGGCATCGAGCGCCGCCTCGAAGAGGCCGGGGAGCAGGATGCCGACCTGCGGAAGGCCCTGGAGAGCGTGGCGGCACGGAACCTGGAGTTCCTCGATGGCCTGCCCGAGGACGTCGCGGCGGCGATAAAGGGGCTGGCGAGCTACGAGTTCATCGACCCCCAGGCACGCCAGCAGTTCGCAGAGCTCATGGAGATGCTCAAAGAGCGGGTGATGGGGCAGTACTTCCAGGACATGTACCGCGGCCTCCAGGCAATGAGCGCCGAGGACATACAGGGCCTCAAGGACATGGTCGGGGCCTTGAACGAGATGCTGCGCCAGCGCATCCAGGGCGGCGAGCCCGACTTCGAGGGCTTCATGGAGCGCTTCGGCGACCAGTTCGGGCCGGAGCGGCCACGTAGCCTCGATGAGCTCATGGAGATGCTCACCCGCAGGATGGCCCAGATGGAGTCCCTCCTGGAGAGCCTTCCCCAGGAGCAGAAGGGGATGCTCGACGAGCTGGTGGAGGCCATGATGGAGGACCAGGGACTAAGGGACCAGATGGCCGAGCTCGCCGCCTACCTGGACCTGCTCTTCCCCACGGGGGACTTACGGTCGCGGTACCCCTTCCGCGGCGTCGAGTCGCTCTCGCTGGAGGAGGCCTTGGGGCTCATGGAGGAGCTCCAGCAGATGGGCGAGCTTGAGCGGCAGCTCGACAGGAGCCGCTCCGGCCCCGACCTGGAGGGGATAGACGATGAGCTGGTGCGCCGCCTGCTGGGCGAGGAGGCCCACCGCTCGCTTGAGCAGATGAGGCGCCTCGCCGACGTGCTGGAGGAGGCGGGCTACATCAGCAGGCGGGGCCGGCGCTGGGAGCTCACCCCTAGGGCGGTGCGAAGGGTAGGGGAGAAGGCGCTCAAGGATATCTTCAAACACCTCAAGGAGTGGCGGCTGGGCAGGCACGAGGTGTGGGCCAGCGGCCTGGGCGGCGACCGCGCCGATGAGACCAAGAGATACCAGTTTGGCGACCCGTTCCACCTCCAGGTGGAGAGGACGCTGATGAACTCGCTCAAGCGGGAGGGCCCGGGCAGGCCGGTGCGGCTCAAGGAGGAGGACTTCGAGGTCTACCAGACGGAGCACCTCACCCAGTGCTCCACGGTGCTGATGCTCGACATGAGCTGGTCGATGCCGATGCGGGGCAACTTCTTCGCCGCCAAGAAGGTGGCGCTGGCCTTAGACAGCCTCATCCGCACCCAGTTCCCCCGCGACAACCTGTACATCGTGGGCTTCTCCGACTACGCCACCGAGCTCACCAAGGAGATGCTGTTCGACGTCAACTGGAACGAGTTTGTCTACGGCACCAACATGCACCACGGGCTCATGCTGGCGCGGCAACTGCTCTCCAGGCACAAGGGGGGGAGCAAGCAGATAATAATGGTGACCGACGGCGAGCCCACCGCTCACCTGGAGGGGGGGAGGGCCTACTTCGATTACCCGCCGAGCCCGCGCACCCTCATCGAGACCCTGCGCGAGGCAAAGCGCTGTGCCAGCGACGGCATCGTGGTCAACGTCTTCATGCTGGACAGCGACCCCTACATCTCCAGGTTCATCGACGACCTGGTCAAGGGCTGCCGCGGGCGGGCATTCTATACGTCTGCGGAAGAGCTGGGGCGCTACATGGTGCACGACTACATAGCGGGCCGGCGCCGCACTATCGTCCCGTAGCGTCCTCGCCGCGGGCCACCACTGTACCTGTACCACCACGGTGTCACGCGTATCTCTGCGTGGTGGGTGGGGGGTGGTCGCGTTTGGGGCCATGGCATCGGCAGCTCGAAAAGGAGGGAGAAGTGGCGCGATTGAAAGTCCCGCGGTGGCTCAAGTACCGCGAGGGAGAGAACGAGAGGTCTCCGGTATACTTCCTGGACATCAGGGGACAGGGCCTGGACTTAGACGACGGCGCGGTGAGGGACAGGATAAACCGCAGCTTAAAGGAGATGCTCCACGCCCTGGATATACGGCGAGTCGAGGGGCCGGCGGTGGTGAAGTGCCACATCGGCGAGGCGAAGTGCGATACCAGGATGGTCCCGGAGTTCGCCCTCTCCACCGTTGACTTCTTGAGAGACAAAGGGGTGACCAGGGTGGTTGCCGGCGACACCACCACGGTCTACTCCGGGCCCAGGGGCCATCGCCAGAACCCACCGGCCGATGCCAGCAAGTACATGGAGCTGGCCCGGGCCCACGGGTGGCACCACGGCGAGGGGCTCGGCCTCCCGTTCGTCGTCCTCGACAGGCCGGCGACCTCCGTCCCCGGCGTGTTCGAGTTCGACGAAGAGGAGGTGGTGGTGAGCAGGGTGGGCAAGTACCGGGAGGTATACGTGGCCGGCGGCATCGCTGCTGCCCCCACCATCGTGAGTCACTCCCACCTCACTTTGCACCAGCTCACCCACTTCGCCATGGCGGTGAAGACGCTCACCATGGGCGGCGGCAGCGTGAGGGGGAAGCTGCTCCTGCACAAGCTGCTCCAGCCCCGCATCGATGAGGAGGCCTGCACCAGGTGTGGCAAGTGCGCCAAGAGCTGCCCCGAGCAGGCCCTTGTCTGGGCCAAGGGTGATGTCCCCACGCTCATCGTGGAGCGGTGCATCGGCTGCGGGGAGTGCGCCTCCATATGCAAGCTCCAGGCCGACTGCATCGAGATCGTGACCATACACACCGATGACTGGGTCTGGGGCGAGGCCGCCATCCCCTACCGCCTGGTGGACTTCCTGATGGCGGAGATGAACGGCAGGTGGAACGGCCTCATCAACGTGGCCCATCTGTACCGCATCACCCAGCTCTGCGACTGTGTCGATGTCGTCCAGAGGCCCATCGTGTCGGACATCGGCTTCCTGGTAGGACGCAACCCCTTTGCCGTGGACTACCTGGCCCGCGAGCTGTTCAATGCCCAGGTCCAGGCCGACCGCGGCGAGGGCGCTCGCAGCGGTGAGCCCGCCAACATGGTGGCCACCTTCTACGGCGGCGACGAGGGCATGGCCTCCTTCACCTATGCACGGGCCACCTACGGCGTGGTGGTGGAGCCCCAGGTGGAGCGGGTGGCCCTGGCCCCGTAGCGGCGTGCTGCTAGCAGCGGCCGGTGCCCCGCTGTGCCCTCTCGCGCAGCTCCTCTGGCCTGTGGACGGTGTAGCGCCTCTCCTTGCTGCTGCTGATGACCCCTGCCGTCTGGAGGTCGCGCAGCAGGCGCCTCACCGTTGCCGCATTTGCCCCCACCATCCCGGAGAGGTCGGACGCGGTGAGCGGGAGCGATATCTCACACCCCTCAGGTGTCCCCCTGCCGTGGCTCTCCATCAGCTTGAGCAGCGTCTTTGCCAGGCGGGCCGGCGGGTTGGAGAAGATGAGGTTCTCAAGCTGGGAGTTCAGGTTTCGCAGCCGCTGCGAGAGCACGGCGAGGATGCGGATGGCCGTGTCCGGGTACCAGCGGAGGAACTGGAGGAAGTCCCCCCGCTCCAGGGCCATGGTCTCGGTGTCCTCGACGGCGGTCGCCGTTGCCGAGCGCGGCTCCTCGTCGAGCAGGGCCAGCTCCCCGAAGAAGTCGCCGGCGCCCAGGTAGGCCAGGATGACGTCTTCGCCCTCCTCGGAGGGGATGCTGATCTTGACGTTGCCGCTCTTCACGATGTGCAGCGTGGAGCCGAAGTCGTCCTTGTGGAAGATGACGTCGCCCTTGCGATAGCGTCGCCCCGTGAGCTGGTGGGCGAGCTCGCCCAGGTCTTCGCCGGGCACGGAGGAGAAGAGCGGTATGCCGCGCAGGGCCTCGGTCCTTGGGTCGTCTACGGGGCGGGCCCGCCTTCGCGCCGGCACCTCCTGCACCGTGGCGGTGGGCAGCCCCTGGCGGCACGCCTCGAGCTCCGAGAGCACCTCCTGGGCCGACTCTGGGCGCCTGTCGGGGGTCTTGGCCAGCATCTTCAGTATGAGGCGCTCGATGTCCCTGGGGATATCGGGGTTGCGCAGGCACGGAGAGACCGGGGTTACCTGGATGTGCTGTGAGACCAGGGGCATCTCGTCGCACGCCGAGAAGGGGGGCCGGCCGGTGAACATCTCGTAGAGGACGATGCCCAGGGAGTAGAGGTCGGTGCGCTCGTCCACCTCCTTCCCCAGTGCCTGCTCCGGTGCCATGTAGGCCGGGGTGCCCATGCCGGCGGGCGACATGGTGATCGAGGGGTCCTGGCGCATCTTGGCGATGCCGAAGTCCATGAGCTTGGTCTCTGCGCCGATGATGATGTTGGAGGGCTTGATATCGCGGTGGATGACCCCCTGGGCGTGGGCGTAGGCCAGCGCCCTGGTCACGTCTACGGCGATGTCCAGTGCCCGGCCCATGGTGAGGCCCTGGGCCTGGCCGCCGCCCCCTTCCAGCAGGGCGGACAGCGTGGAGCCGGTGGCGAACTCCATCACCAGGTAGGCCTGCTCGCCGTGCCAGCCGTAGTCGTAGATGGTGACGATGTTGGCGTGGTTTAGGTGCGCCAGCGAGCGCGCCTCGCGGAAGAAGCGGGTGGTGTTCTGGCCGGCCATGGGCCCGCCCTTCATTATCTTGATGGCGACCTGCCTCTCCAGCACCTGGTCTGTGGCCAGGTAGACGGAGCCCATGCCCCCTTCGCCCAGGAGGTGCTCGACCCTGTAGCGGTCGGCGATGGTCGTGCCGAGCAGGGTTATGGTCTCGATGTCGGAGTCTGTCACCCACAGGGTCTCGTCTTCGGTCATTCCCGGTCCTCCACGCACTGGCGTTCCCCTGGCGGTCACTCTCTGGCGACCGTGCCCCGGCCCTGGCCATGGTAACCCTGTGCCCGATACGCTGTCAAGCGCATAGCGGGAGAGGGCGCCGTGCCTCGTGCTGTGATACAATGGCAGTGTATGGGTGCGCGGCATCGATGGGGGGTGCCATGGCGGGGACACTGATGGGCATAGTGCGCTGGCCGCTGCGGCGGTACCTGGGGTGGTGTGTGGCGATGGCGGGCTCCATTGCGATGGCCTGCTGCGCCTGCTGCCCCCCGCCGTTGGGGGCGGTCCCCTCTACCTACAACGTGGGCTTCACCATCTGCGACTTCAGCTACAGCGACGGCGGTGCCGAGGAGGTGGTGCTCACCACGGCCATATGGTACCCGACGGAGGAGGAGCCAGCCACCTATACCTACAACAATGGCTACACCAGCAGCGTGGCCTGGGAGGCCCTCCCCTGCACGGAGGACGGGCCCTATCCACTGGTGGTCTTCAACCACGGGGCGTACGCGAGCGGGATAAGCGCCCTCCCCTTCGCCGAGCGCCTGGCGGGCGAGGGCTTCATCGTCGCTGCCCCCGACTACATCGATACCGTCCCCCCCGATTTCATAGAGCAGGTAGCCTTCAACCGGACGAGGGGGAGCGAGGGGGTCACCGACGCCGGGGACGTCCTGGAGGCGGTGGCACAGTTCGCAGACATGATGGAGGAGCACCGGGACATCTTCCTCGCCTACATGGAGGAGGTGAGGCTGAGCAAGTGCCGCTTCGTGCTCGACCAGGTGGTGGCGCTGGACCAGGACAGCGCGTCACCACTCTACGGCATAGTAGACGAGGAGTCCATCGGCATGGCGGGGCACTCCCTGGGCGGCCTCACCACGCTGGGCCTCATCGGGGGCCATCCCGATGAGGCGATGAGGGACGAGCGCATCGAGGCGGCGCTGCTCCTGTCATCGCCGGTCTACCCCTTTGAGGACGGCGCGGGCGACATCGATATCCCCCTCATGGTGATGCACGGCGACCACGACCTGCCGCTGATACGGCCCGACATCCAGCGGGGGGTGGTCTACGAGGGTGCATGCCCCCCCAAGTTCTACCTCGTGCTGGCGCAGAGCGGCCACCTCACCTTCGGCAACGCGCCGTGCCTGGGCTACGATTACATACCGCAGTGCACCGCCTCCGATAAGCGCGTCGGGGCGATAGCGGACTACGGCTCGGCCTTCTTCTTGAGGTACCTGAAGGGTGACGTGGAGGCCGAGCTCCAGCTACAGGCGCAGTCAGACGCCCTCGCGACGTACGAGTGGGAGCTCCCGTAGCCCGCCGCAGAGAGAGGCACCCCAGGATGTCTCTCCTGGGGTGCCTTGCGTGGGATTCGTGTACTCTCGCCCGGCACGGCGCACAGGCCGCTGCCCGTGACGGTGGCTACCTGTCCCTCACCTCGTCCAGTGGCCGGGCCTGGCTCACCTCCTCCACCAGCGCCTGCGGCGGGTTGGGGTAGACCACCGGCCCGTGCTCCTTGGAGGGCAGGATCACCGTCGAGGTGCGTGGCGGCATGGACCACTCGTCGCGCTGGTTCTTGGCCCAGGCCTCGATATCGACGCAGCACTTGCCGTCGTCGATGTACTTCTTGACCACGCGCCCCTCGAAGGTGGTGACGTCGCCCATCTGGTTGAAGGCCCGCTCGTCGCCGCTCATCTTCCACAGGAAGGCGTCGTCGCCCATCCAGTTGGTGAACAGGTTGCACAGCCAGCTCATCCGCTGCGAGCCGTAGTCGTAGGCGCGCTCCACGCCGATGGCGCGGGCGTAGGCATCGAAGATGTGCACCAGCTCCGGGACATCGGCCTCGTCCATCTCTTCCACGTACTCGAGGGCACGGGGGTGGCGCCGCTCGAACTCGAACTCGATCTTGTGGGCGCGGAAGAAGGGCGAGCCCGCCCCCATGAGCCAGGCGATCTCGTCGCGCACGGTGAGCGGCCCCTTGATCATGGGCCCCACCTGGTCGCCCTCCTGGACGTTCTCCCACCACCTGGGCTCCGCGCCCCGCAGCTCCTCGTTGTCGTACATCTCGAGGAACTTGAGCCACTCCTCGCTTGAGTATTTGGGCCGCTCGATGGCGCGGTACTTGCCGGCAGAGCCCGAAGAGCCCCTGTCGGCCCAGACGGTGTGGTGGAGCTCCTTGCCCACTATCTCCCCGCGCTGGTTGACGTAGATGCCCTCGTCGTAGTCGATGTAGATGTCGCCGCCGCCGGCCATGCGGCCTTTCTTTATATCGATGTCCCTGAGCACGCCGATGGGCGTGAACAGGTCGTCGGCGTACACCGGGCGGTACCACTCCCAGTCGCCCCCGCTGTACCAGGCGTGGACCCCGGGCATGCCGCCGCCGGGGACCACCCACATCACGGTGTAGAGAAAGCTGCCTGGTGCGATGACGCCGTGGTACTTGCTCTTCTTGGCGTACTCCTCGCTGCGGAACAGGGGGTTGGTGTCACCTATGCCGTTGGTAAAGTGGATGACGGCGTCCCGGGATGCCTGCTTGTTGTAGTAGACACCGCCGGGGTAGAAAGGCTTGTTGGAGCGAGACCTCCTCCGCTCTATCATCTCCGGGGTTATCTGGGTGTGCTCCGGGAGCTTGTCCCGCGCGCTGACGGTTACTCTGGGGTGCTGTGACCAGTCCTTCTTCTCTGCCATTTGTGGTATATCCCCTTTCTATCGCCACGATGAGCGCTCATGCACCTGGGGCTCTCTGCCGCCGAATATAACAAAATATCATATACCGCGGCAAGGCGTCAAGGACGGTGCCTGTCTGGCGTGGCGGCCGCAGGGGTGCGGCCCCCCGATCCTCGACACAGGGGGGCGCTCTCTCTAGCCTAGCTGCATCTCCTTGAGCTCTGGGCTCACGATGAGCTGGGGCTCGGTGATCTCCTGCACGTGCTTGGCGGACCAGCCGGGGGCGACCTCTGTGAGGACAAGCCCGCTGGGGGTTACCTCCATCACCGCTACGTCGGTGATTATCATATCGACGCACGCCTTCCTGGTGAGCGGCAGGGTGAGCTTGTTTACGATCTTGCACTCCCCGTCGCTGCTGATGTGCTCCATGGCCACGACGACCGTCTTGGCAATGGTCACCTCCATTGCACCCCCCAGTATCCCGGTCCACTTGCCCCCTATCATGTACCTGGACCAGCTTGCCAGGTCGCCCTTTGCCGTCACCTGAAATGCCCCCACCACGGACACGTCCAGGTGGCCGCCGCGGATCATGGCGAAGGACTGGGCACTGTCAAAGAAGGACATGCCGGGGAGAGGGAGGATGGGGCGAAAGCCGGCATTGGTGAGGTCGTGGTCCATGAGCTGGGGGCTTTCTTCAGGGACCAGTCCCCCGCAGTTGAGCACCCCGTTCTCTACCTGCAGTATCACCGTCCTGCCCTCGGGCACGAAGCTGGGGGCGAAGGAGGGGATGCCGAAGCCTATGTTCACGTAGTCCCCGTCTCGAAACTCCTGGGCCACCCTCATGCCGATCCCCAGGTTGTCCAGCCTGGTCTCCTCGAACTTGGCGCGCAGCTTATCGCTGATGGTCATCTCTCCCCCCTTATGCACAGCTCGTTGTAGGTCCAGAAAGGTGGCGGCACCTTTACCATGCGGTCGACGTAGATCCCGGGGGTGACCACTACCTCGGGGTCGAGCTCCCCTACCTCCACGATCTCATCGACCTCGACGATGGTCACGTCGGCAGCGGTGGCCATGATGGGGCCGTAGCTCCGAGAGGTCCCCCGGTATATCAGGTTGCCCAGCCTGTCGGCCTTGTACGCACGTATCAGGGCGTAGTCCGCCCTCATCGGGGGCTCCAGGACGCACAGCTCGCCATCGATGACCCTGGTCTCCTTGCCCTCGCCGATGATGGTGCCGGCACTGACCGCGGTGAAGAACCCCTTTATCCCCGCACCCCCGGCCCTGATCCTCTCGGCGAAGGTCCCCTGGGGGAGGAGCTCTATCTCCATTACGTCCAGCCCGATCATCTCTTTCAGGGCCTCCACTATGGTGGGGTTCCCCGCTATGGGGATGACGGGTGTGATGAGCTTCTTCACCTGCTTGTTCACATACAGGTCTACCAGGTCTTTGTAGTCTGGGGGGACATTGAGGCCGGCCATGTTGGCAAGCGGCGTGCCTAAGAGGTCGAGCCCGAGCACACCCATGGTCTGCTCGATGATGGTGAGGTCCTTCACCCCTCTCGCGGAGAGGGCGACCGCGAGGTGCACCGGCCGGCCCCCGGCACCGCCGAAACCGCTCGACATGATGACGGCACCGTCGGGGATGTCGGCCACCGCTTCGGCGGGGGTATCGTATATCTTCGGTAGCGCCATTCTATACCTCCTGTAGTTGTTGCGCTCGGTGGGGTATGGGGGGTATCAGGCATGGTGCCGGCCTCGCCAGGTCGCCGTCGTGAAAGGGAGGTGGCCTCTGCGCTGTGCCGGCAACGGTTCAGATCCCGGGCAAGGGGCCCGGACGTGGCTCGCGTGCGCCTTTCTCTACACAGGCCGAGCAAGGAAAGAGTGGACTCGGCGAGTACACTTTAGTGCTTTATCTTTTCGCTGTCAAGCGTGCCCTGCGCTTGTAACGGTGGCTCTCCGTCATATATAATGCGGTAATAACAGGGAAGGAGGGGTGCCATGTGCGCGGAAGGGGCCAGGGGCGACGTCCTCAGGATGGCAAAGGAACACGGCGTCAAGTTCGTAAGGCTGTGGTTTACCGATATCCTGGGCTTCCTCAAGAGCTTTGCCATCACTGTGGAGGAGCTGGAGACGGCACTGGAGGATGGGATGGGGTTCGATGGCTCCTCCATCCAGGGGTTCGCCCGCATCGACGAGAGCGACATGATCGCCCTGCCCGACCCCGCTACCTTCCAGCTTCTGCCGTGGCGGCCCAGGGAATACGCCGAGGCCCGCATGTTCTGCGACATCTTGAGGCCAGAGGGCACCCCCTTCGAGGGCGACCCCAGGTACGTGCTGAAGAGGAACCTGAAGCGGGCCGCCGACATGGGCTACGCGTTCTACGTGGGGCCAGAGCTGGAGTACTTCTACTTCCGCGACTCGGAGGGCACCCAGCCGCTGGACCAGGGGGGGTACTTCGACATGACACCCCTCGATTGGGCCACCGACCTACGGAGGGAGACCGTGCTCGCGCTGGAGGAGATGGGCATCGGCGTGGAGTACTCCCACCACGAGGTATCTCCCAGCCAGCACGAGATCGACATGAGGTATACCGATGCCATGAAGATGGCCGATAATATCATGACCTACCGCCTGGTGGTGAAGCAGGTGGCGCTCAAGTACGGTGTGTACGCCACCTTCATGCCCAAGCCCGTCTTCGGCATAAACGGCAGCGGCATGCACGTGCACCAGTCGCTCTTCAAAGGGGAGAGGAACGCCTTCTTCGACGGTGACGATGAGTGCTACCTCTCCGCTGTCGCCAAGGGCTACATGGCGGGGCTCCTGCGCCATGCCTCGGAGATAACCGCGGTCACCAGCCAGTGGGTGAACTCCTACAAGCGCCTGGTGCCCGGCTATGAGGCGCCGGTATACGTCTCCTGGGCGCGCCGCAATCGCTCCACGCTGCTCCGCGTCCCCCAGTACAAGCCGGGCAAGGAGAATGCCACCAGGGTGGAGTACCGCTCCCCCGACCCGGCGTGCAACCCCTACCTGGCCTTCGCGGTGATGCTCGCCGCCGGGATCGAGGGGATCGAAAAGGGGTACCAGCTCCCCCCTCCGGTGGAGGCCGATGTCTATAGGCTGAGCGAGGATGAGCGGGTCGGGCTGGGCATCGAGACGCTGCCCTCGAGCCTCTTCGAGGCCATCCAGCTCGCCGAGTCCAGCGAGGTGATGCGCAAGGCCCTGGGCGACCACGTCTTCACCTCCTTTATCACCAACAAGAAGATAGAGTGGGACGAGTACCGCACCCAGGTGACCGAGTTCGAGCTCAAGAGGTACCTGCCCGTACTGTAGGCGGTCTCCGTTGGCCCTGGCCCTATCTGCCGCGGCGTGCAGCCACACGGGATGTGGCCGCGGACACCGTGGGCGGCCATGCCCTTGACGGAACCCCTCCTTCTTGGGTATAATCGGCGCGTTTGTACCCCCCCCTGGGGTACATCGCGGTTTCCAAAAGCCAATTAGAGCGTATTTCTGCTGACAGAGGAAATCCCTCCCAGGCCCAAGGCCTCACGTTCTGCCAACCCTTTCTCTCGACCAAAGACGTAGACCACGTGACATGGCCTGTGTATCCGTCTACCTTCAGCCAGGACATGTAGAGGGGGGATGCTATGTAGACTTATAGTCGACGCACGTGGTCTCTCGTGAGCAAACTGCCGGATTCGAGACTAGAGGAGGAAGGTACATGAGTGGTGAGATGACCTCTTTTCTGGGTGGCTATCGGGTGCTCGACCTCACAAACGAGGTAGGGAGTCTCTGCGGCAAGCTCCTCGGCGATATCGGTGCCGAGGTCATCAAGATCGAGCCCCCTGGTGGCGACGCCTCGCGAAACATCGGCCCCTTCTACATGGACATCCCCCATCCAGAGATGAGCCTCTACTGGTTCTTCGCTCACATGAACAAAAAGGGCATCACCCTTGACATCGAGACCGCCGACGGCCAGGAGCTCTTCAAGAGTATGGTGGCCGGGGCCGATTTCGTCATCGAGTCCTTCGAGCCGGGCTACCTGCACGGCCTGGGCCTGTGCTACGAGGAGCTGGAGAAGATCAGGCCCGACCTGGTCATGACCTCGATCACGCCGTTCGGCCAGAACGGCCCCTATGCTCACTATAAGACCACTGACCTCGTCGGGGTATCCATGGCGGGGATGGTGCGCCTCTACGGCGAGTTCGACCGCCAGCCCAACCGCATAAGCGCCCCCCAGTTCTATTTCCTGGGGGCCCTCCACGGTGCCATGGGCTCCATGATGGCCCACTACCACCGCGTGATGAGCGGCGAGGGGCAGCACGTGGACGTGTCCTGCCAGCAGGGGGTAGTGCTCTCGCTCATGATCGCCTCCGAGATATGGGATATCTTAAAGGTCAACTACCGCGGCATGGGCCCCGGCTTCATGTCGCCGCGGCCCACGCCACCGGGCCCCCTCTACGGCAGGATAATGTGGCCCTGCAAGGACGGCCACGTGCTGCACATGTCGGGCGGCGGCGCCCAGGCGGGCATGGTCAAGTCCTCGACGGAGCTGGTGAAGATGGCCAACGCCGAGGGGTACTGCCAGGACTTAAAGGACTATGACTGGAGCAGCTACGATTCCTCGCAGATAACGCAGGAGCAGAGGAACGAGCTGGACAGGTCCATAAGCGAGTACCTCCTCACCAAGACCAAGGCCGAGCTGCTCGAGGCCGCGCTGAAGCGGGAGATACTCGTGGTGCCCGCGAGCGATGCAAGGGACGTGGTGGAGAGCCCGCAGCTTGTGGCGAGGGAGTTCTGGACCAGCATAGAGCACCCCGAACTGGGGGATACGCTCACCTATCCGGGGTGGCCGGTGAAATGGACGGAGTTGCCGGCCTACCAGCCGCAGCGCCGGGCGCCGCTCATCGGGGAGCACAACGAGGAGGTCTATGTGAAGGGGCTGGGGCTCTCCAGGGAGCAGATGGTGCTCTTAAAGACCAGGGGCGTCATCTAGGATGCGAGGCATAGGCGAGAAGGAGGATAGAGATGGCTAAGCAGGTGTTCGAGGGGATAAAGGTGGCCGATTTCGCCTGGGTCGGGGTGGGAGTCCAGCCGGCGAGGGAGTTTGCCCAGCACGGGGCGACCGTGGTTCGCGTTGAGTCCCACAAGAGGCCCGATACCTTGAGGACGGCCTTTCCCTTCCGCGACGGCATCCCCGGAATAGACCGCAGTGCCTTCGGCACGGCATACAACACCAGCAAGTACGGCATGAGCCTAGACCTCACCCACCCCAAGGGCAAGGAGGTGGCCAGGAGGCTCATCAAGTGGGCCGATATCGTCACCGAGTCCTTCACCCCGGGCTCGATGAAGGCACTGGGGCTGGACTACGAGGAGGCACGCAAGATAAAGCCGGACATCATCTACTACTCCACCTGCCAGATGGGACAGAAGGGGCCGCTGAACACCTTCGGGGGGTACGGCATGTTCGGGGTCACCTATGCCGGCTACTCTCACTTGACGGGCTGGCCCGACAGAGACCCGCTGCCCCTGTTCAACAACTACAGCGATTTCATCGCCCCGTGGTACCTGATGATGACCACCATCGGGGCGCTGCTCCACCGGCAGAAGACGGGGCAGGGGATGTACCTGGACCAGTCCCAGGTGGAGGCCGGGGTCAACTTCCTGACGCCCACAGTGATGGACTACATGATAAACGGGCGTATCGCCAACCGCATGGGCAACAGCGACCCCTACATGGCACCCCACGGCCTCTACCCGGTGCTGGGGGCCGACCGCTGGGTGGCCATCACCGTGACCAGCGAGGAGGAGTGGCAGAACCTCTGCTGCGTCATGGGGCACGTGGAGTGGCTGGACGACCCCACGTTCGCCACCATGATGGCGAGGAAGGAGAACGAGGAGAAGCTCAACGCCAGGATAGCGGAGTGGACCAGGGACTTCGCCCCTCACCAGCTCATGGCCATGCTCCAGGACGCCGGCGTGCCCTGCGGCGTGGTGCAGAACTGCGAGGACCTGTTCAATGACCCCCAGCTCAAAGAGCGCAAGCACTACCGCTTCCTGGAGCACAAGGTCATCGGCAGCCACGCCTACAATGCCCCTGCCTATATCCTGTCCCGGACCCCCAACAATATCTCCAAGGCGGGGCCGTGCCTGGGCGAGGACAACGAGTACGTCTACAAGGAGCTCCTGGGCTACTCCGATGACGAGCTAGCAGACATGCTCGCGGAGGGGGTGATCACCACCGAGGCCGACTTACCCGCCGTGCTGAGTGGCATATAGCGAAAGCAGAGGCCTGTGGCCCTCTATGGGGGGAGGGGCGTCAAGTCCCTCCCTGGATGCCCTTTGACCCTGGGCCTCCCAGGTGGTAGAATCGCCGTGAGACGGATGGGCAGATGGAATGGAGATCATCAGGGGCATAGCGGTGAGGATAGAGGAGAGGGAGGTGCTGAGGCTGCAGGGCTACAAGGCGCGGGGCCCCAGGCCTGTCATACGGCAGGTGGTGGCCTGGGGCATTGAAGAGGGCCGCAGCCTCATCGAGCCCAGGGCGGTCTATACCCAGGTGGCAGTCGGGGAGCTGCGGGCAGGGGCGATGGCCCTGGAGGGCGGGCTCACCATTCGGCCGGGGAGCGCCTTGAGCACGTGGCAGGGGGCGCAGCTCCTGGGGGTCGCCATATGCACCATCGGGTTTGAGCTGGAGGAGCGGGTGTCTCAGCTCTTCGAGGCCGGGGAGTATCCCGCGGCCCTGGCCCTGGACTGCGTGGGCTCGGTGGCGGCGGACAGCGTGGCCGACCATGTCAACTACCTGGTCTGCCAGCGGGCCGCGGAGATGGGCATCGCGGTGGGCCCCCGCTCGAGCCCGGGATATGGAAGGTGGGACGTCTCGGAGCAGCAGGTGCTCTTCTCTCTCTTGAGTGGCGAGGCCATCGGGGTCTGTCTGAACGAGCACTCCAGCATGATACCGAGGAAGTCGGTATCCTTCTGTGTCGGCATGGGGGCGGGGATTGTGGGGGTGGGGCGGACCAACCCCTGCCGCCACTGCAACATGAAGGGATGCGCATACCGAAGGACAGTGCACTAATTGACGAAAAGGGGGTGACGCATGGAGTACGAGGCACTCATCGTGGAGAGGTCTGATTCCACCGTGACGGTGACCCTGAACCGGCCGGAGAAGAGGAATGCCATGAATGGGCGCATGCTCGATGAGTTCGACCACCTCTTCACCGAGCTTAAGATGGACCCCGATACCAGGTTCGTCATATTCACCGGTGCCGGCACTGCCTTCTCCGGGGGGGCGGACTTGATCGGCCTGGGCTCGGGGCAGGGCAACGTGTCGCCGCATCACAGCATGAGGCTGCAGCAGATGGCGGGGCACGACTTCATTCGCAAGCTGGAGAGCTTAGAGCAGGTCACCATCGCCGCGGTGAACGGTGTCTGCCTGGGGGCGGGGTTTGTGGTTGCCCACGGGTGCGACTTCATCATCGCATCACAGAACGCCCGATTCGGCATCCCGGAGGCCAACGTGGGGCTCTTCTATACCTGGGGGTGCACGCCGCGCCTGGCCCGGATCGTGGGACCGTCGAAGGCCAAGGAGATGATCATGACCTGCGAGAACGTGGACGCCGAGGAGGCGCTGCGTATCGGGCTCGTGTGCAAGGTGGTTCCCCCCGATATGCTCATGACGGCGGCACACGAGATGGTAGACAAGATATCGGCCAGGGCCCCCGTCGCGGTGAGGATGGCAAAGAAGATCGTGAACGCGTCCACGGCGGCCAACATCGGGGATATATATGTCTGTGAGCCGGAGCTGGTGGAGCGGCTCTCTTATGGCGAGGACCTCATGGAGGGGATGCGGGCCTTTGCCGAGAAGAGAAGGCCCCGGTTCACCGGGAAATAGGGTGCCTTGGGGGTAAACGATGGACGAGCTTAAGGGTATCGTGGAGAATTTAATCGAGGGTGAGGCCGATACGGTCACGGAGCTTGTGAGGACAGCACTCGACCAGGGTATATCTGTTGAGAGGGTGCTCAACGAGGGCCTCATCGCCGGCATGAACGAGGTGGGGGAGCAGTTCAAGAGGGGGGATATATACCTCCCTGAGGTGCTCTTCGCCGCCAAGGCGATGAAGCAGGGCATGGAGATACTGGAGCCGCTGCTCGTCGGTGCCGGCGTCAAGCCCCTGGGCAGGGTGATACTGGGCACGGTGAGGGGTGACGTCCACGACATCGGGAAGAACCTGGTGGGGGTGATGATGAAGGGGGCCGGCTTCGAGGTCATCGACCTGGGGGTGGACACGTCGCCGGAGCGCTTCGTCGCTGCGGCCCTGGAGCACGATGCCCCTCTCATCGGCATGTCGGCGCTCCTGGGCACTACCATCCCCTGCATGAAGGAGACCGTCGAGGCCCTGGCCCAGGCCGGGCTCAAGGGCAGGGTGAAGATCCTGATCGGCGGGGCCATCGTCACCCAGAGCTATGCCGACGAGATAGGGGCCGATGGCTATGCCTCCGATGCCGCCTCGGCGGTGACCAGGGCAAAGGAGATACTGGGGATGGGCTGACCTCACCCCCGTAGTGTGGGGGCCCATCCCGATGGGCGAGACGATCTCGATTGGAGGAGAGACCATGACGGGGCACTATACCGGGAGAGACCACATCGCGTCGGCGTTCGGCGGCGCGCGCACCGACAGGATACCGGTGAGGACCATGCAGAGCTTCATACCCGTCCTCGGCCGTGCCGGCGTCACCCCCAAGGAGGTGCGCACCCAGCCAGAGAAGTTCGTGAAGGCCATGGTCACCCTGTACGATGTCGTCCCCCAGGACGGCATCACCATGCTGGTGGGCGACCCCGGCCTCTTTGCCGAGCTCTTCGGGGTATCGTTTCAGGAGCTTAAAGAGCGCGGCATGGGTGGGCTGGCGTTCGGGGAGGGGAAGAGGCTCACACTGCCCCCGATGCCCGACATCAAGAGCTACGAGCGCCTCCACTACTACCAGGAGATATGCAACCTGGCCGATAAAGAGCTGCCGGAGACCACCATTGATGCCATGAGCGTCTCTCCCTGGTCTACGGCGATGATGATGCGCGGGATCGAGAACACCATCTACGATACCAAGGAGGACCCCGAGCGCGTCCACGAGCTGCTCCGCTTCACCACCGAGTTCGCCAAGCTGGTGGCCCGGGGGCTCGTCGAGGCCAACATCGGGTGCCTCACCATTGCCGACCCCAGTGCCGGCTGCAGCGTGATATCCCCCAAGATGTTCCGGAAGTGGGTACAGCCCTATCTCCAGGAGACCATCGACTACGTCAGGCAGTACACCGATAAGCCGATATGCCTCCACATCTGCGGCTACACCGACCCCATCATGGAGGACCTGGTCTCCATGGGGGTCGACGGCATCAGCATAGACGCCCCGGCCTCGCTGGCCAAGATGGTGGAGGCCTCCCAGGGGAAGGTGGCGGTGATCGGTAACTTCGCCGGCGAGACCTACGTCGAGGGCACCAGGGAGGAGATCGAGCGCAGGGTCAGGGAGAGCATCGATACCGCCGCCGCGCCCAGCGACTACAGGTATATCCTGTGCTCCGGGTGCCAGGTGCCCGATAACGCCCCCCTGGAGAACGTCATCCACTTCCTGGAGTGCGGACGGAGGTACGGGAGCTACAGCGAGAGGAGGTAAAGGCGTGACCCAGACGAAGCGAAAGGGGCCGCCCATAAGGGTAGATGCCGCCAGGTGCACCGGCTGCCTGATCTGCGAGCTGCGCTGCTCTTTGAGGTTCGAGAAGGCGTTCATCCCGGCGAAGGCAGCCATAAGGGTGCGCCGCCTCGTGGGGGCCGAGGACGAGTACCAGATCTCCTTCACCGAGCGCTGCGACAACTGTGGCATATGCGCCCGCTACTGCCCCTACGGGGCCCTGGTCCAGGAGAAGAGGCAGGGCTAACATGGCGGTGCCCGGGTACGCCGGCTCCGTGCTGTTCGTAGACCTCGGCCGCGGCACGGCCAGGAGGGAGCCCCTGGATGCGGAGGTCGCCCGTGCCTTCATCGGGGGCCACGGCATAAACTACAGGCTGGCCTACGATGCCATACCGCCCCACGTCGACCCCCTCTCGCCCGAGAACGCCATCGTCATCGGGGCCGGCCCCCTCTCCGGCACCATCGTCCCCGGCTCGGCAGAGCTGGTGGTCACCACCAAGCTCCCTTTGAGCGGTGGCATCGGCACCGGCGCTGGGGGCGGGCACTTCCCCCTCATGCTCAAGTCGTCGGGGTACGACCACGTGGTCATCACCGGCAGGGCGCCGCAGCCGGTCTACTTGAGGATATGCGATGACGACGTGGCGATATGCCCGGCGCAGCACCTCTGGGGCCGGGACATCTTCGAGACCGTGGACGAGCTGCGGGCGTCGTACGAGCCGTGCAGCGTGATCCCCATCGGGCCCTCCGGGGAGAACGGGGTGCTCATCTCGGTGACCTCCATCGATAAGCTGGGCACGGTGGGCTTCGGCGGCCTCCCCGCGGTGATGGGCTCCAAGAACCTGAAGGCCGTAGTGGCCATGAAGGGCTCGCGGGGGACGCAGGTGGCCAACCGGGTGGGCCTGGTGCGGGCCACCGACCGCATGCTGGAGCGGGTGATGGGCTACCACATGCGCCCCACCCTGCTCGAGGGAGGCACCTACTCTATGACCGCAGGGTGGCTGGGCAGCCTGGGGCTCGATACCCAGAGCTGGGACGGGATACATCGCCAGAGCAGAAATGCCCTGGCCTGCCCCTCGTGCCCCATGGGGGACAAGGAGCGCAACCGGCTGCGGGAGGGCGACTTCTCTCCCATGGTCACCTATATGACCCACTTCATGGGGGAGCGGGAGTCGAGCGGCGCCACGACTCTGGACAACCACAACCGTGCGGTGAGGCGCCTCGATGCCTTGAACCGGAGCGGGGTGTGCATGATGAACTTCCACCACACCATGGGCCTGCTGGGCTCGCTCCGCGCCGAAGGGACGCTCACCGATGCGGATGTCGGCGGCATGGAGCTGCCTGCGAGCTACGACGACCTGCTGCGGCTGATACACATGACGGCGCACCGCGAGGGCCTGGGCGATGTCATCGCGGACGGCGCGCTGCGGCTGGCCCGGCGCAAGGGTGCAGAGGGGCAACTGCTCCACATAAAGGGGTGTGCCCCCTTCATCGACTTGAGGTTTGACAGCTTAAACACCATGAGCTTTGCCCAGTTCGTGCACCCGGGGCGCCCCAACTATGCCTGCGGCGGCGTGGGGGTGTACGTCCCCGGCCGTCCACTGGAGGTGTTCCTCGGCAATGCCCGCAGGATGGGCATCCCCGAGCAGGCCATCGGGCGCATCTTCAGCGGCGACGGCTTCAACGTCTCCCGGCTCACCAGGCACGCCGAGGACTGGTACTCACTGTTCAACTGCCTGGGTATGTGCCACCGGCTCTATATCCAGCGCTTCCACAGCCTGGAGGGGCTCGCCGAGTTCTATCGCTACGTCACCGGCATCGAGGCCACGCCCGGGGAGCTGCAGGCGGCGGCGGAGCGGTCGTGGAACCTCTACCGGCACTTGAATGCCCGGGCCGGCCTGGGCCGCACAGACGACTGCATCGGGGAGGGGTGGTTCCGCAGCCCCTGGGGCGCAGAGGAGCGCCCGGTCAGGGGCTACTTCGGGGCCACAGAGTTCACGTGGGCCGACATGGAAGGTCTCCTGGATGACTACTACGACGAGCGGGGATGGGACCTGGCGAGCGGCTGCCCCACGCCGCAGGGGCTCAAGGAGATGGGGCTGGGCGACCTCTAGGGCGCGCCACTCCCACCGGGGACGGTGAGAGGGATGCCCTGGGCGCAGAGGGGACACTCGTCGGGGCTGTAGGTGGGGATCGACACCCGGTGACAGTAAAAGAGGGGATACCCCAGGTCGCTCTCGCCCGGGGAGCGGTCGATGAGCACCCCCACCCCCACTACCACGCCGCCCTGTGCCTGCACCGCCGCTATCACGTCGACCACCGAGGAGCCCGTGGTGAGCACATCGTCGACGACGAGCACCCGCTCGCCGGGGGAGATGCCGCCTCCCCGCTTGAAGGCCCGGCCCTCGCCCTCGCGCTCGGCGTAGGCGCTACGCACCCCCATCTGCCGTGCCACCTCGAAGGCCACGATGACGCCGCCCAGGGTAGGCCCGGCGACGACGTCGACCCCCTCGCCGGCGAAGCGGCGAACGATCATCTCGCAGAGGAGCTGGGCATGGTGGGGGTGGCTGAGCACGCGGAGCTTCTCCCAGTAGGTGGCGGAGTGCCGCCCCGACGTGAGCTCGAAGTGGCCCTCAAGGATGGCCCCGGTCTCTCTGAAGATGTCCTCGGCCTGCGACAACGGCCCCTCTCACATCTGGTCTTCGGGGTAGGAGTAGCCCCGGACGAGGTGCCAGTCGGCGAGGGGCCAGTAGCAGAGCCATGCCCTGCCGACGATGTTCCCTCGCGACACCATGTCCCACCCGGCGCCGTCGCGGTTATCGCCGACTATGAAGTAGGAGTCGGCCGGCACCACATGCGACGGCACCGATACGGAGCTGCCCTGGATATACCCTTCCTGGTATTTGACCCCGTCTATGTAGAGCTCGCCCTTGTCTATCTCTACCAGCTCATCGGGGAGCCCCACCACTCGGTGGATGACGTCTCGCGGTGAGTCGGGGTTCCTGAAGATGACCACGTCGCCCCGCTTCGGCTCACCGAACCAGTACGCCGCCTTGAGCACTATTATGCGCTGCCCGTCGTAGATGGTCGGTTCCATGCTCGAGCCGTTTACCTCTATGCTCTGGAACGAGAGCTGTACCATCAAGAAGACGAACAGCGCTATGACCAGGGTTATGAGTATCTCGCGAACTATAGACGCCATAGCGTTCTCTTCCCCATTATACCCTATGGCGCGCTCACTATCCAACCCTGGTGCCGCACTCGGCGAGCGTCCCTGGGCAAGCCCCAAGCTTGGAGAGGAGGGCGCCGTCTGGTAGAATGGGCGCGATGGAGGAGCAAGAGCTCATCGAGCGCAGTAGGCAGGGCGACCTGGACTGCTTCAACCAGCTCGTGGAGAGGTACCAGCGTGACGTGTATAACCTGTGCCTGCGCATGCTGGGTGACCCCCACGCCGCGGAAGACGCCACCCAGGAGGCGTTCATCTCTGCCTTCAAGGGCGTGGGGCGCTTCCGCGGCGGCAGCTTCAGGGCGTGGCTGTTCACGATAGCGGCCAACGCCTCGCGCGACCGGCTGCGCACGCTGCGCCGTCGCCCCGCCGTGTCGCTGGATGCCCTCACTGTGGACATGGACGTGGACTGCCGCCAGCCGTCTCCTGAAGACTACGCCATGGGCAGGGAGCGCGGCGAGGAGATAGCGCGAGCGCTGGATGCGCTGCCGCCAGAGATGAGGCTGGCGGTGATCCTCCGCGATATAGAGGGGCTGGAGTACGAGGAGATCGCCCGCATCACCTCCAGCTCCATGGGCACGGTGAAGTCGCGCATAAGCCGGGGGCGGGAGCGGCTGCGCCGTAGCCTTTTGCCGTAGCGGGAACTTTTCGGGCTTTGGTAACGTCTATATAGTATGGATGGAGTGATGGCGGGGAAGAAGAGCGAGTGCGACCGGGTGCGGGGTATGATGTCCCCCTACATAGACGGCAGGCTCCCTCCCGGTGATTTGGAGTGGCTGGAGGGGCACGTCGAGGGCTGCGAGCACTGTCGCCGCGAGCTTTGGGCCTTACAGCAGACGGTGGCCCTGGTGGGCAGCGTGCCCGTGGTGTCGCCGCCGCGCACCTTCACGCTGGCAAGGGTGGAGCGGAGGAGGGGCCCGGCCTTCGCCTGGGTGCGGGCGGCCACCGCCGTCGCCGTGTTCGCCCTCGCCTTTCTCCTCGTCGGCGATGCCGTCAACCTCTACGGTGGTGGGGAGGTGGCGGACAGGGGTGAGCTGCTGAGCACGCAGCAGCCGGTGTACGACGACGATGAGCAGGAGGTGCCCCTGCAGGGCGACCTGGAGGAGGCGGTGGGATACCCCTCGGCGCTGTGGCCCGTCGAGGTGGCGATAGCGGTAGTGGCCGCGGCGCTGGCCGCCGTCACCATCACGCTGTGGTGGAGGGGGAGGGGGGAGGTCGTCTGCCCCAGGGCGGGACCTGGGGGCGCAGTTTCTGGAGGTGACGAATGAGAAAGGGGTCATTGCTTGCGGTAGGGATGGTCATGGTGCTGTCACTCGTGGCAGGGGTGGCCTGCGACCAGGGCCAGGGCGCGGTGACCGAGGAGCAGAGCGCCGCCATCGCACTGGAGTTCCTGGAGACGAGCCCCACCTTCGCCTACGACGGCGTCGCGGGCAGCATCGAGATGGTGGATGCAGAGGCGCTGCGTTGCCCGCAGTGCTGGGCCTTCGAGTTCGACTTCGAGTGTCTCCATGCCGGCTACGGCGACAGGACGGGACAGGTGCTGGCCCAGGTCATCACTGCGCACACGGCGCACGTCGTGGTCGTGGAGGGGAACGTCACTGCGGCCACCATCGACGGTGTGTGGGACATGCTGGAGCAGGAGATGATCGAGGAAGGCACGGTCGAGGGGACAACTGAGGAGATGACGGTGACGCTGGGCGACACCTTCACCATAGAGCTGGACTCCAATCCCACCACGGGCTACGCATGGCAGGCCCAGCTCGACCAGGAGTACCTCGAGCTGGTCGACTCCGAGTTCGAGCCCTCGTCGGGGCTCCTCGGCGCCGGCGGCGTTGAGCGCTTCACCTTCCGGGCGCTCTCGGAGGGTGACACCGAGCTCACCATGCTCTACAAGAGGAGCTGGGAGCAGGTCTCCATCGACCAGGTAGTCTACACCATTCACATAGAGGGCGCACAGTGACTGGGAAAGGGGGAGATGGCCGGGATAGAGAACGCACACAGTGTATTCGGGGCCGTTTTCTGGCTACAGGGCATAGATGGCGCGAGACGTACACAAATTTTCAGAAGGGGGTACCAGGATGAAGAGAGGCCTGATAGTGGGCACGATAGTGGGGGTTGCCCTGCTTGCAGCGGCCGGCATCCTCTCCGCGGCAGGTGCCTTTGCCTCCCCTGCGGGCTATGCGCAGACCTCTGCGGGCGCGGCCGGGACGCCGGCGAGCTACGGCTCGGAGTATAACGGGATATGGGTGAGCGGCCAGGGCAGCGTGAGCGTCACGCCCGATGTCGCCATGCTCACCCTCGGCGTAGAGGTGGAGGCGCGGACGGTCGAGCAGGCCACCTCGCTGTCGGCGGTGGCCATGGAGAAGGTGGTGTCCTCGCTGCGGGCCAACGGGGTGGCCGATAAGGACATCGAGACGCAGCGCTACAGCATATCCCCGATCACCAAGTGGACAGACGACGACTACATAGTCACCGGCTACCGGGTGAGCAACATGGTCACCGCCACGATCAGGGACATCGACGCCACCGGCACCATAATCGATGATGCCGCCAGGGCCGGCGGCGACTACACCAGGGTGAACGGGATATACTTCACCGTGGACGACCCGTCGCAGTTCTACAGCGAGGCCAGGGCCGAGGCCGTCGCCGACGCTACGGCCAAGGCACAGCAGCTGGCACAGCTCTCTGGCGTGCAGCTGGGCGCGCCCTTCTACATCTCCGAGAGCGGCGGCTACTACCCTGTCTACTGGGACTATCCAGGGGTGAGGTACGGGGAGGCCGATGTCACCACGACGCCGATAAGCCCCGGGGAGACCGAGATAACGCTCAGCGTGCAGATGGCCTTCGCCATCCAGTAGCGCTACGACCGGCGGTACGAGGGGGGCCCCACCTGGTGGGGCCCCCCGTTTTATATTGCGCTCACCTTGCGGTAGGTGGTAGAATGCGGAAAAAGGAGTCCCCCCATGGTGCTCAGTGACCGCACTATCAAGGAAGAGATAGCCAGGGGGAGGATCATCATCGACCCCCTGGACCCGGCGTGCATCCAGCCGGCGAGCGTGGACGTGAGGCTGGACCGGAAGATACTGGTGTTCAAGACGTGGCGCTATCCCTTCTACATCGACGTGAAGCAGTGCATGGATGACATAAACGAGATGCTGGAGATCGACGAGGAGACCCCCTTCTTCCTGCAGCCGGGGGAGTTCGTGCTCGCGAGCACCCTGGAGAACATAGAGCTCCCCGACGACATAGTGGGCCGGCTGGAGGGGAAGAGCTCTCTGGGGCGCATCGGCCTCCTCATACACTCAACGGCGGGCTACGTCGACCCCGGCTGGCGGGGCAACCTCACCCTGGAGCTGTCCAACGTGGCCAAGCTGCCCATCACCCTCTACTACGGGATGAAGATAGGGCAGCTCTCTTTCCTGCGCCTCACTTCACCGGCGGAGAGGCTCTACGGTGCCGACGGCCTGGGGAGCAAGTACCAGGGCCAGAGGGAGCCCACCGCCACCAAGTTCTATCGCGACTACGAGGGGAAAGGCCCCTAGAGGGTGGGCCCGGCATCGGCTACCGGGCTCTAATCACAGATCATGGACTACATGGCTCGCGCGCTCTCCCTGGCCCGGCAGGCCCTGGGCACCACCAGCCCCAACCCCGCGGTGGGGGCCGTCATCGTGAGTGGGGGCCAGGTGGTGGGCGAGGGCGCTACGCAGCCCCCAGGCTCGGCCCACGCCGAGGTGGTGGCACTGGCGCAGGCGGGGGAGCGGGCCAGGGGGGCCACCCTGTACGTGACGCTTGAGCCCTGCTGTCACCACGGGCGCACGCCGCCCTGCACCGACGCCGTGATCGCCGCCGGCATCTCAAAGGTACACATCGCCCTCATCGACCCCAACCCGCGCGTCTCCGGAGAGGGGAGGAGGCTGCTGGAGGAGGCGGGCATAGAGACGACGCTGGGCGAGCACGAGGATGAGGCGCGGCGGCTGAACGAGGGGTACATTAAGCTCGTTGCCACCGGCACGCCCTTCGTCACCGCCAAGTTCGCCACGAGCCTCGATGGCAGGATAGCGACGGCGAGCGGCGACTCCAGGTGGATAAGCGGGGAGGAGTCGCGGCGGTGCGTCCACCAGATGCGCCGTGCCGCCGATGCCATCATGGTGGGGGTGAACACCGTCATCGCCGATGACCCCCAGCTCACGGCCAGGGACGATGAGGGACGTCCGTGGGAGAGGCAGCCGCTGCGGGTGGTCGTCGATAGCGAGGCGCGTACCCCGCCCGCGGCACGCCTGCTCGCCGAGCCTGGGCGGACGGTGGTGGCGACGACGGCGCACGCCCCGCAATCGCGGCGGGACGCCCTCCAGGGGGTCGGCGCCGAGCTGGTGGCGGTGCCGGCAAGGGGAGGGCTGGTTGACCTTGCGCAACTGCTCGCGGGGCTGGGGGCGCGGGGGCTGGCCAGCGTCCTCGTGGAGGGCGGGGGCACGCTCCTGGGCTCGCTGTTCGCAGGGGGGCTCGTGGACAAGGTGGTAGCCTTCGTCGCGCCCCTCATCATCGGCGGCGAAGGGGCGAGGACGGCGGTCGGCGGCGAGGGGGCGTTGACGATGGCACAGGCGCTGCACCTGCACGGCGTGAGCGTGGAGCGCCTGGGCGATGATATAATGGTTATAGGATATGTTCGACCGCGGGCCGGCGAGAGCGACACGAGGTCGACTGTCAGGGACGGATGACAGCGTGACCAGAGTGCTGGCGATAAGCTCCAGCCCCAGGATGGAAAGGGGGAATACCGCCCTCATCTTGAGCCCCTTCCTGGAGGGGATGAGGGAGGAGGGGGCAGAGGTAGAGCTCTTCTACACCAGGGAGCTCACGGTGAACCCGTGCCGTGGCGACTTCGTGTGCTGGCTGAAGACGCCGGGCCGGTGCTGGCAGCAGGACGATATGCAGGTGCTGCTGCCCAGGATGTGCCAGGCCGACATCTGGGTCTTCGCCACGCCACTCTACGTGGATGGGGTCTCTGGCCCGATGAAAAACCTGTGGGACCGGATGCTCCCGGTGCTGTACCCCTTCTTCGAGATGCGCGACGGCCACTGCCGTCACCCACTGCGCGAGGAGGCCCACAGGGGCAGGGTGGTGCTGGTATCCAACTGCGGCTTCTGGGAGATGGACAGCTTCGAGCCGGTGCTGGCGCATGTGAGGGCGGCCTGCCTGAACTGGATGAGGGAGTTCGCCGGGGCTCTGCTGCGGCCTCACGGGGAGGCGCTGCGACCTATGCTGGAGATGGGCGCGCCGGTGGGCGATGTGCTGGAGGCGTCGCACGAGGCCGGTCGCCAGCTGGTGAGAGATGGCGAGATGTCGGCCCAGACGCTGGCAACGGTGAGCCGCGAGCTCCTGCCAGTGGACATGTACATACAGGTGGCCAACCAGGGTTTCCAGCGGGAGCTGGAGAGGGGATAGCGCTCTATGTTCACCGGTATCATCGAAGAGGTGGGGACAGTGACCACGGCACCGCAGGGCAGGCTCGCTGTGGCCGCGCGCAGGGTGCTCGATGGCTCCGTGCCGGGCGACAGCATCGCCGTAAACGGGGCCTGTCTCACCGTCGTCGATATCTCGCAGGGTGGGTTCGCTGTGGATGTCATGCCGGAGACGCTGCGCCGCACCAACCTGGGGCTGCTGCGGCCCGGGGACGGGGTGAACCTGGAGCGCGCCCTGGCCGTGGGCGGCCGCATGGGGGGGCACTTCGTGCAGGGTCACGTCGACGGCACGGGCAGGGTGATGTCAGTGAGCCCGGAGGGCGAGGCCCTGGTCGCCAGGTTCGAGGCGCCCCCGGAGGTAATGGGCTACGTGGTGTCCAAGGGGTTCATCGCCGTCGACGGGGTGAGCCTCACTGTGGTGGAGTGCAGCAGCCACTATTTCACGGTGTCGCTCGTGGGCTATACCTTGGGGAACACCACCCTCGGTGGCAAGAGGGCGGGAGATGTGGTAAATTTAGAGGTGGACATCATCGCCAAGTACGTGGAGCGGCTGCACGGCGGCGGCTCGCGGGTGACGATGGAGTTCCTCGCTGAGCACGGGTTTCTCTAGGCGGTATGGAAGGGCC
>JAXHUE010000001.1:0-48935 GCA_034189655.1 Chloroflexota bacterium | reverse complement strand
AGGAGAGAGATGGTGCTGGCAACGATAGAGGAGGCCATAGAGGATATCAGGGAGGGCAGGTTTATCATCATCGTCGATGATGAGGACCGCGAGAACGAGGGAGACCTGGCCATAGCAGCAGAGAAGGTCACCCCAGAGGCCATAAACTTCATGGCCAAGCATGGTCGCGGGCTCATCTGCATGCCCATCGCCGGTGGGCGGCTGGACGAGCTGCGCATCCCTATGATGGTAGGGGACAATACCTCGCGGCACGGCACCGCCTTCACCGTGTCCATCGAGGCAAAGCACCACGTCACCACCGGCATATCCGCCCATGACCGGGCAGCCACCATACTGTCCGTGCTCGACCCGGCGACCAGGCCTGAGGACCTGGCCCGTCCTGGCCACACCTTTCCCCTGCGTGCCCGGGAGGGGGGTGTCATGGTGCGGGCGGGGCACACCGAGGCCATAGTCGACCTGGCGCGGCTCGCCGGGCTCTATCCCGCCGGAGTCATCTGCGAGGTCATGAGCGACGATGGCACCATGTCGCGGCTGCCTCAACTCGAGGAGTTGGCCCAGGGCTATGGGATAAAAATCGTGGCCATCTCCGACCTGATCGCCTACCGCCGCCGCCACGAGAGGCTGATACAGAGGGTGGCCCAGGCCAACCTGCCCACGCGATACGGCGACTTCATCACCATTTCCTACCGCAGCACCATAGACCCCGACGAGCACGTCGCCCTGGTCAAGGGGGACATATCAGGGGATGAGCCAGTGCTGGTGCGGGTGCACAGCGAGTGTTTGACCGGGGATGTCTTCGGCAGCCTGCGCTGCGACTGTGGCGAGCAGATAGGCATGGCCATGCGGGCCATCGCCGACGAGGGGAGAGGTGTCTTCCTGTACATGAGACAGGAGGGGAGAGGGATCGGGCTGCACAACAAGCTGCGCGCCTATGACCTCCAGGACCGTGAGGGGCTCGATACCGTGGAGGCCAACGAGTCGATGGGCTTTCCCGCCGACCTGCGCGACTACGGCATCGGTGCCCAGATACTGGTCGACCTGGGCCTCAGCGATATCAAGCTGCTCACCAATAACCCGAAGAAGGTGATCGGGCTTGAGGGGTATGGGTTAAAGGTGGTGGAGACCGTGCCCATCGTGGTCCGGCCCAATCCGATGAACATTCACTACCTGGAGACCAAGAAGAACAAGATGGGGCATCTCCTGGAGATCGATAACACTTGAGGGGACCGGGGATTTCGTCCCCTGTAATGACGAGGAGGGACTAGTGGGTAAGAGCTACGAGGGCGCGCTCATAGGCGAGGGGCTCAGGTTCGGGGTGGTCATCTCCCGCTTCAACGAGTTCATCACTGCCAAGCTGCTGGAGGGGGCCCGGGACGCGCTCACGCGTCACGGCGTTGCCGACGAGGACATCGAGGTGGCCTGGACGCCCGGCTCGTTCGAGATACCACTGGTGGCGAGGAAGATGGCCGGGAGCGGGAAGTATGCTGCCGTCATCTGCCTGGCAGCGGTTATCCGTGGAGGCACACCTCACTTCGACTACATCGCTACTGAGGTGACCAAGGGCATCGCCCATGTGGGCCTGGAGACGGGCCTGCCCGTCATCTACGGGGTGATAACCGCGGATACCATGGAGCAGGCCATAGAGCGTGCGGGGACCAAGATGGGGAACGCCGGTTTCAACGCAGCGGTGAGCGCCATCGAGATGGCAAACCTGCTCGTGGCCATCTCTAAGTGACCTTGTAGACCTTGTCGCCGCGCCTCACCCGGTCGAGGACCTTGATGCCCACGGAGTCTCCTGCCTTGGCCTCACTCACGCTCGCGTTGTCGATCTGCATCGACCGAACTATCATCTCCATCTCCGTGGTGTGTCCCTTGATGTGAATGGTATCACCCACCTTTAAGGGGGCGGTGAGGTCGATGCCGGCCACCACTGGCCGGGCAAAGAAGTCGCTTACGCTGCCAATCAACTCTTCCGCCATTGGACACCTCCTTGCGATAGCAGTATACTGGCACGACCTGTGTAAATCAATAGGTGGGCCGGCCTCGCCGCCACGCCTTCCCAGAGGTGAGATTTTGTTGACAGTGCAGGGGGCCGGTGATATAGTAAGTCCCTAGATTTCGGCGTTACGACCTTCTTTTCCCAGAGCTGTAAACAGGATAACGCGAGGGAGGGATAGTATGTCCGGTAATGGCAACATCGAAGAGGTGAGGAAGAGGCGGCGGGAGTGGGAGGATAAGACCTTGAAGCCGGCCCTCGACAGGTTCGGGGTGGAGAAGAGCCCCAACCAGTTCTACACCCCCGCCGACCTGGGTGAGTACGACTTCCTGGGGAAGGTGGGGTTCCCCGGCGAGTACCCCTTCACTGCCGGGGAGTATGCCACCAACCTGCCCAACATGAGGATCAGGGGAGGGGTGAGCTCGGCCCTGGTGAGGGCGCAGAACTACTCCGGGTATGGCACTGCGGAGGACACCAGGGACTACTACAACTACGTGAGGGAGGCCCTGGGGCGCAGGGGGGGGCCCAACGTGGCCTTTGACCTGCCCACGCAGTGCGGCTACGACTCCGACGATCCCCGTGCGCGGGGGGAGGTGGGCAAGGTGGGGGTGGCGGTAGACACGCTCCGGGACTTCGAGGTGCTGTACGAGGCCTTCGTCGGGGAGAACGACCTGGACAAGATAGCCTCCAACTGGACCATAAATGCGCCGTGCAACATCGTCATGGCGATGTACATCGCGCTGGCGGAGAAGCGGGGGGTGGCCATCGACCAGCTCAAAGGGACGCCGCAGAACGACATCTTGAAGGAGTTCGCCGCCCGCGGCACCTACATCTTCCCGCCCCGGCCCTCGATGCGGATGACGCGGGACACCATCACCTACTGCACCGAGCACATGCCGCAGATGAACACCATCAGCATCTGTGGCTACCACATGAGGGAGGCCGGGGCCTCCCCGGCACAGATGGCGGGGTTCACCTTCTCCAATGGCATGGCCTACGTGAAGCTCGGTGTGGATGCCGGGTTCGATGTCGATACCTTCATGCGCCGTTTCACCTTCCTCGCCTGGAGCACGGGCATGGAGTTCTTCAAGGAGATCGCCAGGGCGCGGGCGGGGCGCAGGGTGTGGGCCAGGCTCATGAAAGAGCGCTTCGGGGCCAAGGACCCGCGGAGCTTGCTTGCGCGCGGTGCCGGGGGCATGGGCATCCCCACCCATACCCTCACCGCACAGCGACCGCTCAATAACGTGGTCCGCGGCGTCATCACCGGCATCGGCAATGCCCTCTCCGGGGGCATGCCCTTCGGCGGGGTGCCCTACGACGAGCCGCTGGGGCTGGGGCACAGCCTGGAGGCGCAGCAGCTCTCCATGGACGCCGGGCGCATCCTCCAGTTCGAGGCCAGGATGGCCGATGTCTTGGACCCCCTGGCCGGCTCCTACTACGTGGAGTCCCTCACCGACCAGATGGAAGAGGAGATATGGGACGTCATCCGCAAGATCGATGACATGGGCGGGGCCGTGGCCGCCATCGAGAAGGGGTACATGCAGCGGGAGATAACGCGGAGCGCCTACCAGTACCAGAAGGACATGGAGACGGGCAAGCGGGTGATGGTAGGGGTCAACCGCTTCACCGGCGAGCAAGAGCTGGAGGTCTCCACGTCGAGGCTGGTGGAGCATCCCTACGACCCGGTGAAGCGGGAGGAGGCGGAGCAGAAGCAGCGTGCCACCCTGGCCCGGGTGAAGGCAGAGCGCGACAACGAGAAGGTGCAGGCGAGCTTGAAGCGGCTCCGGGACGCCGCCCAGGACGAGGAAGTGAACCTGATCCCGGTCATCCTGGAGGCGGTCAAGGTCTACGCCTCGGTGGGCGAGATGTGCGGCGTGCTCAGGGAGGTCTTCGGCGAGTACCAGGCATATAACGTGTTGGCGTAGCGGGCAGACGAGATAGGCCCCTTTGAATATCCCGGCATGTAGTAGTAAGGAGGATTTCGATGACTGAGGGGAAAACCATAAGGGTCCTGATGGCAAAGCCCGGCCTCGACGGTCACGACCGAGGGGCCAGGGTGTTGACCCTGGGGCTCAGGGATGAGGGGATGGAGGTGATCTACACCGGGCTGCGGCAGACGCCGGACAAGATAGTCCAGGCGGCGATCCAGGAGGACGTGGACGTGGTGGGCTTAAGCTGTCTCTCTGGGGCGCACAAGTACCTCTTTCCAGAGGTGGTGGAGCGGCTGCGGGGAGAGGGTGTTTCGGACGTGCTGGTCATAGGCGGTGGCATCATACCTCAAGATGACATCCCGTTCCTGCAGGACAAAGGTATCAATGCCATATTCGGCCCGGGCACCCCAGTCAAGGATATCGCTGAGTACATAAGACATAACGTCAAGAAGAACTAGCGCTCGCTTCGAGTGCCCGTAGGGTGCACATGGGAGGTCTTTGGACAATGGAGCTTGTGGATAGCATGTTGCAGGGCAGCGATAAGGCCCTGGCCCGATTAATTACCATGGTGGAGAGGGAAGGCCCTGAGGTACCCCAGATAATGAGCCACATCTATCCCCGCCTGGGGAAGGCCCACTTCGTGGGCATAACCGGCCCCCCCGGCGGGGGCAAGAGCACCACGGTGGACCGGCTGACCGCCCAGATGAGGAAACGGGGCCACTCGGTGGGCATCCTCGCCGCCGACCCCACCAGCCCCTTCACCGGTGGGGCCGTGCTCGGCGACAGGATAAGGATGCAGGACCACTACCTCGATAAGGGTGTCTTCATACGCAGCATGGCCACCAGGGGCAGCCGCGGTGGGCTGCCCCGCACGGCGAGGGGGGTGCTCAAGCTGCTCGACGCATCGGGAAAGGACTACGTCCTGGTGGAGTCGGTGGGCGTGGGGCAGACAGAGCTCGACATAATGGAGGCGGTGGACACCGTGGTGGTGGTGCTGGTGCCCGAGGCCGGGGACACCATCCAGACCATGAAGGCCGGGCTCCTGGAGATAGCGGATGTATTCGTGGTGAACAAGGCAGACCGCGAGGGGGCGGACTACCTGGTCATCGAGCTTGAGCAGATGCTCCGCATGAGCACCAAGGAGTCGTGGTGGGAGGTGCCGGTGCTCACCACTCAGGCGGTAAACGACATCGGAATAGAGGAGCTGTTCAACCAGATAGAGAGGCATCGCGGTGCCCTCAACGAGAGCAGCGAGATCACCCTTCGACGTTGCGAGCAGCGTAAGGCGGAGTTCCAGGAGACCATCGAGCAGGGGATACGGGCCCGCATCATGGAGCTCGCGGCACGGGACAGCCAGCTCCTGGCCTCCCTGAAGATGGTGGAGAGCGGGGAGCTGGATCCCTACTCCGCCTCTCTGGAGGTGCTCACCAATAAGGCCCTGCTCCACGCCTGGCTCGCCTGCCTCGATGAGGAGACCCCGAAAGGCCTCTAGCGGGGAGGGACATATGACTATTACCGAGACCGTTTCCGATTTCGTCGTCGGGACCAGCTACGACGACATCCCGCAGGAGGCCGTGACCGCGGCCAAGAGGGCCATCCTGGACTGCCTGGGGTGCGCCGTGGCCGGCATACCGGAGCCGGGGTCAGAGATCGTGCGGGGATACATCGCAGACCTGGGGGGGAGGCCGGAGGCGACCGTGGTGGGAGGGGGGTTCAAGGCCTCGGCGCCGGAGACGGCACTGGCCAACGGCACCATGGCCCACGCACTGGACTACGACGATGTCGCCGTGAGCTGGGTGGGACACCCGTCGGTGGCCATCCTCCCCGCGATACTGGCCCTGGGAGAGAGAGAGAGGCTCTCTGGCAGGAAGGCGCTGGAGGGCTATGTCCTGGGCTTCGAGGTGGGGGCCAAGCTGGGGGCAGCGATAGGGTTTGGCCACTATATGTGGGGGTGGCACGCCACCGTGACCCTGGGCACCATGGCCGCCGCCGCCGCCTCGGCACGGATGCTGGGGCTCGATGCCCACGGGGTGAGGATGGCCCTGGGGCTCGCCGCCTCCCTGGCCGGGGGGACCAGGCAGAACTTCGGCACCATGGCCAAGCCCTTCCACGCCGGGAGCGCTGCCCGCAACGGGGTGGTGTCGGCGCTCCTCGCTGCCAGGGGGTTTACCGCCGACGAGGACATCCTGGGCGGGGCCATGGGCTTTTTGAAGCTCTTCAGCGGCGGCGCCGAGTACGACCCGGCACGGGTCACCGCGGGGCTGGGCCAGCCCTTCGACCTGGTCTCCCCGGGCGTGAGCATGAAGCCGTACCCCTGCTGCCGCCTCACCCATCGCTGCATCGACGCCATGCTCCATATCATAGACGAGCACCACCCCCGCGCCGAGGACGTGGAGAGCGTGGTATGCCTCACCTCGGAGGCCAACCCCCAGGTGCTCATCCACTCCCGTCCCAGGGCCGCCCTGGAGGGCAAGTTCAGCATGCAGTACTGCATGGCCATCGCGCTTATAGACGGGATGGTGGGGCTCCAGCAGTTCACCGATGAGAAGGTGCTCGACCCCAGGGCCCAGGGGCTCCTGTCCCGGGTGTCGTTCGCCCACCCGCAGGGCTTAAGCGGTGCTGAGATCCTGGGAACCCCGGAGCGGGTCACCGTGAGGCTTCGCGACGGCACCGAGCTCTCCCACGAGGTGCTGGTGGCCAAGGGCGACCCCCCTAACCCGATGAGCGACGAGGAGGTAGCGGCCAAGTACCGGGACTGCGCCAGCTCATACCTCTCCACCGGGGACGTGCAGAGGTCGCTTGAGCTGGTCTCCAGCCTCGAAGAGGTGGAGGACGTAGCGGTGCTCATGGGCCTCCTCGCCTAGCCCGCTTTACTCGCCGCGGTGTCGCCTGCTTGTGGGCGCTCGGTGGCATGGGCCGTTTCCCTGGGGCTCACATCATCGCCTGAAGACCTCTCTACCGATGTAGATGCTCTATATGAGAAAGGGGGGCACGAGCAGATGAAGGGGCCACTATCGGGCGTGAGGGTCTTAGACGTATCGCGCGCCATCGCCGGGCCGTATGGTGCGATGATCCTGGCAGACCTCGGCGCCGAGGTCATCCACATTGAGCCGCCCGGCGGGGACATGAACCGCATCATCGGGCTCAAGGAGGCCAGCCACTGCGGGGAGAGCTACTACTTCATGGCCTTCAACAAAAACAAGAAGAGCCTGGTGCTGGACATCGCCACCGAGACCGGCATCGCCGCCTTCCACGACCTGGTCAGGAAGTCCGACGTGGTGTGGGACAACTTCAGGCCCGGCGTGATGGAGAGGCTCCGCGCCGACTACGAGACGCTCAAGGAGATAAACCCGCGCATCATCTGCTGCTCGGTCACCGGGTTCGGCTCCTCCGGCCCCTACCGCGACCGCCCCTCGTTCGACCTGGTGGCCCTCGCCATAAGCGGGGTGATGAGCATCACCGGCGAGCCCGATGGCCCGCCGACGAGGCCCGGCCCACCCATGGCCGACATGTCCGGGGCCAGCTTCGCTGTCCAGGGGGTGCTCGCCGCCCTCTATGAGCGGGAGCGCACCGGCAGGGGGCAGCGGGTAGAGGTCAACCTGCTCGACGCGTGCCTCTACAACCTTACCTACCAGGTTCAGTACTACTTCTGCTCCGGCGTCGTGCCCCAGCGCATGGGCTCCGGGCACCTCTCACTGGTGCCGTTTCGCGCCTACAACACCGGCGAGGGCTACCTCGTCATCGGCCCGTCGTGGCCGCGGGTGGCGCGCACCCTGGGCATCGAGCACGTCATCGACGACCCCAGGTTCAAGGAGCTCGACGACCGGGTGCGGAACAGGGAGGCGCTGGACGCCATCATCGAGGAGGCGCTGGCCAGGGAGCGTGCCGAGGACTGGCTGGAGGTCATGTATGTCGACGACCTCCCCGTGGGGCCGGTGAACACCATCGACAGGGCCGTCGCCGACCCCCAGGTGCTCCACAACGAGATGATAGTGGAGATGGAGCACCCCAGGGGGGGTAAGATACAGCACGTGGGCTCCCCCTTCCACATGGCCAGCATGGAGCACGAGCACCAGGCCCCTCCCACGCTGGGGCAGCACAGCGACGAGGTGCTGCGGGGGCTCCTGGGCTACTCGGATGAGAAGGTGAGGCTGCTCCACGAGGAGGAGGAGAGGCACGCCGCCGAGCTTCTGGCCAGCCTGCTCAAACAGCTATAATAGAGAGAGAGGAGAACGAGCATGAAAGGTCCACTCAACGGGGTGAGGGTACTCGCGCTGGAGCGCGCCATCGCCGGGCCCTACGGCTCCATGGTGCTCGCCGACATGGGGGCCGAGGTCATCAAGGTGGAGCCGCCGGGGACGGGTGACTTGAGCCGCATCTTCCCTGGACCCAACCACAAGGGGGAGACCTTCTACTACATGGCCTTCAACCGGGGCAAGAAGAGCCTGGCCCTGGACGTCCAGACCAAGGCGGGCAAGGAGGTCTTCTTCGAGCTGGTCAAGGTAGCGGACGTGGTGTGGGACAACCTGTCCGCGGGCACCATGGCCCGCCTTGGGGCCGACTTCGAGCACTTGAGCAAGATAAACCCCAGGATAGTGTGCTGCTCTGTGAGCGGCTACGGCCAGAGCGGGCCCTACCGCGACCGCCCCTCCTTCGACGTGGTGGCCGAGGCCATTAGCGGGGCCATGAGCGTGACCGGCGAGCCGGGCAGGCCCCCGGTACGCTACGGGGCCCCCATCGCCGATGAGATGGGCGGGCTCTTCGGTGTCATCGGGGTGCTCTCGGCACTGGTGCAGCGGGCGCAGAGCGGGAAGGGTACTTACATAGACGTCTCCCTCCTCGACCCGCAGATACACAGCCTCACCTACCAGCTTATGTACTATTTCTGCTCCGGCATCGTGTGCGGCCCGCAGCGGTCGGGGCACCTCTCTCTCATACCCTACGGGGCGTTCGACACCAAGGAGGACTGGCTGGTGGTCGGCCCCTGCTGGCCGCGGATATGTCGCGTGCTGGGCATCGAGGAGGTCATCGATGACCCTCGCTTCGAGAGCGGCGAGTCACGCATCGAGCACCGCGAGGAGCTGAATGCCGCCATCCAGGAGGCCTTCATGAAGGCGCGGGCCGAGGAGTGGCTGGAGATACTCCACGCCGAGCGCATCGGCGCCGGCCCGGTGAATACCCTGGACGAGGCGGTGGAGGACCCCCAGGTGCAGCACCGCAACATGATCATCGAGATGGAGCACCCGCTGGGGGGCACCATAAAGCACGTGGGCAACCCGGTGAAGATGCCGGATGTCGATGAGCAGTTCACGCCGCCGCCCACGCTGGGGCAGCACAACGAGGAGATACTCGCCGGCTTCTTGAAGATGTCCCCTGACAAGATAAAAAGGCTGAAGGAAGAGGAGGAGAAGCGGGCCCAGGAGCTCCTGGAGAGCCTGTTCAAGGCGCTGTAGCCCGCGCGCAGCGCATACATAAGGAGAATGGATAGCACAGTCGAGTCCAGCGGGGATATCGTTGCCGAGCTCACCCCTCTATTCTATCCCCGGGCGGTGGCAGTGGTCGGGGCCTCGAACCGGGAGGGCAACTTCGGCCGCATGTTCGCCCAGGGATATATCGAGATGGGGTTCCAGAGGCTCTACATAGTCCACCCCACTGAGCGCGAGGTCCTGGGGATTAAGGCCTACCCCTCCGTGGCGGCGGTCCCCGACGCCATCGACGTGGCGGTGGTGGTCTCACCGCTGGGCACCGTGCCTGGGGTGGTGGCGGAGTGCACTGATAAGGGTGTCAGGGGGGTGGTGATATTCACCTCCGGGTTCGGCGAGCTGGGCGGCGAGGGCAAGGCGCTGGAGCAGGAGCTGGTCGCCGTGGCCAGGCGGGGCACCACCAGGGTCATCGGGCCCAACTGCATGGGGATATACTGCCCGGCATCGGGGTCTACCATCTTCAGCGGGCTGCCCCGGGAGAGCGGCCCGGTGGGCATGATCGCCCACAGCGGCTCCCTCTCCATAATGCTCACCATGGCGGCCGCGGCGAGCGGCATCAGGTTCAGCAAGGTGGTGAGCTGCGGCAACGAGTGCGACTTGAGCGCCGCGGACTTCCTGGAGTACCTGGGAAAAGACCCGGATACCAGGATAATCGTCGCCTACCTGGAGACCATCAGGGATGGTGGGCGCTTCCTGCGCCTGGCCCGCGAGATATCCAGGGAGAAACCAATCATTGTGTGGCGCGGCGGCACCACGGCGCGGGGGGCGAGGGCCGCCGCCTCTCACACCGGCGCCATCGCCGTGCCGCAGCGCATCTGGGGCGCCGCGGTGGCCCAGGCCGGCATCGTGGGTGCCACCAGCGCCGAGGACGTGCTGGACTGCCTCCAGGCGTTCTACTACCTGCCCCGGCCCCACGGCAACAGGGTGGCCATCATCTCGGGGCCGGGGGGGCCGGCGGTGGCCACCTCGGACGCCTGCATCGAGGCCGGGCTGGAGCTCGCCGAGCTCTCGCCGCATACCAGGGAGAGGCTGGCCCAGTTCGTCCCCGCGGTGGGCACCAGCCTCGATAACCCCATCGACCTGGGGATGGGCTCCGGGTTCTTCCCCCAGTGGTACACGGACTCCATCGCCGTGCTCGCCGACGAAGAGGCGGTGGACATGCTGCTGGTCATCGGCGGTAGCTGGGACCCCCGCTTTGGACGGCTGGTGCTCGACGCAGTGGGGAGGACGGGGAAGCCGGCGGCCATGGCCACCATGCCCGGCCGCGGGACAGGCCCTGCCCCACAGCTCCCGGCACCGGGGCTGGCGGTGTACCCCGACGGCAGGAGGGCGGCCATGGCACTGGGCAGACTGGCCAGGTACTCGCGCTATAGCACACAGGATTGAGAGGTCTTGGATGCGTATACTGGCAGTGGTCCAGGGACAGTGGGGCAGCCGGATGGTGGAGAACATCCGCAGTAACGCCCCTCCCGAGTGGACGGTGGAGGTGTACCAGGCGCCGCGCGCCCTCCCCCCCATCGTCGATGACCCGGATGAGTTCCTCCCCGGAGAGCTCCCCCAGGCCGACCTGGTGCTGTACCTCGGCGAGGCGCCGACGACGGCACAGCTCCTCCCCGCCATCGCCACCCGCTCCGGTGCCCGCGCCGTCATCGCCCCCATCGATAACTCAGCGTACCTGCCGCCGGGCCTGAAGGGCCAGCTCCAGAAGGAGCTCTCCGAGAAGGGGATAGAAAGCGCCTTCCCCAAGCCCTTCTGCACCCTCACCGAGGATAGCTACGGCTACCGGCGCAGCACCGAGCACTACGAGAGCGAGCTCATCGCCTCCTTTGCCCGCTGCTTCGGCATGCCCAGGCTGGAGCTCACCGTCGACCCCGACACCAAGAAGATCACCAGGGCCGAGGTGGTGCGGGACGCCGGCTGCGGCAGCGCCCGCCACGTGGCCCAGGGGCTGGTGGGGGTATCGGTGGAGGACGCCGAGTTCGAGGCCGGCATGCTCCACCACCACTATCCCTGCCTCGCCTCCATGACCAAGGAGTGGATCGACGACCGCCTGGAGGACACCCTGATGCACGTCGCGGGCTACATCATACGGGACGATGTGGGGGACCAGGTGAAGCCCTACAAGAAGCCCCCGCAGTACATCACCCCCGAAGGCTATGTGGAGAAGGAGAAAGGGGAGGGCGACACTGGCCCAGAGGATACTCCTGGTTAACCCCAACCAGATGCAGCCACCGGTGGCCCCCATCGCGCTGGACTACCTGGCCTCGGCCCTGGTGGAGAGCGGCTGCGACGCAGACGTGCTCGACCTCTGCTTCTCTGCGGACTGGGCGGCGGCCATCGATGACTATCCCGCCGGCGACGGCGTCTCCCTCGTCGCGCTCACCCTGCGCAACACCGACGATACCTACTTCGCCAGCCAGGACTTCTTCCTGCCCCGGTTCAGGGAGGTGGCGGGCCACTTGAAGCGGCGCTTCGCTGCACCGCTATGCCTCGGCGGCTCCGGGTTCTCGGTCATGCCCGAGGCGGTGCTGGCCTACTGTGGCCTCGACCTGGGCATATGGGGCGAGGGGGAGGTGGCCCTCCCCATGCTGGCGCGCCGCGTGACCGCCGGCGAGGACTACCGCGATGTGCCCGGCCTGGTATACCGCAGCGGAGAGGGCTTCGGCCGTAACCCGCCTCGCTACCTGGGGCTTGAGGGCGCCCCGGCGCCGCGGAGGGACGCGGTGGACAACAGGCGCTACTTCGCCGAGGGGGGGATGGCGGGCATCGAGACAAAGCGTGGCTGCGACCGCCACTGTATCTACTGCGCCGACCCCGTGGGCAAGGGGCGGAAGGTGCGCCTGCGCTCGCCCCAGGCCGTGGCCGACGAGGTCGAGGCCTTGCTCGCCATGGGCATCGACCACCTCCACCTCTGCGACAGCGAGTTCAACCTCCCGCCATCCCACGCCGAGGCGGTGTGCCGCGAGCTCATCGAGCGGGGGCTGGGCCAGAGGGTGCGCTGGTACGCCTACTGTAGCCCCGTCCCCTTCAGCGACGAGCTGGCGGGGCTATTTTTAAAGGCGGGGTGTGCCGGCATCAACTTCGGCGCAGACAGCGCCGCTGACGACATGCTGCGCACCCTGGGCCGTGACCACCGCGCCCGCGACGTGGCGGAGACCGCCCGTATCTGCACGCGGCAGGGGCTGGTCTTCATGTACGACCTTCTCCTGGGTGGGCCCGGCGAGACCAGGGCGTCGCTGCGGGAGACCGTGGAGGTCATGAAGCGACTGTCCCCCGCGCGCGTCGGCGCCGCCCTGGGCCTCCGTATCTTTCCGGGCACGCCCATGGCCGCCATGGTGCGCGCGAGTGGGCCTCTCGCTGCCAACCCCAACGTGCACGGCGCTGCCGACGAGGGCTTTCTGGCCCCCACTTTCTACCTGTCGGCGGCACTGGGGGAGGACGCAGCGGACTACCTGGCCCGCGTAATCGGCGGCGACGAGCGCTTCTTCTTCGGCGAGGCTGATGCTGGGGACCAGAACTACAACTACAACCAGAACGATATACTGGTGAGGGCGATACGGGATGGCCATCGCGGGGCCTTCTGGGACATACTGAGACGCCTCGCCGGGGAATAGGGGCCACCACCTTTGACAACTGGGTGGGCCTTGGATAGAATGAGCAGGGGGAACGGTGCCTGATAAATACGATGTCATCATAGTGGGTGGGGGCCCTGCGGGTATATTCGCCGCCATGGAGCTCGTCCAGGCGCCTGGCGTGAGGGTCCTCCTCGTCGAGAAGGGCAAGGACATAGAGCGCCGCTCCTGTCCCTACCTCGATAGGGGGAAGGGCTGCCCACCGTGCACGCCCTGCGACATGGTGTGTGGGCTGGGGGGGGCCGGCGCCTTCAGCGACGGCAAGCTCACCCTCACCGCCGAGGTCGGCGGCAGGCTCAAGGAATACCTGGGCCTGGACACTACAAATGAGCTCATCGGCTACGTGGACGGCGTCTATCGCCAGTTCGGGGGGACCGACCATGTCTTCGGCACTGGGGAGGAGGTAGAGGCCCTCCAGCGCCGCGCCGCCCTCGCCGACCTGCGCCTCATACCGATGACGGTGCGCCACCTGGGCACGGAGCGCTCGCGGGCGGTGCTCCGCGCCATGAGGGACTTCTTAAAGGGCAAGGTAGAGATAAAGCTGGGCACGGTGGCGGAGCGGGTCCTCGTCGAGGGCGGTACGGTCAAGGGCATCGAGACCAGGGACGGCGAGCGCTACCGGTGCCGCTATCTCGTCGTTGCCCCAGGCCGGGAGGGGGCCGACTGGCTGGTGCGGGAGGCGGAGCGCCTAAAGCTCACCCTGGGCGTAAACCCCATCGATGTCGGGGTGAGGGTAGAGGTGGCGGAGGCGGTGCTGGAGGAGCTCACCAGGACGCTGTACGAGAGCAAGCTGGAGTACTACTCCAGGACTTTCGATGACCGCATCAGGACCTTCTGCATGTGCCCCGCGGGAGAGGTGACCATGGAGTCCACCGGGGGCGGCGACCCGGTGACCACGGTGAACGGCCACAGCTACGCCGACCGTAAGACTGAGAACACCAACTTCGCCCTGCTGGTGAGCACCACCTTCACCGAGCCCTTCCGCGACCCGATTGCCTATGGCCGCTACCTGGCGCGCCTGGCCAACATACTGAGCGGCGGCGTCATCGTGCAGCGCTTCGGCGACCTGATGGAGGGGCGGCGCTCCACGCCGGCGCGCATAGAGCGGGGCATCATCCAGCCCACGCTCAAAGGGGCAACGCCGGGCGACTTGAGCTTTGTCCTCCCCTATCGCTACCTGATGGGCATCATCGAGATGCTGGAGGCCATGGACAAGCTGGCCCCTGGAGTGGCGTCGCGCCACACCCTGCTCTACGGCGTGGAGGTCAAGTTCTACTCCTCGCGCCTCACCTTGAGCCCGAGGCTGGAGAGCGAGATTGCGAACATGTTCGCCGTGGGAGACGGCGCCGGCCTTACCCGCGGCCTGGTGCAGGCATCGGCGTCGGGCGTTGCCGTGGCCAGGGAGATACTGGCGCGGGCAGGCGCGGGCACGGCGGGGCCCCGCTAGCACGTGACGGCATGTCCAGGGGCGGCCTCATGCCGCGCCCAGCCCCCTCACGTTCAGCCGTGACCTCTATTTGTGCCCTGCCGGTGGAGGCCGGGATGAGTTGAGCCGCCTGTGTCACCATGCCCTGCCCTTGACACATCGCGCCTGGGTGGCTAGAATAGCGTAGTATTGACGTTCAAGGAGGTGGAAGAGAGGTGATTGCATGTGTCTGATGTAACCCTGGATGAGAGGGAGAGCTTTGAGAGCCTGCTGAGGCGCTTCAACAAGAAGGTACAGCAGGAGGGCATCCTCGCTGAGGTGCGGCGCAGGGAGCACTACGAGAAGCCGAGCATAAAGCGTAAGAAGAAGGAAGCGGCCAAGAGAAGGAAGACCGCGCGCAGCAGCTAGGACGGGCTGGGAATCGCGGGCTCGGCGCTGGGGACGATACGATGTTACCGGAGAGGCTGGCCACCGATCTCAAGCAGGCCATGAGAGACGGCGACGCCATACGCAAGTCGGCCATCCGCATGGCACTGGCAGGCATCAAGAACGCAGAGAAGGCCAAGGGGCACCCCCTGGACGATAGCGAGGTCATCGACTGCCTGTCGAGGGAGGCCAAGCAGCATCGGGAGAGCATCGCCGAGTTCGCAAAGGGGGGTCGGAGCGACCTCATCGCCAAGGAGGAGGCGGAGCTCGCGGTCATCCTGGAGTATCTACCGCAGCAGATGAGCCGGGAGGAGGTCGTGGCGGCGGCTCGCCAGGTAGTAGAGCGGGTAGGGGCCCGGGGGCCGGGCGATAAGGGTAAGGTGATGTCCCAGCTCATGCCCGGGCTCAAGGGAAAGGCGGACGGACGAGAGGTGAACGAGGTGGTCTCTGAGCTGCTCGCCGGCCTGTAGGTAGCGCCGGTATCCCCGTACCGGCGATGTGGCCTGTGTAGTCCCCGGACACCGCACTTCTGGCGATACAGAGTGCGGGTCTTTTCATTTCACGACGGGGTGCGCCGTTGGTCGCGGTCGAAACGGCGGCCCCAGGGTCACCAGGAGCCATGGAAGAGAAGAGAACGGGCGTCGTGGTCTTTCCCGGCACGTGGAGCGATGTCGATTGTCACTACGTCATCGAGCGCATACTGGGCCGGCGCGTCGACTATATATGGCATAAGGATACCGACCTCTCGGGGTATGGCTGCATCATCCTCCCCGGAGGCTTCTCCTATGGCGATTACTTGAGGCCCGGGGCCATCGCCCGCTTCTCCCCGGTGATGGCCTCGGTGACGCGGTTCGCCCGCGCCGGCGGGCTGGTCATCGGGATATGCAACGGCTTCCAGGTCCTGTGTGAGGCCGGCCTGCTGCCCGGGGCGCTCATTCGCAACAGCCATCTTCAGTACCGCTGCCAGTGGGTCCACCTGAGGGTGGAGAGCACCTCTATCCCCTTCACCCGCCGCTTCGCGCAGGGGCAGGTGGTGCGCATCCCCATCTCTCACTACGAGGGCAGCTACTATGCCGACGAGGAGACCCTCGCCGCGCTCGAGTCCAGCGGCGGCATCGCCTTCCGCTACTGCAACGCCGCCGGAGAGGCCACCGATGAGGCCAATCCCAACGGCTCGCTGCACAACATCGCCGGCATTGTGAGCAAAGAGGGCAATGTCCTGGGCATGATGCCCCACCCTGAGCGCGCCTGCGAGGCCATGCTGGGCGGCGTGGACGGACGGCCGCTCTTCGAGTCGATGCTGGAGGCCATGGCGTGATGGCGGAGAAGGTGAGCTTGAGCAGGAAGGCGTCCGAGGTGCTCCAGGTGCTGGCACAGGAGTGCGACGGCGACCCCCGCGCTCGCCGCCGCGGCGTGGACGAGAGGGTGCTGGGGGACAGGGTAGGCGCCTACCTGGGCATCGTGATCCACCAGGTGGATGAGCTTGTAGACAAGGGCCTGGCGGAAAAGAACGGCAAGCGGGTGGTCTTGAGCGAGAAGGGCTATCGCCTGGCCCGGCCCAGGGCCAGGCCCCGCCGTCGCCGCGTGGACGCGCGGGTGGTCGTGTTGAGCCTTGCCTCCATGGCCCTGGGGGGGGCCGCAACCGCGCTCGCCCTTGGGCTCCTCGGCCTGCTGGGGTGAGTGCCCGCGGCCGGGCAGCGGCCTTCGGCGGCGGCAGGAACATACTCTCTAAATGTGCATGGTGGGCAACGATTCTCCCCAGTGGCGAGAGAGGAGAGGTCAAGGATGCCGGTATCCAGAGAGCTGCTCCAGGAGGTGGCCCTAAGCCCCGATGAGTATGAGCTCATAGTGCGCCGGCTGGGCAGGGAGCCCAGCCTGGTGGAGCTGGGGCTCTTCGGCTCGCTGTGGAGCGAGCACTGCGGCTACCAGCACTCCAGGCCGCTCCTGGGGCGGTTCCCCACCGAAGGCCGACGGGTGCTGGTGCGCATCGGGGAGGAGAACGCCGGCGCGGTGGACATCGGCGATGGGCTGTGCATCGTGATGAAGGTGGAGTCCCACAACCACCCCTCGGCCATCGAGCCCTACCAGGGGGCGGCCACGGGGGTCGGTGGCATCGTGCGCGACGTCTTCACCATGGGGGCCAGGCCCATCGCACTGCTCAACTCGCTGCGCTTCGGCCCCCTCGATGAGCCCAGGAACCGCTACCTCTTGAACGGCGTCGTCGGCGGCATCGCCGGCTACGGCAACTGCCTGGGCATCCCCGACGTCGGCGGCGAGGTCTTCTTCGAAAGCTGCTACTCGCACAACCCCCTGGTGAACGCGATGTGCGTGGGCCTCGCCCGGAGCGACGGGCTGGTACGGGCCCGCGCCCAGGGGGCGGGCAACCTGCTCATGCTGGTGGGCGCCGATACCGGGCGCGACGGTCTCCACGGGGCGTCGGGCCTGGCATCGCGCACCTTCGAGGACGAGCGCGAGCTGCGCTCCACGGTGCAGGTGGGCAACCCCTTCATGGAGAAGCTGCTCATCGAGGCCTGCCTGGAGCTGGTGGGCATGGAGGGGGTGGTGGGGATACAGGACCTGGGGGCGGCCGGCTTAACCAGCGCCGCGGTGGAGAGCGTGAGCAGGGGCGGCGGCGGCCTGTGGATCGATGTGGCAAAGGTGCCCCGCCGCGAGGAGGGCATGAACGCCTACGAGGTGATGCTCTCCGAGTCACAGGAGCGCATGCTGGTCATCGTGAGGCCGGGGTGGCAGGAGCGGGTGCAGGCCGTGTTCGATAAGTGGGAGCTGCGCTCCGACTTAATCGGCGAGGTCACCGACGACGGCATCGCCCGCATAAGGGACGGGGCGGAGACGGTGGCCGAGGCACCGGTGGCACTGCTCACCGACCCGCCGCTGTATCGCTACCGGGTGAGGAAGCCGGCGTGGCTGGCCCGACTCCAGCGCTTCGACCTGGATACCCTGCCCGACGTCGCCGCGCTGGACGCCGAGGGCTGCTTGCTCACGCTGCTTTCGTCTCCCAACATCGCCAGCAAGGAGTACATCTACCGACAGTATGACCACCAGGTGCAGACCAACACCGTGGTATCTCCCGGCGGCGACGCCGCGGTGCTCCGGGTAAAGGGCACGGGGAGGGGCATCGCCCTGGCCACCGATGGCAACGGGCGCTACTGCTACCTGGACCCCTACCGGGGCGGTGCCATCGCCGTCGCCGAGGCCGCCCGCAACGTGGTGGTGAGCGGTGCCCGGCCCATCGCCATCACCGACTGCTTGAACATGGGCAACCCGGAGCGGCCGGAGGTCTACTACCAGCTCAAGGAGTGCATAAGGGGCATGGCCCGCGCCTGCCGTGTCCTGGGCACGCCGGTGGTGAGCGGGAACGTGAGCCTGTACAACGAGACCAGGGGCGAGGCGGTATACCCGACGCCGGTGGTGGGCATGCTGGGGCTCATCGAGGATGTAGACAGGCGGTGCGCCGCCGGCTTCAAGGAGGAGGGGGACGTGGTCTTCCTCCTGGGCGCGGTCGCTGCCGGCACCGCGGGCCTGGCCGCGAGTGAGTACCTGGAGCTGGTACACGGCATCGTTGCCGGCAGGCCCGACATCGACCTGGGCCTGGAGCGGGGGCTCCAGCGCTTATGCCTGGCCGCCATCGGGCAGGGGCTGGTGCGCTCCGCCCACGACTGCTCGGACGGGGGGCTCGCCGTCGCCCTCGCCGAGTGCGCCATCATGGGCGGCGTGGGCGTACACGCCTCGCTGGGAGCGGGCGATGGCCGCGCCGATGCCCTCCTCTTCGGCGAGCTGTCCTCACGGGTGGTGGTCTCCACGGCCCCAGGCCAGGCCGCCGCACTGGAGGGGCTCGCCGCGAGGTACGCCGTGCCCTGCCAGCGCATAGGCGTCGTGGGGGGGACGCGCCTGGTCATCGATGGCTTCGTCGACGTCCCCCTGGGGCGCGCGGCGGGCCGCTGGAGGAGGGGCCTGGAGGAGGCGTTGGCCTAGGATTTCCCCTCGCCGTGGGGTATAATTGGTGAAAACAGGGGCTTGAAATGAAGATAGTGCTGCTTACAGATGTTCACGGGCTGGGATGGGCCGGGGAGGTGAAGGAGGTGGCCGACGGCTATGGCCGCAACTTTCTCATCCCGCGGGGGCTGGCCGAGTTCGCCTCGCCCAGTGTGCTCAAGAGGGTGCAGGCGCAGCAGCGGGCAGAGGCCAAGAGGCAGCGTGCCGCCGGGGACGAGCTGGCCAGGGTCGCCGAGGCGCTGGAGGGGCTCCACATCACCTTGAAGGCACGGGTGGGGGCACAGGACCGCCTCTACGGGGCCATTACGTCGGGGGACATCGCCGACGGCATCGCGCAGGCCACCGGGCACGAGGTGGACAGGAAGAGGATAGAGCTCGGTGAGCCCATCCGTCACCTGGGCGAGTACGACGTGGTGGTGAAGCTGGGCCGGGAGCTCCAGCCCAGGGTGAGGGTGGTCGTCGAGGAGGAGAAAAGCTAGCCATGCTTGAGGACAGGCGTCTGCCTGAGGATGTGGAGGCGGAGGAGGCGGTTATCGGGTCACTCCTGATAGACGGCGACGCCATGTACCGCGTTGCGCCCTTTCTCCCCCCTGAGGACTTCTACCGCGAGAAGAACCAGTGGGTCTACGAGGCCTGCTTCTCCCTCTACGAGCGGAGCGAGGCCATCAACCAGGTCACCGTGGCCCACGAGCTGGGGCGCAAGGACCGGCTGGAGGCGGTGGGTGGGGCTGCCTACGTGAGCCACCTCGTCACCACCGTGCCCACCTCGGTTCACGTCGAGCACTACGCCCACATCGTGCACCGCATGGCGGTGATGCGGCGCTTGATAAGCGCTGCCAACCAGATAGCCGGCATCGGCTACGAGGCGGGGCCGGACATAGACGCCTCGCTGAACCGGGCGGAGGAGGTGCTCTTCAGGCTGCGCCACGGCTACCGGCCCCGGGACTTCATCCACATAAGAGACCTGCTCGACCGCTATATCGAGGAGAGCGAGCTGGTGCCCCACGCCCTGGAGGGGGGCGTGGTCAAGACCGGCTACTATGCCATCGACGATATCCTGGGTGGGTTGCAGCGCTCCGACATGATCGTGGTCGCGGCGCGGCCCAGCCTGGGCAAGACCAGCCTGGCGCTGGGCATGGCGCGCAACGCCGCCGTGATGCAGGGGGCCCACATCGCCATCTTCAGCCTGGAGATGGCGCGCGAGCAACTGGTGCAGAGGCTGCTCGCCAGTGAGTCCGGCGTCGACTCCAAGAGGCTTCGCCTGGGCCAGCAGACCGAGGCCGAGGAGCGCAGGGTCATGGAGGCCACCGGCGTGCTCTCCGAGGCCTCCATATACGTCGATGACTCGCCCGTGCTGCGGGTGGTCGAGATGAGGTCAAAGGCGCGCCGCCTGCACTATGAGCGGGGCATCGACCTCGTCATCGTCGACTATATGCAGCTCATGCGCGGCAACAGCTCCGAGGGCAGGGTGCAGGAGATCGGCGATATATCACGCTCGCTCAAGGAGCTGGCCCGCGAGCTCGACGTGCCGGTGATAGCCATCTCCCAGCTCAGCCGCGCCCCTGAGTCGCGGCCCTCGCACCGGCCCCAGCTCTCGGACTTGAGGGAGAGCGGCTCCATAGAGCAGGACGCCGATATCGTGATGTTCATCTACCGGGACGATATGTACTTCACCAAGGAGGAGTGGCTGAGAAACCACCCCGACAAGGAGCCCAGCGCGTACCCCAAGGGCATAGCAGAGATCATCGTCGCCAAGCACCGCAACGGCCCCGTGGGCACGGTGACCTTGCGTTTCCGCGACAAGAACGTGCGCTTCGAGGACATCGAGAGCGAGGTGCGGGCATGAGGCCGTTCCCCGGTTTCTCTGCCCGGGCGCGCTTCACCCCCGTGCCCAATGTGCTGCTGAGCCAGCTCGTGCCCCAGATGGACGATATCGCCGAGCTCAAGGTGACCCTCCACCTGCTCTTTGTCCTCTACCAGAGGAAGGGCTACCCCCGGTTCGTAACCCGCCGCGAGCTCCTGGGCGACGGCACGCTTGTGCGGGGCCTGGGCGAGGAGGCGCTCGGCCGCGGCCTGGCAAAGGCGGTATCCCGCCGCACGCTCCTCCACCTGGCCGTGGAGCGGGACGGTGGGCGGGAAGACCTGTACTTCATAAACAACGAGGAGTCGCGGCAGGCGGTGGCCCGCATCGAGGCCGGGGAGCTCTCTCTGGGCGCCGTGCCCGTGGTGGAGCCCGCCGCCGTGGGCGGGGAGCGACCCACTATCTTCGCCCTCTACGAGGAGAACATCGGCATGCTCACCCCCATGATCGCTGAGGAGCTCAAGGACGCGGAGAGGCTCTACCCGGCGGGCTGGATAGAGGACGCCTTCAAGGAGGCGGTGGCCCGTAACAGGCGCAGCTGGCGCTACATCGCGGCGATCCTGAAGCGGTGGGAGACGGAGGGGAGGGAGCATGGAGAGCCTGGAAGACATACTGAAACGGATACCGACAAGTACTTCAAGGGCAAATACGGACACCTCGTCCGATGGTGAGGCCGAGGCCGACGACCTCGCCGCACGGCCCAACTGCCCCGTGTGCAAGGGGTTTGGCTTCGTGCACCCCCTGCTCCCCTCAGGGAAGGCCGATTTCAGCCGGGTGACCCCCTGCCAGTGCGTGCAGAGGGAGATGGCCCAGGAGCGCACCCGGCGCCTGCTGCGCTACAGCGGTGACCTGGGGCTTGAGCTCCTGCGCTCTATGACCTTCGAGAGTTTCGATAGCAGGCGGGCAAACCTCCCACCGGAGGAGCAGGAGAACCTGGAGCGGATATTCAAGACGGCACGCTCCTGGGCCGAGCAGCCTGAGGGCTGGCTGGTGCTCCAGGGGACGAATGGCTGCGGCAAGACCCACCTCGCCGCCGCCATCGCCAACTATCGCCTGGAGAGGGGTGAGCCCGTCTTCTTCGCCGTCGTCCCCGACCTCCTCGACCACCTGCGCTCTACCTATAACCCCGAGAGCGATGTGCGCTACGATGAGCTCTTCGAGAGGGTGAAGGAGGCGCCGCTCCTCGTCCTCGACGATTTCGGGGAGCACGCGAGCACGCCGTGGGCCCAGGAGAAGCTCTACCAGCTCATCAACCACCGCTACAACGCGCGGCTGCCCACCGTCATCACCACCTGCTGCTCCCTGGATGAGATCGAGCGCCGCATAAGCTCGCGCCTGGTAGACCCCAGGGTGAGCCACGTGTTCACCATCATAGCGCCCGACTACCGTGGCGACTTCCCCCCGGCTAGCCCCGAGCGGCCGACGCCCCAGAGGCAGAGGAGGGCCCACTGAAAATGGTGGACTCTCCGGTGCTGGTCCTGAACCAGAACTACGAGCCGCTCAACATCGCCCGCGCCAGGAGGGCGGTGGTGCTGCTGCTCCGCGGCAAGGCCGAGGCACTGGAGAACGGGGCCGGCGTGATACACACCCCCACTCAGGCCATAGAGGTGCCCTCGGTCATCAGGCTGGCGTACCTGGTGAGGTGTCCTCATACGGAGAAGAGGCTCACCCGGGTCGAGGTGTTCCGCCGCGATGGCTATACCTGCCAGTACTGCGGCCAGCAGACCCCCAGGCTCACGGTAGACCACGTGATACCCAGGCGCAAGAACGGCGGGCACGTGTGGGAGAACGTGGTGAGCGCGTGCCATACGTGTAACGGCCGCAAGGCGGGACGCACCCCCCAGGAGGCGGGGATGGTGCTCATCCGCCAGCCCCGCGCCCCACGGATGACCGGCTACTACGTCCCCTACGAGTACATCGAGAGGCACACCGAGTGGCGCAAGTTCTTCCCCATGTGGCGCCGCGCCGAGGACGAGGCCTAGCCGCCGCCTTTCTTGCGGGGGGGCCTTGCCCCTCTCTCATCCCTCACCGTGAGCTCGGAGAGGGGGACCTCTAACACAACCCCGCTCTCGGTGCGCACCATCACCGTCTCTTTGAGCGCGTTCCCCCCCACTACGATGGCAGGCCCCGTGGGCGTCACCACCTGCTTGCCCGTGGCCGGCAGCCGCTCCTTCATGGTGCGGTACAGCTCGCTCTCGTGGCTCAGGCAGCACGCCAGCCGGCCACAGGTCCCGGATATCTTCATCGGGTTTAAAGGTAGATCCTGCTCCTTGGCCATCTTGATGGAGACCGGGTTGAACTCGGAGAGGTAGGTGGTACAGCACAGCGGGCGGCCGCACCTGCCGATCCCCCCCAGGAGCTTTGCCTCGTCTCGGGGCCCCACCTGCCTGAGCTCGATGCGGGTCTTGAAGTACGCGGTGAGCTCCTTCAAGAGCTCGCGAAAGTCCACCCTGCCCTCGGCGCTGAAGGAGAAGGTGAGGCGGGTGCAGTCCAGGTTGTACTCCGCGGCGAGGAGCTTCATGGGGAGGTTGTAGCGGGCGATCATCTCATGGCACTTGGCCATGGCCTCTCGCCCCTTCGCCTTGAGCTCCTCCTGCTGCGCGAGATCCTCCTCTTCGGCCTTGCGCAGCACTGGCTTCAGTGGCTCGGCTGTGTCGCTCGCCAGCACCTGCGTGGGGGCGATCACCACCCTGCCCACCTCGGGGCCGCGCCCGGTCTCCACCACCACCAGGTCGTCGCAGACCAGCTCGATGCCGGCGGGGTCGAAGTAGTATATCTTTCCTGCCCTTTTAAAGCGGACGCCGACTACATCAGGCATATCCTAACAGGCTGCCCCCTCTCTATAGTGTGGCATGTCCAGCATGAGGACCTCCAGGGCCAGGCGGGGGTTGGCGTTCTGCTCAAGCTCTACCCGCGCCCGGCATATGCTGTGGATGAATGCAACGATCTCCCGGATGGTGTAGCGCTCCGCCTCGCGGCGGATGTCGGCCTCGTGGTCTACGTTGACGATGCCCTCGCTGCACCCGCCGCGGGCCCGCATCAGGTCGAGCCACCAGGAGAGCCACAGCGAGAGGGTATCGTCTGTCGAGCGCCTGTCATCGGCGAGGCCGCTCGCCAGCCGCCCGGCATAGGAGAAGCGCTCCCAGAGGTCGGCGCCCGCCAGCGAACGCAGCTCGTCGAGCCTCTGCGCGCGCTCTCGAAGCACGGCGTCGTCACGGGCGGCGCTCACTGCCCAGCCCAGGCACCCCTGGGACAGCCTGGCCAGCACCCCGGCCTGCCCTGGCTGGCAGTGCTCGTGCTCGACGAGGAACCTCTCTACCACGGGGCCGGAGAGCGGCCTGAGCTCCACGCGCTGGCAGCGGGAGCGTATGGTGGGCAGGAGCCGCCCCTCACTGGTCGCGAGGAGGATGAGGTAGACCCCGGGCGGCGGCTCCTCGAGGGTCTTCAGCAGGCAGTTGGCGGCCTCGCGGGAGAGGGCCTCCGCCCCGTCGATGATGAAGACCCGGTGCCTCCCCTCGAATGGCTTGAGGCTCGCCGTGTGCTGGAGCTCCCTGATGCGGTCGATGCCGATGTCGGCCCCGGAGGGCGGGCACAGCACGACGACATCGGCGTGCCTCATCTCTTCTCCTATCCTCTGGCACGGTAGACACCGGCCACAGGGCCTCTCCTCCGCCTCGCAGTTCAATGCCCGTGCCATGTCGAGGGCAAGCGTCAGCTTGCCCACGTGGGCCGGCCCCACCAGGAGGTAGGCATGGGCCAGCCTCCCCTCCTCGAGGCCCCTCTCCATGAGCTCTATGGTGATGTCGTTGCCGACGAACCGCCACACGGGGCGTTCCTCTTCACATAGTGTCGCAGCTCATGAGGTCGTCGTAGCTCTCGCGACGCCTCATCACGCGTGCCTGGCCGTCCCTGGCCAGCACCACCGCCGGCCTGGGCGCGGCGTTGTAGTTGGAGGCCAGCGACAGGCAGTAGGCGCCCGCGGCGGGCACGGCGATGGTGTCGCCGGGCGCCACCGGGGGCAGGTCGATGTCCTCTATCAGTATATCACCGGTCTCGCAGTACTTGCCCGCTATCCACACCCGCTCCCTCGGCTCGCTGCTCGCCCTGTTGGCCACCACCGCCTGGTACCGGGCGCCGTAGAGGGCGGGGCGGATGTTGTCTGCCATGCCCCCGTCTACGGCCACGTACCTGCGGCCCCCGGGCACTTCCTTTATCGCCCCCACGGTGTAGAGGGCCACCCCCGCCGGCCCGGTAATAGAGCGCCCCGGCTCTACGATGAGCCGCGGCCTCTCCAGCCCCCGCTGCTGGCACCCGGCGATGAGGCCCGACGTGATGACCTCCGCGAACTGGGCCACGCTGGGGGCGGGGGCATCCTCGCAGTATGAGATGGCGAGGCCACCGCCGGTGCTGAGCTCCACGAGCGCAAGGCCGCGCTCGGCCCTCATCTCCGCGGCCAGGCCCAGCACCACGTCTATGGCCTCCCTGTAGGGCGAGAGGTCGAAGAGCTGCGAGCCGATGTGGAAGTGGAGCCCCACCAACTCGAGGGCGGGGGAGGCCATGGCCCTCTCCGCCGCCACCCCGGCCTGGGCCAGGGGGAGGCCGAACTTGCTCTGTGCGCCGCCGGTGGCCACGTGGGCGTGGGTGTGGGGGTCTACCCCCGGCGATATGCGGAGGAGCACCTTCTGCCTGGCCCCGGCGGCCGAGGCCACCCCCTCCAGCAGGGAGAGCTCGTGGAGGTTGTCCACCACGATGCGGCCGACGCCCCATTCCAGGGCCAGCTCCAGCTCGCGGCGCGACTTGTTGTTGCCGTGGAAGTAGACGTGCTCCATGGGGAAGCCCACCGAGTGGGCGATGGCGAGCTCGCCGCCGGAGACGGCGTCGAGGCCCAGCCCCTCCTCGGCGAAGAGGCGGGCCAGGGCGCGGTTTATGTAGGCCTTGGCGGCGTAGACCACCAGCGAGTCGGGGTAGCGATTAGCGAACTCCCGCCGGTACTCGGCGCAGCGACCGCGGAGCGCCGCCTCGTCGAAGACGTAGAGCGGCGTGCCGAGCTCGGCGGCGAGGGCAACGGCATCACAGCCCCCGATGACCAGGTGGCCGCTGCCGTCTATGCGGGTGCCAGGAGGGAACAGGGACGACGGGAACAACCGAAAGTCCTCTCCGGGCGGCTATAGCGTCTGTGGGGGCTAGCGCAGGGCGTAGCGGGCATTCTCCTCGCTGCCTGTGGGGTAGGCCCGGCCGGCGCGCTCCAGCTTGACCAGGTGGGCCTGGACCTGTCCCTTGGCGGCTTCGTGGAGGCGATGGTCCAGCTCCGGGTATATCTCCGCTACCAGCTCCTCAACGGTCCCCTTGCCCCGTGCCAGGCCGGAGAGCACCTGCTCCTCACGCTCCAGGCGGTGCTTGATGAGCTCCTCGATCTTTGTCCTGGCCTGGCGTATCGGGGGGCCATGTCCCGGGCAGATCAGCCGGATATCGTAGGAGAGCAGCCTCTCGAGCGACTCGATGTACTGGGCCATGTCGCCCTCCGGCGGCCTCATCGCCGTGGTGCCGATCCCCAGCACGTGGTCGCCGGAGAAGAGGACTCCCTCCTCCCTGATGTAGATGCAGATGTGCCCTGGGCTGTGCCCTGGGGTGTGGATGAACTCAAAGACGAAGCCGTCCAAGTCCAGCTCGTCACCCTCTGTCACCTGCCTGTCGGCGGTCACGCCGGCACTCTGTGCCCCCTCGCACTCCAGTGGGTGCAGGACAACCTGTGCCCCGGTCTCCTCCCTCATCCTCACGGCACCGCCGACATGGTCGGGGTGAGCGTGTGTGACCACGATATAGGACAGCCGCAGCCCGGTAAAGGAGCGTACGTACTCCATCCGGGCGGCGATGGACTCATCGTCGCCGAACCCGGCGTCGATCATCGCCCCCACCTTGCCCATCACCAGGTACACGTTGGGTGCGTAGAAACCGGTGAAAGGGTCTGCACCTGCCGGGATGGAGTGGATGCCGGGTAAGAGCTCCACGCTGTGCCCCTCCTTAGCTATAACCACCCGCTCTCTCTTTTCACCTAGCATAGTATCAACTGCCCTGGCCAAAGTCAACCGCGGGCGGGTGATGTTGACTTTGAGGGGGCCATAACCTAGAATTCTAGGTGAACCCTGTGTGAGAGGATGTGTAGAGTGCACCAGATGAGCGTGCTCCCCAACGGGCTGCGTTGCCTTACCAGCCCCATGCTGCATACCCGCTCGGTGTGCATCGCCGTGTTCATCGGCGCTGGCTCCCGCTACGAAGATGAAGACCAGGCCGGGCTCTCCCACATGATAGAGCACCTCTGCTTCAAGGGGACGGAGCGCTATGCCACGTCCAGGGAGATATCGGAGGCCATCGAGGGGGTGGGGGGCGTGCTCAACGGGGCCACCGACAAGGAGCTCACCATCTACTGGTGCAAGGTGGCCCGGCCCCACTTCGCCCTGGCCCTCGACCTGATGACCGATATGCTGCGGCACTCCAGGTTCGAGGCCGATGACCTGGAGAAGGAGCGCTGCATCATCATCGAGGAGATCAGCGAGAGCATGGACTCGCCGCAGCACCGGGCGCACATGCTCATCGACGAGGTGGTGTGGCCCGGGAACGCCCTGGGCCGGGACATCGCCGGCAGCAAGGAGTCGGTGGGTGGCCTGGGCCGGGACGTGCTGCTCGACTACCTGGCACGGCAGTACGTGCCCAACAACGTGGTGGTGAGCGTGGCCGGCGATATCGGCCACGACGAGGTGGTGTCCGGCCTCGGCGCGGTGCTGGGCGACTGGAAGGTGGGCCGCCCCGGCCGCCACCAGCCGGCAACGGACAGCCAGCGCGGGCCCCGCGTGCGCGTTGAGCGGCGGGACTCGGAGCAGGCCCACCTGTGCCTGGCCGTGCACGGCCTTTCGGTGCTCCACCCCGACCGCTTCAACCTCGACCTCTTGAACGTGGTGCTGGGCGAGGGGATGAGCAGCCGACTCTTCCTGGAGATACGCGAGCGACAGGGGCTGGCCTATGACGTATGCAGCTTCGTGGACCACTTCCAGGACGCAGGCGCCGTGACCATATACGCCGGCGTGAGCCCGGGACGCGTCGATGTCGCCGTCGAAGGCATACTCCACGAGCTGGGGCGGCTGAAAGAGGGCATACCTGGCCCTGAGGTGTCCAAGGCCAAGGAGTTCGCCAAGGGGCGCCTCTTGCTACGCATGGAGGACACCAGGAACGTCGCCGGCTGGGTCGGGGGGCAGGAGCTGCTCACCGGCAGGGTGTACAGCGCCGACGAGGTGGTGTCTATAATCGACGCCATAACGCCTGAGGACTTAGAGCGCGTGGCGCGGGAGCTGTTCGTCACCGATAAGCTCAACCTGGCCGTCGTCGGCCCCGTCGATGGCGAGGAGCGCTTACAGCACCTGCTTAAGCTCTAGCCGGCAGGCCTCCCGCCGTGAAAGGTAAGGCCGCAGTCATTTCGACTGCGGCCTTTTTTGGCGTAGAGGCGTCGCCGGGTACGGGCTAGTACTCCGGCATCTGGGGCATGGGTGGGGCCTCTTTCTCCGGGATATCGGTGATGAGGGACTCGGTGGTGAGCAGCATGGCGGCGATGCTTGCGGCGTTCTCCAGGCCCGCCCGTGTCACCTTCGCCGGGTCGATGATGCCCCGCTCTATCATGTTGGTGTAGCTGTCCCTCAGGGCGTCGTAGCCGTGGCCCTTCTTGGCCTTCTTCACGGCATCGACCACCACGGAGCCCTCCCTGCCGGCGTTTATCGCTATCATGCGCAGCGGCTCCTCGAGGGCCCGCTTCACGATGGCGATGCCGGTGGCCTCGTCGCCCTGTCCCTTCATCTTGTCCAGGCAGGGCAGTGCGTTGATGTAGGCCACGCCGCCGCCGGGCACGATGCCTTCCTCTACCGCGGCCCTGGTGGCGGAGAGGGCATCCTCAACGCGGTGCTTCTTCTCTTTGAGCTCCACCTCGGTGGCGGCGCCCACCTTGATCACGGCCACGCCGCCGGCCAGCTTGGCCAGCCTCTCCTGGAGCTTCTCCTTGTCGAAGTCCGAGGTGCTCTCCTCTATCTGGGCCTTGACCTGCTTGATCCTCGATTGAATCGCATCGTCGGAGCCTCTGCCCTCGATGATGGTGGTCTCTTCCTTGCCGGCGGTGACGCGCCGGGCGCGACCGAGGTCATCGATGGTGACCGACTCCAGCTTGCGGCCCATCTCCTCGGTGATGACGTTGCCGCCGGTCAGGATGGCCATGTCCTCGAGCATGGCCTTCCTGCGGTCGCCGAAGCCGGGGGCCTTGACCGCCAGGCAGTTCAAGGTGCCTCTCAGCTTGTTGACCGCCAGGGTGGCCAGCGCCTCGCCGTCGACGTCCTCGGCGATTATCACCAGGTTCTTGGAGACCTGGAGTATCTTTTCCAGCGCGGGCAGGAGCTCGTTTACCGCTGATATCTTCTTATCGGTGAGCAGGATATAGGGCTCCTCGACCTCTGCCTCCATGTGCTCGGCGTTGGTGATGAAGTAGGGGCTGATGTAGCCGCGGTCGATCTGCATCCCCTCGACGTACTCCGTCTCATACTTCATCCCCCTGCCTTCCTCCACCGTGATGACGCCGTCTTTGCCCACCTTCTCCATCACCTCGGCTATCAGGCTCCCGATCTCCTCGTCGGCCGCCGAGATGGCCGCCACCTGTGATACCTGCTCCTTGGTAGTCACTGGTGTGGACATCTTCTTGAGCTCTTTCAAGACGGCATCGGTCGCCATCTCGATGCCCCTCTTGATGGCCATGGGGTTGGCCCCGGCGGTGACGTTCTTCAAGCCCTCGTGAATGATGGCCTGGGCGAGCACGGTGGCAGTGGTGGTGCCATCGCCGGCGATGTCATTGGTCTTGGTGGCGACCTCCTTGATGAGCTGTGCCCCCATGTTCTCGAAGGGGTCCTCTACCTCGATCTCCTTGGCGATGGTCACTCCATCGTTGGTGATGGTGGGGGAGCCGAACTTGCGGTCAAGCACTACATTGCGGCCCTTGGGGCCCAGGGTGATCTTAACGGCATTGGCCAGGGCGTCGATGCCGTCCTTCAGTTTCTTTCTCGCCTCGTCGCTATAGGCTAGCTGTTTCGCCATTGTCCCTCCTTTGCAGCGTTATCGCAGTCTCTATCGGCCTATCTTGGCCAGGATGTCGCCCTCGCGAAGGATGAGGAGCTCCTCGTCGTCCATCTTGATCTCGGTGCCGGCATACTTGGAGTAGATCACCTTGTCGCCCTTCTTCACCTCCGGCACGATGCGCTTCCCTTCATCGCCGATGCGGCCCGGCCCGACGGCCACGATCTCACCGCGCTGGGGCTTCTCCTTGGCGGTGTCGGGCAGGATGATGCCGCCCTTGGTGACCTCCTCCTCGGTTATCGGCTTGACCACGACCCGGTCTCCCAACGGTTTCACCTTGGCTGCCACTATGGTACCTCCTCTTGTTAGACTTGTGCGCGAAGGAATTAGCAGTCTCACAGCGAGAGTGCTAATAATCTTAAACCAGATTGACCACAGGCGCAAGTGAGTACAGGGCCGTAAATAAGCATCTAGAGCAGTAGAGAAGAAACGAGCAACCTGTTTCTTCCATATTCCTTCTTTGAAAATCGCACCTTGCCATTGAGGTCTCTCCTGCACCGGTGGCATATCCCGGTGCCGGGGGTGGCCTTGGCTCCATGGGTGGCCTGGCCCGGCGGCGGGTGGCGGCGCGGGGGGGGCCACTTGACAGCGCGGTGGAGAGGTAGTAGGTTTCTTGATGTGAGCTCGCAATGAGAGTACAGGGGGCAGTATATGAGCGAAGAGACAGAGATGGCGCAGGAGGGTACCTCGTTCTGGCAGAGGCTCGCGTTCTGGAAGCGGATGAAGCCCTGGCAGGCCGCGCTGGTGGTAGTGGTGCCGCTGGCCCTCCTCGTGGGCTGTGGTGCCATCGGCTATACCGTTGCCCACCACCACTCGTATGCGGTGGCCTACGATGCTGGCTATGACTCAGGCTACCAGGAGGGCAGCGATGCCGGCAACGCGACGGGCTACGCCAGCGGCTACGCTGCCGGCAGCAGTGAAGGCTACGACAGCGGGTACACTGACGGCTACGATGCCGGCAGCGACGAGGGGTACGACGATGGCTACGACGAGGGGTACGACGACGGCTATGACGAAGGCACCATCGACTCGAACATGAGATACTGGGACGGCTACTACACGGGCTACAATTTTGGCTACAATCGTGGCTGGGACGATTGCTATGACCACTACTTCCCGTAGTGCGCGAGAGGGGTGCGAGCCCTGGGCAGTATCGGGCGCGCGATAGCTAGCCCCGGCCCCACAGCGTGTCCTCGATCCTGTGCTCCGCCTCCTGCCAGTCCTTGTCACGGGCGCCCTGCCACTGCGAGTAGAGCTCCTTGAGGTGCTGCCTCTCCTCTTCTGTGAGGTCATCGCCCCGTTTCAGGAGCTCCATCGCCTCTCGTGCCGCCCTCGCTGCCTCCAGCGCATCTTTTGACATGGGTCACCACCTCTGGGCATTGCGTGTAAACCAAGTAGGGCCCTGCCCTCGCCATGGTGCCGCTCCGCCCCGATTATATCACATGAATCACAGGGCCGGACCCACTCGCCCCCTATGCCAGCCTGAGGTTGGGGTGGACATCTAAGTCCCAGCCAGCGGTATCTCCCGCCTTCAAGCGGAAGTAGCCGCAGGAGGCGACCATGGCGGCGTTGTCGGTGCACAGGATGGGGTGGGGGATGAGGACTGGGACCGGGGCACGCCGCACCATGGTCTGGCGCAGGTGGCTGTTGGCGGCAACGCCGCCGCCGAGCAGTATGCACCGGGCACGGGTCCGCGCCGCCGCCGCCGCTGTCTTCTCGACCAGCACGTCCACCACCGAGTCCTGAAAGCCGGCGGCGATGTCGGCCGTGGGGAGGTCGCTCCCCCCCTCGACCAGGCGGGCCACGGCGGTCTTGAGCCCGCTGAAGCTGAAGTCGTCGCTGCCCTTGAGCCAGGCGCGGGGCAGGTGGCAGCGGGCGCCGTCCCCAGAGGCGGCGATGTGCTCTATGGCCGGGCCCCCGGGGAAGGGGAGGCCGAGGAGGCGGGCCACCTTGTCGAAGGCCTCGCCGGCGGCGTCGTCCCTGGTGCGGCCCAGGGCGACGTAGTCGCCGTGCCCCCTCATCAGGATGAGGTCGGTATGTCCCCCGGATACGATGAGACACACCAGGGGGAACTCTGGCTCTCCGCCCTCCAGCCAGCTTGCGTAGACGTGTCCCTCCAGGTGGTTTATGCCGACGAGGGGGATGTCGTGGGCCAGGGCGATGGCCTTGGCGATGGTGACCCCCACGAGAAGCGAGCCGGCGAGCCCGGGCCCCATGGTGACGGCGATGGCGTCCAGGTCACGCCAGCCCGTCCCGGCGCGGGACATGGCCTCCTCTACGATGGGGATGGCGGTGACCAGGTGCTGGCGGGAGGCCACCTCGGGGACTATGCCGCCGTAGCGGGCGTGGAGGTCTACCTGGGACGAGATGATGCTGGAGAGGACCTCCGTGCCGTCGCTGACGACGGCGGCGGCGGTCTCATCGCACGAGGTCTCTATGCCGAGGAGCCTCATCGCCGTGCCCCCGGGCACCGCGCCGGGTATCCCATCGGTGCTGGTCTCACTGTTCGCCCTCCCATCGTCGCCGGCGGGGCCGCCCGCTAAAGGGCACTATAGCAGATGGCGCCCTCAGATGTAAATCTCGCCGGGCGCCGCCGCAGCTTGATGCGGGCCTTCACTCCATGGCATTTTTGACAGTGGTAGTAGCGGATGGTATGATGAAACTCGGACGCAAGGCCCGACTACGGTGAACGGGGGAGGAGAGCGCAGTGGATGCCAGTGCACTGTATATAGTACTGCTGGTGGCCTGTATCATCACGTCCGCATTTTTCTCCAGCGCCGAGACCGCCTTCATATCCCTGCCCAAGACCAAGATCAGGCACATGGTGAGCAGCAACGTCATGGGCGCGGACCGGATAGACAGGCTCACCGACCGGCCGGAGAGGCTGCTCGCCACCGTCCTCCTGTGCAACAACTTCGTCAACGTGGCCGCTGCCGCCCTGGGCACCGTCATCGCGGTATCGATATGGGGGGGAGAGCTGGGCGTGCTCCTATCGACCATCGGGGTGACCATACTGCTGCTCATATTCGCCGAGGTCACGCCCAAGACATTTGCCACCAGGCACGCCGAGCGCATGGCACTGGTGTACGTGTACCCCATTCAGGCCATCACCTGGCTGGTGTCGCCGCTGGCCGTGGTGCTGGGGTGGATTGGGAGCACGCTCTCTGGGGGCAGGGGGTCCACGGCGTCGCGGGCCCTGGTGAGCGAGGAGGAGATACGCACCATGATCTCTGTGGGGAGGGAGGAGGGGACGGTGGAGAGGGCCGAGGCTGACATGCTGAGCAAGGTGTTCCAGTTCGGCGACCGCAGCGTCCGCGAGGTCACCACGCCGCGCCCCGAGGTGACCTGGATCGAGGAGGGCACCAGGCTCTGTGATTTCCTGGCCATCTACGCGGAGGCGCCCCACAGCCGTTTCCCGGTGTACCGCGACAACGTGGACAACGTGATAGGCATCCTCTCCATAAAGGACGTGCTCATGGCGCAGGCCAGGGGTGCACTCGACATGGAGGGCGTCGTGAGCGAGCTGGTGCGCCCCGTGGAGCACGTGCCCGAGACCAAGCGCATCTCCCACCTCTTCGCCGAGATGCAGTCCAGGGCGTACCAGATGGCGGTGGTGGTCGATGAGTATGGTGTGACCACCGGCATTGTGACTGTAGAGCAGCTGCTGGAGGAGATCGTGGGCCGCGTAGGCGATGAGCTCGTGGTGGCGGACAAGGACTTCGAGTTCATCGATGAGCGGACGGTGCAGATAGATGGCGGCATGAGGGTGGAGGAGGCAAACGAGGAGCTGGGGCTGGACATCCCCGACGGCGAGTACGATACCGTGGGCGGGTTCTTCTTAAGCGTGGTCGGTCACATCCCCAAAGAGGGGGAGCAGATACGCCACGGCGCGCTGAAGATGGTGGTGACCCAGATGCGCGGGATGAGGATAGAGAAGATACTGGTGACCAGGGAGTAGCATGCAGCGATTGAGGGTGACCTTCTCGCGCGGCGAGGAGGTGAAGTACATATCTCACCTGGACATGATGCGCCTCTGGGAGCGGGCGCTGCGTCGCGCCGGCGTACCCCCGGCCTACTCCGGGGGGTACAGCCCGCACCCCAGGATATCGATAGCGGCGCCGCTCCCCATAGGGGTGACCAGCGAGGGGGAGCTCCTGGACGTCGTCGTGCAGCGCCGGGTGTCGCCGTACTACTTCATCAAGGCGGTGAGCGGCCAGATGCCCCGCGGCATAGCCATAGAGGGGGTGGTGCAGGTGGAGATGGGGGCCCCCTCGCTACAGTCCCAGGTGAGACAGGCGGAGTACCGGGTGGAGATAGAGACCGACCGTGGCCCCCAGGAGGTGGAGGAGGCCCTCGGCTCGTTCATGGGCAGGGAGCACGTGCCGTGGCAGCATATGCGACAGGCCGAGGTCCGCCGCTACGACATCCGCTCGCTGGTAGACCGGGTGTGGCTCCTGGGGTGGGGCGATGGCCGTTGCCAGGTGGGGATGAGGCTGCGCAACGATAACACGGCCACCGGGAGGCCGGAGCAGGTGAGTGCCGCTCTGGGCTTCGGCGAGCGTCCCCTCTCCATAGTGCGCACCAGACTGATACTTTCGGGCAGACATCATGATGCCGCAGTCCCCAGGTAGCCAGCGGCAGGATAAGGCGAGGCAGTATGCCCGGCTCGGCCGCTTGCTGTACATGGCGGAGCTGGGTATCGGCGTCGTCTTCCTGCTGGTGCTCCTGCTCTCGCCGCTCTCGGTGGACTTGAGGGACCTCTTCGACTTCGCCCTGCCGCTCCAGGTGGCCCTGTACGCGGTGGTGCTCGTGGTGTGCTACGGGGCGGTCACCGCCCCTCTCAGTCTCTATCGCGGCTTCGTGCTGCCGCGCCGCTATGGTCTCTTGAGCCAGGGCCTGCGCGGCTGGCTGTGGGACGAGGCCAAGGCCGGGGCGCTGGGCCTGGTGATGGGCGTGGCCGCCCTGGTGCTGCTCTACTGGCTCATGGCACACTTTGCCCAGACGTGGTGGCTCTGGGCCGGCCTCTCCCTGCTCCTGCTCACCGTGGTGCTGACCAACCTGGCGCCGCTCGTCATCGTGCCCCTGTTCTACCGGCTCGAGCCGCTGGGTGATGCCACGCTTGGAGAGCGGCTGGCGGGGCTCGCCCGCAGGGCGGGCACTCGCGTGAAGGGGGTTTTCACCATCGATATGAGCAGCAAGGGGACCACGGGCAACGCCGCGCTCATGGGGCTGGGGAACACCAGGCGCATAGTGCTCGGCGACACCATACTCGACAGGTACACCACCGATGAGATCGAGACCATCGTGGCCCACGAGCTGGGGCACCAGGTGCACCGCGATGTGCCCCGGCTCATCTGCTTCCAGTCGGCGGTGACGCTGCTGGGGCTGTACCTGGTGCACCTGGTGCTGGCGCAGGGTGTGGCCTGGCTCGGCTTTGGGGGCATCGCCGACATCGCCTCGTTCCCGCTGCTCGCACTCTTGCTGGGCGCGTTCGCCCTGGTGGTGGCGCCGCTGGAGAGCGCCTACAGCCGGCACCTTGAGGGGGCCGCCGACGAGTACGCACTGGCCCTCACCGACAACCCGCAGGGGTTCGTCACCATGATGACCAAGCTTGCCGACCAGAACCTGTCCGAGGCCAAGCCGCCGCGCTGGGTGGAGCTCCTGTTCTACGACCACCCGCCCTACCAGAAGCGGTTGGCACGGGCGTATGGCTATGCGGCACGGCGAGAAGGAGAGAGATGAGGCTTATCCTGGCCAGACACGGAGAGACTGACTGGAACCACGACCGGCGGGTGCTGGGGCACACCGATATCGAGCTCAACGAGAGGGGGAGGCGGCAGGCAGCGGGCCTCGCCGAGGCGCTCAAAGGGGAGCGGCCGGATGCCATCTTCTCCAGCCCCCTGCGGCGCGCCCGCGAGACCGCGGAGCTCATCGCGCGCCACCACACGGTGGACGTGGAGCTCGATAGCGGCCTCATGGAGCTCAACGCTGGCGACATGGAGGGATTCACCTATCCCCAGATGGTCGAGGGCTACAGCGAGTTCATGAAGAGCTGGATAGAGGATGCCACCTCGATGGAGCTGCCTGGGGGTGAGTCGCTGCACCAGGTGCAGCAGCGCGCGTGGCAGGTGGTGGAGCGGATAAGGCAGCGCTACGCCGATGGTGTCGTGGTGCTGGTGAGCCACAATTTCGTCATACTGTCCATCATATGCCAGGCACTGGACATGCCGCTCACCCTGTTCCGCAGGCTCAGGCTCTCCCTGGGCTCGATAAGCATCGTCAACTTCGGCCGCAGGGGCAACTCCCTCCTGCTGTTCAACGATACCTGTCACCACGGGGAGGAGAGGGAGCTCTAGGGTATGGCGGGGCATGGCGAGGAGGACCTCGAGCGGCGCGTCCATCGCTTCATCGCCGATGAGGGCCTGGTGGAGGCCGGCGAGACGGTGGTGGTGGGCGTGTCCGGCGGCGCCGACTCGGTGTGCCTGCTGCACCTCCTGTACCGTCTACAGGGGGCGCTGGGGGTGGGGCTCCACGTCGCCCATCTCGACCACGGGCTGAGGGGGGCCGCCGCCGCCGCCGATGCCCGCTACGTGGGGAAGCTCGCCCGGCACCTGGGCCTGCCGGCCACCATAGACCGGCGCGATGTGAGGGCCTACCGGGCGGGGCGCCGGCTCTCCGTGGAGGAGGCAGCGCGGCGGGTGCGCTACCAGTTCTTCGCCGAGGTGGCGCAGGAGGTGGGGGCGGGGCGCATCGCCCTGGGGCACACCGCCGATGACCAGGTGGAGACCGTGCTCATGCACCTGGTGCGCGGTGCCGGGCTCGCCGGGCTGCGCGGGATGAGGCCCATGGCCGCCTGGGGCCCGGCGGAGGGCGGGGCGACGCTCTCGGTGGTGAGGCCGCTCCTTGCGGTTGCCCGCGCCGAGACCGAGGCCTACTGCGCCGCCCAGGGGCTAGAGCCGCGGCAGGACGCGACCAACTATTCCCCCGCCTTCTTGAGGAACCGCTTTCGCCACGAGGTGCTGCCCCTGCTCAGGCAGTACAACCCGCAGGTGGACGATGCGCTCCTGCGCCTGGCCGATGCCGCCGCCGCCGACCTCTCCTTCATCGAGGGGCAGGTGGCGCAGGTGTGGGGCGACGTGGTGCGGGAGGAAGGCGGCGGGCTCCTCCTCGACAGGGCGGCGGTCTCGTCGCTGCACCCGGCGCTCAGGAGGCACCTGCTCAGGCGTGTCCTGGTGTGGCTCAAAGGGGACACGAGCGACATCGAGTGGGTGCACGTCGAGGCCATGGTGGCGGCGCTCTCTGGGCCGGCGGGGAAGGGCATCGACCTGCCCCACGGGCTTGCCATGACCGTGGGATACGATGCCTGCCTGGTCGCGCCCAGGGGTATAGATACCTGTCCCTTCCCGCCGCTTGAGGGTGAGCACGTGGTGAGCGTGCCCGGGGAGACCGAGGTGCCGGGCTGGAGGGTGTGTGCCCACGTCGTCTCCCGTGACGAGAGGGCCTGGGGGTTCGCCACCTGCCTAGACCTGGAGCAGGTGGGTACCGACCTGGTGGTGCGCACTCGCCGCCCCGGCGACCGCTTCCAGCCGCTGGGCATGGCGGAGAGCAAGAAGCTTCAGGACTTCATGGTGGATGCCAAGGTGGCGCGTGCCTGGCGCGACCGCGTGCCGCTGGTGGTATCGCCGCGGGGCATCGTGTGGGTGGTGGGCTGGCGCATCGATGAGCGGGCCAGGGTGAGGGAGGACACCGAGCACGCCCTCCGCATCGAGTTCCAGAGGGTGTGAAGGTCGCATCTGTTTAAGAGGGGCTACTCGTCGAAGATGAACGCCCAGCGGCAGCATATGGTGGCCCCGCTCTGCCGCGGCGGCAGCTCGAGGGGGACTACCCGTGCCCTGGGGCTGAAGTGCTCCGCGAACCTCTGGAATATCTCCAGGTCTACCTGGTGGCAGATGGTCTTCTCCCGGCCCAGGCCTTCCCTCTCCAGCGAGCGCAGGGTGTTGCACTCCCGCACGGTGAAGATGAGCCTGTTCTCCCCCTCTGGGGTCAAGTCGTAGGTCAGGTTGGAGAACCAGGGGGACAGAGAGAAGCAGGTGGCAAAGTCGTGGATGCCCTTTCCCTCGATTCCCCGGTGCTGGGCCAGCCTCTTCAGCTCGTAGGGGGTATACCTGTCCCACACCCAGAAGTCGCACGCGGTGGCCGTCTCCTCGCCCACCAGCTCTTTCACCGCCAGGTACCAGAAGCCGTCCACCGCGGCGAACAGCCGGCAGTAGAGCCTGGCCAGCTCCACGAGCTCCTCGCGGGGCAGCGCCTCTAGCTGTACCATCGCTCTCTCCAGGTCGCTCATGCGAGCCTCCTCACGCAAAGGATCAGATAAGGCGGCGGGTGGCGCCCCCATGACGCCGCGGCCTACTCGCCGTCTGCCTCCATGGCGGTCTCGGCGACGGGCCCCCTCTCGGGCCGCCAGCGCAGCCACAGGGCGATGCCCACGGTGATGAGCGCCACCACGGCAACCCATATCTCTATCTGGAGCGTGGTCAGGTAGCCCGTCCCGAGGAGCACCACGCTGTAGTTGACGAAGGCGTGGAGAAAGGCGGCGAGGAGGTAGAACTGCCACCACCTGCCGCGGAACAGGCCGTAGACGGCGATGGCGCTGGCGCCGATGTGGAACGCTATGGCGAAGAACCGCTCCCAGAAGCCCAGGAGGGCCTGGAACCCGCCAAGCTGCACCGTGCCCCAGCTCCAGCCCGAGGCGAAGATCATGTTCAGCGCCCACTGCCCCTCGAAGATGCCGAATCCGGCCCCCGATACGGCGCCCACGATGAGGGCGAGGCGGGCCCCCTGGGGGCGGTGCCACCTCATGAGCACCAGGGGCGGCAGGAGCTTGGCCGCCTCCTGCACCAGGCCGGTGATGAGTATCTGGGGGGCGGCGGCGAGCAGGAGCCAGCTCATGAGGGTCTCCTGGTCCCAGAAGTGTGCCAGTGCCTGGCCGTACCAGGTCTGGAGGGAGACCTGGACGAAGCTGATGGCGGCCCAGGTGAGGATGGCGCTGGACACGAACACGCCGAGCAGGGCGAGGGTGGCGCGGAGTGCCGTCGTGGGCAGCCTTAGCACCCACGGGGCGAAGGGGGCCAGCCAGGCCGCACCGAAGGCCAGGGCCAGGAAGATGCCCCAGGCACTGGGGTTCTGGAACCCGGAGACGAAGACGTCTACCATCGTCTGTATCATGGCGGCCCTCGTCTAGGGAGTGGCGGTCTCCGTGAGCACCATGGAGGTGCCCTCCACCTCCACCTTGACCAGGTAGTGAGGGCTCTCGGTGTCGTACCACAGGTACTGCGTGGTGCCGAGCACGGTAAGCTCGATCTTGTAGCAGTCGAAGCTGCCGGCGGGCACCTCCACCGCCTCCTCGGCGGCGACGCTCACCGTGGCCTCTGGCATGAGGCCGGCGGCGGGGACGACATCGGTGTAGGTGGCGCGGTAGCCCACCTGGAACGGGATGGCGCGGAGCAGGAACAGCACCTCGCCGTCGTCGTAGGCGTCCTCGGGGATGGCGATGGTGGCGCTCTGCTCCTCGCCGTCGACGGTGGCGACGATGGCGACCTCGCCCTCGCCGTAGGTAGCCGCCACCTCTATGGTCTGGCCGGAGAACAGTACGGTCTCTGTCATCGAGAGCGGCTTCAAGTCAGTGGCGCTCGCGGTGACCGAGACGGTATCCTGGACCTGCTGGCCCTCTATGGTGACATCTACCACCTGGGTCAGGGTGTAGGTGCCGTCGTCTCTCTGGATGGTGAGCTCCAGGGTGCCGATGGCGCTGCCCTCTGCGTCCTGGACGGTGTAGGTGGTCACCTCGTCGTCGGGCCAGGGTATCTGGGCGATGGTGAGCGTGGGCAGGGCAGAGCTACAGCCCGCCGCTGCCAGGAACAGGCAGATGAGCAGCGAGAGCGCCGGAAGCAATCGTTTCATGGCTCCCCTTTCTACATGACGCGCTTTAACCTGGGGTTGGGGGTGATGCCGGGCAGTCTCCCCCTCTTGGCGATGGGCCGGCCCTCTATCTCGTGGAGGTCGGCGGTGAAGTCGATGGGACGGGCGCCGCTTATGTAGCTGCCCACGCCGAAGCCGTCGACCGGTGCCCCGTTGTCCAGGAAGTACCTGATGCGCTCCGGGTCGAGCCCCCCGCTCACCAAGATGGTGACCTCGGGGAAGCCGGCGAGGTCGAGGTGGGCCCTGGTCTCCTTGACCAGGTCCACGGTGACCCTGCCCCGCTCCGAGGGGGTATCGAGGCGCACCCCGCTTAAGCGTCCTTCCAGTGCCCTGGCCACGATGATGCTCTCCTCCACCTCGTCCTTGAAGGTATCGACCAGGGAGACGCGGGCCACCTCCGGGGGCATGTGTCTATCGAAGGCGAGCGTGGCCCTTGCGGTATCGCCCACTATCAGGATGAGGGCGTGGGGCATGGTGCCCGAGGCCTCCCTGCCGGCGAGCCTGGCCCCGGCGATGCTGGAGCAGCCGGCGCAGCCGCCGACGATAGAGGCGTAGTCCATGAGGCCGGAGACCCGGGGGTGGACGTGGCGTGCCCCGAAGCCGACGATGGGGATGTCCCCCGCCGCCGCGACGCACTCGCGGGCCGCCGTGGCCCAGGCGCTGCAGTGGGCCAGTATCCCCAGCATGGCGGTCTCGTAGACGCCGTAGCTCTGGTAGGGGGCCTTGATGCGCAGCACCACCTCCTTGCGTGCGAAGGGCTCCCCCTCGTCCAGTGCCCACACCTCGCTGCCCTCGGGGAGCACCTCGGCGAGCAGCGCCTTGACCTCCTCGATGCCGCACAGTATGCCGGGCCGGGAGGGGAACAGCTCCATGGTCGCCACCGGGTCGATGCCCTCGCGGCGCAGGATGTCTATGGTGCGGACGAAGTAGATGTCAGCGGTATCGGCGGAGATGACGTCGCCGCGGGGCTGGAGCTGGGCCTGGAGCGCGGTCTGGGCGGTGGGCCTCACCACGGTGGCCCCCAGGACGTGCTCCATGTGGCCTAAGGCCCAGAGGTGGGCCTCCTCGTCGAAGGAGGCCACGCACTGCGCCGGCACCTCCACCTCGTAGTCACGGTTCCTGGCGTCGGCCACGCTGTGCATCACGCAGATGTCGGTGCATACGCCCACGACCACTATCCTGTCCGGGGCCAGCGCCGCGAGCCTCTGCGCCAGGTCTGTCCCGTAGAAGCCGCTGTAGCGCTGCTTGGGGATGATATCGCCGCGGAACGGGGCCAGCTCAGGGATGACCTCTGCCTCCGCCGTGCCCTCGACGCAGTGGGGGGGGAACATCCTGAACTCGGGGTCATCGGGGGCGTGGCGGTCGCAGATGTAGAATATGGCGGCGCCCTGCGCCAACTCCTCCTCCAGGAGCCTCTGGCAGTGGGGGATGATGCGGCGCGACCTGTCGCCGCAGTAGAGGGGGTGGCCCTCCTCGAGGAAGCCCCGGAGCATGTCGATGACCAGAACCGCGTGTGCCATGGCGGCCAGCCCTCCCTGGTGCGCGTACATCAATCTTAATATATCTGGGGGAAAAGTCAACCGTGACTAGCACTGCCCGCCTCGATAGCGGGGCTCCTTGACCAGGTATATCAGCACCGCGGCGATGGCGGTGGCGGCGATGAAGAGGACGAAGGCCCAGCGGTAGCTGGCGGTGGCGTCGAATATGGCGCCGGCCAGGGGCGCGCCGGCGGCGAAGCCGATGGTGACGAACACCCACAGGCCGCCGTAGATGGCGCCGAAGGAGGAGAGGCCGAAGTACCTGCTCACCAGCAGCGGCTCGAGGGCGAACATGCCACCCATGGCCAGGCCGAACACCACCACGAAGGCCCACACCATGGCCATGGGCCCCATGGCGAGGAGGAGACCCAGGGCCACTATCTGGAGCAGGAATGAGAGCGCCACCACCGCCCTTATCGGCACCCGGTCGACGATGTGGCCGGCGACCACCCGGCCGGGCACGCTGAGCCCCACGGTGAGGGCCATGGCGGCGGCGGCCATCTGGGGAGAGAGCCCCCGCGCCTGGAGGAAGGGGATGGTGTGCACCAGCAGGGCGGCGGTGCCGATGAAGGCCAGGCCCAGTGCCCCCACGATGAGCCAGAACGTCCCCGTCCGCATGGCTGCACCCAGCGTCCACTGCGGCCCCGCGGCCACGGAATCTGTGTCCAGGCCTTCGCCGGGGGGCCCGCCATCGGGGAGGAGCCCCAGGTCTTGGGGTCGGTCCCTGACCACGAGCAGGGCCACCGGGACTAGCACGGCGACGATGGTGAGGCCTAGCAGGTGATAGGTCATCTGCCAGCCGACGAGGGCGATGAGGAGGCTGGCCAGGGGCAGCATGAGCAGCCCTCCCAGCCCGAAGCCGGAGACGGTGATGCCCATGGCCAGCCCACGCCTGGCGCTGAACCAGTGCGAGACCACGGCGGCGACGGGCACGTTCAAGGTACACACCATCCCCAGGCCCATGACGAGGTAGAGGGCATAGAAGTACCACAGGGCGAGGGGCCCCCAGTCCGGGCTGGCCAGGCCCAGCAGGGCGAAGGCGCCGCCGGTGACGAGGGCCCCGGTGGCCATCACCGTGCGTGCCCCGTAGCGGTCGACCCACGCGCCGACGAGCGGCGCGGCCAGCCCGACCAGGGTGGCGATGGTCAGTGCCGCGGAGAGCTGGGCGCTCGACCAGCCGAAGGCATCGAGCAGGGGGTTGAAGAAGGCGCCGAAGGTGTAGTAGCCAATGCCGCCGGCGAAGAGCAGGCTGGCCACGCCGGCGGCGACGATCCACCAGCCGTAGAATACGCCGCGGCGGGGCCCCCTCTGCGGGGTCATGGGATGCGGTGGAACCTGAGCCGGAGCAGGCCCCTGATATCGTCCCGCACCGTCTTCGAGATGTCGACGCGGCTGTCGGGGTCCTCTACCCAGGCCACGGGGATGTCCTTTATGCGGTAGCCCTTCTTCTCGCCGAGGATGAGCAGCTCGGTATCGAAGAACCACTCCTGGTCTTTGATCAGGGGGATGAGCTCCCGTGCCGCCCTGGAGGTTATGGCCTTGAAGCCGCACTGGGCGTCGGAGAACCTGGTCCAGAACATGGCCTTGATGAGCAGGTTGTAGCCACGGGAGGTGAACTCGCGCTTCGGGGAGCGCTCCACCTGCGAGCTGCGCATCAGGCGCGAGCCGGTGGCGATGTCGTAGCCCTCGTCGCAGATGGCGCTGACCATGGCGGGGAATGCGGCGAGCTCGGTGGACAGGTCGACGTCCATGTAGCTCACGATGTCGGCGGTGCTCTCCAGCCAGGCGCGGCGCAGCGCCCGGCCTCGCCCCTTCTCATCGAGGTGGAGCGCGGCGACATCGGGGTACTCCGCGGCGAGTGCCTGGGCCACCTCCCACGTCCGGTCTATGGAGGCGTTATCGGCGATGACCACCTGCCACTGGTGGGACAGGTTGTCTTTAAGGAACTGGCGCAGCGTGGCGATGCTCTGGGCGAGGACGTGCTCCTCGTTGTAGACCGGTATCACTACATCCACTGTGGCCATGTCACCTGCTCTCCCTCCAGTCATTTGGGCGCACGTGAGAGACCGTCGCCGGGGCGGCCCGCGAGGGGGCCACTGCGGTACTCACCATACACGAAATGGCGCCTGCGCACAACCCCATCATCGCTCACCGGTGAGCGGGGCCATCCCCCAGGGACTGCGTGAGCAGCCGTGCCAGGGGGAAGGGGTCGCTCGCCACCACGCTCGCGGCGTAGAGCTCCATGGCCCCCATGTCCGAGGCGACGACCTGGAGGTCGCCGCGGTCCACGATGCGTGCCAGCACCGGGAACCCCTCCCAGCCTTCGTCGCCCTCGCCCAGGGGCGGTGTCACCAGCGCCAGGTTGAAGGAGGAGACGCCCCAGCGGCGGCACAGGAAGTCCAGCACCTCGTAGAGCCTCTCCTTGAAGGCGAGGTCGAGGGAGGGTGCCATCAGCATCACCTCGTTGTCTTTCAGCGGCGCGAGGTAGGCCAGCACCCGTACCCCGTCACGCTCCATGCCCAGGCCCAGGGAGGCGTGGACGTGGTAGAGGTCGTCGAAGTAGCGTGAGCCGTACTGCGCGCGGTAGCCCGCGGCGGCCCGCCGCAGCCCCTCCACCTTGGCGTAGTGGATATCGCGGCCCAGCATGACCTGGGCGTGGCCGTGGATGAGGGAGGCCCCGGCCCGCCACAGGCAGTTCCAGATGAAGAGGAAGTAGCGGGCCTGGGGGTCGGTGCGGTGCGCCCGCTCCGCCCACTTCCAGCCGGTATCGATGTAGTCCACGATGCGGTCGCGTGAGAGGGTGAGCGGGTTGTGCTCGTTGAAGACCACCATGCCGTGGAGGCCGTCGTACTTGGCGACGTTGCTCGCGGTCAGGCAGTGCCTCCCCTCGACGCGGCCGAATATGTCCTCAGGCGTGGTGGCCCTGGGGTGCTGCAGCGGGTCGCCGGGGCCACAGTGGGAGAGCCGGGAGTCATCGGGCGCCTCGCAGCCCTGGGCCTCGATGGGGCGCCGTGCCCTCAGGCCGTTGTACAGCGTCCCCTCGAAGGTCACCATGTTGGTGACCTTCACTATGTGCTGCTCCTCGACCTCCGATACCGCCCCCATGTGCGCCTCGATCCAGGGCACCATGTCCTGGGGTGGGCGCAGGCGGCCCACCGCGGTGCTGGTACGAAAGATGCGGTGAAAGAGCCGTGCCTCCCCTGGCGAGAGAGAGGCCACGACGGCATCGATGTCGGTGATGGCTGGCGTGTGCTCTTTCATCGCAGTCGCCCTAGTGCCGGAAGTGACGCATGCCAGTGAAGACCATGGCGATGTCGTGCTCGTTGGCCACCCTGATGGCCTCCTCGTCGCGCACCGAGCCCCCGGGCTGGATGATGGCGGTGATGCCTCCTTTGGCGGCGAGCTCCACGCCGTCGGGGAAGGGGAAGAAGGCATCGGAGGCGAGCACGCTGCCGCGGGAGCGCTCCCCTGCCTTCTTGAGCGCGATCTCCACGCTGTCGACGCGGCTGGGCTGGCCGGCGCCCATGCCCAGGAGGGTGGCGTCGCGGGCCAGCACGATGGCGTTGGACTTCACGTGCTTTACCACGCGCCAGGCGAACAGCAGGTCATCCCTCTCTTCCGTGGTGGGCTGGCGCTGGGTAACGGGCTTCAAGGCCATGTCCGCGGCGGTGGCATCGGCCGTCTGGACGAGGAGGCCGTCGCCCACCCCGCGCAGGTCTAGCGCCGGGGCCCCGCCACTGGGGTTCTGTGCCTGGATTAAGCGCAGGTCGCGCTTGCGCTTTAACAGCTCCAGGGCCTTATCGTCGTAGCCGGGGGCGATGATGCCGTCGAAGTGGGTCTTGTCTATCTCCCTGGCGGTCTCCTCGTCTATGGGCCGGTTGGATGCCACGATGCCGCCGAAGGCAGACACCGGGTCACCTGAGAGGGCGCGGCGATAGGCCTCGGCGAGGTCCTGGTGGCAGGACAGCCCGCAGGGGTTGTTGTGCTTGATGATGGCGATGGTGGGCGGGGAGAAATCGCTGGCCGCGGCCATGGCGGCGCTCAAGTCCAGGATGTTGTTGTACGAGAGCTCCTTTCCCCAGAGCTGGGCGGCACTGGCCATGCCGCTGGGGCCTCGCCCCACCCTCTCCAGGGTGTAGAACGCCGCCCTCTGGTGGGGGTTCTCCCCGTAGCTCAAGTCCTGGTGCTTCTTCAAGGCGATGGTCATGTCCGCGGGGAATATCTCGTCGGCCGGCCGCAGGTACTCGGCGATGGCGGTATCGTACATGGCCACGTGCTGGAAGGCCTTCTGGGCCAGCCTCTTGCGCTCCTCCAGGTCGATGGGGCCAGAGCGCAGCCGCTCCAGGACGGGGAGGTAGTCGTCGGGGTCGACCACCACCAGCACGAAGGGGAAGTTCTTGGCGGCGGCCCGGATCATGGTGGGCCCACCGATATCGATGTTCTCCAGGGCATCCTCCAGGGAGGCGTCCCCGCTCGCGACCGTCTCGCGGAAGGGGTAGAGGTTGACCACCACCATATCTATCGGGGCCATGCCGCTCTTCTGGAGCTCGTTGATATGGTTGGGCACATCGCGCCTGGCCAGTATGCCGCCGTGGACCGCGGGGTGAAGGGTCTTCACCCTGCCGTCGAGTATCTCGGGGAAGCCCGTTATCTGCTCTACGCTGTGGACGGGGAGCCCGGCCTCGGCGAGCGCCTTCTTGGTGCCGCCGGTGCTGTAGATGGTGGTGCCTATCTGGTATAAGCCGATAGCGAAGTCAACGATCCCTCTCTTGTCGGATACGCTGATGATTACGCGCACTATTATCCTCCTATGCTATTAACACTCTCTCTTCACCCTTTTGCGTCACCACCTCTCCGATGCCCAGGGCACCTGGCACCTGGGCTGTGAGCGTACCGGCGGTGGCCGGGGAGCAGACCACGGCCATGCCGATGCCCATGTTGAACGTGCGGTACATCTCTCTCTCGTCGATGGCGCCCTCCTGGGCTACCATGTGGAATATGGGGGGGATGGCCCACGAGTCTCTCTCGATACGCGCGGCCAGGCCCTGGGGCAGGGAGCGGGGCAGGTTCCCCGGCAGGCCCCCGCCGGTGATGTGGGCCATGCCCTTTATGAGGGTGATGTGGGGCTTAAGCGCGTGGTAGTAGCAGCGGTGTGGCTCAAGGAGCTCGTCACCCAGGGTGCGCCCCAGCTCGGGGCAGTGGCGGCCCAGTGCCGAGGGGTCATCGTCTATGTGGAATACCATTCGCACCAGGGAGTAGCCGTTGGTGTGGAGGCCGCTGGAGGGGAGGCCCACGACGATGTCGCCGGCGGCGATGTCATGGCCGTCCACTATGCCCTCCCGCTCCACCGCGCCCACGATGAACCCCGCCAGGTCGTACTCCCCCTGTGGGTAGAGGCCGGGCATCTCCGCCGTCTCGCCACCGAGGAGGGCGCAGCCCACCTCCTTCAAGGCGCGGCTCATACCGGCCACGACTGCCTCGACTGTTTCCGGGACGAGCCCGGCCATCGCCACGTAGTCGAGGAAGAAGAGGGGGTCGGCACCACAGGTCAAGATATCGTTCACACAGTGGTTGACCAGGTCGATGCCTATGGTCTCGTGCCGGTTGAGGGCGCAGGCTACCTTGAGCTTGGTGCCCACGCCGTCGGCGCTGGCCACCAGCACCGGCTGCCGGTAGCCCTTGAGCTGGAAGAGGCCGCCGAAGGGGCCCACGCCGCTCAAGACCTCGGGCCTGCTTGCGTGCTGGGCGTGCCTCTTTATGGCGGCGACGATGCCATCTGCGGTATCGATGTCCACGCCGGCATCGCGGTAGGTGAGGGGCCTCTTGCTCTTGCCCTGTGACAACGGCTACTCCTCCCCTGATTCCAGGGCCAGCTTGTCCATCTCTAGCTGCACTGGCACCGGGTAGTCGCCGGTAAAGCAGGCGAGGCAGAAGGTCTCCCGGGGCAGCGCCACCGACTCGATGAGCCCGTCGATGCTCAAGTAGCCCAGGGTGTCGGCCCCGATGACGCGGGCGATGGCTGGTACGTCCTTCTGGGCGGCGATGAGCTCCCTCCGTGTCGCCATGTCCACGCCGAAGAAGCAGGGGTAGCGGATGGGGGGGGCACAGATGCGCATGTGCACCTCCCTGGCCCCGGACCTCTTGAGAAGGTTGATCACGCGGGGCGTGGTGGTGCCGCGGACGATGCTGTCATCGACCAGCACCACCCGCTTGCGCTCCAGTAGCTCAGGCATGGGGTTGAACTTGAGCTTCACCCCCAGCTCGCGGAGCCGCTGGTCGGGCTCGATGAAGGTGCGGCCGACGTAGCGGTTCTTGAGCAGCCCCTCGATGAAGGGTATGCCCGACTGTATGGAGTAGCCCAGGCCGGCCGCCGTCGCCGAGTCGGGCACGCCGATGACCAGGTCGGCGTCCACCGGGTGCTCGCGGGCCAGCATCGCCCCCATGGCCTGCCGCGCCGAGTAGATGCGCCTCCCGTTTATCAGGCTGTCGGGCCGGGCGAAGTAGATGTACTCGAAGACGCACAGGCTGTTCCTCACCTCTGGACTCTCGGTGTAGCTTCTCATGCCCCCATCGTTTACGATGACCACCTCGCCGGGCTCGATCTCCCTGATGAAGTGGGCCCCGATGTGGTCTAGTGCGCAGCTCTCGGAGGAGATGGCCCAGCCGCCGTCGAACTTGCCGATGCACAGCGGGCGCACCCCCATGGGGTCTCGAATGCCCACCAGGCTGTCCCCGGCGATGAGCACCAGTGAGTACGCCCCCTCCAGCCTGCGCATGGCGTAGCGTATCCTGTCGACCCACGCCTTCTCCGTGGAAGAGAGGATGAGGTGAGCGATGATCTCAGAGTCGGTGGAGGTGGAGAACGTAAAGCCCCGCTCTTCGAGCTCGTGGCGCAGGTACTGGGCGTTCACCAGGTTGCCGTTGTGACCCAGGGCGATGGTGCCCGTCGGGCCCGTCACCACGATGGGCTGGGCGTTGGCGGGACGGCTGGAGCCCGTGGTTGAGTAGCGGTTGTGCCCGATGGCGATGGTGCCCGGAAGCCTGCCCAGTACCTCCTCGTCGAAGGCCTGGGACACCAGGCCCATGCTGGTGTGGATGCAGATGTTCTCGCCGTCGGAGGAGGCGATACCGGAGCTCTCCTGGCCGCGGTGCTGCAGAGAGTAAAGGCCGAAAAAGGTGAGGCGGGCCACGTCCTCACCGGGAGCATAGACTCCGAAGAGGCCACAACTCTCTTTTACCTCTGCCAGCAACGAGTTCCCCTCATTTGATTATAGCCTCTTCGTATGAGAGGGTCAATCCCTACACACGGTGGTGACGGCGGAGCCAGGCCAGGGCGGTGCCCATGGCGCGCTCGTCGCGGCGCAGCCGGTGACCGGCCCCCTCGATGATGACGAGCTCCCTGGGCTTCCCTGCCCGCTCGTAGAGGGCCCGCGCGTGGCTGGGCTCGACCACCTCGTCGGCGCTGCCGTGGAGTATGAGCACGGGCCGGGG